>JAFQIG010000018.1 GCA_017397655.1 Clostridia bacterium | reverse complement strand
GAGAGGACCGGGATGGAAGTACCTCTGGTGCACCAGTTGTAACGCCAGTGGCACAGCTGGGCAGCTATGTACGGATCGGATAAACGCTGAAAGCATCTAAGCGTGAAGCCGTCTCCAAGATAAGATATCCCACAGCTTAAGCTGGTAAGACCCCTCATGGACTATGAGGTTGATAGGCTGGGAGTGTAAGCGTGGTGACACGTTCAGCTAGCCAGTACTAATAGGTCGAGGGCTTGACCTGATTCGTATGATTCTTTCACTAAGTTTCTTTGTTCAGTTTTCAGGGTATATGAAATTAAGGACTTTCATTTGAAAGTCCTTTTTTGTTTTTATCCCGTTGTTTTCTGTTAAACTATTATGAAAGGTTCGCCGTCATTTGTCGGTGTGGTTGCTATGGAAAAATACTTAATTAATCCGAATCAGAGACTTTCAAAAATCAACAGAGATATTTACGGACACTTCAGCGAACATCTCGGAAGATGTATTTATGAAGGTCTTTATGTTGGCGAAAATTCGTCTATTCCCAACGTTAACGGTATGAGATGCGACGTTGTCAACGCACTTAAAGAGATCAGAATCCCTGTTCTTCGCTGGCCCGGTGGTTGCTTTGCCGACGAATATCATTGGAAAGACGGTATCGGTCCGAAGGAAAACAGAAAAAAGATGATCAACACCCACTGGGGCGGTGTCATTGAGGATAATTCTTTCGGAACTCATGAGTTTTTTGAGCTTTGCCGTCAGCTTGGCTGTGAAGCTTATGTTAACGGTAATGTCGGTTCGGGTACTGTTCAGGAAATGAGTGAATGGGTCGAATATATGACCTTTGACGGAGTGTCACCGATGGCTGATCTTCGTAAAGCTAACGGTCAGGACAAGCCGTGGAAAGTCAAATATTTTGGTGTAGGCAATGAAAACTGGGGCTGTGGCGGTCATATGTTACCCGAGTTTTATGCCGATCAGTTCAGACGCTATGAGACTTTTGTCCGTGATTATAACGGAAACAGTCACATTTACAGAGTTGCTTGCGGAGCAAACGGTTTTGATTTTAACTGGACAGAAGTTTTAATGAAGAAGGCTGCAAGCAGGATTGACGGTATTTCCCTTCATTATTATACAGTTCCGGGTGATTGGGGTCACAAGGGCTCTGCACTTTCCTTTACCGATGATGAATACTATACAACGGTTGAAAAGGCTTACCGCATGGAAGAGCTTGTTCGTCGTCAGAGCGAAGTATTGAATCGCTACGATCCTGAAAAGCGCATCGGACTTATTGTTGACGAATGGGGTACCTGGTACGATGTTGAGGAAGGTACAAATCCCGGATTCCTTTATCAGCAGAACTCAATGCGTGATGCGATTGTTGCGGGACTTACGCTTAATATATTTAATAAGCACAGTGACAGAGTCAGAATGGCAAACATTGCACAGACGATTAATGTGCTTCAGTCAATGATTCTCACAGACGGTGAAGAGATGCTTCTTACGCCGACATATTTTGTTTTCAAAATGTTTGCAGATCATGGCGAGAACACACTTCTCGGAAGTTTTTCAACAAGCAGGAATATTTCAGAAAACGGTGATTTACCGCAGATTGTTGAAAGTGCATCAATAACGGATGACGGAACGATAATTTCTACTGTTGTCAATACTTCTATGAGTGAATCTGCAGAAGTACGCTGTCAGGTTGCCGATTTTGAAGCATCTGAAATCACTGCAGAAATTCTTTGCGGTGATGCACACGATCACAACTCGTTTGATAAAAGGGATGCTGTCGGAATAAAGGAATTCAAGGGTTTTGAAACACTTAATGACGGATTTAAAGCAACACTTCCTCCTTGTTCTGTTGTAAAGTTTGTAATCAGATAATATGGAAGAGTGTAAAATGTGTCTGCTTCGTGAGTGTGCCGAAAACGGTATGCTTGATGACATAAAGATGCGTATAGATAAACTTTCCGATGGGGAAAGAGCAGATGCCGAGACATATGAAGCACGGCTTTCGTGTTGCAAGAAGTGCGAACATCTGATTTCGGGAGTGTGCATGAAATGCGGCTGTTATGTTGAATTTCGTGCAGCCTTCAAAAAACAGAAGTGTCCCGATGTGTCAAACAGAAAATGGTAATATAAATCCGGAACTCACACACAATCAGGTGAGTTCCGGATGATTATTTTTGTATAACCGGTACAGCGATTCTTGCGCCGATTTCTATTTGTGCACCGAAGTTAAAAGATGGAGCAATATTTTTTGCAAAAATAAAGCCGTAGCGTTCAAAGTTATAGTTTTCCAAAGACTTATATACGTGACCGATATATACACCGAAATCATCGGGATTATCAAAAGGCTCACTCTGAAAATAAAGCATTGTACATTCGGGAAGTTCAGTCATTTTGTATCCGTCAGGCAAAGGCTTACTATAATCCAAAGGCACTTCAACACCTGATGCAATATTACTATAACCATCCTCTTGTAAAAATTCAGGCAATTCGAGTATTGCTGCGGTATCAAACTTTTCGGGGATACTGTTCTGAAGTCCTTCCCAATCACAGCCTACTTCTTCACAATAAGACAAATAACCTGTTGCAGATTTTGACGGCAGATAAATCAGTTTCCTTTTCGGTCTGTCTACAGGTATTACAGTGCAGATTGATGCGTTTTCCATCTCTCGTCCTTCTTTCAGGATATGATAATGATTTGCGGGGTGACCGATGTACAAAGGTATAGCAATCGGACTTTTACGGTACTCATCAGGAGTAACAGAAAACCGTTTTGTAAAAGATCTTGTATAACCTTCGTGGGAAGTGTAATGACTGTCTAACGCTACATCAAGCACATTATCATCTGTGCTAATCAGCTTTTCTGCACTTTTACTCAGAACAATAGCGTTCATATACTCAAAAAGAGTTGTCTGCAAGTGTTTTCTGAACAATCTGTCAAGCTGACGTCGGGAATATCCGACAGACTTGCAGATATTTTCAATACTGAAATCAGCATCGTTGTGATGTGTTTTAATAAATGCTTGAGTAGCGACAACTATTTTCAAATCGTTCATAAGGCACCCTTGAAATATGATATCAACAAATCAATCTTCTTTCTTGATTTATATGGACAAATTATTTTTTCTTTGCTATGTAAAGCACACATAAGTATGGGCGTTCTATGATACCACCGTTCTTTTCTGCTAAAGCAACAATGTCGTTATATGCTTTTTGCTTATCTTCGTCCGAGTTTTGCATAAATCTGTTACCCGTTAATGCAAAACCATAAAACTCATCAGCTGTATAGTTCTGTTGCCACAGTTTTCTGAATACAGTCGGCTTTTCAAAAAGGTTGGATTCTACTATCTGTGATACAATAGAATCAATTCTACTCTCACATTCTGTTTCTGTAACAAAATCAGCTATACCGCCATATCGCTTTGATATTTCAAGTAATTCTTTGTCTGCATTACTATCATCAAGAAGATACATGTTCCAGAACAAAGCTATGTAACCGTTATCTTTCAGAGCATCAGCACACTTCTGATATCCGATTGGCTGAGGTACCCAATGAAATGATTGAGCTGCATACACAACATCAAACTTTTTCTGTTCAAAGTCATACTCTTCAAATCTACCTTTGGCAAAATGAACACTTTCATTTTTGAATCGTTCGTTCCCGATACTAACCAAATCTTCACCGGGGTCTATGCCTAAGATATTAAAACCGTTTCCGATAAGTTGTTCAGTTGCTTTACCGCTTCCGCAACCTATTTCCAACAAATCAGAGCCTTCGGTTATTCCAGTAACAGATATCAATGAATCGATAATTTCTTCAGGATAACCAGGTCTGTATTTGTCGTAATATTCAGCCGCACGGTTGAACATTTCGCTTTCTTTATGGAAGTTCATACGCAACCCTCCGTTAAAACTCAAATCTTGTTCCGTCCTTATAAAGGATACCGTCAGTTACGATGATTTTTAATATTATGGTATTTGTGTCATTTTCGTTGGTGTGACCGTTAGAATACCATTTATCAAAAGCTTTTCTTAATCTATCAGCCAAGACTCTGTTTTCTTCATTGCGGATATATCCTAAGCTTTCAGCCTTGCCGTGTCCAGAAAACCATTCACCACAGATTGCAACAACGGGATTTATGCTGATATGTTTCATTTTGTTAGTTGAATTGTGAGTTATTGTATAAAATGAACCGTCAATATAAATGGCGTCAATGGTTCTCACCCACGGAACTCCGCAGTTATCAACTGTTGCAATTGAGATAAGAGAGTCAGTGCTGAATCGCTCTCTTAAGATGTTGTCAAATTCTTTGTTCATATCTTCTTCCTCGGAAACTTAAATAGTTTTATCTGTAATTTCAATAATTCTAAATTCGATCATTTTCTTCAAAAACGGCAAATCACTTTGAATTGCATTATCAATACGGAAGGTACAACCACACACATCATCAAAAACTCTACCGAAGATATTTTTTGTTTTTCCACCATCGCAGGAACCGCAATTTCCGCAATGGTCAACATGTTTCCACGCCGCATCTTTTACACTATCATCAGCAGTTACATCTTCGTAGGCATTACTGTCCTCGGACCATATTGTCCAATGATTTTCAGGCTCATCCGGGTCTTTGATTGCAATAAAACAAACATATTCACCGTTAAATTTGCACAGATAATATATTTTGTCCTTCCAATAACCGTTGTCTTTTATAAACTCAACACTGCTATCCTGTAAATGATTTGCAAAATCTAAAGCAGTTTGCTTCATATCACCGTTTAAATTCTCAACAATGTAATCAAAGACACTCTTATTCATATCAGCATAACGTTTCCTTTTATGATTTTATATTCTAATGATAGCATAAATTGAAATGCATTTCAATATTTCTAAATTTCCCTGCAAATAACAGCAATCCTCACCATAGATAAAAGCTATGGCGAGGATTGTTCGCATTATTTCTTTTTAATTGGAATCCATATTTCTATTGTTCTTGCGGTGTAACCACCAGCAATTCCCCAATGATAAACAGCAAGTTCGGGAGCGTTTACTATCTGATATTCATCGTTAGACAGCCATTCTGCTGCAATTTGTTTGCGGATATCAAAGTATTCTGGAATAGGCATTTTTGTCTTTTCGGTTTCGAATACAAGATAAGTTCTTTCGGGAATAACGATTTCTTCAAAGCCGAATTTATCCATAAAGTCAATTCCCGTAACTTCGCAGTTATACAGATTCTGGCGTTCATATGCATCTGTTGTGACTGAAATATAGAAATCATATCCGTCATCATCAAAATTTGAAAGAACACAATAATCTGACATTTTGTCGTTACTCATTCCTTTGAGCAACCACTGATGTGCTCTTGTAGTTTTGAAAAAATCTCCCTCTTGCTGTTGTCTTGATGCATCATAAGGAGTTCCGCTGAATCGCTTTTTATAGCCTAAAAGTGTCAATGCCGGTTTTGTTTCAATACGATAATTCATAGTTGTACCGCCTTCCAAAGAAAATTCCAGTACAAGACGGGAAAAGGATTTAAGATTACTGCCGTTATTTCGGGCTTGTGAAGGCAATATACCATGAAACTTGTAAAACGCTTTTGCAAAGCTGTCAGGACTTTCATAACCGTATTTCATTGCAATATCAATAACTTTTGCATTGGTGGTTGCAAGCTCTCTGCCGGCAAGAGTAAGTCTGCGGTTACGAATATATTCACCTAACGTAAAGCCACAAAGAATACTGAACACACGTTGAAAATGATAGCTTGAAGAATAGCACTTCTTGGCAACTTCTTCATAGTCAATCGTTTCCGATAGATTCGCTTCAATGTAATCTATCGCCTGTTGTATACCGACAATCCAATCCATTGTTATCCCTCCTTGTCTGTCTTAATTCTAACAGAAGGCTGAAATGAATTCCCGACATTATGTGTTAAGAGTTGTCGGGAAAGTTTTGCTCTATTTAATTTCGTATTTCCATTCGCCGTCTATTTTGTTGTGATAATAGAAAAACTCGCTTTTATCATCATTAAGAAAAACATCGAGCATATCTGACATATCTTTGGCAAGTTCTGCTTTTTTGAATTCTTCCAAATCCATCCAGAATACTTCGCCCTCAGCAGATGATTTTAATTCACCCTCAAACTTATTTGTTCTATAAAATAAAACTATGTATCTGACATCTTCTGAATGAGGCCATTGCTTGATACCGCAAAGCTGTGGACAGAAAATAGTAAGACCCGTTTCTTCCCTCACTTCTCTGATAACAGCATCCGTGAAAGACTCGTGTTTTTCAACGTGTCCACCGGGAAATGTAAGTCCTTTCCAATTCTTGTTTAATCTATCCTGCACAAGAACCTTATTCCCATCATAAACCATGCACATATTGGTTAATATAACTTTTTCTGATTCAGCCATAAATATAATCCTCATAAAATAAACTTTGTTTTACTTTTTATGTACTATTCAGTTTTGCCATTCAAAATAAAATCAATCAAGCGGTCAGTATCAGTAAAATAATCATAATCACCATTAACACCTTCACGGTGATAAATGACTCCTTTTTGCTCGTTCCTTTCAAGGCAGTCCAACAGCTTTTCTTCACCGTACTGTTTTATAAAAAGGTTAAAGGTGTATGGCTTTATTTTGCTTAATAAACCTTTTTGGCAATTCTCGGTACACTCGTAACAATGATCTAAGCCTTTTTCCCGAGAACATTTTTTGTTTTCGCAGAAATCTTCATCAGGACAGTTACCCGAATTACAACCGTTACAGGTAACATTTTCAGAACATAAACAGCAAGCAAGACCGCATCTTGCAATACCCAATTCTCTTTTCATACAGTTGCCTCCCTCGGGTTATATTCGTGGTAGCCGAATTCGGTGCGGTAGGTTTCGGAACGGATAAATCCGAGATTTTCAATACAGTTGATTTTTTCAGGTATGTTTGAAGTTTTGATTTTAACACTGCCTATCCCGAAATCATCAACAAACTGTTCTATGGTTAGTTTAATTATTTCGGCAAAGGATTTTTCCGTGTTATATTCTGCGGATAAATCAATTCGCAATACACCTGCTTCACCACCAAAGATTTCAACAGTACCGATTGCTTTATTATTACTTTTCGGAATAACTGAAAAGCGAACATAATAATGTTTCTGATATTCTTCTAACCAAAATCTGATACAATTTTCCATCTCTTCAACTGTTGAATAGTAAAAATCGCTTGTGCAGAAATCAGCGTTAAATTTCTTGACATTATCTTTATCTGAATAGCAAGAAAGTAAATCTTCTGCATCCTCTAACTTTACCAATCGAAGAGAAAAGGATTCAGTTTCGTATGTAGGGCATTGTTCGTAAATATTTTTCATAATTATAACTCACATTCCATTATGTCGTTTTCTATCTTGAAGCCGTTTCTTTTGTACCAATTGACGGAATTATCACTTGGCCATACGAAAATCAATTCGCAGTCTTTTTCTTTAAGATAGCTTTTGATGTATGAAAGCAATTCCGTGCCGTAACCCTTATTTCTGTAATTACTCAAAGTATGAACGTTGGTGAGATATGCGATATAAGATTTTAAGACTTTTGGCTTCGGGACTTTGTCAATAGTGGCAACGTACATTGCCGAAATTATAATGCTGGCTTGCTCCAGAACAAAAATTGTATAAGTGGAATTGTTTTTCAGAAATGTAATATATTCATTAATGAATTCTGACTTTTCAACTCCGACAGTATTCGTTTCACCGTAGGTAATATCATCTTCTGCGGAATGTTCCCATTTCATTTCCGCTAATTGTAAAAAGTCCTTCTCTTCGGCTAATCTTATTAAACTTTTCATATCGGTATCTCCTGTGTTTTGATATTTACAGTATACTACTTTTCTGAAATTGATTCAATATACAGGTTGTGGTTGATTTGTCTTTACTCTTTTAAAAAAGTGTGATAGAATGAAGAAAATCAAAGGGGTGGATATTTTGAAAGCGAAGATAACCTTTAACAAAAATTTTGTGATTGATAAAATTGACAACAGACTTTACGGATCGTTTATTGAGCATCTCGGACGGGCTGTCTACGGTGGAATTTATGAGCCCTTACACGAAACGGCAGATGATAAGGGTTTCAGAAAAGATGTTCTGGAGCTTGTAAAGGAAATAGATGTACCTATTGTAAGGTATCCCGGAGGTAACTTTGTTTCGGGATATAACTGGGAGGACGGAACGGGTGACAAGAGCAAGAGACCCCGTCGTATGGAGCTTGCCTGGAATGCGATTGAGACGAACGAAGTCGGCATTGATGAGTTTCAGGAGTGGACACGTCGTGCAGATTCTTCTGTTATGATGGCGGTAAATCTCGGCACAAAGGGTGCGGATGAAGCGAGAAACTGTGTTGAATACTGCAACAGCAATACCGACACATATTATGTAAATCTTCGTCGGAAAAACGGCTTTGAGGATCCGTTTAACATAAAGGTATGGTGTCTCGGAAACGAGATGGACGGTAACTGGCAGATATGTCACAAGACGGCTGACGAATACGGCAGATTGGCGCTTGAAACAGCAAAGCTGATGAAGATGGTTGATCCGTCGATAGAGCTTGTAGTCAGCGGAAGTTCGGGCTTTTATATGAATACCTTTGGCGAGTGGGATATGAAAGTGCTTGACCACACATATGATCTGGTTGATTACATTTCGATACACACGTATTACGGCAACGGTGCCGACGATACTGCGGACTTTTTGTCGATGTCAACCGATATGGACAGTTACATCAAGGCAGTAGCGGCAATGTGTGATGCGATCAAGGCGAAGAAGCACTCTAAAAAGACGGTCAACCTTTCCTTTGATGAGTGGAATGTATGGTTCCACAGTCACGAGCAGGATAAAAAGATTGAAAAATGGCAGATTGCACCGCCTCAGCTGGAGGACATCTACACCTTTGAGGATGCACTTGTTGTCGGATGTATGCTTATGGCACTTCAGAACAACTGCGACCGTGTAAAGATTGCGTGTCTGGCTCAGCTTGTAAATGTTATTGCGCCTATCATGACAGAAACAGGCGGTGATGCGTGGGCACAGACGATTTACTATCCGTTTATGCTCGGTTCAAGATACGGCAGGGGAACGGCTCTTAAGACGCTTGTTGAGTGTGATACATATTCGACAAAGAAGCACAGCGATGTACCGTTTGTTGAGACATCGGTTATTCACAATGAAGAAAGAAAAGAAATTACTGTTTTTGCTGTTAACCGTTCATTGACGGATGAAACGGAGCTTGAGCTTTTTGCAGAAAACTTTGGCGATGTAAAGCTTCTTGAGCATACAGAGCTTTACTGTGATGATCTTAAAGCGATCAACGAAAAGGATGCTCAGAGAGTAAAGCCTGTCAACGTTCCCGTTACTGACAGCAGGATAGTTATTAAAAAGCATTCCTGGAATATGCTTCGATTCGGATATTGATTTGTAGGTGGAGTCTATGCAAAATACTAAAAACCCTATGTCGAAAACGAGAAAGACTTACTTTATCAAGCTCTTTTGCCGTTGCATCATTTTAGGCTTATCAATAGCAATTTATATAGTTAAACCCGAATGGATGAACATCCTGAACGGTGTCAATTTCTTCCGTGAGTTTTCACCGTTACATATACTCTGGGTTATCTGGGTCATTGATATGATGATGCAGCTTATTCCGAAAAAGGGTCTTTTACCGCTCGGTTCGCAGAAATATTTAGGTATCAGATTCAATAACGGCAAGGGTGCTATCAATTATCAGACCTTGCGTGAACACGTTATTTCGACAACAAAATCCGCATACAAGGTGTTCCTTATCTGGGCAACACTTATTATCGTGCTGGGTATCCTGTATAAGCTGAATATCATTTCGGCATCAATACTGTTCCTTATCAGCGTATTCTTTTATGTATGCGATCTTATCTGTGTGCTTATATGGTGTCCGTTCCGCCTGATTATGAAAAACAGATGCTGTACGACCTGCCGTATATTTAACTGGGATCACCTGATGATGTTCACACCGTTACTGTTTGTCAACAGCTTCTTCTCGGTATCGCTTCTGCTTCTGGCGTTTGCCGTATGGGTTGCCTGGGAACTTAGTGTCATGATGTATCCCGAAAGATTCTCACCCCAGACAAACAGTGCACTCAAATGCTCGATGTGTACCGATAAGCTGTGTACGCAGTACTGTCAGAAGCTGAGGAAATAAAGGGGTTACATCCATGGAGACTTACAATATCAAGGCAACGTGCGAAGTTATGTGGGATATGTTTCTTGCAGATAAAACAGAAAATGTTACACTAAAAATGCATAAACCTATCCGAAAGAATGTGATTCTTGACTGTAACGAGCCGTGGGAGGGCGAGCATTGCGGATACGGTTCCGTTATCTTTGACGGAGAAAGATACCGTTTGTATTACAGAGGATGCGGTGCTAACGGCGGAGTATGGCGTGAAGAAAACGGTTCGCACGCATTGGTCTGTGTTGCCTTCAGTGATGACGGCAAGACTTTTACAAAACCTAATCTTGGTCAGTTCTGCTATGAGGGCTCATATGACAATAATATAGTTCATATGGAAGACAGATTTATCGACAATTTTGCAGTAATGCTTGACACAAATCCTGCCTGTCCCAAAGATGAAAAGTATAAGGCGCTGTCCGAATATGTAATTGAAATTGAGAAAGACGGTCAGAAAAAGAATGTACCTCACCTTGCGTATTACAAGAGTGAGGACGGACTGCATTTCAGTTTTGTTAGGATTCTTCCCGTCGAGGGCAAGTTTGATTCGCTCAACTTTGCTGTCTGGGATGATTCCATAAAAAAATACAGACTGTATTTCAGAGATTTGCATATACTTGATTCCGACAATAAAATAGAATACGAGGCAGAAGGTCATGTCCGTGACATCAGAACTGCTTTTTCTGATGATTTTGTGACATGGACAGATCCGATTCCGCTTGATTACGGGGAGGATAAGCTTGAAATTCAGTTTTATACAAACGGAATTGTAAAGCATCCGAATGCAGAAATTTTTTACGGTATGCCGACAAGATATATTGATCGTTCTCCCGACAAAATCAACTATAAATATCTCCCCGATGTTGGCGGATTCCGTCCGATGCTTATCGAAAAGCACGGCAGAGGCGGTACGGCAATAACGGATGCGGCACTTATGACTTCCCGTGACGGAATAAGCTTCAGTCGCACTAACGAAGCGTTTATGTCACCCGGCATTGAAAACGGAGATAACTGGGTTTACGGTGACGGATATATTGTCAGAGGAATGATAGAGACCGAATCCGATTTCGAGGGTGAGCCGAAAGAGATGTCGATTTATGTCGGAACGGGATACCGTGCCAGAGCAGTAACCTTTGAGCGGTATACGCTTCGCAAAGACGGACTTTTCTCGTGGCATACGGATTTTGAGGGCGGAAAAGTTCTGACAAGACCCGTTACATTTAACGGAGAGAATATGAGCGTTAACTTTGAAACCTCAATTCTCGGATATCTTAAGATAGATATTTGCGACGTTGACGGAAATCTGATTGACGGATACAGCACGGAAAGACTTTTCGGTAATTCGACAGACCGTCCGTGTGAATTTGAAAAACCGTTGTCAAAGCTTTGCGGCAGGGAAGTGCGATTACTCATAACAATGAAGGATTGTGAATTCTACGCGTTTTCAATTAAATAATATAAGCGGATTGCATCGTTGCAATCCGCTGCAGACTGTCGATAAAGGCACCGAGAACACGCACATAAAGAAATCACGGTCATACAGTGAAACTTATTTTAAACTTGATAATATAAAAACAGTGATTTTTCGTAATTAAAATTCACTGTTTTTGTTTTTATGTGCGTTTGACGTGTTTTTGCCCACTCGCAGTACCTTTGTACAGCTTCGGGGCAAAGAACACGCCGTCTCGTTACCTTTCTCGAAGCCTACCTGCTTGCCGAAAAAATACTTTTTCGACAAGCAGAAGCGGATTGCATCATTGCAATCCGCTGAATTTTTATACACCGAGAAGATCCTGATCAAATTTGTACAACACTTCGTTTACTTCAAAAATATCCTTATAGTTACCTGTTTTTAAAAAGTATTCGATAATTAAATCAAACTTGCTTGCGTGTGAAAGACAGTATCCTACAGATGACAGCAGACGGTTTGCTTCTTCAAGTGTAAGACGCAATCCTATGGCAAAGCTGATAACGGTTGTTTTGCTGGGATTGTAGTTTTTATCGCATTTGATTTTTGAAAAGGTCTTTTTGCTGACGTTTGATCTTTTGTAGCACTCAACATCGGTAATGCCTTTTTCGTCAATAAATGTGAAAAGTGTGTCGGCAAAGCCGTCTGACATACTGTCAAATATATCGTCAATGCTGCAACACTCTGCATAATCGGTTACCTGATAATTACCGCTTGCGGATGCATCCCGTCTGTTGTGAAGCTTTTTAAAGGCAGAGCCGATGCCTCTTTGTGCTTTGGGCGGAGCAGCCATAAAGGATGCGTGTACATCTGTATAATTATCATCAATGTATGAAGTGATGTCGCAGAAAATCTTACTGCTTATTTCGTATGAGTCTTTGTCATAAACGACAAGGTAAACCGTCATCTCGTGACGAAATAAGAATGTACTGATCGTATCGGTTGCAATCTTCAGTACAATGTCTTTAGGGAAGCCGTAAGCTCCCGATGCGATAAGGGGTAAGGCAAGGCTTTGGCATCCGTTTTCAAGCGATAGCTTAAGACAGTTTTTGTAGCAGGAAATCAATAATTCGGTAGCGTTTTTTTCTTCATACCACGAAGGGCCTGCCGTGTGGATTACATATTTGCACGGAAGCGAAAAGGCGGGAGTGATGCGTGCTTCGCCTACAGGACATCCGCCGAGCTTACGGCAACACTCATAAAGCTCAGGTCCTGCGGCAGAATGTATTGCAAGGTCGGCACCGCCACCGGGCTCCAGAAAACAGTTTGACGGATTGACAATGGCGTCACATTCAATTTTTGTGATATCCTGACGGATTATTTTAAGCGGCATACAATCACTTCCCGTTTATATTATACATACAGAAAATATATGTTGTCAATAAAATTAAAAACAGGCTTGCGTGGTGTTCCGTGCAAGCCTGTTAAAATTATGCTGTTATTTGGAAACTGCTGCAGTTACCTTGCCGTCAAGGACATCGAATTCCTTTTTGAGATCTTCATTTGCAAGAGATTCATTGATCAGCAAAGAGTTTGCAAGAAGCTCTGTTGCGATGTGATCACGTCTTTCGTTAAGTGCTTCAAGGATGAATGCATCAGAAGTGCTGACAGAAGCGCTGATTCTCTGTTCAACGCTGTAGCCTGCTTCCTTACGAAGAAGCTGACACTGTCTGATGATATCACGGACTGCGCCTTCCTTGCGAAGCTCGTCGCTGAGTGTAATGTCAATAGCGACAACAACTTCACCGTTGCACTTTGCGCTGACGATGCCGGGCTTTGTCTTGCTGTTCTTGACAAAGAGGTTTGTTGCATATGTTCCGTCAAAGCCGGGAACAGTAACCTCTTCGCCCTTGCAGAAACTTTCGGTCATTGCCTTCATTTCCTCTGCGGATGCCTGTTCAAGAGCCTGCTTGAAGCGGTTTACTTCGCCCTTGAGAACTGCACCTGCTGCCTTGAAGTTTACACCGAGAGTGCTTTCCTCAAGAATGGAGAAATCATTGATGTATACAATTTCCTTGATATTCAGCTCATCAAGAACGTTGCGTTCAAAGACGCTGATCTGAGCGTTATCCTGCTCACTTGCACAGACATAAAGCTTTGAAAGAGGCTGACGGACCTTGAGCTGCTGTTCGTTACGAAGTCTCATTGCAGTTGCAATAACGTCTCTTGCCTTTTCTGTCTGGTCGATGATGCCGTCATCCTCAAACATTCCTACGGGAGTCGGCCAATCTGCAAGATGTACGGAAAGGGGAGATGACGGAAGAACCTGACGTGTGAGCTTCTGCCAGATGTTTTCTGTCATGAACGGAATGATCGGAGCGAGAATCTTGAGACAAGCATTGAGTGCATTGAAGAGTGTGTAATATGCAATCATCTTGTCGTTTTCGTCCTCTGCCTTCCAGAATCTGCGGCGGTTTGTACGGATATACCAGTTAGAGATATCGTCAACAAACACTTCAAAATCCTTGATAAGAGAATATGTCTTATAGTCGTTCATCGAAGCAGTTGCTTTTTTGATGAATTCGTCTGTGCGGATCATGAGCCAGCGATCTGTGGGAGTAAATGCAGACTTATCGGGAGTATAGCCTTCAAATACAGGCTTGTCGATAGATGCATATGTGTCAAAGAATGTATAAATGTTGTAGAAGGAAAGAAGCTTTCTTCTTGCTTCGTCACCGAGATTGTAGCCGAAGCGTACATCGTTGGCAACGGGAGCACTTGCATAAAGATAACGTACGGTGTCTGCACCGATCTTTTCTGCAGCTTCGTCAAAGCGGATCATAAAGCCTGTCTTGGAGAACTTGGAGCCGTCCTCCTGAACAACGGTGTTGTAGGAAAGAACTCTCTGATAAGGAGCTTTGTCCTCAAGAACAACGCTCATAAAGAGCATCGAATAGAACCAGAGACGAACTTGCTCACGCATGTCTGTTACCCATTCTGCGGGGAAGTTCTTCTTCCATTCCTCTTTATCATCAAAGTATCCGAAGGTTGAATAGGGAACGATACCTGCGTCAAGCCAGACGTCGCCTGTTTCGGAAATTCTTCTGACTTCCTTGCCGCAATGCGGACAACGGATGGTGATATCATCAATCCACGGACGGTGAAGCTCGGGAAGAGCATCAACGGCAGCGGGATCAACAGCGTGATCACGAAGATCCTGTTTTGAACCGATAACGGTTACTTCGCCGCAATCACAGACATAGAACGGAAGCGGAAGTCCGTAGTAACGTTTTCTGGAAATGTTCCAGTCGCCCATGTTGTTGAGCCAGTCAACCATTCTCTTGCCGTTTGATTCGGGTTCCCACTTAACGCTTTCGGCAGCCTTGATGAGTCTGGGCTTGAGCTCTTCAGTTGCAATGAACCATGCGGGAACAAGACGGAAGATGACCTCGGACTTACAACGCCAGCAAACGGGATAGCTGTGCTCGTGCGGTTCAACTTTATAAAGCTTGTTTCTGCTCTCTAACTCTTCAAAAACTTCGGGAGCGATAACGTGACTGTCTTTACCTGTCATAAAGCCGAAGCCCTGAAGGAAGATACCTGTATCATCAACGGGCATAACCTGAGCGAGAGAGAGTCTGCAACCGAGCTCAAAGTCCTCGGCACCGCAACCGGGAGCGATATGAACAACGCCTGTACCCTCAGTTGCATCAACGTCTTCCCATGCAACGATCTTGTGATCAATGCCCTGTTGTGCTTCAAATTCGGGGAAGCAGGTCTCAAAGTGAAGTCCGACAAGCTCTTCACCCTTGAAAAGACGTACAACCTCAAGCTTGTCATCACCGAGATGCTTGATAGCGTTCTTTGCAAGAATCAGGGGAGCTTCGTCGCTTGCGATTCTGACTTCTACATAGTCGATTTCGGGGTTAACGGCAAGGGCAACGTTGGACGAAAGTGTCCACGGAGTTGTTGTCCAGACAAGAATCTTTTTGCCGTTTTCGACTATCGGAAGCTTGAAGAATACGGAGTTGTGGGTCATCATCTTGTAAGAGCCTGTCATTTCGTGCTCGGAAAGAGATGTACCGCAACGGGGACACCAGGGCATGGGCTTATACTCCTTGCGAAGCCAGCCGTTTTCGTGACACTTTTTAAGGAAGTACCAGATACCCTGAATGTTTTTATCGGTATGTGTAAAGTAGCTGTTGTCCCAATCCATCCACTGACCCAGACGCTTGGACTGCTCTGTAATGATGCCGGAGAACTTCTTGACACGTTCAACACACTTCTTTGTGAACTTGTCCATACCGTAGTTTTCAATATCACGCTTTGTTTCAAAGCCGAGTTCCTTTTCAACCTCGACCTCTACCCACAGACCCTGTGCGTCAAAGCCGTTCTGATAACGACAGTCAAAGCCCTGCATTGCCTTGTAACGGATGAAAATATCCTTAAGACTTCTGCCCCATGCGTGGTGAATACCCATAGGGTTGTTTGCTGTAATGGGACCGTCAAGAAAACGGAATCTCTCGTGTCCCGCATTTTTTTCTTTCAGCTTGCCGAAGCAGTCGTTTTCTTCCCAGAAGTTAAGCACTTCATGTTCTGCTTCAATAAAGATGTTTTTTTCCTGTTCTGCCATAAATAGCTACCTCCAAACGCAAAGCGTTGATAATCAAAAAAACGTCCCCGAGCTTTTGCTCAGGGACGATTAAATAACCGCGGTACCACCCTGCTTGCCGCCAAAGCGGCCGCTTGTGTTGCCATGATAACGGGGCAAGCCGAGACTTCCTGAAAATGTCAGAAGTCCTGCTCGGGAATGATCTGACCGGAACTTACGTACCGACTCGCACCGACCGTCGGCTCTCTGAAACGCTTGTAAGGGTCCGTTTCCGTCAAAGCATTTATACCTTAATATTATACTTTAGTAAAAAATTTTTGTCAACCCTAAAAAATCCGTATTTTGAGCCTGTCAGTTCAAAAAATATATTTGCATGGAGGTGAACCGATGGCAAAATTTTATACGGAAAATCCGGTGCTCAAGGCGGAATTCGACAAGCTTCCGCTTTTTGTACGGAACAGCATCATCGAATCAGGGATCGAGATAAATACGATCGAAGAGCTTCGGCAGCTGTCCGCTAAAATCGAAGGCAAAGTGTGATCACACACGGAGCTTTTCGACCTCGTCCTTGTGCGGTGTAATTATCAGCGTATTGTAAACGTGATAAATTACCTTGCCCGGCTTTGCACCGACGGGCTTTTTGAGATGCTTGGCAAGAGTGTAATCAACGGGAACCTGTGAGGATTCACGTGCCTTGCTGTGGTATGCCGCAATCATAGCCGCCTGCTCAATGGTAGTGGGCGGTATTTCCTTGCCGTCCGATGTGATTACAACGTGCGATCCGGGAATCTTTTGTGTGTGAAGCCACAGATCATTGCCTCTTGCTGTTTTGAGTGACAAACGGTCATTCTGAATATTGTTTCTGCCGACGGAAATCTTAAAGCCGTCGGTTGAAGTATATTCGATAAACGGTAACGGTTTATTGCTTTTTATCTGAGATTTAGGTCCTTTGTGCTTTAAATATCCTGCCGCTACAATCTCTGCACGAAGCTCCGTAAGCTCTGCCGAGCTGTCGGAACGGCTGACAAGATCCAGAAGAGTATCGACGTACTGAAGCTCCTGTTCGCCCTCTTCGATCAGCTTTTGGAGCATCTGTTCGGCAGTTTTTGCCTTGCGGTAAGCCTTGTAATACTTCTGGGCATTTGCAGCAGGCGAAAGTGCAGGATCAGCAGGGATTCTTATTATTTTACATTCATCATAATAATTCTGAACATCGTAAAACGGTGCACCCTTCTGAAGCATACCGAGATACGCATTGATAAGCTCGGCATTGATTCGAAGCGTTTCACGGTCGGCACACTGCAGGAGCTCCTGACGCTGTGAGACAAGCTTACGTGCGATTCTTGATGAAGTGTTTGTCAGAGCTTTGAGCATATCGGCAGCTCTCTGACGTGTTCTGTCAAGGCGGTCACGCTCAAAATAAAAATTGTCAAGCAGCTCGGAAAATGAATCGAATCTGACGGGGGTACGTGCAAATCCGTACTGCGTGATATCGATAAAGGAAAAATCAGTCGGCTTTTTGTTGTTGTCGCAAAGCATAAACGGTTGACCGGCGTTGTTTTCGAGAGATGATTTGAGATCGCAAAGAAGCGTTTGCAGTCTGGCTTTTTGCGAATCGGAAAGATCGGCAAAAATCGGATCGTCTGAGCTGACAAGTGATGAAAGCTCACGGCAGACGAGAGGGGATGCACCCTGCAGACTCGACAGAAGTGCTGATGACAACGGCTTCTGAGAGACGAAGAAAAGTCTTTCCATTACAGCATCGGCAGTATCAGTCAGAAGATTTACCTTGTCCTGCTCGGGAGGCAGAACGTAATTCAGACCCGGCAGAATCTGACGGTAAGATGACTGTGTAAGATCTATTCTTTTTACGGCATCAATAATCTTATTCTGTGACAGCAGAATGATGTTGCTGTGCTTGTGCATAAGCTCAAGCGACAGGCAAAGCTTTACACGGTCACCGATTTCGTTGGTTGCATCAAAGTCGATAAACAGTATACGGTCAAGTCCTGCCTGACGCACATCTGTTATCAGAGCGGATGTCAGGTGCTTTCTGAAAAGCATACAAAGCATCGGCGGATTAGCGGGATTTTCGGGAGCATACTGAGTAATGTGCGCACGGGGACTGTCCGAGGATGCGGAAAGAAACAGCTTATAAGCTCCGCCTCTTGACCGAAGATGCAAAGTCAGTTCGTTCTTTGACGGTTGATGTATTTTTTCAACACGGCAACCGACAAGCTTTTCTTTTAATTCGTTTTTTAAATAGTGAATAAAAAAACCGTCTGCTGGCATAGCTTACACCGCTTTTGTTACGAAACAGAGCCAACCGCCCTTTTCGTGTCTTTCAATTATTTGGAATCCGAGACGTTCAAAGGTATCAAGGATTTCCTGCTCACGGACATCAATGATTCCCGATGTGATGTAGAGTGCATCGGGGTTCATAAACTGTCGGATATCCTTTGAAAGCATCATAATTGCATCGGCAACGATGTTGGCAACAACAAGATCAAACTTTCCGTTTATCTTGTCGGCAAGGTTGCCTTCAATGACTTTGTACTGAGGGGGAGCAAAGCCGTTAAGATCACCGTTCTGTTTTGCCATTTTAACGGCAAGCGGATCAATGTCTACGGCTTCGGCAGATTCTGCTCCGAGAAGAAGTGCGGCTACCGACAGAATACCGCTACCGCATCCGACATCAAGGAAGGTCTTTCTGCCTTCGATGTGCTTTTCGATGACTTCAAGACAGAGCCTTGTTGTTTCGTGAGTGCCTGTGCCGAAGGAAACACCCGGTTCAATGTTAAGTACAACTCTGTCGCCTGCATCGTAATCTTCGATCCATTCGGGTCTGATATAAAGCTTTTCACCGACGGGAATGGGCTTGAAATATGCTTTCCAGTTGTTTTCCCAATCCTCGTTGCGACAGATATCACTTTTTATAGTATGTTCAATGGAATTTGAATTAAGTCTTTCGGTAAGAAAAGCGATTGTTTCGGCAGGATTCTCTTCGGGTGAAACATAAAGGTGAATCAGCGCCTTGCTTCTGTCCTTTCTGAGAAGATCCTCGTCGATAAGGTCGATTCTTGCAATCTCACGGGCTTCCTGCTCAAGGTGACTGTAATCCTCGGTATAGATACCGCCCTTTGCCGCCATACAGGCAATATCCTCGGCTTTTCCGATGTTTTTTACATCGGTTTCGATGATGATTTCCATAAAGTCCATAGTGTTTCCTCTTTTCTAAAAAAGCGTGTCGAGATTTATCGACACGCATATGTTTTTATATACCTGTTTTTTCACGGAGAAGCTCTGCTTTGTCCGTGCGTTCCCAAGTAAGATCAACATCGGTTCTGCCGAAATGACCGTTGGATGCAAGATCGTAATAAATAGGTCTGCGAAGGTCAAGATTTGCAATGATTGCGGCAGGACGAAGATCAAATACTTCTCTGACAGCTTTTTCGATAATATCTGTTGAGACTGCGCCTGTGCCGAAGGTTTCTACCGTAACGGAAACGGGATTTGCAACACCGATAGCATAGGCAAGCTCAACTTCGCACTTTTTGGCAAGACCTGCGGCAACGATATTCTTTGCAACGTATCTTGCTGCATATGCGGCAGAACGGTCAACCTTTGTCGGATCCTTGCCCGAGAAAGCTCCGCCACCGTGACGTGCGTATCCGCCGTATGTATCAACGATAATCTTTCTGCCGGTAAGTCCGCTGTCACCGTGAGGTCCGCCGATAACAAAGCGTCCTGTCGGATTGACATAGAAGAGAGTCTTTTCGTCAATAAGCTCTGACGGAATGGAGGGCTTGATGATTTTTTCAATAACATCCTCACGGATTGTTTCCAAAGAAACATCCTCGCTGTGCTGAGTGGAAACAACAACGGTATCCACTCTGACGGGATTGTGATTTTCGTCATACTCAACGGTGACCTGACTCTTTCCGTCGGGACGAAGATAGGAAAGTGTGCCGTTTCGGCGAAGCTCTGTCAGGCGTGATGTGATCTTTCTTGCGAAAGAGATCGGCATCGGCATAAGCTCGGGAGTTTCGTCACAGGCAAATCCGAACATCATACCCTGATCGCCTGCACCGTGAAGGTTATAATCGTCCTCTTCACCGCCTTTGAGCTCAAGAGATTTGCTGACACCCATATCTATGTCGGCAGACTGCTCGTCAAGAACAGTGAGTACCGAACAGGTGTTACCGTCAAAGCCTGCATCGGCACTGTCATAACCGATATCGCAGACGACTTTACGTGCAATTTTCTGAATATCAACCGAAGCGGTTGTTGTAATTTCGCCCATAACAAGAACCATACCTGTTGTGCAGCAGGTTTCGCAGGCAACGCGTCCCAGCTTGTCCTGAGCGAGAATAGCGTCAAGAACAGCATCCGATACCTGATCGCATACCTTGTCGGGATGTCCGCAGGTTACGGATTCTGAAGTAAATACATAGTGAGCCATAAAATTTAACCTCTTTTCAAATATTCCACATCTAATAAATTATTATAGCTTGATATGACATAAAAGTCAACCGGACATACAATTTAATCTGTTACCAGTGTTTCGACTATCTCTGCGATGAACATCTTATGATAGTCACCGTTTGAATAGTTGCTTTCGATATCGCTGTCAAGGAATCCGTCGGGGGACAGGTCATAGCGAGCCATTTTGCGACACTTAAGAACGATGCACGCCTCATCAAAGTAAACGGCATCGTCAAGAAAAACGGGAGTCAGACCTGTTTCCTTGACCTTGTCAACGTCACGACCGCTGTTTCTTCCGCAGAAGGTAAGAGCTTTTTTGTATTCCTCCTTAAAGAAGCAGATTGTAAACATCTCTTCGCTGTCGATGAATTTAAGAGTGTGTCTTTGCGGACGGATAAAGATAAATGCGGCATCCTTGCCCCAGATTTCTCCGAGTCCGCCCCAGCTGACGGTCATTGTATTAAACGAATCCTTTTTTCCTGCAGTAACGAGTGCCCAATTGTCGCTGATAAGCTCAACGGCACTCTTTTTTATCTCACGGATATCTGTATTTTTAACCATAAATATTCTCCTTGCTCTGAAGTTTAAGGTTTGTGGGTGTTACGCCTGACTTGTCGGCATTTTTGTATGCGCTGCCGAAGCTGAGTCCCGGTGCACGTCCCGACGGGAAAAGGTCGTTAAGAGGCACAAGAACGAATGCACGTTGCATGATTCTCGGATGGGGAAGTGTCAGCTCGGCTGTTTCGCTTTTAACGTTTTCGTAAAAAAGAAGATCAAGATCAAGAACTCTCGGACCGTCCTTGACAAGACGCTTGCGACCTGCGGCGGCTTCGATTCCGAGACACGCTCCGAGCACCGTCAGCGGAGAAAGATCTGTTTCGATAAGTAAAACGGCATTAAGAAATTTCGGCTGATCGGTAACTGCTCCGACAGGCTCGGTTTCGTATACCTCGGATACCGACAGTACCTGTGTTTTGGGCAGAAGTAAAAAAGAATCCACGGCAAACTGAAGATTGGAAAGTCTGTCGCCTATGTTGGTGCCCAGTCCTATTGCTGCTCTGCTCATGAAAAATACCTTCCTTTATCTGCATTTGTCGATTTCAACTGCGACGTAAGAAAAATCCGCTTTGATGGGTGCATCGGGCTTTTTGAGCGTAAGTCGGATTCTGTTAGCGGCAGGATACTGCATAAAAACAGCATCTGTCACAACGGAAGCGGCTGTTTCGATAAGATCGTATGAGCGTTCTGTCATAACGCTGCGGATTGTTTTTGCAACCTTTGCATAGCTTATCGTGCTGTCAATGCTGTCGCTGTCCGACGCTTTTCTGAAATCGGCATAAACATCTATATCAATTATAAAATTCTGTCCGAACTGTTTTTCTTCGGGATTTACTCCGTGATACGCAAAAATCTTAAGATCACGGATGCGGATAATACCTTCAAAGACGTTGTTGTCTGTTCTGTAAATTGCATCGGCAACTCTTGCTCCCTGAACAGCCTCTGCAACATCGTGTACTCTGAGTATGTCTGCACCTGCAGCGATTGCTGCCGTGTTTGCCGCAACGGTACCGTAAACACGCTTTTCGGGCGAAGCTTCACCGCTTGCATGGGCGATAAAACGCTTTCTTGATGTCCCGACAAGCATCGCATATTCGGGAGAAACCAATCTTTTCAATTCCCTCAGTACGGTAAAATCACCGTCACGGCTTTTGCCGAAGCCTATTCCGACATCAAAGCAAATCTGACTTTTATCAATCGAAAAGCTTTGGCACAATGCCGATGTTGAAACAAAAAACGATGCGATGCTGTTTATAAGCTCCATATCGGTAAGCGGAGATTCGACACGAGAGCTGACTCCGTGCGTGATTATCCATCCGCAGCCCGATTCAGAAACAAGGCGTGCCATATCTGGATTAAAAACACCGCTGACATCGTTGATGACCGAAGCACCGTTTTCTATGGCGTAGCGTGCAGTTTCCGTATTGTACGTATCAACGGAAACGGGAACAGACAGCTTTTTTACTACAGACGGAAGCACTTTTTCAAGTCTTTCAATTTCTTCCTGTGCGGTGATTGTTTTGCTGTCGGGAGCAGTTGACTGTGCACCGATATCAATTATGTCTGCACCGTCATTCTGCATTGCGAGTGCGTGTGCAACGGCTTTTTCCGAGTCAAGGTATTTACCGCCGTCGGAAAAGGAATCTTCTGTCACATTCAATATACCCATGATGAGTGTTTTTTGTGACAAAGAAAATGAGAAGTTTTTTCCTTTGAATTCTTTCATGGTTTTATTCCTTTAAAAGAGACATAACCTCTGCACGTGTTTTGGCATCGCTTCGCATGTTGCCGCGCAAAGCGGAGGTACGTGTTTCGCTTCCTGCGGCACGGGCACCTCTCATCGTCATACAAAGATGCTGTGCTTCGATTACAACGGCAACTCCCATCGGGCTGAGATTGTCATAAAGAAAGTCGGCTATCTGTGCGGTAAGTCTTTCCTGAAGCTGGGGACGCTTTGCAAAACTGTCAACGATTCTTGCAAGCTTTGACAGTCCTATGACTTTTCCGTTTTCGGGAATATATGCAATATGCGCCTTGCCCATAAAGGGAATAAGATGATGCTCGCACATTGAATACAACGGAATGTCACGGACAATGACCATTTCGTGATTGTTTTCTTCGTTAAAAATTTTAAGGTGTCTTTCGGGATTATCCTCAAGTCCTGAAAAAATTTCTTCATACATTCTTGCAACACGGGCAGGAGTCTCGACAAGACCTTCCCTGTCAGGATCCTCACCGATGGCTATGAGTATTTCACGTACTGCCGCTTCAATTCTTTTCAAATCCATAATATTTGCACCTCTGTTAAACGGTTTCTATGATGACTTCGATTATATTGTAATTCTCGCTCAGGACATACGATACTCTGTCGGTAGCAAAGTCTACGGCAGACAGACTTTCGATGCTTTCAAGAAGGTTGTATATTTCCTGCTTTTCAAAAAGGTTGTCAGCAGCTTCTTTGAATGCGGATTCACTGCTGAAGCATATCTGGAAGCCGTTACTTCCTTTGTTGATTATATCGGCGGCGAACAAAGCCACTTTTTCTTTTGCCGATCTGCCGAAGCTTTCAAAGGACATTTCCGTATGATTGAAGAAGTATCCTTCGGTCTGCAGACAAAGGTTTGCGTTGTCAAAATCAAAGTGCGTTTTGCCGATAACCTCGTCGGTAACGTTGAAGTATGTGTAAAAGATTGTCGGAAGTGAGCTTTCGGTAACGGGATCGTCCCAGGTCAGATCAAGATGGTAATAATTGCCTTCAAGGTTTATGATATTCCACATATGCGGCTGTGTCTCGCCAGAAGGGCCGTATGACGAGCCTGTTATGACATAGGATTCGATACCGAGAAGATCAAAGAGATATTTCGCGGTTTTTGAGTATCCTTCACAAGAAGCACTTCTGTAAACAAGTACACCGTAGATCGAATTTTTGTAAGCGTTATCGTCCTTGTCGCTATATGAACAAAGAGAGATTATTTCATCGTGAACAACACGCTCTTTATCAAAATCGGTGGTGCATTCCGAGGTTTTTTTGATAATCTCATCGGCGACTGCCGTACACTTTCCGATCATTGCCGTGTAATCGCTCAGACTCATACTGTACTGAGGCTTGAAGTATGCGACATCGGCATAGGTTTCGGCAGAGCAGGTTTTTTGGAGAAAGAAAAGATCAGGATTGTCATAAAGAATTGCCGAATACACCTTGTTAAGGCTTTCTTCGCTCAGAACGGGGATCTCAATCTTTTCAACAAAATCCTTGACGGACGAAAGTATGTTGTTGTATGCGTGTTTTTCCGTATTATTTAAAAGGGAAAAATGATATTTGGTACGTCCTCCTGATGACAGCTCAACTGCCTCGGTTGAATAATCCTTGGTCGGCCCCGGCGTCCGAAGAGAACATGAGGCTGTCAAAAACAGTATTGATGCTGCAAGAATTATGCAAAGAATGCCTGATCTTTTTTTCATATGCCGATCCTTTCGATTAATAGGAGATTACGCGGAAATAGTCGATGCAGTCTGTCTGGAATTCCGTTGCTTCAAGATAACGGAAAATATTTTTTGACTTTTTAAAATCCAGAACGGAAATGTCACTTGACAGGACGTTTATAAGAGAAGAATAAAGGTTATCGCATCTGGAAACGTTCTTTTCGTTGATATATTGTGAGAACATAATGCCTATGGTCTGTGACTGCATCAGGAGTCCCTCGTCGCCCAATGCGCCGCAATAGCGAAGATATTTCAGAAGATCGTCACCACGGACTTTTTGCTCGCCTTCGATAAAGACTATTGAAAAATCCTCGCTTCGGTAGCTTATCTGTTCGTCAAATGACAGTATGAGGGGGCCCATGGAGTTGATGGCGTTTTTAAAGCCTTTGTCGGTAGAGCCGATATATTTGTCAATGGCAATACCGTTGAGTGTTTCAAGGGCGGTCTGAAGCTGCTTTGCTCCGCCTGATTGGTAATGCTCAAAAAATGAAGCAAAGGTGCCGCCGGCGTTAACCATTTCGTTAGGCGAAAACGAGCATATCGTGTATGTGTTGTCATCAAAGTTTATCTGAACAACCGACAAAAAACGCATAGAGGATTTGTCATTTGATGTACAGAAAAGCATCAGATTCTTGACTCCGGACTGATCCTTGATTTCTACGGTATATTCAACTGAGGTTTCGGTAATTTCTTTATCCGAACCGCCCGAAAGATCACCGACAATTATATATACAAGCGAAAAAATCAGAAAAATGACTGCCGAACAGATTATTGCAATCAAAAACCTTATTATGCGGTCTTTTCGCTGTTGCTGTTCTGTTTTAAAAGAGTGATTCTTGTTGAACATAGTCTTTCATCAGACCGAATTTCGGTCAGTTCCTTTCGTTGTATTTCAGTACAGTATCGTCGCGGAACAAGCGTCAAGACGGATACAGTCGGAAGAAATGCGCTCTCCGCCGAGAGAGTGTGACAGATACTGCCAGTCAAAGGGAAGAAGGTAGTCTATAGAATGTTCGTTTCTGTTTACGATGGTAAGACAGGCGTTACCACTCTTTTTTCTTGCATATGCGACACATCCGAGTATGCCGGATACGGGAATAAATTCTCCGTCGGTAAAGCAGGGATTTTTGCGTCGGATGCTGCCGAGCTTTTGATAAAAAGAGAGAAGTTCGGTGTTTTCGTTACCCCACGGAAAGCAACCGCGGTTAAACGGATCTTCTCCGCCCTGCATACCTGCTTCGTCTCCGTAATAAATACAGGGGACTCCCGGCAGAGTAAACTGAAGTACAGCGGCAGATTTCATCAGAGAAATTCCGAAGCGGTACTCGCTGTCGGAAAGTCTGCCCGAACCGTTTTTGTATGCAGATCTGTCGTAAGAGGAGGTTGCGGCAAGCGCGGTTATAGCGCGTGCGGTGTCGTGGGTTCCGATGTGATTCATTAGTGTGTGAATGCTTTGCGGAGGATAGTTTTCAAGTACGGACAAAACTCTGTCCATAAAGCTTTCGGCAGAGCCTGTTGTCAGAAAACGCATAACAGCGTTTGCGAACGGATAGTTCATCACGGAATCCATCTGATTGCCGAGCAGATATTTCCGCCTGTGGCCGTAGCTGATTTTATTTGTGGCATCCTCCCACACTTCACCGAGGACAAAAGCGTCGGGCTTTTGCTTTTTTACACGGTGAAAGAAGCTTTCAAGAAAAATGTCGGGAAGCTCATCTGCTACGTCGAGTCTCCAGCCCGATGCACCCTTTTGCATCCACTTGTCGCAGACAGAGCCGATATAATCAATGTATGACGGTGTTTCTTCGCACACTTCGGGAAGAATATCGATTCCCCACCAGCTCTCATAAGAGTCAGGCCAGCTTCTGAACTTATACCAGTCAAAAAAACGACTTTCTTTTGTGTTGTATGCACCGTCATTACCGTAACGACCGCATTTGTTGAAATAGCGGCTGTCGGCACCGGTATGGCTGAAAACTCCGTCAAGAATAATACGGATGTTGTATTTTTCTGCGGATTTGCAAAGCGATTCAAAGTCCTCTTCATCACCGAGAAGCGGATCGATTTTTTCATAATCCGCAGTATCGTAACGGTGATTTGATGCGGCTTCAAAGATGGGATTGAGATAAATACAGTTGACCGACAAAGAGGAAAGGTAAGGAAGCTTTTGCTCAATACCCTTTAAGTCACCGCAGAAGAAGTCATATTTATTGATTCTGCCGCTTTGGTCGGGTTCCCACATAGGCTCTACTCCCCAGTCATCACGGATAACACGGTCAGAGGGGACACTATCTTTTTTCTGACCCGAAGAAAAGAATCTGTCGGGAAAAATCTGGTACATTATGCCGCCCTTTATCCAGTCGGGTGTACGGACTGCCTTGTCATAAACGGTCAGCTGCCAATCGGTACCGTCTTTTGTGATTTTTGCAACGCCGTTACCGATATTCGTTACGGAAGTCCTGCCGTAATCGGTATCGTATTCAAAGTGATACCAATAAATACCGCAGATGCTCGGTCTGTAGGTGATTTTCCACCATTCTTCGCTTTCTTTTTCCATACAATCCCATGTGGCAGGCAAATATTCAACCGCTTCACCGTCACGGTGAATGACAAGCCATACCGCACGGCAACACAGACTGCGTTGAAGAATGATTCTGAAAACAGTTTCCTCACCGCAGGCTACGGCGCCAAACGGATTTTTATGATAAGTTTTTCGGGAATTGTAGGGAATATAAAACATAAGTCTCCTTCGTGTCAAACAGGCGGCATATGCGAAATATCAAGAAGCATTGCCATCAGAAAATAACCGAGCAAAAATACTGCTATCGTGCCGACAACAACAAGTATGCGGCGCAGTATCTTTTGTCGGCGTATTTTATTGTAATATGAATAGTTTCTGCTGTAGTTCCTGATAAAAGGAACGGGAGGTGTTTTGTTTTTTTTCAAATCAATCTTCTCCGATCATGCGAAAAGCGATCTTCCCGAAAGTCCTGCAAAAGCGATTGAAAGCATCGCAACGTAAAGAAAGACAGCGGGAGTTCCCTTAAAGAGGGGAGGGATATTGGTGTTATTTTCAAGACGGCGGAGTCCTGTGTTGATAAGGAAAAGAGCAATGATAAACGACAGTCCCGAACCGATACCCGTGCCGACACTCTGAATCAGACTGAAGCCTGCCTGACGGTTGATAAGAGGAACGGCAAAGACAAGGGTGTTAAGTGCGGCGATGCTGATTGTGCTGTAGAATTTCTGGTTGGGTGACAGCAGTATCTTGCACAAAAGAACCGTGAAAATGAATATCACGACGAGGACTGCACCGAAAATAAGAGTGTGAAAGCCCAATCCCAACGAGTCGACGGCATCAATGTTGTCAAGCAGTCGGCAGACAAACGCCGTCAAAGTGGAAAAGTATGTGATCATTATTGAAAACGGCACAAATCTTTTCGGCTTTGCGGACATTCTGATAGCTTCGCTGGAGCCGTAGCCTCCGCTGAAAACAAGGTTCTGGACAAAGATCATATAAAGTGCGGTTTCAAGGAAGGTGACAAGACTACTCATTTTCGCTGTCCTCCTTCTCTTTTGATATTTCATCAAGGATGCTGTCAAATGAGGACAGTCCTGACATTATAGCATCAATTTCGTCATCAACTGAAAAATTAAAGAGGTCAAACTCGTCTGTTATCAGTGTCTGATCAACCGTTTCCGTAACAGGTTCTTCAGTAACAGGCTCTTCCTGTTCGGTAACAGGTTCGTTTACTTCGACGGGTTGAGAGGCTACGTCATTTTTCTTTACGGGTTTTGATTTTTTAATCGGAGCAGGTGTCTTCCGGGCGGGAGGACGTTTCTTTTTTGCACGTTTTATGCCGAACGACATATCGTGTGAATAGTCGGAAAGAAATGTTGATATAAACCACTTTAAAAGAGCTGCCGAAAAGCCGAGCATTATAAATCCGCCGAACGGCATCGAGAGACCCGATATCGGAGCTTTTTCAAAAACAACAAATTCACCTATTGTTCCGACGCCCAAAAGACCGCGGACAAATCCCGTGAATAACAGCACAAGAGATGTGCCGATGCCGTTTGCGGCAGCATCATAAAAGCTGAGCCGTATGCTTTTTTTGACCGCAAAGTTTTCGCATCGCAAAGCCGCGGCAGAGCTTGCTGCCATAAGAGGCAGATAGACACCTGCGGTATTGGCGATCTGGGGAACATACATTTCGGCAAACATTGTGGCAAGGCTTGAAACGATCAGACCCATCACAAAATAGAGCGCCATTCGGACCCAGGCTGATACATTTTTTAAAAGTGCCGATGCCGCAAGTTCGCAAAGTATCAGCAGAAAAAGTATTACCGCCGACAAAAGAGATGCTACGTAAATATCGGCACAGGCGGCGACTGCAGGACACAGACCGATAACCTGTACAAGAATGGGATTTTTGACTACGACACCGTAAATGAAAATGCGTGACGGAGTCAGAACAACCCTGTTTTTATCGTTAGCCATTCTGCGCATCCCCCTTTACTGCAGAAGATGTACGTGGGGCAATTTGTTTTTTCTTTTTGATTTTTGTAATGCGAATCTGAATGGCAGGCCATGCCGCATTGGCGATAAGCACGCCGAAACAGGTGCTTTCTTCAAAGCTTGAAAAATATCTCATAACCATACAGACGATACCTGTAAAGATACCGTACATAAAGCGGTGTGACGGTCGGGACGGAGATGTTGCGGGATCCGTGACAAAGAAAACGGCGGAGAAAATAAGAACACCTGAACAAAGCTCCATTAACAGCGAAATCAGATGGGTATAGTTTGAGCTGATTCTCGGAAACAGGAGCGCCATAATACTGCACGACAGCAAAAAACCGAGAATGTTGAACACGCTTTTACGGTGGCGCAGACACAGATATATACTGCCTGCAAGCAGGACGATGATGCAGCCGGCACCGGACGGCCCCGAATAATTACCTGTCAGAACATCAAAAATGTTTGCGTAATTGGGACGGATGGAAGTGCCGAGACTGAGCATATGAGAGAGAGACAGTCCGTTTACGGAATCAATTGCTCCGCCGATGATGGGATAGCCGAAAACCTTGTCTGACCAACAAAGGGTCATAAAGGCAAAGCCTGCCGCTGTCGGGACAAACGGTGCCGACTGTGTGCCTCCGAGAGGAAGCTTGACGGCAAGAACGGCAAATGACACGCCGGAAAAGGCGATAAGATACGGTATGTTGGCAGGCAACATAAGTGCTGTTGCGGCACCGATGAACAATGCGCTGCAATCGCTGACGTCACGCTGACATTTCATAAGGAGAGAGCCGATAATTTCGCAAAGCACGGCTACGAGCATACACGACAGAATGCGACAGAGAGCGCCGAGACCGTAACGGTAAACGGCAAGAACGGCAAGAGGCAGAAGCAGTACGAGCGTGTCGGCGTAAAATACGCTTTCATTACGGCGAAGCTTTTTGGTTTTCTTAGTCAAGGCGGCACCTCCTTCGGATTTTCCAACATTTGATCATTGCATACGGCACGTACGGGTAATATTATATTATTATAAGAAACGGATGGGGGTAGAGTCAATTGAACATTGAAACACCGCAAGACGGAAAGATTGTGGTAGAGCTGTCAAAAGAGGATATGACAGAGCTTGACATTTCTTATGAAAAAATGGATTATTCAAACATAGAAACACGTCGTGTCATATGGACAATTCTTGATAAAGCACGACGTGAGCTTCACCGTGATATAGATCCGTCCGGCAGGATGCTTATCGAAGCAATGCCGAAACCGACAGGCGGTTGTGTGATTTGTTTTACCGTACCGTCAAAAGAGATCAAGTCGGCAAGCTTTCATAATATGGTCAGGACAAAAAACGATGTGACCTCCGTGACATATGAGTTTGACTCTCTGGAAAATCTCACGGAATGTGCAAAAAGACTTAAAAAGAATTACATAGGACTCAAAAGCAGTTTATTTTTGCTTGACGGACAATACCGAATGACGGTTGCCTGCCGTAATGTTCAGAGTATAAGAAATCTGATAAACGAGTACGGAGGTATGTGCCGTGAAGGTGCTCTTTTTCATGAGATGATGAGCGAGCATTGGAAGTGTCTGGCAGACGGCAATGCCGTTGAGATGCTGACAATCGGATTATAACTCGCTGTCAAACGCATCGGCAGCCAACGTTTTAAGGCAGTTGATTGTCCTGTGTGGATCGGATGACTTGAAAATCGTGCTTCCCGAAACAAAAACGTTTGCGCCGTTAGCTGCGGCAAGTGATACGGTCTGTTCGTCGATACCGCCGTCAACCTGTATGTCGGTGTTAAGCTTCTGTCTTATTATTTCCTGTCTCAATGCCTTTATTTTAGGCAGCATATCGGGCATGAAGGCTTGGCCGCCAAAGCCGGGTTCAACCGTCATAACAAGAACCATATCAAGCTTTTCAAGATACGGAAAGACTGTTTTTATATCGGTAGACGGCTTGAGTGAAACGGATGCCTTGCATCCGACGGAATGAATATAATCAATAACGCTTTCGGGATCGCTTGTCGATTCTATATGAAAGGTTATGTTGTCTGCACCGCTTTTTTTGAAATCGTCAATATATTTCAAAGGATCGCAGATCATCAGATGCACATCGAAAAATATCGGTGTGCATTTTCTTATTGATGAGATTACGGGAGCACCGAAGGAGATGTTGGGGACAAAAACACCGTCCATAACATCAAGATGCAGATAATCAGCCGAGCTTTCGGTCATTCTGACAGCCTCGGTACCGAGCTTTGAAAAATCGGATGCCAGAACAGACGGAGCGATTTTTATTGACATACACGTCACCTCTTTAAAGGTTGTAGCTGTCGATATATTTTTGCTGAGATTCGGTTAACGTATCGATCGACAGACCGCTGTAGCGAAGCTTCATTGATGCGACACGGTTATCGATTTCTTCGGGAACGGGATAAACCTTTGCGAAAAGGTTTGCATCACGGTTTTCGGCAAGATAACGGGCAGAGAGTGCCTGAATGGCGAAGCTCATATCCATAATTTCTGCAGGATGACCGTCACCTGCGGCAAGATTTACAAGTCTGCCTTGTGCCAGAACGTTGAGAGTTCTGCCGTTTGACAGAAGATAACCGTCAATGTTCTTTCTGCGTTCCGTTTTGCTGACGGCGATTCTTTCGAGACAGTCAACATCGACTTCAACGTTGAAATGTCCTGCATTACAAAGAATTGCGCCGTCCTTCATTTCGTAGAAATGCTTTTCCGTGATAACCTCACAGCAGCCTGTAACGGTGACGAAGAAATCACCGATCTTTGCGGCATCTGTCATCGGCATTACCTTGAAGCCGTCCATATATGCTTCAAGAGCCTTGACGGGATCAATCTCGGTTACGATAACCTCTGCGCCGAGTCCCTTTGCACGCATTGCAACGCCCTTGCCGCACCAGCCGTAGCCTGCAACGACAACGTTTTTGCCTGCAACGATGAGGTTGGTTGTACGGTTGATGCCGTCCCATACCGATTGACCCGTGCCGTAACGGTTGTCAAAAAGATGCTTGCACATAGCATCGTTGACAGCGATCATCGGGAAGCGGAGCGCACCTGCTTTTTCCATGGAATGAAGGCGGATGATGCCTGTTGTTGTTTCCTCGCAACCGCCGATAACATTGTCAAGAAGCTCGGGATATTCGTTGTGGATAAGATTTACAAGATCGCCGCCGTCATCAATTATGATATGCGGAGCTTTGGATATTACACAGCGAAGATGCTCGTTATATTCATCGGCGGAAACACCGTATTTTGCAAAGATGTTGATACCGTCCTCGGCAAGAGCCGCAACGACATCGTCCTGTGTTGACAAGGGATTGCTTCCCGTTGTATAAACCTCGGCACCGCCTGCCTTCAGAACCTTGCAAAGGTAGGCTGTTTTTGCTTCAAGGTGAATTGAAAGCGCTATGCGCAGACCGTCAAACGGCTTTTCTTTGGAAAATTCCTCTTCAAGGTTTCTTAAAAGAGGCATATTATCTTTAACCCAGTTTATTTTTTTGTGACCCTCGGGGCTTAAGGTTATATCTTTAATATCGTACATAATGTCCTCCGTATTATGAATTGATTCTGTCAAAAATTCTGTTTGTTTCAAAGATTATGCGTTCTTCGTCGATTGTTTTGAGCTCGCCGCCGTCAAGTACGATTTTACCGTTGACGATTACCGTGCGGACCTCGCTTCCGTTTGCGGAATATGCAAGTGACGAAACAATGTCGGTCGGGGGATTGAGCTGCGGTGTCATCATATCCATAAGGACGATATCCGCCTTTTTGCCGATAGAGAGCTCGCCTGCGTTGATGCCGAGAGCTTTTGCTCCGCCTGCGGTTGCTGCATAAAAGGCTTCGGATGCACTGACACTTACGGCATCGCTGTTTGCGCCCTTGTGAATGAGCGAAAGATTGTTTATCTCACGGAAGAGATTAAGACTGTTGTTGCTGGCGGCGCTGTCGGTACCGAGGGCTACGTTTATTCCCTCTTTCAGGAATCTCGGTACGGGAGCGAAGCCGTTGCCGAGCTTCATATTGCTTGCAGGATTTGTCAGAACGGAAACACCGTTTTCCTTGAGAATTGCAAAATCCTCATCGTCAAGATGAACGCAATGTGCGGCGGCTGTCGGCAGAGTAAAGAGTCCTGTCTTTTCCATCAGAGCAATAGGAGTCATCGAGTATTGATTACGGATATTTTCAACCTCGGAAATGCTTTCGGACAGATGTGTATGGATACCGATGCCCATTTCTCTTGCCGTATCTATGACGGTGGAGAGGAATGCCGGAGAGCACGTGTAAGGGGCGTGGGGAGCGAGACGGAAGGTAAGTCTGCCTTCGGCACAGTCCTTGTAATTGATAAAATCCTGTTTTGCCTCGCCTATTCTGCGAAGTCCCCCTTCATCATCGGCAGTTTCACCGACAAGCCCACGGGAGATGACAGCTCTGATACCGCTGTCATTAACGGCACGTGCAGTTTCGTAGGGGAAAATATACATATCGAGGAACGCAGTTGTACCGCTTCGAAGCATTTCACAAATACCCAGAAGCGTACTCCAATACGAATCGCCTGCAATCAGCTTGTCCTCCATCGGAAGAATCCTGTTAAATAGCCACTCGTTAAACGGAACATCATCGGCACTGTTGCGGAAAAGAGTCATATACGAGTGAGTATGAGCGTTGATGAGTCCCGGTATGGCAAGACGGTTTTTGCCGTCAATGACAGTATCGTATTTTTCGTATGCAGGAGCATCACCGATATAGTCGATAAGATCATCCTTTATGACAATATTACATTTTTCAACAGAAAAACGGTCATCTTTCCGTAATACGGCAAGTACGTTTTTGATCAGAGTTATCATCAGAATCCCTCATTCCGTCGGCGATGTACACACGCCCTCATTATAAAGATTATAATAGCATATTCGGGATAAAATTACAATGTTTTTTTAATTTTTTACCGTACGTGCACCTAATGACAGACTTTTGAATAAATATAAAACAAAAGCATTTTTTACGGAGGGATATCTTTGACTGAAAATACGACATTTTTTCTCGGAGCAAATACGCCGTTCGGGTTTCATTCGCTGTTTTCCGAGCTTTACGATCCGCATGACGGTTGGCGGGCATACATTATCAAGGGAGGTCCCGGTACGGGAAAATCAACAATGATGAAGCGGATTGCCGATCTTTGCGAAAAGGAAGGCGTTATGTGCGAGAAAGTGCATTGTGCATCGGATCCCGAATCGCTTGATGCGCTGATTTTTGACGGCAAAAAGATCAGCATTGTTGACGGAACGGCACCGCATGTCATAGAGCCGCAGTTTCCCGGAGCTGTCGAAAAGGTGTTGTATATGGATGCGTTCAGGGATGACGGATTTCTTCAAAAAAACAGAGCCGAGATCATCCGTCTGTGGGCGGAGAACTCGTCTCTTCATAAAAAGAGTATACGGTTTTTGCAAGCATCGGAATCCTTGAGCCGTGATGTGAGGCGAATAGTACTTTCGTGTACGGATACCGACAAGGCGGAAAGATATGCATCACGTCTGGCATCAAGAAAGTTTGGAACACCCAGAGGTGTTGTCGGTACGGAACGAAAAAGATTTTTATCGGCGGTGACACCCGACGGAATATATATTCATTACGGAAGTATCGAAACGCTGTGTGATGATGTGATCGTTATTGATGACCCTTACGGATCGGTTTCGTCAATAATTGTAGGTTGCCTCAGGCGATATGCGCTGGGATCGGGACTTGATGTTATCTCGTGTCCGTGTCCTCTTCATCCCGATTGCGGACCCGAGCATCTTATTGTCCCCGAAATCGGCTTTGCCGTCGTGTCGTCGAGAGCGTATCACCGATTTGTGTCGGATCAGACAAAGGTTAATGCGGGAAGATTTACCGATAATTCGGCAATGAAGGAGTTCAAGAGCCGTGTGGCCTTCAGCAAAAAGACTCAGAAGGAGCTTGTCGAAGAGGCTGTCAATGCAATGAAGGGCGCACTTAAAATCCATGACGAGCTTGAAGAAATATATAAACAGTCAATGGATTTTGAGAAGGTAAACGAGTTAACGGAAAAGACGGCACGAGAGATCATTGAAGCGTAAAGTGCTTTTCTAAAAGAGAGGGAAGCTCCGAGACGTTTTCAATCATATATTCGCATTTTTTGATATCGGGGAACGACCAATGACCTAAGGTGTTGACAAATACGGGGGTATAGCCTGCATTTCGGGAGCCTTCGACATCGTTTAAGGGATTGTCTCCGACGTAAAGAAGCTCCGATGGAGAGAGACGGAGCCTTTCCGCCATAACACGGAAGGGTTCCGCTTCGGGCTTGTGAATACCGATGGAGCCCGTGATGAGGATTTCGTCGAATTCTGATTCAAAGGAAAGAAGCTCTATCTTTTTTGACTGCAAAGGAACATCACCGTTTGTGATGATTCCGAGCAAAAGTCCCTTGTTGCGAAGCGTTTTGAGCATCGGCTTTGTGAAAGCGTAGGGAACGGCGATCTCACGGAACTTTGACAGTATAAAAGCGGCGTAATCCTCGTATGAGGGTACGGTGTTGAAAACACCTTCATTTATTAAGTATTCGTGGATGTGTCTCCATCCCGTATGTACAAACTGCTTATCGGCAAAGCACAGCTTTTTTGCAAATTCTTCAGCCGTTACGGCAACATCAAAATGCTCGCAAAAGGACGGAGCAATCGCCGACAGCGTCGCATAGCGGTCAAATAACGTGTGATCAAGGTCAAAAACTACACCTTTTATCATAATATCCACTCCAATCATTTACCCGATTTTATCACGGATCCACATTTTTGTAAACAGTAATAAATGCGATTTTCTTTTTGTGAATTCAGTTGTATTTTAATTCATTATATGGTATAATATACCTGCCAAACAAAATCGAATATCAGTATGCCCAGAAAGCGTGTGTGTTTTTATTGTTAAAAATGCAGATGCTCTGTTTACATATGCTTTTAGGGTATGTTGATTTTGTTTGGCGACAGTTGGAGCAATGCGTTTTTTGTGCGCAGCTTCGGCTGCGCATTTTTTGCTTTTTGGAGGATGTAGAAAATGAAAAGAACGCTCAAAAGACTCTTGTCATTATTTCTGGCAGCCGTGATGCTCTTCGGTGCATCGCCCATCGGCGCATTGTCGGAAATCGACTTTACGTCACTTCGTGACCTCTTCACGGTAGAAGCTGAAGCGGCCGCCTACTCCGGCACCTGCGGCGACAACCTCACGTGGTCATTTGACGATTCCACAGGCGAACTCGTAATCAGCGGTACGGGTGATATGACTAATTGGTCAAGTTATTCGTATGTTCCGTGGTATAGCTATCGTTCGTCAATCAAGAGTGTTTCTATCGGAGACTCCGTCACGAGCATAGGCAATTATGCGTTCTATGATTGTGGCAGCCTTACGAGCGTGACAATCGGAAACTCCGTCAAGAGTATAGGCGATGAGGCGTTCTATGATTGCAAGAGTCTGACGAGTATGATAATTCCTGACTCCGTTACGAGCATAGGAATGTCCGCATTTTATGGAGTAAAGTTTTCAGAAGAACTTTATGAAGATGGGGTGCTATATTTAGGCAGACATTTGATAGATGTTATGGATTCTTTTAAAGGTGATTTTGTAATAGATGATGGAACATTAACGATTTACGATAAAGCGTTCTATGATTGCGACAGCCTTACGAGCGTGACAATCCCGGACTCCGTCACGAGCATTGGTGATAATGCATTCTGGTCTTGCGGCAGTCTTACGAGCATTACAATCCCTGATTCCGTCACAAGCATAGGCGATTGGGCGTTCGCTTATTCAGCATATTATAACAAAACATCAAATTGGGAAAATGGTGTACTGTATATAGGAAAACATCTGATAAAAGCAACAAATACAAACAGTGGCGAATATACAATAAAGAACGGAACATTGATAATTGCAGATAGTGCGTTCTCTTCTTGCACTAACCTTACGAGCGTGACAATCCCGGGCTCCGTCACGAGCATAGGCAATGGGGCGTTCGAAGATTGCTCTAGCCTTACGAGCATAACAATCCCTGACTCCGTCACGAGCATAGGCGATAGGGCGTTCGTTTCTTGCGAGAGCCTTACGAGCGTGACAATCGGAAACTCCGTCACGAGCATTGGCAATTCGGCGTTCGCCTATTGCAATGGCCTTACGAGCGTGACAATCGGAAACGGTGTCACGAGCATTGGCAAATGTGCGTTTGAATGTTGCAATAACCTTACGAGCATAACAATCCCCGACTCCGTCACGAGCATAGGCAATGGAGCGTTCAGCGCTTGCAAAGGTTTGGATACAATAATAATAGGAGATGGCGTACGTGAGTTGAATGGTTTTGATTTCTTCAAGGAGTATCCAAATCTTACGAATATTACAATTGGAAATTCAGTCATGCGCATAGATGATTTAGAGTTCGAATATTGCTCCAGCCTTGAGAGAGTGACAATCGGAAACTCTGTCACGAGCATAGGCATTCAGGCGTTCTATAAATGCACCGGTCTTACGAGTGTGACAATCCCCGACTCTGTTACGAGCATAGGAATTAATGCGTTCGCTTGGTGCAAAAGCCTTACGAGTGTGACAATCGGAAACTCCGTTACGAGCATAGGCTCTGATGCGTTCTATTCTTGCGAGAGCCTTACGAGCATAACAATCCCAGACTCCGTCACGAGCATAGGCGATGATGCGTTCTGTGCTTGCACCAGCCTTACGAGCGTGACAATCCCGGACTCTGTCACGAGCATAGGAAGTGGTGCGTTCTATAAATGCACCGGCCTTACGAGCGTGACAATCGGAAACTCCGTCACGATCATAGGCGATTGGGCGTTCCGAGCTTGCGAGAGCCTTACGAGCATAACAATCCCGGACTCCGTCACGAGCATAGGCGCTTGTGCGTTCTATGATTGCGACAGCCTTACGAGCGTGACAATCGGAAACTCCGTCACGAGCATAGACGTTTATGCGTTCTATAATTGCACTAGCCTTACGAGCATCACAGTCCCCGACTCCGTCACGAACATAGGTAATTGGACGTTCTATAATTGCTACAGCCTTACGAGCATAACAATCCCCGACTCCGTCACGAGCATAGGCGTTCAAGCGTTCTATAATTGCGCCGGCCTTACCAGCATCACAATCCCTGACTCCGTCACGAGCATAGGCGAAAGTACGTTCGCTTATTGCGACAGCCTTACGAGCGTTACAATTGGTGACTTCGTTACGAGTATAGGCGAGAAGGTGTTCTATTATTGCTCCGCCCTTACGAGTATTAATATACCAAACTCACTTAAGAGTGTGGGCGATTATTCATTCTCCGGTTGTTCAAAATTAGTGAGAAGCAATTATAAGAGAACTCCTGCATGGTGGTATTTGGTTTCTGTTGGTACCGGAAATGAGTATTTGTCGAATAGTCTGATTTGTGAATGTGATTCCGACAGACCTTATTATTTGCCGGTTAAATGCGGAGATGATCTTAGGGGCATACAGTATACCGATGGCGAACTTGTCATCACAGGATCAGGCGCAATTACTTCGTATGCATGGAGACAGCCTTCACGTATATATTCAGTAACGCTTGGCAGATCTGTTACGGGTGTTGTTTCAAATGCTTTTTCAAAAACAAACCTTATTAGCATAAATGTACCAAAAAGTATAACGAGCTTAAGAGGTATACCGTCCGATGCTACCGTTTATTACGAAGGAAACGAAGAACAGTGGCAAAAGCTCAGAGGTTATAATAATTATGATTTTGTTTATTTTAACAGTTATACTTCCCCGGATTTGCCAAATCCGGAACCTATCCCCGAGCCAAAGGTCAGCGGTGTCAGTATATATTTAGATGACATCAAAATATATGAGCATGAAGAAAAAACTGTCAGCTATAATGTTGAGGTGTCTACGGAAGGATCGCATACGGAGCCGGAATTCCGCACAACAGCGCAGATAACACTTAAAGATAAGGACGGAAATGTTCTGAATACGGCATCTGATACCATTGACAGCTTTTTATGGAATATTATGTACTATAAAGGTACTGCTCTCAAAGATTTCAAAATCAGCGGTTTAGGTGAAGGCGAGTATACGGTAACGGTTTCCTGTGATGGCTTCAGCGATTCTGCAACAATCAAGGTTGTAAAGCCCACCACGCATCTTTCATGCGGCGTGACATTAACACCCAAAGAAATCTCATATCAGAAGAAGAGCTATGATACCGAAACGGTAGTGGCTAAATTCAGATTTACCAACAGTATGCCGTCCGATTATGACGGAAGCATCGCAGAGTACAGAAATAATTCGGATTATGATATTTATATCGGCAATGCTCAAATAACGTTGGATGATTCAGGATTCCTGACTCCTAAGGATGGTCGAAATCTTAAGTTCTCGGTTAACAAGTATCTTTCGGCAGGTGAATCGTGCTATGTTGAGTACGCATTTACCATCAATAAAAAGTATAAGCCGAGCGAAAACAGCGATAGTGATCTCATATCTTTCAGTACCGCTGTAGATGCAGTATCTACAGTCGGCGGCAGAGAGCTTGACAAAACAATCAATGCTACTGTTAAAATAATCAATAAAGACTACATAGAAAAATTAGAAAAGGAAAAAGAGGAGTGGGAAGAGGAACAGGCAAAACGAAAGAGAGATTTTGAAAAAAAGGCCAAAGAAGTAGCAGAACAGATTGATAAGTATATGGAAGATCACGCAGGGGAAATATTGTTGCCGCCTACATTGAATCTTTATCTTTCGGACGATCAAATAGAAGCTGTAAAGAGAGAGATTCTTCTTAATATACTGATGCCGACAGCGCTCGACAGCAAGTTCTATGATGAACTGAAAGAGTGGGCAGATGAAAAAGTAAAAGACGGCTTATTGCTGTCGGATGAAGCAAAAGAATTCCTTGATGCTGTAGAAACTGTTAATAAATATAAATACGACAACGAGGAACTCGATATGACCATGATTATTCAGACAGAGGATCATGGCGAGGTGAAACTAAAGATTACAGGTAGTTTGTTTGTAATGTCAGGTAGCGATGATCCTATGGCAAAAAACGGAAGCCTTAATATTTCGCTTGACGGTAAAAAGGTGCATCATAGTACGACGGGTGGACTTACGATTGTTAATGCAAAAAATATGGAAAACGGTGCGAGAGATATCGTTCTTGACTATATTGAGTATGTCTATGACGACCTGCACGGCGATGATCTTGACAAGGTAGCTGATATGATTTTACCGGAGTCAACAAAGGCTGTTATGGAGTTTTGTGAAACAAGTGCATCCGAGGTGTCATATGAATTAATGACAGCACCGGGCAAGAAAGCTTCTTACAGATGCCCTGTAGATATCTTTGTTTATAACTCAAAGGATGAGCTTTGCGCAAGTGCTGTTAACGATATTGTCACTCTCACCTGTGATGAAGCAAGCATAACAGTAATCGGTGATGAAAAGATAGTCTATCTGGTTGACGATTCGTATAAGATTGTTGCAAAGCCGACAGGCGACGGAACAATGCAGGTGGAGATTGAAGAATTTGCAAATTATGACGGAAGTGTCAGAAAGATCGAAATCAATGATATTCCGTTGGAGTTTGGAAAACATTATACACAAACAATCAATCCTGATATTCTCACAGATGAAGAAAGTTATGCATTGACTTCTCTTTTCGACGACAACACTATCAGTCCCGATAATGTTATCAGCAGCTTGCACATCCACAAGGATGAGGATAATGACGAATACTGTGATGTTTGCGGATTTATTCTTGTAAGCGGTGAAGAAACAGAGCCTGCAAATATTACTGTTAATATGTCTGATATCTCAATGACATACAAAACGGCAACTACAGTTTCTCCTGTTATTGAATGTGAAAGCGAATATACCGTCACATATTCGTCGTCAAACACGTCTGTTGCAACGATTGACAACAGCGGCAAGGTTACGGCGACAGGCAGAGGTACGGCGACGATCACGTGTACCGTTACCGATGAGTACGGTAACAGCGTTTCCGACACGTGTACGGTTACCGTTAAATACGCCTGGTGGCAATGGATAATCATTATATTATTATTCGGTTGGATTTGGTACTGATTCTCATAAGAAAAAGACAAGGGGCTCTATTGTGAGTCCCTTGCCTTTTTTGTTTATAAAGTTTTTATTAATACCAGATCCAGCCGAAGAGGAGAATGATAATGATCCACTGCCACCATGTATATTTAACCGTTACATTGCAGGAGACCGAGAGGTCGGTACCTTCAATTATTGCGGTGACTGTTGCGGTGCCACGCTTGAGAGTTTTGATATTACCGTCCTTATCGACAGTCAGAATCTTCGGGTTTGAGGATTTCCAGGTAATCTTTGCATCCTCGGGCATAAACTCGGAATTAATTGTAAACCTGTAGGGATCCTTATAGTTCATAGTAAGAGCTGAAATGCTGCCGGTGAACTTGAAATCATATACGAACACCTTAAAGGTAGCAGTTTTATTTTTATACGAAACGGTAACGGTCTTTTCACCGGGAGTCGTAAAGTCATCCTGTGTTGAAAGAGTACACTCGTTTGTGACATCGACATCGTCAGCGTTGATGTAATCTGCAACAACCTTGATGCCTTCCTTGTGAAGCATAACATCATCTGTTACAGGGTACTTCTGCATTTCGGGATCGGTAACCGTTACAAGGAGCTCTGACAAACCATAGACCGTAACGTTAAAGGTCGCTGTCTTTCCGCCATAAGATACGGTAACGGTCTTTTCACCGGGAGTCGTAAAGTCATCCTGTGTTGAAAGAGTACACTCGTTTGTGACATCGACATCGTCAGCGTTGATGTAATCTGCAACAACCTTGATGCCTTCCTTGTGAAGCTTAACATCATCTGTTACAGGGTACTTCTGCATTTCGGGATCGGTAACCGTTACAAGGAGCTTATCGAGACCGTAAACCTTTACCGTAAAGTCGGCATACTTTCCGAAGTAAGTGACCTGAGCATCCTTATCGCCCGGAGTTGTAAAGTCATCATCGGATGTGACAGAGCTTTTTGCGGTAACGTCTCTGTCGGGAGCACCCTCGTAGTGAGCCGATACCTTAAGTCCGTCTGTGGTAAGAGAGGGAACTGTGCCGGCTGTCGGATAGTACTGCTTTGACTCGTCAACAACCGTTACGGAAATGCCTGTCACAGCGTAAGTAACGCAATCCAGACGGTTTTCTGTCACAAAGCTGTAAAAGTCTGAATCGGGATAGCAATGGAATGTAACATTTGCGGTATCAATGCTGTCAACGGGGAAGGAGCTGATGGCATCATAGCAATAAATATCGGTAAGAGCGATGCATCCTCTGAATGCCGTTTCGTTGACAGAAGCTGTATTATAGCCGAGAGTAACTGTTTTGAGAGAAGAACATCTGTCAAAAGCTGTGCTGGGGATTTCGGTAACATTATTGCTGATTTTTACGCTTTCGAGAGAAGAACAATCACCGAAAGCAAAGGAGTCGATCTTTGTCACGCTGTCGGGAAGAGTGATGCTTTTAAGAGAGGTACAGCCTGAAAAAGCGCTGTTACCGATAGTTTCAATGCCGTTACCGAGCGTTACGGATTTGAGTGATGTGAAGTTCTGGAACTGAGCACTCTTGATTGTTTTGATTGAACCGGGGATCGAAATGCTTTCGATTTTAGCGGCAAAAGTATCGCCGAATGTGTCACGACTGATGCTGACGACTGTGTATTCATTGCCGTTTGCATCGGTTACTTTTTCGGGGATAACGACATCTGTTGAGGACTGATCAAAGTTAACAATCTCTGCCATGCCGTCTGAAATGGCGTTGAAGTCAAACATTTCATCGGGTGTTGTGAAAGCACTTGCACTGAAAACTGTCAGAGAAAAAACAGTCAATGCAACAAGAAGCACGCTTATGAGTCTGTTAAAGCTTTTTTTCATTACATTCATCCTTTCGTTTCACTGCTTCGCTGAACGAGACAAGCTCGTCAAACATTGAAGCGGTATTTTTGAGAATTTCGAGATTCTTTTTGTCACGGATAAGATAGAGTCCTGCCATCCTTACCGCGCGTAAAAATCTCGGATCGGGTCGGATATGCTCACGTACTATCGGACATGAAGAGAAGCCTCTTATGTCATAGACAACCTTGATTCCGACTGTACCGTTTTTTTCGACAGGTATGGGAAAAAACGGGTACATTCTGCACGAAAGCGGACGTTTTTTTCTGTCACACTTTCCCGAACAGATAAGAATCTTTCTGTCACCGTCTGTACGCACGGTAAAGCCCTTTTCGTTTTCAAAAAGTTTTTCTTCGCCGTTAAAAAGCTCCATGCCGTCATTGTCGGAACCGTGACAGCATTTATTGCCGCAGAGCTTTCCGCAATCCAGATTATATTTCAAGGGAGTAACATCCCTCAAAACGCTGTAAGCATCGCTGAGTGGAGATTTCATCATTCATCAATTCCCATCGTAGCTTTGGCGTTAAGCGTCATATCCGCACGCTTTCCGCTTAAATATTCGTAATATCCTTGCGAGCCGACCATTGCCGCATTGTCGCCGCAAAGTGATTTGTCGGGCAGATACAGCTCAAAGCCGTTCTTTTCGCAAAGCTTTGTCATCTCCCGACGAAGTACCGAGTTTGCCGATACACCGCCTGCGATGACGATTTTTTTATAGCCGAGAGCCTTTGCGGCTTTTTCGGTGTTTTCGACAAGACTTCTGACAACCGCCTTGATATACGATGCACCGAAGTCCTTTATGCTGATTTCTTCGCCCTTCTGTGATGCGTTGTGAATAAGATTTACTGCAGCTGTCTTGAGTCCCGAAAAGCTGAAATCGTATTCGCTTCCCGAAACCGTAGGTCGGGGGAATTTATACGCATCGCTGTTACCGTCTGCAGAGATTTTGTCAAGATTGAGTCCGCCGGGGTAGGGAAGTCCCAACGCACGGGCAGCCTTATCCATACATTCGCCTGCGGCATCGTCACGAGTTCTGCCGATTACAGAAAAATCGGTATAATCACGAACCTCTACTATATGGCTGTGACCGCCCGATACGACAAGTGCAAGAAAAGGAGGTTCAAGCTCTTTGTGAGTAATATAGTTTGAAGCAATGTGTGAACGAAGATGATGCACGGGGATAAGCGGTTTGTCAAGAGACAAAGAGAGTCCTTTTGCAAAGTTCACACCGACAAGAAGCGCACCGATAAGTCCCGGAGCGTGAGTTACGGCAACAGCATCGATATCGTCGTATGTCAGACCGCAGCTGCTGACTGCCTCACGTACGACGGGCGTGATTGCTTCGACGTGACGTCGTGATGCTATTTCGGGAACGACTCCGCCGTAAAGAATATGTTCGGCTACCTGTGAAGAGATAACGGAAGATAAAACGTGTCTGCCGTCCTCAACGACTGCTGCGGCAGTCTCGTCACAGGAGCTTTCTATTGCAAGGATTTTCATACATTTTCAGTCCTTAAATTATTTATCATAAGAATTGCATTTTCATCGGGATCTCTGTAAAAATTCTTTCGCTCACCGTTGACGGTAAAGCCGAGCTTTTTATACAGATTTATTGCGGGAATATTGCTTTTGCGGACTTCAAGCGACAGGAATTCGCAGTCTCTTTGCTTTGCGTTGTCGAGAGCCTTGCTTATAAGCTTGGCGGCAACACCGCACCGTCTGAATTCGGGAAAAACGGCAACGTTTGTGATGTAGCCTTCACCGCAGATTTCCTGAACTCCGATGTATCCGCAAATACCGTCAGGGCAGATTGCCGTCAGAAAATGTGCGTTTTCGTTGTCAAGCTCTTCCATAAAATCCTGTCTTGTCCAGGGGTGGGAAAAGCATATTGTTTCAAGAAGGTACAGAGCATCCGTATGCTCTGCCGTCATATCAATTACTTTAATATCCATTAAAATTTATGCACCCATACCGCCATATCGCTTTCGCCTCTGTTGGCAAAGGCATAATACGGGATAAATCTCATTTTTATCGGTCGGTAATCACCCTTGACGGGTCTGTAAAGAAGCGGTGTACAGCACTCGCAGGCAGACTTTAAGTATCCCGATGCCGTCAGGGTCGGTACACCTATGGAATCGTCAAAGCCTTCTTCGATGCTTTCAAAAATATCAACGAAGGATGCAAAGATATTTTCGTTGTCAACACCCTCGGCACAGTAGACGATCGGTCCTTTTTTAAGTGCGATTTTACCTGCATCCTCCCATACCTTCGGAAGAGCCTCGTACCACTTTGCCTGCATCGGAAGATCGATATTTAAAGTGAAGCTGTCATCCGTAATCTTTACAAACGCATAGCCTTTTCTTATTTCGTATTCTTCGGATATGCTGAAATCGGTACACCACGAGGGGATTCTGACAGCGACGGTTTTGCCTGCCATTCCTTCGATATGAAGATTTATTCTGCCGTCAAAGGGATAGTCGGTTTCCATGGTGAGCTTTGCATCGCCGAAAGCAGCTTCGCTTTGCATATACTGATGAACAAAAAGCGTGTCATCGTTAAGGGAATAAATATAGTCTGCAATCGAAGCGATAAAACGTGTGACGTTGGGAGGACAGCAGGAACAGCCGAAAACCTCAACTCGCTGAGAGATGGGAACGTGTTTACTGACAGTTGCCGTGGCACGACGTTCCGAAAGATTGATCTCTAACGGATTTTCATAGAAAAAGCGTTTTCCGTCAAGAGATATTCCTGAAATTGTTCCGTTATAAAGTGCAGTTTCGGCAATGTCGGCATACTTTGAATCGGGATTGCAAAGACTCATTCTTCCGCAGAACATCGCAAGCGAAATCGCCGCACACGTTTCGGCATATGCCGTAGCATTGGGAAGATCAAAGTCACCCGTAAAGCGCTCACCGTTGTGAGTGGATCCGATACCGCCTGTTATGTACATACGTTTTCTGCTGATATTGTCAAAAATTGTATCGCAGGCGTTGAACAGAGCTTCATCATCGCAGAGCTTTGCGATATCTGCCATTGCGCTGTAAAGATAGCACGCACGGACACAATGACCCTCGGCGGTAGTCTGCTCACGTACGGGAAGGTGATCCTGAGCGTAAATTCTTGCCTGATATGAAAAATAATCCTTGGGTGTTCCGAGACCGCGGTTATCAATAAAGAATTCGGAAAGAGTCAGATAACGTTCATTCTTTGTACAAAGATAAAGCTTGACAAGTGCCAGTTCAAGCTCTTCGTGACCGGGAGTTGCAAAGGCAGCCGATTTTTCGATTTTGAAAACCTTTTCGATGTAATCGGCATAACGGCACATCAGCTTTAAAAAGCGATCCTTGCCTGTTGCATAATAGTACGCAACGGCTGCTTCGATAAGATGACCTGCACAGTAAAGCTCGTGATCGTTTCTGCGTGTCCATCGGGCACCCGGTTCGACAACATCAAAATATGAGTTGAAATATCCGTCATCGCCAATATTTCTTTCAAGACAGTCAATGACCGACTCGACATAAGACATAAGCTTTTCATCGGGATTTTTATGAAGGATGAATGCCGCAGATTCGAGCCATTTTGCAATGTCGGAATCCCAGAAAATATGAGGCTTGTTGGGTTCGCCCTCTTTCCAGGCATAGTCGAATGCGTGGAAACGACCTGTTTTTTCAAACTGATGACGAACGCTGTCAAGTGTAATCTCACGGTTGATTTTTTGTCGGTTATACCAGAAACCGCCTGTTATGTTTATATCGGAAAAGCCGATGCGTTCAGATTTATTCATTCTTGTCAGCTCCTACGGTTTTGATAAGATTTTTCAGTGAATTATATATTTGTTCGGCGCAAAGAGCATAATCCTCACGTGAACCCATATACGGATCGGATATGCCCTTATCGGACAAAAGCATCAGCTTGTCCGACGGAACAAAAGGAGAAAGTGCGCTCAAATGTGAGCTTGTCATACAGACAAAAAGATCTGTTTCGTCAATAAGATAACGTGAAAGTGCACGTGAACGGTGAGAAGAGATATCTGCATCAAAGACGGCGGCAGCCTCAACGGCATATTCGGAGGCAGGCTCGCCCGGACAAGCGGCAAGACCGCAGCTTTCACAGTTTATATCGGAAATGCCGTGTTCTTTTAAAAGGACTTTGAATATCCCCTCTGCCATCGGACTTCTGCACGTGTTTCCCGTACAGACAAAAACCACTTTCACATACTTCACCTCAATAATATATTATAACAGTATAACGGTATCTTTGCAATATAAAAATGAATGCGGACAAAATAAACTTAACCGCCAAAGGGATTTAACCTTTTGGCGGTTGTGTTGTTATTTTATTACTGTATGCTCACGGCGGCGGAGTGTTTCGCAAAGCTCACGCTCGTTGCGGATGCGGTGAGGTGATTCGATACCGCCTAAACATACATTGTGTGCCCAATGAGCATCGGCTCCCGATGTCAGTATAAGCTCGGGATGCTCTTTGGCAAAGGCTTCCGTCTTTTCGTTGATTCCCTCGTCATTAGCGCTGTTGAAAACCTCGATACCGTCGATATACTGAAGGGGAAGCACACCGGGCTTTTCGATATTCCGTTTTTCACGGAAAGGGTGCGCCTGAATACACAGGACACCGTACGAATGCATTATGTCGCACCAATGCTTATATCCCATTTCGGAAAGCTCGGGATGAGAGTAGAGCATTTCGGGAGTGATGCCGTAAAACAGCATTTCAAGCCCTCCGCCGATATGCTCCTCGATACCGAAAAGTATATCAAGATCGTATTTTTCCGCACTTTTTTTACAGGTGAGCCAATCATCCTCGTATGCTCTGACAAACTCTGACCACGGTAAATCCTGATCAATGCCGGTGTTGCCGTTAAAGAAGTGATTCGTTATAACCGCGCCGGCATAACCGCCCTTGTGAAGATTTTCTGCAAGATCGTCGGGCAGGATTTTGCCGCAATGACTGCAGGGAGATGTGTGAAGATGAAGCTGATATTTAAAGGAATCCAAAGCAAAAACCTCTTATTCTTTTGATTGAGCTACAATGCCGTCAAGCATTCCGCAGGAGCGAAGAAGATCGGCATCAAGGGAATCTATACTGCCGCTGAGATCTGCATCTGCCGCAAGATACGCATCGGAGCCGACAGCATCTTCATCGAGCATACCTGCTGCTATACATTTAATTATTACTGCATCCGTACCGTCAAAGTGACCGTCACGGTCAACGTCACCGAACAGAACGTATGTCTTTGTGTCGATTATCTCGCCGTATTTGTAAAGATGAACTTTGCAGCCCGTATGAAGCGGAGAATCGGTTGTCAGTTCGGTACCGTCAGAAGAAACGAAAACAAGGGAGGTTATGTCGTTTTCGATCTGCGTGGCTGCCTCGCCGACGGTGTTTGCGGAAAGATCGATTCCCCAGATAAGTCCTTTGTTATAATCAACGGACATATATGAGGTGTCTTCAACCGTGATTTCGTTTGTTTCGAGAATGCCGGACTTGTTGACGAAGTAAACACTGTTGGAAACAGCGATACGGTGGTTGATGAGGTTGATGTCGGTACCTGTCAGGACAACTATACCAATCTCGTAATCCTCCGGAGTGACTGTAAGGATTGTATCGTCACTGTCGGTAAAGCTTTCTTTGATGTCAACCGTTCTTTCATTGAGAAGATAGATGTCATCAGTCGGAGCAAGTGTGGCATCGGCATAGACCGAAACGATACCGTTTGAATAGATGCCGTTACCGTTGACGGTTGCGGTATTTCCGCTGAAGGTGCCCGAGTGAATGGAGAATTCGCCGGATTCACAAATGTAGATGCCGCCGCCGCGTGCGGCTTTGTTGCCGCTGATTTCGCCGACAGAAAGTGAAGCTGTTCCCGAAAGAATATAGATACCGCCGCCGGAGGCTTTTGCCGTATTGTCGGAAAGAGTTGCCGAAACATCGATTTCCGTATAAACGCTGTCTCCGTTTTCATCCTGAGTAACTACTGTCATTTTTCCGCCGGGAACGGTGACGGTTGCATTGTTGACATAGATGCCGCCGCCGTTGACAGCTTCATTGCCTGTTACGGTTGTTCCCTGGAGAGAGAATGTGCTGCCTTTTCCTGCAAAGACAGCACCGCCGCTGTCTGCTGAACAACCGCTGATTGTTCCGCTTTTTGCAGTAAGGACAGAAGCACCGCCGAGACAGACAGCACCGCCGTTGGTTGCCTGACAGTCAGTTATTGTGCCGCCGAGAAGCGTTATCGTACCGCCTGAGGAATATGCAAAGCCGCCGTTTGCCGCAGAGCAACCCGTTATTGTGCCACCCTTGACATTGACGGTACCGCTGTTAAGCACAACAGCACCGTTATCTGTAATTTTTGCGTTTGTGACGGTTACACCGTCGTTGATGTTGAATGTTCCGTTATTGGTTACGATGGGTCCGCCATATGTTCCGTAAAGACCGCTTCCGCCATCAATGTAAAGAACGGTATTGCTTTCCGTACCTGTTACTCCGAAGTCGAGAGAGGCTCCGTTTTCAACGATGAACATAGAGTCTTCGCAGGTGTAGTATCTTGTGACTCTGACTCCGCCTTCGACCGATTTGTCGCCGACAATGGTGATATCGCCTTTTACGGTAATGGGCTCGGAAACGATGTCATCACCGAGCATAGTGATAAGTCCCGTTCCCTCGCCGATGGCATCAATGGCCTCTTTAAGCGAAGTGTAATAGATATCGTATGCGCCGAACTCGCTGACCTTTGCGATGTTCGAGATCTCTCTGTCAACAAGATATCCTGTGGAGTTGATGAAGAGCTGTTCCTTTCCTGCGGGAACGTTAAGAACAAACTTTGCATAGTTGGATGCGCAGAACTCACCGCTCAGGACTCTTGTTCCCTTTGCGTAATCGCTGACGGACAGATATGCAACGATACCTGATGTAGTGATTTCCTGTGTATTGATAACTGCCTTGCCGCTTGCAAGATAGATATCGTTATTCTGATCAAAGAAGGGGGTGCCGGAAAGGTTAAAGGTACCGTTTTCGTATACGCCGTCACCGTTGACGCTTGCCGTGTTACCGGAAAGAGTGCAGCCGGTGATATTGAGTGTACCTGTATTCCAGATGCCGCCGCCGTTGCCTGTTGCGATGTTATCGGTTATGCTGAGCGCTTCGATATTGAGAGTACTCTGCGGATTATAGATACCGCCGCCGTTAACAGCCTTGTTACCCTTGATTTCCGTTGTGCCTTTGATTTCAACTTCGGCATATTTGCCTTCAAAGTAAATGCCGCCGCCGTTGTTTGAAGCTTCGTTATTGCAGACGGAGCCTGCCTCGGCATAGACGATACCTGCGTAATTGTAGATGCCGCCGCCGTTGACAGCTGTATTGCCGGAAACTACACCGCCGTAAAGTCCGAGTGTGCCGCCGTCAACATAAATACCGCCGCCGTTTTCCTCGGTAAGATTTGATTTGATCAATGTTCCGGGATACATAGCAAAAGTACCGCTTGATTCGACGAATACGGCAGAAGCACCGACATAACCGTTTTCACTGCAACCGTCGATTGTGAGAGTGGGAGAAGCATCGCTTCCTGAAGTCGATTTGAAAAGAAGGGTTCCGTCAACAGAGAAAAGATTGTTACGGATAGCACCGGAGGAACGTGCAATTGTCCTTGCATTTCCGTCATCTGTAATGGTGATTGTTCCTTCAATAACGACGGTAGAGGTAATCTCGTTGGGAGCAATAATGACAAGAGTGCCTTCGCCTTCGCCTATATGTGCGGAACCGTGATTGAGGCTCGGATAATATGTATCCATTTCGCCGTCAACCTCTGCCTTAACGACATAACTGCTCTTGAGTACGGATGCACTTTCTTTTGATGTTGTCTGAAGAAGCTCGTTTGCGGAGTTGTAGAAAACTTTAAGCTCGGGAAGATAGTTGAAGTACTGATCGGGAGCTCTGTCAATCCAGTAAGTGTCATTAAATCCGGAGAAAGCGCCGAGAACCGTAGGTTCGGCAAGCTCTAAAATAGGTCTGCCTGTTGAAGTGGGATCAGGGGCTTCGGATGTATCGGATGCGTAGTGACAGTATGTGATTGTACCGTTTGCGTGGTTTCCGATAATTGCACCGAGATAAGAGTTGACAGCTGTGATGTGACCTGTGTTATAGCAGGTGGAAACAGTTCCCGTTCCCTGATATCCGATAATACCACCGACATTAGCGCCGCTGTCAACAGATCCTGTGTTGTAACAGTTAAGGACGTTAAGATAGTTTGAACCGGCGATACCGCCTGTACGCTGAACGCCGCCGACGGGACCGTTGTTAAAGCATTGGGAAACGGTGCCGCTGTTATAGCCTGTTATGCCGCCGGAATAGTTACTGCCGTAGACATAGCCGATATTGCCGCACTTTTCGATAGTGCCGCTGTTATGACCGGCAATGCCGCCAACGTAATATGTGGCATTGATATCGGCATAGTTAAAGCAATTGGTAATAGTGCCGCTGTTATATCCCGCAACAGCACCGACATAGCGGTAGCCGTTGATTTTTGATGTTTCGATAAAGAGATTTTTGATGACACCCGATGTGCCGATATATCCGAAAAGACCGACATTTATCGCTTCGTTATCAAGAGTATAGATGCCGCTGATTCTGTGAGATTTGCCGTCAAAGGTGCCGTTATAGGGTTCGGTTTCGGTTCCCATAGGTGTCCATATGTTTGATGTTTCGTCAAACAACTCGGGATTGAAAAGGATGTCGTTGGTAAGGACGGCGTTTGCAGAGGTGTTCTGGGCTGTGTCTGCGAGAGTACCGTTGATAAGTGCGGAGAACCAGGCAAGCTCGCTGCCTGTTGAAATCTGGTATACACCTCCGCTGACAGCAGGCTTTGTCAAACCGCCGTTCCATGCGACAAGCTGCCAACGCAGAAGGGGATATCCGCCGTTTGATTTGAAGTAGTCCTTTACAAAGATGTTGTAATTAACATTAAGAGTGTCAATGAAGCGCTTGTTCATCATAAGGGAATGCTCTGCGGGAGTAGCATAGTTGTCGGAGAGAGAGGATTTATCTCTGTCAAAATAACACTTGACGATATCGGAGCCGTAAACGACATTGCCGAAAACGATACCTGTGTACGCACCGGGACAGTTGACCGTGCTGAGCGAATAGGAGCGTGCAATCTCGCCGTATGCGACGTATCCGACAAGTCCGCCGCAGGTGTTGCTTGTAGCATTAACCGTTCCCTTGCCGTAAGAGTGGCTGACGGTACTTCCGGAGTTGGTTCCTACGATGCCGCCTACATATGATGCACCGTTTACTATACCTGTGTTACAGCATCCGAGAATGTAAGAGTTACTGTAGTTATAACCTGCAATACCGCCTACACGAAGAGTGGCAGAGGTAACCGTTCCGTTGTTAAGACAGTTAACAATGTTACCTCTTCTGTTGTAACCGACGATGCCGCCGACATTACTGGAGGAGCCGTTTACCGTGCCGGAGGACAACTGACATCCGTATATGTATCCGCCGTCTGAGTAGCCGACAAGAGCGCCGGTGTTTTTGCCGCCGGAAATGTTTGCATTGACAAGGATAATTTCGTTAAGCTCAGAGGGTGTGTAAATGTTGGTTGTGACGGTGTCGCCGAATTCATCAATTTCGGTCTCAACGGTAACGATGCAGCCGATATAACCGAAAAGGCCTGCGCCTTCGCCCGTAGTGTTAACGGTAAGGTTGCTGATTGTATGACCTTGACCGTCGTAAATGCCCTTGAAAGGGTTATCGGCAGTGCCGATAGGTGTGAAATTTTTGCCGCCCATATCGATATCGGCGGTCTGTTTTGCGTTGATTGTTATGTTACCGTTGTTTACCTGTGCGGAGAACCACGCAAGCTTTTCGCCGCTGTTGATGATATAATATCCGTCAGAGCCGAGCGATGGTGCAGTTGTACCGCCGCCCCATACGGCCGCAGCAGCAGACATACACACGGACGGAATGAATGCCGCCACCATCATAAGTGACAGTATCGCACACAGCAATTTTGTTGTTACGTTTTTTTTCATATAACCAACCCTTTCGGCAGAATGCTTTAATCCTAATTATTTTAATTCTATTATATTGTAATGCATAATAAATAAAAATTCAACTGTTTTTTTGTATTCTGATGACAGTTGAGAATATAAAAAAATTTGTTAATTTCGTTAATTTTGCACAAATACTGTTGACAAACTGATTTGTTTTAATTAAAATAACATATAGTGTTTAACGGATTTGTGTATTATGGAGGGATTGGATGGCAAAAAAAGACGCAAATACCAAGATTCCTGTTGAAGAGCTTTCTGCCGAGGAACAGAAGAGGCGTCAGGAAGAGCTTGATTATGTCCACCAGGACAGACGTTATGTAGGATTCAAGGAGACGGTGGCGTACATACTCAACGATGCTTCCGCAAGTCTTAATATCGGTCAGTACAATGAGCGTTTTATTTATGATATTGTCAAGATTGATTTTAAGCTTCTTGCTTTACAGAATTCAATTGCAGGTGTATGGGACGTATTCAATGATCTGTTTATCGGTGTCATTGTTGAAAAAACACGAACACGTTGGGGCAAGTTCAAGCCGTGGATACTGTTTGGTAAGATTCCTCTCACGATTCTCGGATTGTGGTCATGGTTTGTACCGATTATTTTCCCGAATACGGCTGCGGACTATATCCCGAAATGGGCATTCTACTTTACAATGAGCGTTATTACCGAAACGGCGGGAACATTCTCTGCCATTGCGGGTACGGGATTTATGGCTACGGTTACGCCGCACCCGGTCGAACGAACGCGACTGATGACGCAGGCGAACCTTATATCCAGCTTGTTTGAAAACGGACCGAACCTTTTGTTCGGTGTTTTATATGACCTGACCATCAACAAGGTTACGGGTTGGAACCTGTATCATCTTTTCTTAAGCTTTGCGCTTCCGCTCGCAATTCTTTCTGCGGCACTTTCGTTCTACTACATTTTTGTTGCAAAAGAACGTGTTATGCAGACTATCGAAAGACCGAGTATTATAATGGGTCTGAAGGCTATTGTCAAAAACAAGCCGATTCTTTTATTGTGTCTGTCGGATTTCCTTCAGAACTTCTCGGTCAGCAAGGGCAGAACAAACTACTATATCGATGTACTCGGTTCTTCTTCTTACAAGACGTTGGTAGGCATCCCTGCATCGCCGATTTCGTATATCAGCTACAGCTTTATAACGCCTATCCGCAGAAAATTCTCGACAAAGGCTATCTGGATTATGGAGGATTTGTGGACGGATATGTGCTGGCTGGCGGTATTTGCCATCGGTTCGATAAACAAGAACTTCAAAAACAAGTGGATAATGCTTCCGGTATTTGCAATAGAAGAGTGTCTTGAAATGTGCGTTTACGGATTGCGTAAGGTTATTCCTAACGAGATCCGTAATGAGGCAATGGACTACTGTGAATGGAAACTCGGATATCGTGCAGAGGCTATGACCGGTGTTGCAAAAGACCTTATCTTAAAGCTTCAGGGCGTATTTATGGGAACAATCAACAACCTTATCATGGAGGCTGTCGGATATGTTCAGGGTAAGGAGATCGGTACTCAGTCAGACCGTACAAAGTGGTGGATCTTTGCAATGGGTACGGGTATTCCCGTTATCACGGGCGCTCTCGGAATTATTCCGAAGTTCTTCTATCCGCTTCACGGTGAAAGACGTGATGCAATGTATGCCGACCTTCTTGAAAGACGCCGCCTGATGGCAGAGCGTGTTACAAATGCTGATGCAGAAGAATTGCTTCAGATAGCTAAGGAAGAAATCAGCGGTGCATACATCCAGAACAAGTACGAATAAAATATTGACAATCTGAATTTACAGGCGTACAATAATAGTGTCTTCGGGGCGGGGTGAGATTCCCCACCGGCAGTGATAGTCTGCAAGCGAAAGCTGAATCGGTGAAATTCCGATACCGACGGTATAGTCCGGATGAGAGAAGATGGCGTATTATAACCTTTTCGCTCCGTGACGGTCTGACCGTTGCGGAGCTATTTTTTATGCAGAAGGCGGGTTTTTGTGATGACAAAGAAGAAAATATTCGATGCACGTACGCTCTCGGTTTGCGGTATGCTGTGTGCAATGGCTTTTGCTCTTGTTACACTTTCGCACTACATTATGCCGGCGATGATACCGGCGGCACCGTGGCTGAAATATGATCCGAAGGACATTATACTTGCAATAGGCGGACTTTTGCTCGGTCCTGTTCCTGCTTTTGTAATGTCGCTTATAGTTTCGCTTCTTGAAATGCTTACATACAGCGAAACCGGTTGGATAGGACTTGTTATGAATGTTGTTTCGTCATGTGCGTTTGTTCTTCCTGCATCAATTCTTTACAATAAAAAGAGGGATATCAAAACGGCTGTATCGGGACTTTTTTGCGGTGTTGTTCTTGTTACCGTTGTAATGCTGCTGTGGAACTATCTTCTGACACCTCTTTATATGGGAACACCGCGTGAGTTTGTAAAGAGTCTTCTGATACCTGCGTTCCTCCCGTTCAATCTTATCAAGGGAGCACTCAATGCATCGTTTACATTCTTGATCTATAAGCCGCTGTCAAGAGCGCTTAAATCGGCACGTCTGTTGCCTTCAGAGAAAGAAGGAGCATCATCGGGAAAAATCTCGGTGCCTGTTGTCGCAATAGCTTTGGTTACTATAGCTGCATGTGCGGTGGTTTTGTTTATTCTTAACGGCAAAATCTGATCAGATTACCTGAAGATTTGTACAAAACGAGGCTTTTTGTATGAAATCTACAAAAAAACTCGTTTTTTTATGTATATTTTTTATCTGTCATATTTTGCGATTATGCTTGAAAAAACTACATCTTATCTGTACAATATAATAGTAAGCAACTGTTATTGGAGGTTTAATAATGACTGAAACGAACGCAGATTTCAACACCGTCCCTGTCGGACCTCTCGGCATTATTGCGTTGCCGGGATGTACCGAGCTTGCCAAAAAGATTGACTCTTATCTTCTTTCATGGCGTGGCGAACGCAACATTGATAATTTAGGCCCCGTATTCCGTGATTATCACAAGAAGTCATATATTATCAATGTGGAGTTTCCCAGATTCGGCACGGGCGAAGGAAAAGCGCTCATCAGAGATTCCGTAAGAGGTCACGATATTTTTATTGTCTGTGATATGTTCAATTACGGAGTAACATATAAGATGTACGGTCAGGAAGTTATGATGAGTCCTGATGATCATTATGCAAATCTTAAGAGAGCTATCAGCGCTATCGGCGGCAAGGCAAAGCGTATTACGGTCATTATGCCTATGCTTTATGAGGGCAGACAGCACAAGCGCTCCAGCCGAGAGTCTCTTGACTGTGCAAACGCTTTACAGGAGCTTTGCGACAATTTGGGTGTTGATGACATCATCACTTTTGATGCTCATGATGCGAGAGTGCAGAATGCCATTCCGCTTCACGGATTTGAAAATGTTTCTCCTGTTTATCAGATGATCAAGGCTCTTGTAAAGAATGTTGATGATCTGAAGATTGACAAGGATCATCTGATGGTTGTTTCTCCCGATGAAGGCGGTATGAACCGCTGTATCTATTATGCAAACGTGCTCGGCGTAGATCTTGGTATGTTCTACAAGCGCAGAGACTATTCCGTTATTGTAGACGGCAGAAATCCCATCATTGCACACGAGTTCCTTGGCGACAACGTAGAGGGCAAGGATATTATCGTTGTTGATGATATGATCTCCTCCGGCGAATCTATGATCGAGGTCGGAAGAAAGCTTAAGGGTCTTAAGGCAAAGAGAATCTTTATTTGTTCTGCATTCGGTCTTTTCTGCAACGGTCTGGACAGATTTGATACCGCTTATGAGACAGGTATGATCGACAGAGTTTTCACAACAAACCTTATCTATCGTACACCTCAGCTTCTTGAGCGTGAATGGTATACAGAGGTTGACCTTTCAAAGTATGTTTCTCTTATCATCGAAACGCTCAATCACGACACATCAATGAGCGGTCTGCTTGATCCCGGTGAGAGAATTGAAAATCTTCTTAAAAAGTACGGCTACAGATAAATAATCTTAAGCTGCATTTGTCAAAGGGACAGATGCAGCTTTTTTGTAAAGAGGTATTGATATGGAAAACAAGGATTTGCTGGAGATAGTTTTTGTCCGCCATGCTGAAACGTGCTACGAAGACAAGGGAGACCGTGACCGATGCGACGGCAATCTGAATGAAAACGGAGAAAATCAGTGCAAGCTGCTTGGAAAAAAGTTAAAAGATATGCCGATCGACGCATATATAACAAGCTCGCTTCTGCGCAGTTTTAAAACAGCTGCAGGCGTGTGCAAAGAAAAGGCAGATAAGCCGCTTCTTAAGATATGCCCGGAGCTTGTAGAATGCGGTTGCTCGGTCGGATATTACGGATGCAGTAAAGAGTATCTCAAAAAGTATTATGATAACTCAGAAATGTGCGAAAAGCTGTTTGGTACGGATGAATATGAATTCGGATGCGAAGCATATGAGGATAATGTCGCACGCGCTCAAAAGGTGATTGAATATATCAAAGAGAATTTTACATTCGGTGACCGTGTAGCAGTTTTCAGTCATCACGGATTTCTGGAATATCTGATTCCTGTTGCGTTGGGAATAAAGCCGCATACATTCTTCTTTGCACTTGATAATGTTTCGATCAGCGTTATCGATTTCTGCAAAGACGACAAAGCAATTCTCAGATGTGTGAATGAAAAGGGAACGGAATAAACAAGGAATAAACAAAACAAATCGGGGATTCCTGCAGGTTGAAGCCTGTAAGAATCCCCTTATTTTTAATTTAATCAGTTTCTGTTGTCTCTTCTGCGGTCACGGTTGCCGCCGGTACGACGGTTGCCGTCACGTCTCGGACGTCTTTCTTCATCGGGATTGTTTTCGGGAGTCATACCCTCAAGCTCGATAAGTGCATCACGGCGGGAAAGATTAAGTCTGCCCTGATCGTCGATCTCTGTTACCTTAACGATAACCTCATCACCGACTGCAACGACATCTTCTACCTTTTCAACACGCTTTACATCAAGACGGCTGACGTGTACGAGACCCTCTTTACCGGGAGCGATCTCAACAAATGCACCGAAGTCCATAATGCGTGTTACGACACCCTTGTAGAATGAACCGGGCTCGGGATCCTTTGCGATGGTCTCAATAATTGTGAGCGCACGCTTTGCGTTTTCGATATCGATAGCGCTGATGAATACGGTTCCGTCTTCTTCAACGTCAACCTTACATTCGCACTCAGCACAGATCTTCTGGATAACTTTACCCTGCTTGCCGATGACATCGCCGATCTTTTCGGGAGAGATCGTTGTTGTGAGCATCTTGGGAGCATACTTGGAAAGCTCCTTGCGGGGTTCGGGGATAACGGGAAGCATAATCTCGTCAAGGATATAGCATCTTGCAGTATAAGTCTTGTCGAGAGCTTCACGGATAATAGCGGGAGTAAGACCGTGAACCTTGAGGTCCATCTGGATAGCAGTAATACCCTTCTTAGTACCTGCAACCTTGAAGTCCATATCGCCGAAGAAATCTTCAAGACCCTGGATATCAACCATTGTCATGAAGCGGTCGCCCTCTGTGATAAGACCGCAGGAAATACCTGCAACGGGAGCCTTGATCGGAACACCTGCTGCCATAAGAGCAAGAGTAGAACCGCAGACAGAGCCCTGAGATGTAGAACCGTTAGAGGAAAGAACCTCAGAAACAAGACGGATGCAGTAGGGGAACTCTTCAACAGAGGGAATAACGGGAAGAAGAGATCTTTCGGCAAGAGCACCGTGACCGATCTCACGGCGGCCGGGGCCTCTTGAGGGCTTGGTTTCACCGACAGAATATGACGGGAAATTATAGTGATGCATATAGCGCTTTGTCTCTTCATTGTCGATACCGTCAAGAAGCTGAGCATCGCTGACAGGACCGAGAGTAGCGATTGTAAGAACCTGAGTCTGACCTCTTGTGAACATACCTGAGCCGTGAACTCTGGAAAGAAGATCTACTTCAGCATTAAGAGGACGGATCTCGTTGATGCCTCTGCCGTCAACACGCTTACCGTCGTCAAGAAGCCAACGACGAACGACGAACTTCTGAAGCTTGTAAAGACAGTCTTCGATCATAAATTCGCTGTCGGGATAAATCTCGTCAAACTTTTCGTGAACAGCGTCATAGATGGGCTTAAGTCTTTCGTCACGGATGCGCTTGTCATCTGTATCAAGAGCTACACGGATATCGTCAATAGCGAATTCCTTGATAGCTTCGTACATTTCGGGATCGGGATCGTTTGAGGGGAAATCAACCTTTTCCTTGCCGATTTCTGCACGGATGCCGTTGATAAATTCAACGATTCTCTGGTTTTCGGCATGACCGAACATAATAGCATCGTACATCTGATCGTTGGGAACTTCGTTGGCACCTGCTTCGATCATTGCAACAAGATCGCTTGTGGAAGCAACTGTAAGCTGAAGATCGGAAACCTCACGCTGAGCAGCATCGGGGTTGATAACAAATTCACCGTCGCAAAGACCGACGGAAACACCGGAAATCGGGCCGTCCCACGGAATCTCGGAAATGGAGATAGCGATGGAAACGCCGATCATAGCGGTAATTTCGGGTGAGCAGTCGGGATCAACCGACATAACAGTTGCAACAACAGCAACGTCATTTCTCATATCCTTGGGGAAAAGAGGACGGATCGGACGGTCAATAACTCTTGATGCAAGAGTAGCTTTTTCGCTTGCCTTGCCTTCTCTTCTCTGGAAAGAACCGGGAATTCTGCCGACGGAGTAGAGTTTTTCTTCAAAGTCAACTGAAAGAGGGAAGAAATCAACGCCCTCACGAGGCTTGGGAGCCATAGTTACAGTACAAAGAACCTCTGTCTCGCCGTAACGGGCAAGAACGGAACCGCCTGCAAGCTGAGCCATTTTGCCGACTTCTGCGACAAAGGGACGACCTGCGATTTCTGTTTTGAATGTTTTAAAATCCTTAAAAAACATATCGAAAACTCCTTTTTAAATATATTTCCACGGCTCCGAATCGGACTTAGCAATAAATCCTCTGTTCCGCATACCGAAGCAGACGATTAACTGCTAAAGCCGCCTTTAAGAGCCGACGGATGTTAAAATTAACGCACTACAGGGACGACCGAAAGGCCGCCCCTGCCTGAAAACTTATTTACGGATACCAAGTCTTGAAATGATTGAACGGTAACGCTCAATGTCAACGCTCTGAAGATAAGCAAGAAGGTTACGTCTGTGACCAACCATCTTAAGAAGTCCTCTTCTGGAATGATGGTCCTTTTTGTGTTCCTTAAGGTGCTCGGTAAGGTCATTGATGCGCTTTGTAAGAACAGCGATCTGAACCTCGGGAGAACCTGTGTCGCCCTCGTGAAGAGCGTATTCCTGCATAATAGCAGTTTTCTCAGCCTGTGTCATTTTTATTCACCTCATTAAAAATTTTCCTTGTAACCCAGAAAGAGGCAGGTGAGATCCTTGTATAAAAGGCTTATTCCCCTATCCGAGATACAGGCAAAAGTGATTATATCACAACAAAACAAGTTTGTAAAGGGTTTATTTTATTTTTTTTGTGTATTATAAGCGTTTTTGCGGATAATATTATCACGGAGGTGACAGTAATGAACAAGAAACCAAATCCCAATATCGAATGTAACGTAAAAGAATGCAAGTACAACTGTACCGAAAGTATGCACTGCTCACTTGACAAGATCAAGGTTGCTCACTCGTGCGAGTGTGCCAACGAATGCTGTGATACTCTTTGCGATTCGTTTGAGTGCAGATCAGACTGCAGATAAGAGCAACGGAGTATAAGATTCTTCAGCTTCGCTTCAGAATGACAGATGTAGTCTGATGACCTTGTCATCCTGAACGTAGCGAAGGATCTTTTTTTAATAAATTGACGTATGGCGTATCAATGCATTAAGGGACTGCGCCGCTTTACTTATACTGATACGCACGGACATAGTCGATTATAAAATCGGATGTAAAGTCCTTGCCGCCTTCGTTTTCATAAATGGGTCCCATTGTCATTCCACCGTCGGGGACACCGTTTTCTCCGCCGACCTCAACGGAAAGTATCATATATTCGGGCACTCTCGATGCTCCTCCGAAATCGTTGAAGCTCGTCTTTTTGCCGTCTATATAAAATGTATATCCCTCTTCATTCCATTCCACGCCGTATGTGTGGAATTCGTTGAACGGATCACCCTTGATTCTCCACGAACCGTCATTGTCGGCATCGTGTAAATCGCCGTAGCCGTCGATGTGAATGGTATGCTTTGTCGAATTCCAAAGAAGCTTGTTGCCGTAATTGAAGCTTTCAAAAACATCTATTTCCGCTCCGTTAAGACCTTTTTCTTCCGTGTTCATCATCGAATCCGTCAGAAGCCAGAATGCACTCCAATGACCGATACCTTTGGGAAAGATACAACGGCATTCAAAGTATCCGTAAGTCTGTTCGTACTTGCCGTTAGTGTCCATTCCGTAGGAATACCAGCCCTCGGGACCACCTCCGAGACCTTCTTCAAGATACGCTGTTCTGATGTGAAGCTTTCCGTCCTCGACAGTCGCCATATCCCTGTGCCAGTATCCTCCACGACGCAAGCTGTAATTGTCACCGTAGGTGTAGTGTCCGCTCCAGACCTCATCGTTGATTTCTGATCCGTCAAACTCATCCGCAAACACAGGCGTTTCGCAGAATTTACTCATATCAATCTCTGTAAGCGACGGGTACTGAGGCAGATTGAACATCCATAAAAAGAAATTAACAACAATAATTCCGACAGCTACAGTCGGTTTAAAAATTCGCCATAAAAACTCTTTCACGGTAATTACCCCCTTTTTTGTATTTTAGCAAACCGCAATTTTTTCGTCAAGGTTTTATTGACAACGATACTTATATCTGTTAATATATTCCTGCAAATCTCCATTTAAGTTAATATCTGCCTCCTTAGTTAAATGGATATAAGAACCTGATGCTTCGCATCAGAACCTTGTTACTCACAAACTCGTAATAAGAACCTGAACGTTCCGTTCAGAACCTTGTTACTCGCTTTGCTCGTAATAATAAACCCCTTTTGATATATTTTAAAGTTAATATCTGCCTCCTTAGTTAAATGGATATAATAAACCCCTCCTAAGGGTTAGTTGTGGGTTCGATTCCCGCAGGGGGTGCCAAAAAAGGTTCCGACATTCAGCCGGAACCTTTTTGTTTGTTTTTTAAACATTTACAAGCATTACGTTGGCAAGTCCAAAGTAAATCAGAAGCGTGATGATATCAACAAGCGTTGCAAGCATCGGACCGGACATTACGGCAGGATCTGCCTTTAAAAGCTTTGCAATAATCGGAAGCGAACAGCCTATTGCCTTTGCTGCAATAACCGACAGCATCATAGCAAGACTTGTTACTATAAAAACGCTTGTAGCGACTTCTCCGCCGGTTACAAGACGGACAAGGAACATTCTGCCGAGGTTTGCAACAGCAAGCGCACCGCCGCATATAACGGCAACACGGATTTCTTTCCACAGCACCTTGAAATAGTCGGTTATTCCGATTTTACCGAGAGCGATACCGCGGATAATAAGAGACGAAACCTGATTGCCTGCGTTACCGCCCGTACCCGTCAGCATCGGGATACTTGCCGTAAGACCTGCAATGGCGGCAAGCTTGTCCTCGAAGCCTGTTATGATCTGACTTGTAAACGTTGCAGAAACCATAAGCACGAGAAGCCAGACGATTCTGTTTTTGACGAGAGTAAAAACGCCTGTTTTGAGGTAGTCATCCTCAGAGGGAAGAAGCATATGCATCTTTTCGATATCTTCGGTAGCGGCTTCTTCCATAACGTCGATAATATCGTCGATGGTAATGATGCCGACAAGACGGTTTTCGTTATCGACAACGGGAACGGAAAGAAGGTCATACTTTCTGGCAATTTCCGCAACCTCTTCACGGTCATCGGTAGTCGTAACGCTGATCAGCGCACGCTCGTTATCCATTATGTCACCGACGGTTTCGGATTCTTTGCAAAACAGCAAATCCTTAAGGTCAACCGATCCGATAAGATGACGCTGTGCATCAATGACAAAGCAGGTGTAAACAGTCTCTTTGTCGCAACCTGTCTCACGTATATATTCGATGGCACGCTTTGCCGTATAATGATCGTGAAGCTCCACCATTTCGATGGTCATAATGCTGCCTGCGGAGTCTTCGGGATAATTTAAAAATCTGTTGATGATCGAACGTGTCTGTGAATCTGCACGGGCAAGAACGCGTCGGACGATATTTGCGGGAACTTCTTCAAGAAAGTCAACGGTATCGTCGATATACATCTCGTCGATAAGAGCTTCAAGCTCCTTATCGGTAATGGATTCTACGAGTCTTGTCTGATCATCGGGATCAAGATACGAAAAAACAGAGGATGAAATATCCTTTGGAAGTATTCGGAAAACACGCAAAAGCTGTTCCGTTGTAAGATTTGATGCGGCGACAGCTATATCAACAACGTTGGATTCTTCAAGAAGCTTTCGCAAAAGAGGCAGCTTGTTGGCGGCAAGAAGATCCGTGATCAGCTCAAAGAATTCTCTTTCTTCCATAAAAAAACACACCTTTCACACCTGAACGGATGTGAAAGGCGAAGCTTAACGGTTATGAAAAGGTCATACCGAAATCTGCCTGAACAGCGTAACCGAACAGGATAAAAATATTGACATTGAGTTTATACCTCGAGGTTTAGGCCCTGCAGGACTGTCCAAGCAAATTCACCACCTGTAGTTTTATAATTTTAGTTTATTCCAAACACCGCTGAAAGTCAAGGAATATTCAGTAAAATATAACAAAAATTTTTGCGCATTTCCTTTATTATGCACAACAGAGCATCTTGAAGAAATACTATATAGTATGTTATAATATACAAGTAAAAATATAATCGGAGGTTCTTTATGAATTATACTCTTACCAAAAAACAGGCAAAAGAACTTATAAACGCCAAGCTGTCTCACTATCTCGGTGTTTCGCCGGAGGAGGCATCGTACGAGCATTTTTACCGTGCCACTGCAATGATATTGCGTGAAATGCTTGTCAAGGGACGTAAAGAATTTGTTACCGAATGTGATGCACAAAACAAGAAAAAGGTCGTATATCTTTGTATGGAGTTTCTTATGGGACGTTCTCTCAAGAACACTCTTTACAACCTTAATCTTACCGATACATTTTCTCAGGCTCTTTCCGATTTCGGGATAAAGCTCGAAAAGCTTTACGACTGTGAGCCTGATGCAGGACTCGGAAACGGCGGTTTAGGACGTCTTGCCGCCTGCTACCTTGATGCTCTTGCAACTCAGGGCCATCATGCAACAGGCTATTCCATTCTTTACGAATACGGTATCTTCAAGCAGAAATTGGTTGACGGCTGGCAGACCGAGCTTCCCGACTTCTGGCTTCCCGGTGGTGAGGTATGGCTCGAAAAGAGAGATGACAGCGCTTTCCCCGTATCTTTTGAAGGTGAAATCCGTGAAAGCTGGGATAACAAATATCATTCCATCGAAACGGTAAACGATAAAAGAGTCTATGCGGTACCCTATGATCTTTACGTTGCAGGTAAGGACGGGAAGGGTATCAGCGTTCTTCGTCTGTGGAAGGCGGAATCTCCCGGCATTGATATGGAAATGTTCAATCAGGGTGACTATATGCACGCTATGGAGCAGAATGCCATGGCAGAGGTCATCAGCAAGATTCTTTATCCCTCCGACAATCATCAGGAGGGCAAGAGTCTGCGTCTGCGTCAGCAGTATTTCCTTGTATCTGCATCAATCCAGGATGTTGTTCAGCGTCATCTGAGAAGATTCGGAAGCGTTGACAATTTCTCGGATCACGTTGCAATTCACATCAACGATACTCATCCCACAATGGCAATCCCCGAGCTTATGCGAATCCTTCTGGACGAATGCGGCTATGAGTGGGACGATGCGTGGAATATCGTAACAAAAACCTTTGCTTACACTAACCATACGGTTATGAAGGAAGCTCTTGAATGCTGGTCTGAAGAGCTTGTCAAGAGACTTCTTCCCAGAATTTATCAGATCGTCAAGGAGATTGACAACCGTTACCGTTCATTCATCTGGTCGGCAACAGGTAATGCAGATAAGGTCGAGCGTATGGCAATTATCTCCGGCGGTGCTGTCAGAATGGCAAATCTTTGTGTTGCCGCCTGTCACAGCGTAAACGGTGTTTCTGCTCTTCACAGCGAGATTCTTAAGGAAACCGTTTTCAACGACTTTTACAGCATCACTCCTGAAAAGTTCAAAAACGTCACTAACGGTATCGCATACAGACGCTGGCTTTGTCAGTCGAACCCCGAGCTTACGGGACTTATCAAGGAGCTTATCGGTGAAAAGTTCATCTATGACGGTGACGAGCTGCTGAGACTTCGTGACTTCAAGGACGATAAGGGTGTTCTTGAGATGCTCTCAAAGATCAAGCACAATAATAAAGAAGCGTTTGCAAAGAGAATCAAAAAGCTTACGGGTGTATCGCTTGATCCCGATTCTGTATTTGATGTACAGGTAAAGCGTCTTCACGAATACAAGCGTCAGCACCTCAACGCATTGCAGATAATATCACGCTATCTTGCCATCAAGGAAAATCCGAACGGTGACTTCACGCCCCGCACATACATTTTTGCGGCAAAGGCGGCTTCGGGTTACTTTGTTGCAAAGAAGATAATCAGCTTTATCTGTGCACTTGCCGATCTTATCAATAACGATCCCGACGTCAGAGGCAGACTCAAGGTAATTTTTGTCGAGGACTATAACGTCACAATGGCAGAACGCCTTATGCCGGCGGCGGATATCAGCGAACAGATCTCTCTTGCAGGAACGGAAGCCAGCGGTACGGGTAATATGAAGCTTATGATCAACGGTGCCGTTACTCTCGGAACGCTTGACGGTGCCAATGTCGAAATTTTTGAAGCAGTCGGAAAGGATAACATCATTCTCTTTGGTATGAATTCCGAAGAAGCAAAGGCTTTACAGCATTCCGGCTACAATCCGTCGAACTATTACAACAACAATACCGAAATCCGCAAGGTTATCGACTTTATTAACTGTTCGATCAACGGAAAGCAGTTCCCCGAAATCGGTCAGACAATCGTTCATCACGATCCGTATATGGTTCTTGCTGACTTCTCCGACTACCGTGCAGCCCAGCTTCGCTCGGACGCACTTTATGCCGACAGGGATCTGTGGAACAGAATGTCATTGATGAACATTTCGGGCGCAGGACGTTTTGCCGCTGACCGTGCAGTCAACGAATATGCCGAAAACATCTGGAATTCTTAACAGAAAGAGGATGATCACAAATGCATCCTGAGTTTTTTCAAAAGTACTCACATCTTTCTCCCGGTGAGCTGTTCTGCCTTCGGGAAGAGGAGAAGCTCCGTTTAAAAAAGCAAAGCACGCGTGCAGGGTTGTGTGTTATCTCATTCCTGTTAATTCAGAATGTGCTCAGCCTGTTCATCGGATTTATTCCGAGTCTTAACGCCGCATATTTTTCGGATTCGGTGCTGCCTCGGATAATCGAAATGACTCTTTATCTTTCGTCAATGCTCGTTCCTTTTATGGTTGCATATATACTCTTACCCGAAGAGGACAAAGTCGCTTCGTATTGCTTTGACAAGCCGCTTTCCGTTAAAGCCTGTCTTGCCGCCGTTGTTGCAGGCACAATGTTCTGTACCGTCGGCAATTTTGCAACCGATTACTTTATCGCATTGCTTTCCTCCTTCGGTATCGAGCTTTCAGGCGGTGACTACTCTTTGTCTGAGACTGTGGAGGACTTTGTTTTTCAGACAATCAATATTGCCCTGCTGCCTGCATTGGTCGAAGAGTTTGCGCTTCGCTGTGTGATTATGCAGCCGCTTCGCAAATACGGTGACAAGTTTGCAATTATTATGTCCTCTCTCGTGTTTGCTCTGATGCACGGCAATATGATACAGATTCCGTTTGCCTTTGTTGCGGGACTTGCGATAGGATACTTTGTAATCGCAACAAGAAGTATCTGGACGGGTGTTGCGATACACCTTATCAACAACCTGCTGTCGGTAATTCTTTCGTTCGTCTTTCTCAAGGATGCACAGGCGGCATCAACGTTTTATTCCGCCATGAATGCTGTCACGCTGGTTGCAGGCATTATCTGTTTTGCAGTCTTTATGACCTTGTGCAAACGAGAAAAGCTGAAGCCCAATCCCACCGTGCTTTCCAATAAGGATCTGGGTACGGCATATATTTTTACACCGTCAATGATTATTGCAATTGTGCTGATAGCATTGTTCACATCACAGTTTGTTGAGTATACGGGTGTCGGATGATGGATGACAGATATTTTATGACCGAAGCTTTAAAGCTTGCTGCCGAGTGTGCCGATTGCGGCGAGGTTCCCGTAGGTGCTGTCGTCGTTCGTAACGGCGAAATCGTTGGCAGAGGAAAAAACTCCCGTGAAAGCGAAAAAAATGCCCTCGCTCATGCCGAGATCGAAGCGATCAACGATGCCTGTCGGACTCTCGGCGGCTGGCGTCTGTGGGATTGTACCTTGTACGTCACGCTTGAGCCGTGTCCGATGTGTACGGGAGCGATAATCAATTCACGCATAAAGCGTGTTGTCTTCGGCGCATTTGACCAAAAGGCAGGCTCATGTTCTTCCGTTATTAACCTTTTTTCTCTCCCATACAACCATTCCCCTCAGACGGAATCGGGATTTATGCAGGAGGAATGCTCGGCGGTGCTTCGTGATTTTTTTAAAAAAGTCCGTTCAGGCGAAAAGAAAGTACCCGTAAATCCCAAATGGAAAAATAACAGTCAGAAGTGAAATATAAATGAAAACAAAAAACAGCTTAACCGAGGGCAATATTTTAAGCTCTCTTATCCGCTTTGCAATACCTGTTCTGGCGGCTCTGTTTTTGCAGGCGCTGTACGGCGGTGTTGATCTTTTGATAGTCGGCAGATTTTCGCAAACGGCGGACGTGTCGGGTGTTGCAACAGGCAGTATGATAATGCATACGCTGACATCGGTTATAACCGGTCTTTCGATGGGTATTACCGTCCTTGTCGGTCAGAGTATAGGCGAAAAGGATCACAAAAAAGCCTCTGCCGCCATCGGTTCGGGAATCTGTCTTTTTGCCGTGTTTGCAGTTATTCTGACAGCGCTGTTTGTGCCGGGCTCCGAAGCCGTCGCACGCTTTATGCAAGCACCGACGGAAGCTTTTTCGCAAACCGTTGACTATATAAGAATTTGTGCAATCGGTTCTGTTTTTATCGTAGCATACAATGTTCTGGGCAGTGTTTTCAGAGGTATCGGTGATTCAGGAACACCGCTGATGACAGTCGGTATTGCCTGTGCTGCAAATATTGTCGGGGACCTTTTGTTTGTTGCTGTCTTTGATATGGGTGCATCGGGTGCCGCAATCGCTACAGTTATAGCTCAGGCGGTCAGCGTCTTTATATCTCTGTTGATAATCAGAAAAAAGCAACTGCCGTTCACCTTATCAAAAAAGGATTTGCGCTTTGACAAAAGGATTGTCGCGTCAGAGCTTCGCCTTGGCACACCTGTCGCTCTTATGGATCTTCTGGTCGGAATATCATTTATGGTAATGCAGATGATTGTCAATGCAATCGGAGTTGTCGAATCGGCAGGTGTCGGCGTTGCCGAAAAGCTTTGCGGCTTTATTATGCTGGTACCGTCAGCGTATATGCAGTCGATGGCGGCTTTTGTCGCGCAGAATCTCGGTGCCGAAAAGCCGAAGCGTGCGAAGAAAGCACTCTTTTACGGAATACTGACATCGTTTCTTGTTGGTGCGGTAATGGGCGTTTTGGCGTTTTTTCAAGGAGATTTACTGGCAGAGATTTTTTCAAAAGAACCGCCCGTCATCACCGCCGCTCACAGCTATCTTAAGGCATATGCCGTTGACTGTTTTCTGACACCGTTCCTGTTCTGTTTTATCGGATATTTCAACGGTTGCGGCAAAAGCTTTTTTGTTATGATTCAGGGACTTATCGGAGCGTTTGTCATAAGAGTTCCGCTTGCGTTTTTCATCAGCAGTATGGCGGATGTAACTCTTTTTAAGATTGGCTTGGCTACCCCTGCATCAACAGTAGTTCAGATTGCATTGTGTTTAATAATGTATTTTATATGGGAAAAGAAAGCGTTACGCAACGAAAGGAGCTGACAGTATGCGTATAATTACAATAAGCCGTGAATTCGGCAGCGGAGGCAGAGAGGTCGGTAAGCGTCTTGCCGATGAGCTCGGATTTGCCTATTACGACCGTGAGATAATTACGGAAATTGCAAAGAACGTAAAAATGGATGAAGAATACATATCTCACGTACTGGAAAAGGGTGTTTTTAACGCAATTCCCCTGACCTTCGGACACACCTTTTCGTATCTTCCGAAGTCGGCAGTTACGGCAACGGATATTTATTCTCAGCAGCAAAAGGTTATTACACAGCTTTCTTCAAAGGGCGACTGTATAATTGTCGGTCAGAACGCCGATATTCTTTTGCGTGACAGAAATCCTTTTAAGGTTTTTGTCTATGCCGATATGAAGGCAAAGATCGACAGATGCCGTTCACGTCAGAATCCCGGTGAAAATATGACGGACCGTGAAATTGAAAAGATGATCAAGCAGATCGACCGTGCAAGAGCAACAGGTTACGATATGATCTCCGATACATCGTGGGGCGATATGAAGAGCTATAACCTTTGTGTAAATACAACGGGAACCGAGATCAAAAATCTTATCGCACCCATCGCTCAATACGCACTCAGTTGGTTTGAAAATAAATAAACAAAACAGCCGGGGGAGAATAAAATCTCCTTTGGCTGTTTGTGCTTTCAGAGGTATTTTTATGAGCAAGAGAAAGGTAAATATCGGCGAAGTTTTCGGCGGCATCGGAATAGTTGTCACGATGTGGATTTTGTGCATTTTAAGCGGCGGAACTCTCGCTATGGGAGACGTCTTGGAATTTTGGGAAGGCTCTGTTATTTTAAGTGCCGCTTCAATTTTTGCCTACATTGCGATATGCGTTCTGATCGGTATATATTCAAAACGAAACGGACACAGATCGTTCTTTATGTCGGTGACAATTACTTCCCTGTTGCCCTTTGTTGCAATCGCTTTGATGTATATCTTTTCAACAATAGAAATGCCCCTTTCAAAACGTTATGTTGCTTTAATGGGAAACGAAAGTGCCGAGAGAACCGCAATAAAAGCTGTTCTGACTGCCATTGAATTTCCGATAGTGATATTGTATCCTTTCCTTCTGGTCATTTATTCAATGGCGTACGCCTTTGGCGGTGAAAGCGGTTTTGGAATAATAATGGGCTTTGTGCTTTTTTCATTGGCTCCGATAGGATCAATACTCGCATATAAATTCACAAAAATAAAAAAAGTAAAAATAAAGATTCTTCACTTCGTTCGGAATTACTCACCCCGACAAGCGAAGAATTTTTTTATCGCTCATTTATCAATCGCAAATGAGCGATGAAATGAGAGATGAAAAAAGGACCCGCAAAAGCGAGTCCTTAAAAACTATATTAACTTAAGCTTTGCCGTTGCAGCCGAGAACGTTCTGGATCTTGTGCTCAACCATGCCCTGGATAGCAGCTCTTGCGGGAGTGAGATACTGTCTGGGATCGAAGTGGCCGGGATTCTCGGACATATACTGACGGATAGCAGCTGTCATTGCAAGACGAAGGTCGGAGTCGATGTTGATCTTACAAACAGCCTTTTCAGCAGCCTTGCGAAGCTCGCTTTCGGGGATACCGATAGCGTCATCCATCTTGCCGCCGTACTGGTTGATGAGCTTAACGAATTCCTGCGGAACGGAAGAAGCACCGTGAAGAACGATCGGGAAGCCGGGAAGACGGCGTTCGATCTCTTCAAGGATGTCGATGCGGATCTTGGGATCCTGACCGGGCTTGAATTTGAAAGCGCCGTGGCTTGTACCGATAGCGATAGCAAGAGAGTCAACGCCTGTACGTGTTACGAAATCCTGAACCTGTTCGGGATTTGTATAGGAAGCATCCTCTGCAGAAACGTTAACATCGTCTTCGATACCTGCAAGCTGGCCGAGTTCACCCTCAACAACAACGCCGTGAGCGTGAGCATAGTCAACAACCTTCTTTGTAAGAGCAACGTTCTCTTCATAAGGAAGATGAGAACCGTCGATCATAACGGAAGTAAATCCGCCGTCGATACAGCTCTTGCAAGTCTCAAAATCGGGGCCGTGGTCAAGGTGAAGAGCTATAGGAAGACCTGTTTCCTCAACAGCAGCCTCAACAAGCTTTACAAGGTAAGTGTGATTTGCATAAGCTCTTGCGCCCTTGGAAACCTGAAGGATAAGGGGAGCGTTAAGCTTTGAAGCAGCGCCGACGATACCCTGGATAATCTCCATGTTATTTACGTTGAAAGCACCGACTGCATATCCGCCCTTATAGGCGTCTTCAAACATTTTTTTGGTTGTTACTAAAGGCATGGTAATTCACTCCTGTTTTATTGTCTTTTTTAACCAAGTATGATTATACACTCATTTACGCTGAATGTCAATTATACAAAATGCCGTAATATTGTGTTTCATCTTGAAAAATACTGTATACTTATGTTATAATCAATGTATAATTTTTACGTGGAGAATGTCGATGAACATAAACTTTTTTGCACCAACCAAAATGATAATCGGCAGCGGCTGTGTTTTAACAGGCGGTAAGCTTCTTTCATCACTCGGCAAGCGTTGCCTTATCGTTACGGGAAAAAGCTCTGCAAAAGCATCGGGAGCGTTGGATGATGCTCTGAGTGTTCTTGAAGAACAAAACATAGCCTATGATATTTTTGATTCAATAAGGCAGAATCCCACCGTTTCATCCTGTAAGGAAGCGGGAGAAATCGCCAAAAGCATCAATGCCGACTTCATTCTCGGTATCGGAGGCGGATCTGCACTTGATGCAGCAAAGGCGGTTGCCGTTTTTGCCGCCAATGATCTTGACGAAAGCGGTCTGTACTCGTATAATTGGGAAAAGGCTCCTTTGCCTGTTGTCTGTATCGGCACTACGGCAGGTACGGGAAGCGAAGTAACTCCTGTATCCGTTCTGACGGCAAGCGACAATAGGAAAAAGAGTATCCGTGATGACAGAATATATCCCGTTCTGTCTTTCGGTGATGCAAAATATACGGCTTCTCTTTCCGACTTTTTTACTCGCTCGTGTGCTGTTGATGCTCTGTCTCACAGCATTGAAAGCTACTTTTCAAAGTCTGCAAACGATGTTTCGCGTATGTTTGCAATAAGATCATGCGAGTTGCTTTTGCCTTTGCTTGAAAAAGGAGCAGAAAATCTCACATCACAAGACAGAGACAGTCTGTATCTTGCTTCCGTTTATGCAGGATACGCAATCAGCGTTACGGGAACAGCCTTCCCTCATGCAATGGGATATTTTCTTTCCGAAAGCTACGATATCCCTCACGGTAGTGCCTGTGCGGTATTTCTTTCCGATTTTCTTTTGTGGTCACAGCGCTTTGCCGCAGATGATGCAAAGAATTTTTCAATCAAAACAGGTTACGATATTGAAGAGGTTATAAATATTGTCAAAAAAACAACTCCCACGGTCGATATTCGCATTGCCGACAGCGACATTGACGCACTCTATCCTCGATGGATTGACAACAAAGGTCTTTTGCGTTCACCCGGAAGCTTTCTTCCCGATGATGCAAACGCCTTGCTGATAAAATTATTTAAACATTATTAAGGAGGAACATTAAAATGGATCTTAAAGGTTCAAGAACAGAAGCCAACCTTATGGCTGCATTTGCAGGTGAATCTCAGGCAAGAAACAAATATTCCTACTATGCTTCAAAGGCAAAGAAGGACGGTTATGTTCAGATAGCTGCTCTTTTTGAAGAGACTGCCAACAACGAAAAGGAACACGCAAAAATCTGGTTCAAGCTGCTTCATGACGGCAGTATCCCCGATACCCTGACAAACCTTAATGACGCTGCCGCAGGCGAAAACTACGAGTGGACGGATATGTACGCTACTTTCGCAAAGGAAGCTAAAGAAGAAGGCTTTGATCACATCGCATACCTTTTTGAAGAGGTTGCAAAGATCGAAAAGGAACACGAGGAACGCTACAGAAAGCTTATCGCAAATATCGAAGGCGGTCTTGTATTCTCTCGTGACGGAGATATGATCTGGCAGTGCTCCAACTGCGGTCACATCGTTGTAGGAAAGAACGCTCCCGAAGTATGCCCTGTTTGTGCACATCCGCAGAGCTATTTCCAGATCAAGGCAGAAAATTATTAAGAAAAAGTCGGTGCCTTTACCGACAGTTTGAGCGGAGCCTTTCGGTTCCGCTTTTTTGTGAAAGGAAAAGTATGTTTAAAAGGATTTTATCCGCACTTATTGCGACAGTTTTAATTTTTTCTTGTGCAACGGCTGTCAGCGCAATATCTCTTGACGAAGGAATACAGGATCTTCGTGCACAGTTCAGTCACGGTGAAGGTCCCGTTGTCGGCAAGTACTCTGTTGACTACCGTTATTTTTCACCCGTCAAGGACGGTGACAGCACAAAATATCCGCTTGTTATCTGGCTTCACGGTCTCGGTGACGGCGGCAAAGAAGGTGCTCCGCTTCAGAAAAGCGATATCGCTTACTGGGCAAGCGATGAGTTTCAGTCACGCTTCGACGCAAAAGGCGCATTCGTTATGATTGCACGATCACGTGAAGAGCTTGGCGTATGCTGGTCAAACGATATGATCGAGCCTCTCTACGGTGCAATTACAGAGCTGATTTCTATTTATAAAAAGAACATCGACCTGTCAAGAATCTACATAGGCGGATATTCGATGGGCGGTAAAATGACTCTTAAAATGGCAATCGCCTATCCCGAAATGTTCGCAGCAGCATTTCCGATGTGTCCTGCATGGTCACCGTCGTCAGAGCTTCTTGAAAACCTTAAGGATATGCCTGTTTGGATCCTGTCAAGCACAAGAGATCCTCTTGTCAACTATTACTTTGCCGTAACTCCCACTTGGGAAAAGCTTATCGGAGTTTCAAATGTTCCCGAAAGCTGTCGCTTCTCCACCTTTAACAGGGTCTGCTTCCCGAACGGTAAAAAGACATCCAGCAACCATCACGTATGGTTTGCGGTAAACTATGACCTGTTCACAACCGAAAACGGTGCATACTACAATATGTCAACCGTCAACGGCAAGGGCGAAGAAGTCACTCTTAACTATCCTGACGGAATGATATCGTGGCTGACAAGTCATACATCCGACTTTGACGGCACCGCAATCGAAGGCACAGGCAACATCAAGGACGGCGACCAAACCGATAATATGATCGCACTTGACGGTGTCCGTGAGTTTTTCAGACACCTCATCAACGCAATCAAATCCGTATTCAAAAACGGTATATAAAATGTTAACGGGCGGCAGGTTGTCGCCCGTTACTGCTTGTCGAAAAAGTATTTTTTCGGCAAGCAGGGAGGCTTCGGGAAAGGTAACGAGATGGCGTGTTCTTTGCCCCGAAGCTGTACATAGGTACTGCGAGAGGGCAAAAACACGTCAAACGCACATAAAAATAAAAATAGTGAAATTTCATTACGAAAATCACTGCGTATATGTTTCTGAATTTAAAATTATCTTGTCGTCTGACCGTGATTTCTTTATGTGCGTGTTCTCGGTGCCTTTATCGACAGTCTGTAACGGGCGGCAGATTGCCGCCCGTTAATAAATTTATAGATAATATTTTCGCACGGGGCACCGCACCCGATTTTCTGAATGAACCGACATCTGACGGTTTGCCTTGTGTCGGGCGACAGGTTGTCTCCCGTAAAAAACTGATACCGTTTTCGCTGTTGCTCTTGTGCAAAAGAGTTAATTTGTACCGGGAGACACCTTTGCGAACTGATTACCGCCTTTGACAATTGTGAATGTGGCAGAGACTTCTCCGTTTGCCATAAATCCACCCATCATACCATCGGGCGGTGTCATATTTTCCTTTTCTTCAAACATATCCGGTCTTTCACCGTCAGGCTTTTCCGGCGGAGCAAATCCTTCAGGCATTTCGCCTTCAGTCCAATGCGGACGCTCACCGTCCGGTTTTTCAGGTCTTTCCATATCTTCCGGTAATTCTTGTTTTTCACCATCCGGCATCTGTTGCCTTTCGCCTTGCGGCATACCGCTCATTGAAATTGCAGAAAGCTGTGTATCACCCTGCCGGAATGTATAGTCACTGGGTGAAAGCTCATCCCCTGCAACTAAAAGATATGTGAAATCGTTTGTCGGTGCATACTCACCTATTACTTTTCCATCAGCATTTTCAAGTGTGTAGGTGCTGTCACCAACCTGACGGGATGCAAAACTGAATACTGCATAGGTCTGCTCACCGCCTGCAATTCTATCAAGCATATTGCCTGATGCAATTACTCTGCCACCGTTGATATAGATCCCCTTGTCAGAGTCAATCCCTGCGTCACCGCTTGTAGCGCAAGCCTGTGCAGTTACCGTACCGCCGTTGATTACAAGCCAACCGTTTGAGTCGATTCCGTCACCCTCACCAGTGCTACCATTACAAAGAATATTGAGTGTACCACCATTTACTGTTGTGACTGAAACATTATCTTCGTTGGTATTAATTCCGTCATTACCTGATGTTATGTTAATATTACCACCGTTGATTGTAAGGTGCAATTCACTATCAAGACCTTCATTCTCGGCTTTGATATTAAGAATACCGTCGCCTTTTTCGCCACCGTCTATATTCATTGTTTTCTTTGAATAGAATGCAGCATCATATTTGTGGAGTTTCTTGCTGTCTACAACTGTTGTACCGTCTTCACTGAGTTCATAGGATTTATAAATTTTTGCAACATAAGAGCCATTTATGTTATTTTCAGTACCGTCTGCAATAATTACATTGGCACCTGCTTTTTCAGTGTCGACATCCTTTACAGCAGTTTCTTCATCTGCAACGCCACATTCATATACATTATAGAAAATAACTGCAGGAGCAACTGTGCAGGTTATGTCAACACCGTTGAGAATAAGAGTTACAACGGCATTCGGGTCAGTTTCGGCATCTTCGCCCAAATCAACTGCAATCTGCCCTTTTGAAAGACTACCGCTTAAAACATATCTGCCCGGCTTTGTAATATGCACAACCGTATGACCATCGGCTTCTGATTGTGAATGCTCATCATCCTTTGTGCCTTCACCATATTTAAAGTCCTGACCTTCAAGATAAAAAACAATGTCATTTGCAATGTAAACGTCCTGTGAACCATCTTTTGTAATCTCATTACCGTCAACTGTGATTTTATTGTCATCAAGCTCAATCTGAACACCATTGATTTTTTGCTCTGTAGGTGCAGTACAACCTGTCAGAATCAAAATCAATGTCAGAACACACACAAATACTTTTTTCATTTTATCAAGACCTTTCACGATAATCATTGCATTTACATTTTTAACCGTAAAAATGAAACCGAAATAAAGAATATATTAAAATTTGTTGAACAATTTTTATTACAAAACAGTATATGCCTTTATCTCAACCTGAAAGGGAGAGTCGCTCTGACTCTCCCTTTAAAATTATTTCCAACTGAATGATACAAAATTTTCTTCTACAGTCGGAGTTATTCCTTTTTTGTCAAGTGCCGATGCAAACGCTTCTGACATCTCTGCGTTGTTGAAAGTCAGCTTTGCGTTAAGCGTCATATCTTCGTGATCAACGGTAGGACCTATCTGAAAACCGCTTAACCACCAATGAGTAACAGGTGATCTTGACAGAATCTTATCATCACCGTTATACAAAGACATTTCCATTACAGGCATATGCTCATCCTCGATGCAGGTATAGCTTAAGCGCTTGCCCTCTTCACGGTAATACATTCCGATTTCTGCTCCGTTGGAAAGAACAGTATAATTGCCCTTCCACAGCTGGATCATCCAATCTCTTCCGCAGGCGTTAAACTTAACACGAACGGTATTTGTATCCATAAACAACAGACTGCCCATAATATCATATCCGATATTGTAGCCCATGTTTCTCATCCAGCAATAGACAGGATTCTGCAACGTATACTGCTTTGCATCAAAGTCATAACCGATACTGAAAATTCCGTCATTGTTCTTGCCGTAGATGATACCCGTTTCTGAATCGTAATAGACTCCGGTGTGGGCATGATGAATGTTGCCTTCACCGTCAACGTAGCTTCCCTTGAACTCATAAATGCCTTCGTGTTCGGTTTTCTCAAAGTAAACGTACAGGTCAAAAATACCTATTGCAAGCTCCCTGAGAAATCCGTGAATCGGTTCGGGAAAGATTGATGTAAGCTTTTCGGCTGTTTCGATGCTCAGAGCACCTTCGTAATCCTTAATCTCGTCTCTGACCTTATCCTTGTGCGGAAGCTTTGCCAGAACATCCGTAATCGCATCGGGATCGGCATCACCTGTTGCAAACTGAATGACAACTGCATAAATTATATCTTTTGCAAGCTCTGCCGTATCGGAATCAAACGATTCTTTTTTATTGGCAAGAAGCAAATCGGATATCATTTCGGCTCTTTCTTCTGCCGTGTATGTCAAAAACCATCCGTCTGCTGATGCTTTGAAAACATCAATCAATGTGTGGTTCGGCGTTCCGATTACCGACAGTACGGTCATTATCAGACTTATTATTCTGATTAAAAGTTTTGATTTAAAAATACTCATATATTTCCTTTTTCTATTAATTTATAATTCCCGCTTTTAAGCGTTTCTGTTAAATCTTTTTGTGTCAATATTTTTCTGTCTGTTGCAATACCGCCCGAGGCAAACGCCTTTTTGCCGTGATAATCTGATCCCGATGTCATCCTTTTACCGTAATGCTCGGCAAAGCTTTTTGCCATTTCATTGCGAAAATCTTCGGTACCGCCGTTAAAAGCTTCAATACCGAAAACCTCTGACGGATCACGCACAAGCATATTGTTCCTGAACGGATGCGCCTGTACGATCAATGCATCATCGGGCAACACTTCCGAAAGCTCCTTAAGGCTGCCCAAGCGGTTAAGTCTCGGCAATGTGTAAAAAAGGCTTTCATCAACACCGTAAACGAGATAATCGTTAGGCAGACTGTCAAGTCTGACCTCGGCTCCCGATAAAACGGTAAAGCCTGTCTTTTCGCCCTCGTTTCTTGCGTTGTAATAGCCTTTAAGCCAGCGTCTGACAAACTCCTCATGCGGAACGTTCTTTATCTCAGGGAAGAAGCGTTCTTCAAACATTGAGAAATAGTGGTCGGTCACAACCATCCCCGAATAGCCTGCATCCGCATACATCCGAACCATTTCGGCACCGTCAACCATGGCTACCTTGTCACATTCCGATGTATGAACGTGCATTTCAAATTTATACAAAACAATCACCGATGTTCATTATAACACATATTTTTTTAAATGTCTATAGATTTGCGAACCGGTTTTATAACACAAAAAACAGGAGCTGAAAAATTACAGCTCCTGACAGACTGTCGATAAAGTCACACGACAAACTATACTTTTTGATAAGACAATTCCATATGTCTGAAATACAATATTTCACGCACGGTCGGACATTTTTCTCTTTGCCATACGTCAGTATGGCTGCATCGAAAAAATGCCCGACTGCACGCAACCTATTGCATTTCAGATGCAACGCAGTTTTGAAAGAGAAGATTTTTGTCACAACAAGGCAAAAATCAGCGGAAATACGAGGCTATTTCAATGATTTTTAACGCAGTTGTGGCGAAAAGAT
>JAFQIG010000017.1 GCA_017397655.1 Clostridia bacterium | reverse complement strand
AACGCAGTTTTGAAAGAGAAGATTTTTGTCACAACAAGGCAAAAATCAGCGGAAATACGAGGCTATTTCAATGATTTTTAACGCAGTTGTGGCGAAAAGATTCCTTTCAAAACCATATTAATTGCCTTATCAAAAAGTATAAGAAAGGAAGATACAGCGATACTGATCGCCATGTATCAGTTTTAATATGTCAGCTAAAAAACCCGAAATAATTGATGCCTCCGTTAAAAGGAAAAAGTCTTCAACCGATAAAGGTTCGGCAAAAGGCTCGGCAAAACAGCAGATCAAGCAGGTTCCGACGGGTTTGCAAAAGGACTCTCGCAAAAGTCAGAAGCAAAGCAATGTTCAGACTCAGAAAAGAAGACAGGGCAAGGGTAAGCTTCGTAACGAGGTTCAGAAAGCGCCTGCGAAGCCTGTCAAGGTATCGTTTCTCGGCGGTCTTAATGAAGTCGGCAAGAATATGACCCTGTATGAATATGAAAACGATATGTTTTTGGTTGACTGCGGTCTGTCTTTCCCCGATGCGGATATGTTTGGCGTTGACCTTGTAATTCCCGATTTTTCATATGTCGAACAGAATAAAAACAGAATAAAAGGAATCGTCATTACTCACGGACATGAGGATCACATCGGCGGTTTGCCGTATCTGCTTAAGATTATCAACGTGCCCGTATACGGTACGTTACTTACTATAGGGCTGATTCAGGCGAAGCTTCGTGAGCACGGAATGCTTAACGTGGTCGATCTTAATGTCATCAGCGAAGGTGACAAGGTCTTTATGGGTGAGTTTGAGGTTGAGTTTATTCATGTCAATCACTCGATTCCGGGTGCCGTTGCACTTGCGATACGTTGCAAGGCAGGCACGATTATTCAGACGGGTGACTTTAAAATAGACAGCACTCCCATTGACGGAGAGATGATCGATCTTGCACGTTTTTCACAGATAGGAAGCGAGGGCGTGCTTGCGCTTCTTTCGGATTCCACAAATGCCGAAAGACCCGGCTTTACCGAATCGGAGCACAAGGTCGGCGAATCCTTTGAAACACTTTTCCACAGGGCGGAAGGTCGTCGTATTATCGTTGCGACCTTTGCATCCAATATCCACAGAGTTCAGCAGATTATGAACACGGCTAATAAGCTCGGCAGAAAGGTTGTCCTGTCGGGTCGAAGCCTTGAGAATGTTGTTGCCATAGGCGAGGAGCTTGGCGTGCTTGACGTGCCGCAGGGGCTTCTTATCAACATTGATCTTGTCAACAAATATCCTGCCGACAAGCTTGTCATCATCACGACAGGCAGTCAGGGCGAGCCGCTTTCCGCACTTGCCAGAATGGCTTTTTCCGAACACAGAAAAGTTGAGATTTGTCCCAGCGACTTTGTTATTATTTCCGCAACACCTATCCCCGGTAACGAAAAGACCGTCGGCAGAGTTATCAACGAGCTTATGAAGCTCGGTGCAGAGGTAATTTACGAAAAAATGTATGAGGTTCACGTATCGGGTCACGCTTGCCAGGAAGAGCTCAAGATGCTGATGGGCATAGTCAAGCCGCGTTATTTCGTGCCCGTACACGGTGAGCAGAAGCATCTTCGCAAGCATGCTGCACTTGCCGAAAGTATCGGTATCGCTCACGAGAATATCATTGTTGCCGATATCGGTAATACAATAGAATTTACGGAGCAATCCGCAGTTATGGGTCAGAACGTTCCCGCAGGCAGAGTTTTCGTTGACGGATACGGTGTCGGCGATGTCGGAAATGCGGTTCTTCGTGACAGAAAGCATCTTTCACAGGATGGTATCGTTGTCATTTCTCTGGCGGTTGATTATGTTACGGGTTACGTTGTTTCGGGTCCCGAAATCGTGACAAAGGGCTTTGTTTATGAAAAGGAAGCCGAGCATCTCATTGAGGATGCGAGTAAGACCGTTCTGAATGTTGTTGAGGAGTATGCGGGTAAAAACGGTAAAAATCCCGTCAACCTTAAGAATAAAGTCAGAGATGCCGTTTCCCGTCTTATGTACGAAAGAACAAAAAGAAATCCGATTATACTTCCTCTTATTCTGGAGGTTTGAGTTTGTGTTGTGAGGTGATATGATTGAGCTTTAAGCGCTTTCGCAGGCTTGTTGTCATGCCGATAGTATTTATACTGTCGAGCATCGTCTTTGCGTGTATATCGTTAAAGTTTAACCGTTTGCTCGCTTATACGGAGCTTACGGTTGTCGGTGCTTTGCTGATTATGTACTTCGCTTGGCTTGCCGTCAGCGTAAAGGATCTCATTCACGTCATTCTTCATGTATCCTCAAGGACGGATGCATCGAAACGCAAGTCGGTCGCATCGTGTCCGTTGCCTGTTGTCGTAACAGATAAATCGGGTAATATTGTTCTTTTTAACGAAGCGTTCTCGGAAGAAGTTATGAAGGTTGATGATGAGGATTCCGCAAATCTTTTTGCGTATCTGCCCGAAACCTCTGTTTCACTTGAGTCGGGAGCTAACCTTTCCGTAACCTGCAATGATCGTTATTATAACGTTTTTTATGACGAGACAAAGCATAAGGATTCTTTGCTGCGTGTTTACTACTTTATTGATGAAACCGATCTTCGTCTGACTGAAACGGAATATCTGCTCAGCAGACCGCAGATAATGATTCTGACAATTGACGGTTTTAATGAGATTCAGAAAAACTATACGAACAACGACTTTACGGGAATACGTATGGGAATCGACCGAATAATCAATGAATGGGTAGCAAAATACAATACCTGCTACGGTCAGATGAGCAGCGAAAGATACATAATTATCGCAGAAACAAGAAATCTTGAAGCTATGAAAGAGGAGAAATTCAAGCTTCTTGATGAAATTCGAAACTTCACTTTCCGTGATCAGCGTGTAGGTGTTACGATCTCGGTCGGTGTCGGTACGGGCAACAGCTTCGAAGAGTGCGAATCGAACGCCCGACAGGCGCTTGATATGGCACAAAGCCGTGGCGGTGATCAGGTTGCTGTCAGAGCCGAGGACGGCTCATACATCTTCTATGGCGGCATTGCAAAGGGTATCGAAAAAACAACCAAGGTCAGAACAAGAATTGTTGCATCTTCCGTTGCGGAGCTTATCGGCAACAGTAAGAATGTAATGATTATGGGACACAGATTCCCCGATCTTGATGCCATGGGTGCGGCAGTTGCCATGTATTCGGCAGCTGTTTCCATGGGTGTGCCTGCATACATTGTCACAGACCGTGAAAAGTCGCTTGCAGGACCGCTTCTTGACAGAATGGATGAAGAGAATTTCAAAATTCTCAAGCCATCTCAATCTGTTGAAAAAATGAGTGACGATACGCTTCTTATAATAGTTGATACACATATTGTCGATTTTGTAGAGGTTCCCGAGCTTTACAAAAAAGCTAAAAAGGTCGTTGTAATCGACCATCACAGAAAAGCGGTCAACTTTATCGACAAGGCGGTAATATTCTTTCACGATCCTGCCGTTTCATCTGCGTCAGAGATGGTGACGGAGCTTTTGCAGTATATCGGCGGCGAGCCGATTATCGGCAAATTTGAGGCGGATGCGCTTCTTGCCGGTATTACGCTTGACACACGCAACTTTGTTCTGCGTGCAGGTGTGCGTACCTTTGAGGCAGCAGCTTACCTTAAATCGAGAGGTGCCGATACCGTAAGAGTCAAAAAGCTGTTTTCAAGTACGCTTGAAAATTACAAGCAAAAGAATACGGTCATATCTGCATCAAATGAATATAAGAATTGTGCCATTGCAAGGGCACAGGTGGATTCCAAGGATATCAGAATCATTGCTTCGCAGGCGGCGGACGAGCTGCTCAACATTACACAGGTTGATGCATCGTTCGTACTGTTTGAAAGCGGTGACGTAATAAATATTTCCGCACGCTCGTTGGGTCTTGTCAATGTACAGATTATTATGGAAAAATTAGGCGGTGGCGGACATCAGACCATGGCGGCGGCACAGATTCAGAAAACAACGTTTGATGAAGCGGAAAAAAAGCTTCGTGAAGCGATCGACTTATTTTACGAAGGATAGGAGTCATTGAAATGAAAGTAATTTTAACACAGGATGTAAAAGGACTCGGCAAAAAGGGCGAAATGGTCAATGCTGCAGACGGTTATGCACGTAACTTCCTTTTTCCCAGAGGTCTCGCTTCAGAGGCTAATGCCCAGGCAATGAGTGAGCTTAAAAACAGAGAACAGGCGGCTGAACATAAAATCAAGGTTGATACCGAAAATGCACAGAATGCCGCACGTGACATCAACGGCAAAACAATAAAAATTACTGCAAAAGCAGGTCAGAACGGCAAGCTTTTCGGTTCCGTAACATCAAAGGAAGTTGCAGAAGCTCTTAAAAAGCAGATCGGAATTGAGGCTGATAAGAGAAAGATCGCAATGGATGATATCAAAACTTTCGGCACGTTTGAAGCAGAAATCAAGCTTTATCAGGGAATCAGCGCAAAGTTCTTTGTTTCAGTCAGCGAATAATCGGGGGTAATACCGTTGGATAACAATCAGGTGTTTATGGGATATGATTCGGTTGCAATGCCGTACAGCTTGGATGCTGAACAGGCAGTGCTTGGCTGTATTTTGCTTGAGCCCTCCTGCTTGCCGCAGGTACAGGTTCTGGTACGTCCCGAATATTTTTATAACCCCGAACACAAGGCTATTTTTGAAACGATGGTTTCGCTTGAATCAACGGGAGGAAAAATCGACCCTCTGGTGATTCTTGAGGAGCTGAGATCGAGAAACGCATTTGACGAAGCTGGCGGCAGAAACTATCTGCGCCAGCTTGCCGACAGCGTTCCCAGCATACGTAATGTAGAACAGTATGCAAAGATAATACGTGAAAAGCATTATCTGCGTACGCTTATCAATACGGCAAAAGAAATTATCGAAGATACATCCTCTGCCGATATGGATGCCGATCTGCTTATTGACTCAGCAGAACAGAAGATTTATGACATCAGATCGGGCAAGATGACATCGGGTCCGTCAAAGCTCAGCGATATTATCGTCAATGAGGTTTATGACAAGCTGAACAAGCTTAACTCCGATGAAAAGGATCTATATAAGGGATACACAACGGGCTATGCCGACCTTGACAGCGTACTGACGGGTCTGCACCGTTCCGACCTTATTCTTATCGGCGCACGTCCCGCTATGGGTAAGACGAGCTTTGCGCTGAATCTTGCGAGAAATGTTTCACTTCTCGGCAAGAAAAAGGTTGTTATGTTCTCTCTTGAAATGACAAAAGAGCAGCTTGCACAGCGTGTACTTTGCTCGGAAGCGAGAATCAAGAGTGAAAAGATGCGAACAGGCGAGCTTGATGCAGACGATTGGACAAGACTCGGCGTGTCTACATCAATACTTAACGATTGCGAGCTGTACTTTGACGATTCATCGGATATAACCGTTCCCGAAATGAAGGCAAAGTTAAGGCGAATGAGGAATGTCGATTGTGTCATCATCGACTATCTCGGATTGATAAAGCCTGCAAAAAGAAGCGACAGCCGTGTACAGGAAGTATCGGAGATTACACGAAATCTCAAGCAGATGGCAAAGGATTTGTCCGTTCCCGTTATTTGCTGTGCCCAGCTTTCAAGAGCAACCGAGGGTCGTGGTAAATCTCACAGACCTCAGCTTGCAGACCTTCGTGAATCCGGATCAATAGAGCAGGATGCGGATATTGTTATGATGCTCTACCGTCCCGAATATTACGCAGGTGAAAAGGAAGATAAGGATTCTCAACAGAATGAGAATGACGGCAAGGTTGCCAATGAAGTGGAGGTTATCGTAGCAAAGAACAGACACGGTGCCACCAATACCGTCAAGATGGTTTTCGATGCCGAGCATACTCTCTTTGTCGGACTTGAAAGGCTTCATAATGAGATGTAAAGTCAGAGAAACGCTAATTAAATATAATATGATCCGTGGCAATACGGTGTTGGTTGCGTTGTCGGGGGGAGCCGACTCGGTTTCGCTTCTTCATCTGATGCTGTCTTTCGGTGACGAGTTCGGATTTGAAGTATCGGCGGCTCACGTCAATCATATGCTGAGAGGCGAAGAATCCGAGCGTGACGAGCAGTTTGTGCGTGCACTTTGCGAAAAGCTGAGTGTAAAGCTTTATGTGCACCGTGAAGATGTGGCAAAAGGTGCTGCCGATAATTGCGAAGGTATCGAGGAATACGGACGTAAGGTGCGCTATACCTTTTTTGAATCCCTGACCGATGGTGTGATCGCTACGGCACACACACTCAGCGATAACCTTGAAACGGTGCTGTTGCATCTGACAAGGGGCAGTGCCCTTAACGGCTTATGCGGTATACCGCCTGTCAGAGACAGGTTCATAAGACCTCTGATAGCGTGTACAAGAGAAGAAATTGAGGAATATTGTGAAAAAAACGGAATAGATTACGTAACCGACAGTACAAATAAATGTACGGACTATTCACGCAACAGAATCCGCAATCTTGTAATACCTGAGCTTAAAAAGATAAATCCGTCACTTTTAAGTGCGGTCGAACGCTGTACGGACAGTCTGACAGCAGACGAAGAATATCTGTCACAATGTGCAAAAGAGCTGCTTGAGAGATCACGTGACGGTGAAATGTTTTTGTCAAAGAAGATTGAAGCGGCGCATACCTCGCTGAAAAGAAGAGTTCTTCGGCTGATGCTTTGCGAAAGGATGAAGGCTTTTCCGCAAAAGAAGCATATTGACCTTGCGGAAAAGGTGCTGTCAAGAGAGGCTTCTGCGGTTGAGGTTGAACGTGGAGTTGTACTGAAGAACACGGGCGGCAGAATGTTTTTTGACAAAGAGCTTCGATCGGATTGGGAAGCTGATGTGAAGGATGTTACACTTCTTCCGTTCGGCAGAGCAGTAACAGAAAAATTCAATGACAGAGAATATATACAAAAAATTAACAAAAAAGACTTAATAAATTATTTTTCATATGATAAAGTATCGGGTGAGCTGAAATTCAGAAACAGGCGTCAGGGCGACAAGCTCAGATGTGCCAACAGCTCGTGTACAAAGTCAATGAAAAAGCTTTTTGAGGAACGCTCGGTTCCGTCATATCTTCGCAATGATGTTGCTGTGATTACGGACAATGACAGGATTGTGTGGGTGGAGGGAATAGGCTGTGACGATGAATTCAAGCTTACTGCCGATACCGAGTGTGCCGTCAGAATTACAATTATTCGGGATGGTACAGATAATGATTAACGACATTGAACAGATTGTTTTTACAAAAGAACAGATAAGTGAGACGGTAAAGCGTCTGGGTAAGCAGATCAGTGATGATTACAAGGGGAAGAATCTGCTTCTTGTTACTGTGCTTAAGGGTGCAGTTGTTTTCCTTACCGACATTATGCGTGAGATAACAGTTCCGTGCAGTATCGATTTTATGTCGGTTTCCAGTTACGGCAGCGGCGCAAAGTCATCGGGAGTTGTTAAGATTGTAAAGGATCTTGACATAAATCTTGAAGGCTACGATGTTCTGATTATTGAGGATATCCTCGACAGCGGACGTACACTCAACTATATCAAGGACTTGCTGCTCAGCAGAAATCCGAGGTCTGTTCGCATCTGCACTTTGTTTGACAAGCCCGAAGGCAGAGTTGCGCCGATCGAACCCGATTATGTCGGAGCGTTGGTTCCCAACGGATTTATCGTCGGCTACGGACTTGATTATAATGAAAAGTATCGCAATTTGCCGTACATAGGAATTCTCAAAAAAGAGATTTACGAGACTAACGGATAAATATGCGTGAATAATAAATTATAAGCAGCACTTTTACCTAAGGAGAGATGTTTTTCTTGAACAACAAAAATAACGGAAAGAAATTTAATATCAAAAAGCTTGCGGCGATAGTACCATATATATTGATACCTGCCATTCTTTTGCTCGGACTTTCGTACTATTCGGGAAGAGTCGAAAAGGATAAAACGGAGTATTACGAGATAGTTCAGTATTTTGATGAGGGAAAGATTACCGAATATACATTGAACCTCAGCAGCGGTGCTCTTCAGTATACCCGTATCAATGAAGAGGGCAAAGAGGTCAAGGAGCAGTTCAGCGTTCCCAACGTCAGTATGTTTATCAATGATGTCGGCGAAACGGTCAGAACGCATAACCGTGAAAATCCCGACAACCTTATAGAGGATAAATACAAGACAGGTTCAACGGGATCGGTTCTTATAAATATTCTTCCCACGGCGCTTCTTGTT
>JAFQIG010000016.1 GCA_017397655.1 Clostridia bacterium | reverse complement strand
GCAACGCAGTTTTGAAAGAGAAGATTTTTGTCACAACAAGGCAAAAATCAGCGGAAATACGAGGCTATTTCAATGATTTTTAACGCAGTTGTGGCGAAAAGATTCCTTTCAAAACCATATTAATTGCCTTATCAAAAAGTTTAATACCTGTAGCAAAGTCTGCCGTACGGCGCGCTGTCGCCCTTTGTGTAGAACGAATAAATGTCGTTTTCGTCGTAATTATCCGCCCATTTGAAAAGAATTGTCCCATCGTTTGCGATAAGTGATTTACTGACGGAAAGCATCAGCCTGTTGTCCTCGATACGTACTTTTGCTTCGCCGATTTTTTCGTATCCCGAATCGGTTATTGCCTCGACATCCGCTTTGCCGCCTTCGGATACCGTTCTGTTTATCGCAATCTTTTCATCAATGAACAGCGTCATAAAGCTTTTGCCGTCCGACGGCGAAAGCTTTTCTTTTGTGTCAACATAGAAGTAATAATTATCCCCATCCTCCGTAACCTTCATATTGACGATATCGTTTCTGCCCGAATTGTCGGTATAGTGAATATTGCCGAAACCCACGCTGTCACGGTCAGCCGTTTCGCCGTCATAATCCTTGTAGACCGCGCTGATGTCCGCATTGTTCCATTGGTCAAAGCTGCCGTCAATATCAATCGTTACGCCGTTTCCTCTGTCTACCGTCGAAACACTCTTTTTAAACTTTGCGATATAATCAACCATCTGAAGATAATAATTATCGCCGAGCTGTCCTGCCGACGGCTCAACATCGCGCGAGCAGTTTTCCGTAACGCAATCGACAAACAGAACGGGGGCTTCTTCAATCGCAATCTGTCTTTGTGCCACCCATTCGTTAAAGCCTGTTACAAAAATTATGTCGGGATCCATCTTTATTGCAAATTCCCATTGCTCGGCAAAGTTGTATCCGTGAAGCACCGCACCGTCACTCGTGTCATTCTTTCCGTTATGCCACGAGCGGGTACGGTCATTTTTGCCGTACCACGCCGTCCGGCTGAACGCTCCCGTATCGGCATGCTGTGCCGCAGATACATTCATAATCTTTGTACCGCCGTAACTGAACAATGACCTGTAGGTCAGCACACGGTCAAACTCCATCCAAGGGAAGCCGTCTGCCTTTTTGCCCTCATTAGGCCATTGCGATGCCTTGATCCGGAAGAAATCCCTGACATCCGAACGAAGATTTTTATCCGATTTGTCACCGATAATCATCGGCTTTGTGTCCATATAAAACCACAAATCCGAAAGATCGGGATACTTTTCCAACAATTCGGCATTGTTGTACAGCTCATCATACAGACGGTTCATCGTTTTGCCCGATGCGCTGTTTGTGTAGAAAGCTATTTTCGGTACGTTGTATCCCCTTTTGTAATAATCGTAAAAGACGCCGATCATAACCTTTGCCGCATCGGTATACGTGACGGCATTAGTTGTATCAACAACGATAAAGTCAACCGATGCATCGGTCAGCATCTGAACGTGTCTGCCGATAACCCACGCATCATCCGCCGTATAGTAACCGAAAAGCGGTTCGCCCCAAAAGTGAAACTGACCGACATTTCCGCCTCCCGCAGCCATCCACGCTTCCTCGGACTGCACAGCCTGAGGATGCTCCTTCAGAAGCTTTGTATTGTCACAAAGGAACCCCTTGTCGTGCTGTCCCATCCACAAAAAGTAGAACACACCGACTTTTTTGTCGCTCTCACCGGATGAAGAGATGACGCTTCTTCCGAGTGCATCCGTACAACCGAGTGATCCGTTTACCTTTGCAACACTCTGTGTCATTACATTTCCTCCCGTAATGCAGTTGATTACCGCTATTATAACCAGCACAAGTGCCGTAATTTTTTGCGTAATCCATGCTCCGATATTACTCATACTTATCCCTCCGCAAATAATATATCACTCACGGTGTTTTTAGTCAATGTGATAATTGACAACTAAACCGATAATCGGTATACTGAAATAAAAACTAAAGAAAAAGGTGATTTTATGGCACACGCAGAAGACGGCAGAAAAGATGTCAGATTCATATGCAGCGACGAAAAAAAGAATATTTTCCTTATCGGCGACTCAATCCGTATGGGCTTTTGTGACGTGACACGTGAAGCTCTGAGTGACGAAGCAGAGGTCTTTTATGTTGACGATAACTGCCGCAATACGCAGTATGTCATAATCAATCTTTTCTCCTGGGCAAACTTATTTGATGCTCCCGAAAAGGTTGACATCGTGCAGTTCAACTGCGGCCATTGGGATCTTGCGCATTGGTGCGAGTACGTTCTTCCTCTGACGAGCGAGACGGAATACACACGCAATCTCATTATGATTGCCGAAATGACGGCAAAGCTGTTCCCGAATGCAAAGATAGTTTTTGCAACAACCACTCCGATGAATCCGAACGGTCAGCTCAATCAGAATGTCCGAACCACCGCCGATATCGCCCGATACAATGATGCCGCAAAAAAGGCGCTGGAGAACCGCAATATCGCAATCAATGACCTTTTTGAAATCACAAAGGATTGGGACGCATCGTTCTATGCCGATTATTGCCATTTTACTCAGGAGAGTAACAAAATCCTCGGCAATTCTGTCGCATCCGAATTAAAAAAATATTTTTAACAGACTAAGCTTATAATAAGGTGATATCATTGATTAATGTAACCCAAAATCCCGTTGCAAGCGAAATATGTGACAATTATGAGATATCCGTTAACGGTACCGAAGTAAATGCCGTGAGGGTGCGTGTTTCCGCAATGCCGTTTAACCGTCTTTGGCCGGGAAAGCAAAGAAGCATCGACCAAACGGAATATGCCTCATATCTTTCACTCTCCACGGACGAACAAACACTTGAGTTTACAATAAAGCCTGCCGTCACTTTTGAAAAAGCAGTCATTCGACCGCTTTCGTCAGGCGTTATTGCGCAAGTCGATGATGGCACAATACATTTTAAAATTCAAAAACACGGTTATTATACACTTGAGCTTGACGGTCCGCACAACGCTCTGCACCTGTTTGTTGATCCCGTACAAAATTCTGACATTCCAAAAAGCGGGGATTCTGTCTGTTATTTCGGACCCGGCGTACACAACGTGGGAGAGCTGAGAGTAAAAAGCTCAATGACCGTATATATTCATCGGGATGCCGTGGTTTACGGCTCGATCCTTGCCGTTAATGTTAAAAATGTTAAAATTACGGGCGAAGGCGTGCTTGACGGCAGCTTTTATGAAAGAAAAACCGAGTCTTTTCTTTTGGGATACGATTATTCCCGTGTTCCCGATGCAAGCTGGGAAAAGAAGCAGATGAAAAATATCATTGATGAAAAATCGGATTGCTTCACAGATATTTCTTCCTATCAGAAGGGCACCGGTACATTTATTTACCGCAACGATGCACAATTCAATAAGCTGCTGGAAACAATGAAGCCCGTGCAGACGGGACTTTGCTTTTACGCATCCGAAAACATAGAGGTATCGGGTATTATTATCCGTAACTGTGCCGGTCTTTCGGCAACACAGGCAGGCTGCAGTAATATTCATTATAAAAATGTAAAGCTGATCGGAATGTGGCGTTATAACAGCGACGGCATAGATTTTTACAATTGCCGTAACTGTTCTGTCCGCAAATGCTTTTTACGTACCTTTGATGATACTGTTTGTGTAAAAGGTCAGGTCGGATGGGATACCGTGAATTCTTCCGACATCCTGATAGAAGACTGCGTTTTGTGGAATGACTGGGGACACACGCTGGACATAGGCGTTGATACCGTAGCGCCCGAAATCTGCAATATAGTTTTTAAAAACTGTGATCTGATACACAACACAACAACAGTTATAGATATCGGTAACGGTGACAGAGCGCATATCCATAATATTTTGTTTGAAAATTTGCGGATAGAGTTTTCTCAATATGATCTGAAGCCCGTTATTCAGACTGACGAAGAGACTGTGTTTATCCCGCAAAAGCATACACCCCCATTGATTGAGATGTTTTTGTATTGCGGATACTGGTCTGTCGATAATATGTACGGAAAGATCGAAAACGTAACTTTCAAAGATATTTCCGTATATTCTGACGATAAGGATTTTAATTCTGCTGTTTCTTTAAAGGGCTGTAATGAAGAACACGGCATTAAAAACCTTGTTTTTCAAAATATAACTCATAACAAAAATCAACTGTCAACACCCGAAGCACTTAATATAAGTGCTGACGAATTTGTTGATTTTAAGATTCTGAACAAGAATTAAGAGACTGTGTCACAGACTGTTTATAATATTCATCACACCGTTTGCAATATCTTTCATCCCCTTTGTTGTGGGATGACCGCATCTTTTATCAATCTTATCAAAAACAACAGGCGTTATGCCGTTTTTATGCATAAAGCAATTTCCGGTTTGGTTTATTATTATGTTGAGGTGATTCGAAATGGATAACTGTTTTTTGTTAAACAAAAAAATATCCGCTGTTGCCGATATCAGAATGAATAATGATACCGTCAAAAAGCTTTGGAGCAGCTTTACCTTAACAAGCGGTGAAATAAGCTTTGAAAAAGGCGAAGCTTTTACTTTTTGTTTAGGCAATACACAGCTTCCGACTCTTTCAAAAGAAAAAGAATACGCAATGAAAGTTGACGAAAACGGCGTTGCTGTTGTCGGCAAGGACTACAGCGGTCTTATGCGCGGTTTTATGTCGCTGCTTATGAAAATCGAATACTGCGGTGAAGCTTTTAAAATCAAAGCCGTTTCGGAAGAAAGTGATTATTTAATCAAAAACCGAATGATACATATTTGTGTTTTTCCCGAAAACGATTTGTATTTTATAAAGAAGCTGATTCGTCTTGCGGGACTTTGTCAGTATACGCATATCATCATTGAGTTTTGGGGTATGCTCAGATACGATTGCTTAAAGGAGCTTTCGTGGTGCGGCGCATTTACCAAAGAACAGGCAAAAGAGCTTATCGCTCAGTGTCGGGAGCTTGGTATGGAGCCTGTTCCTATGTTTAACCAGTTGGGTCACGCTACCGCATCAAGGGTATGCTACGGCAAGCACGTTGTGCTGGATCAGAACCCCACGCTGCAAAGGCTTTTCACACCTGACGGTTGGGCTTGGGATATAACATCCGAAGAGGTTTTTGCGTTGCTTAAACAAGTCAGAAAAGAACTTTACGAAGTCTTTGGCGATGGTGAATATATGCATATCGGCTGCGATGAGGCGTACTACATCACCCGCAACGAAGAGCTTCGCAAAGAGCTTCCCCGCTTCCTTGCAAAACTGACAAACGAAGTTGAAGCAGAGGGAAGAAGACCTATGGTGTAGATGGATATGCTGCTTGAAGAAAGAGCGTTTGATTTGTGTTATAGCGTCGGCAAAAAAGATGAAGTTTGCAAGCTTCGCAATTCTACGGCAAAATCGACCGTTTTTGTTGATTGGCAATACGGTTGCAATGATGTGCCGATACCTTCGCTTGTATCGCTTAAAGATTGCGGACACGATGTCATCGGCGCTCCCTGGTATAACGAAAAGAACTGTAACGCTCATATCAGAACGGTCCGGGACAATGATATGTTCGGCGTAATGCTGACAACTTGGCACACATTAAAAGATCATATGCACTCTGTTCTCAGCTTCGCAAAAAAATGCGGTGCAAAATCTTTTGTATGGAGCGAGTTCAGCCAGCCGAGAGAAGAAACCGCCGCACTGCTTCGCAGAGTGAGCTTTGAGGGCAATACCTATGCCGATTGCGGCTGGTCAAAAGAACAAATAGAGATATGATTCTAAAAAAAACGACTGCCGTATTGTTTTGCAGCAGCCGAGCATCAAACTTTTCTGCACAGATAATCCGGCACAAAATCTACTATTGAATATTAGGAGCTTTTAATTATGAAGAACAATTCCGGTATCGGTTCAAAGATAATCTCTGTTATACTCGGAGCCATCATCGGCGGATTTATGTGGAGATGCAGAGGCGACGGCGGTTTTGGCTCATCCTGGGGTCTTTACAGCGTCGGTCTTGTGCTTATGCTCCTCATTTATCATTTTTACGGCAACCGTAAGGGTATGAAATATGAGATGATTCCTTTGGGCTCACTTATGCTGGGCTTAAGCGTTACGGGCTACGCTACTGTTATCGAACAGCTTGCAGGCGTTGTCTGGAGTGACCTGCCTTATTCGGGTGAGCTGCTGAACGGTCTTGAGGCTGTATTTGTCGGGCCGAACGGTGACGTTTATGCACCCATCGACCATATCAGCGGCGCCGTGATAATCTTTCTTATGGCGTTCACGCTGATTCCGCTTTTTGCATTCTTTGTTACGTCGCTTTTCTCCGGCAAGGAATATAAAATCAAGCACTACATAATTGCCGTAGCTGTATATATGGTATCTCAATTGATTTTCAAAGCAACGGTTTCACACTTTATTATTCAGCTCATCAACCCCGATCAGGTCGCTTATGCCGCACTCGGTCTTAAGGAATGCGGATACAATTATGCAAGTCCGATGACGGCTTATATGAGCCATTTCCTCAACAGAGGCTGGACTCAGGATATCCCGTTTTTTGAAAACTACTATATGAGCATTGAGCATATTTCCGACTCTCTTTCGGTTTTTGCCCTTTCGCTATATGCCCTTGTTTTCCGCAAGGACAAATATACCTGTTTCGGCTCGCTTATTCTTAATCTGCTCACGGCTGTCTCGACAACCGTACTCACTCCCCTTGTTTCGTACCGTTTTAACTCAGGCTTTTTCAAAGGAGTTGAATTTTCCGAAACATTCAAACGCTTTGCAACCTGGGGCACATGGGAATTCGTTACAGGCTTTTTCATCGGTCTGTTTGTTATGTTGTTTCTTGCGCTTACCGTCGGAAAGAATAACGAAAACGAAGAGTGCGATATGTCACCGCTTATCTCAAATCAAAAAATCAGCTTCGGTTTCAACTTTGTTCTGACAGTATTCATTCTCGGCGTGTCACCTCTCAGGGCAATCGCCATCAGATTTGCACGACTTCTTGCCAACACGGGAGTTCTTTCTGACGATGAACCTCTCGGTACAATTCTGACCGTAGTATTTTCCGTAGTATTCGGCTTGTTTATGATTAAAATAATAGGCAATAATATGCTTAATAAACATTCAAACGCCTTTGATATGTCACCCGTAAAATTTGCAAAAATCGCACTTCCGTCATATCTTTGTATGTGCTTTACTATATACTTTTTCTTTGACGATGTGGGAATCCGCTACTTCAAAGAGGATATCACCGTGCCGATTATGCTTGTCACTTCTGCGTTGATTGCAATGTTTTATATTAAAACGAATGTAAAACGAGAAAACTCATAAAAACTACATACCGGCAAATATAATGAATACACACAAGTATAAATCTCCCCTGTTTACAGATACTAACACAGCAACAAGTTTTTAAAGGAGATTTATATTTTATGAAGGCAACAGGAATTGTCAGGCGGATTGACGATCTCGGAAGAGTCGTTATTCCGAAGGAAATACGAAGAACCATGCGCATCCGTGAGGGTGACCCGCTGGAAATTTATACCGATGCTGACGGTGAAGTCATTTTTAAAAAGTATTCACCGATCGGTGAGCTGTCGGCTCAGACAAAGCAGTTTGCAGAGGTTCTGCACCGCAACACCAATCTTCCCGTAATCATCGCAGACCGCGACAGAGTCATTGCGTGTGCAGGTATGCCGAAAAAAGAAGTGCTGGAGCGCAGACTGAGCGCCGCTGTCGAGGAGCTTTTAGAAAAGCGTTCGCCGTACGTTGCGGCAATCGACAACGAACGTTTTTCGCCTGCCGACGGAGTAAGCAGATACTGCGGTGCCGTCTATCCGATAATCGGCGCAGGAGATGTGTCGGGAGCAGTCATTCTGATGCTGAACGAAAACGGCTCCGTCCCCACACAGACGGAGATAAAGCTTGCCCAGGTAGCCGCATCATTCCTCGGCAAACAGATGGAAGAATAACAAATAAGCGGCAGGCGCATTGCATTTTTGCAACACGCCTGCTTTTTTACTTAATGCTGTTGATCAGATCCAGAATCTGAATCCTAAAAGTACATAGATAATCCACTGCCACCAGGTATATTTCACATTGAAATTATAGTTAATGATTATCTGATTTCCGTCCTCGTCAACCGCATTTGCGCTGACGGTAATCTTTCCTAACTCAAGGAATCTTACTTTGCACTCTTTATTATCCTTGGAAGTCTGAATTTCCATAGGAAAGTCAGCGGACTTTGACCAGCTGATATCGGCATCTTCGGGGATAATGTCATTATTCACGTTCAGGGTGTATCTGAACTTATAGTATGCAGTCTGTTCTTCCGATGTGATGATGATTTTATCTTCGCTGATATCACAATAATGTACTGTAGCTATTTTAAGCTCAAGATTGTTGCCTTTGATATCAATCTTTTTCCACTGTTCTTCCGTACCGCCGTAATATATGTTGCGAAGTCCTGAGCAATATTTAAACGCCATTTCAGCTATAAGTGTAACGCTTGACGGTATGGTAACCGTTCTGAGGTTTTCGCATCCGTAAAATGCGCCGTAACCAACGGTTGTAAGTGTATCGGGAAGCTTGATGCTTCGAAGCTGTACACAATTTCTGAAAGCATCTCCGCCGATTGTGCTCACTTCTTTTCCGAGCTTTACAGATTTAAGCCTTATGCAGCTCTCGAATGTATTCGAACCAATTGCAGTAACGTTGTCGGGAATGATGATTTCTTCAAGATTTTTCATTGAAATAAATGCAGAATCTTTGATTTTTGTAACAGAATCCGGAATGGAAACTGTCAAAAGATAGTTGGCATTTTCAAAGGCGCCGAGCTCTATTGTTTTAACGGTATCGGGAATGTCATAGCTCTTTCTCTTGTTTCCTGCAGGATACTTCAAAAGCTCTGTTTTGTCCTTGTTGAAAAGTACGCCGTCTTCGCTTATGTATTTTTCATTTTCAGCTGCAACGGAATAGCTCTCCATTCCGATACAACGAACAAAGGAATAGGGTGTGATTGTGCTTACTGAAGCGGGAATCGAGATGCTTCTGAGCGCTTTGACTTTGTTGAAAGCAAAGTTGAAAATTTCTTCTACCGTATCGGGAATACTGTACGAGGTTTTTGCGTTGCCTGCAGGATACTGGATAAGGGTTGTGAGCTTTCCGTCCGTCTCTTTAAACAGAGCGCACTCAAAGCTTGCATAATTTTCGTTCTCCTCATCAACCGTGAAGCAGATAAGATTATCACATTCCTTGAATGCATAAGCGCCGATCTCCTTGACACCCTTACCGATTACAACCTCGGTAAGAGCTTTGCATCCGAAGAAAGCCTCTACGCCGATGTATGTGACGGAATCGGGAATCGTGATACTCTCAAGCTTCGTAAACGCGAAAAATGCGTGGTCACTGATGGATGTGATTTCACCGTCAAAAACGACCTTGCGGATTATCGACGAATGTGCAGACCACGGCACAATCTCTGACATATCACCGTAACCGCTGATTTTGAGTGTGCCTGTAAGCAGATTGAGATCCCATATAAGATTCTCACCGCAAGCGCCGCTTGTTGCCGCCGCAGAAGCTTCTATCCCGAGAGCCGAAAGCTTTTCTGCAGGCAGGAACATAAGCTGACTCAGACACAAAACAAATGCTAAAATACAAGCCAATAATTTTTTGTACATTTTCATAAAATTCACTCCTTTATTAGTGTGATTTCATTGTAAATGCACAAAAGATAAATTGCAACCGTTTCGGAGTGAAGCACGTCTTTTCGGGAATGAAGACGTAAAATATTAAAAGTTTATCAAAAAAACCGACAAAACCGCTCACCCATCAGGTCATTCCGAACGTATGTGAAGAATCTTTGAACAAAAGCAAAAGATCCTTCGCCTGCGAAGGATGACAGTGAGTGTAATGGTGCGTTGCAAGTGGGATACAAAACAATGCAAATTCAGGATACCCCTTGGCTCACTCTGACGAGGAAGCCGGGATTTGCGAAACAAATACTTAAGGCGAGACATAGAAAAGATAACTTCCGATTAAAGGTTTATTCAGTACGGCAATGCTGTCGCATTACCGTTTCTCTCCCTCCGAGTCGGCTGTCGCCGACCCACCTCCCTCATCAGATGGAGGCTCGGTTTGTGCAAAGCTTTGGCGTTATGTTTAAATATAGTTTTATCTGCCACGGAAAGGATAAACCCTTTCCCTACAATGTCAGCTTTAAAACACACAGCAGTTATATTCCGATGGCAATTTTTGTAAATTCATCCAATTACTGTAAATGCTTCAGTTACTCGTCTTTGGATGACAATCCCTCCGAGTCGGCTTCGCCGACCCACCTCCCTTTACACAAGGGAGGCGAGAGTTACTGCGACCGCCCACCCCTCGAGTCATTCTGAACGAAGTGAAGAATCTTTGAACAAAAGCAAAAGATCCTTCGCCTGCGAAGGATGACAGTGAGTGTAATGGTGCGTTGCAAGTGGGATACAAAACAATGCAAATT
>JAFQIG010000015.1 GCA_017397655.1 Clostridia bacterium | reverse complement strand
GTCGGCACATCGAACCAACCAACAGAATCAATTGCACATCTTTAATTTACAGCAGTCATACTCCGATGGCAAATATTGTAAATTTATCCAATTACTGTAAATCGTTATCGGCGAACCCATCGGGTCATTCTGAACGTATGTGATGAATCTTGCTTTTAATGTAAAGATCCTTCGCCTGCGGCTCAGGATGACAACCGTGAGTCGGCGCATCTGACCAACCCACCAAGTAACGTGTGCATTGAAGCCTGCACAGCAAGTATACTCCGATGGCAAATATTGTAAATTTATCCAATTACTGTAAATCGTTATCGACTATCCGTTCGGTACGAAAATAATGCCTGCGCTGTCATTATCCGCAATTTGTCGATAAGGTTGTTCTTTTAAAAAAAATCCATTGAATTGAATCAATACTTGTGATATAATTATAAATAATTTATGTCCGGGAATAGGAGGAGTATTAGTGTACAAAAGAATTATTTCACTCTTTATTATGGTAATTATAGCTGCTGCATCGGCAGTCACCGCATTTGCCGAGGGACTTCCGTTTGATGACATCGGAGTACCCGGTGATCTTTATTTTACCTTCTCATATCCTAATGAAGGCAACGAGAGTATTGAGGCGGTATTTACCGTACCCGATGATCTCGCATCGCTCAGAGGTAAGACTTCCGAGCAACAGGAAAAGTTCTACGGTTCCGCATATGAGTGCTGCATTCAGTTTGACTGGTCGATCGACTCTGAGGATGCTTGGCACAGCGACGAAACTTGGGATTCGCCCGACGGCGATTTCCCTTTCCAGAGACTGACAGGCTCTTTTGTCGAAAAGACAGAGCTGTTCTACTTTGCATACGAAGAGGCTGTTGAACGTTGCAAAGGTGCACTTACTGTCGAAACTCTGAAAGATGCTGAGTCCGAAGAAACAGTTGATGTTCATTCCTTTGATTTCGATGCTCACACTCTTTATGTCAAGGCGAGATTCTTTGTCTACGAGTATTCTACGGGCAAGTGCTATACGGGTGAGTGGACAGATGCACACAGCGTCAATGATGATTTTGACGGAAGCAACACTCCCGATGCTTACAAGGGATCAGAAAAAGGTGCGGCTCCCGTTATCTCCAATGCGAGAATCGACGGCTCCGTTGTTATGTTTGATCTGAACTTTGACGACACAACAAAGCGTGAAGCGTACCTGCTGAAGTGTTCGGGCAACGCTGATCTCAATATCGAATCGCAGATCCGTTTCGACGGCGGAAGCTGGGATTACTGGATGCTCGGTACAGAGCTGACTCCCTATGTTGTCGGAACAAAGGTTCTTTCGCTTCGCGACGAGCATCTCAGCTCAAGGATTGAATTCAGATGCAGACTTATCGGCAATGCGTATAATGACATTCCGGGATACAATTCGGGTTGGAGCAATATACTCGTGATCGAAAACGGCGAAGTATCACTCGAAAAGAATAATGATCCGTTTGATGAAAAACCTGCAAAGACACAGAAAGTCGATGACGGCAAGTGCGGTGTGTGCGGAATCTGTCCGTTCCATCCGTTCGGAATCTGTATGTTCATCTGGATCTCACTTGCAGCAGTCGTTATTGCTATAATTGTATATAATGTTATAATGATCAAAAAGAAGAAAAAACGTGCGGAAGAGATCCGTGTACGTCAGCAGGAAGCGAGAAGCACAGCTTCAGCTGAAGAATCAATAATCAACATTGATCTGACACCGAAGATCAGACAGGAAGATAATACTGACAAAAGTGAAGGAGGAGAACAGTAATGAATTTTGATGCAATTGCAACAAAGGCGGTCAACGCTCTTGCAAGACACGAGGGTAAAAAGCTTTTAAAGAAGAACGGACCGAGCAAGCCTTTTGAGCCTGTTCAGCCGACAGTAATGAAAAATAAGGTTGATGATAAGTTCCGTTGCGGCTTTTCGTCAAAGATTACCATGCCTGTTGATATAAAGGCAAAGGAATATATCCTTGCAGGACATAAGACAGGCAAGACTGTCGAGGGTGTTCTTGATCCTCTGACAGTCAGCGCGGTCTGGCTTGATTGTAAGGACAACGGCGGTATCGTCATAATCGGTGCTGATATCGTAGGTCTTGCAGGAATGGAGATCAATGAGATCAGAAACAGACTCTCCGATTTTTCAAGGAAAACCGGATGCAAGTCGATAAATATCTGCTGTACTCACAACCATGCAGGTATTGACACTCTCGGTTATTGGGGAAAGGCGCTTGTAGGTCCCATTCCGAGCAACGGCAAGGATCCCGAATATATGGAAATTCTCTTTAACAATATTGTAAAATGTTGTGAAGAAGCATACGAAAACCGCAAAGAGGGCACTCTGTCAGTCGGCACAAAGCACATTGAGGATGCGGTATACCGTCGCCGTCAGCCGCTTTATGCAAGGGATGTTATGACGAGAATCAGATTCACTCCCGATGACGGAAGCGAAGAGACATGGATCATCAACTTCGGCGCTCATCCTAACACAATGGGCGGTTCAAACCGTCTTGTCAGCGCAGAATATCCGGGATATCTTCGTGCAAAGATTAACGAAACAAAAAAGACGAATGTGCTTTTCGGAATCGGTGCAATAGCAGCCGTTGACCCCGGAATGTACAGCGAAGATAATTATGAACGTGCAAGGATCGAAGGCGAAAAGCTTGCCGAGGCTGCACTTTCAATTGATAACGATGTTGCGCTGAGTGCCGACATAACCGTTCTTCGTCAGCCGTATTATGCTCCGATAGAAAACGGTGTTCTGGCACTTATGGGAATTATAAAAACCGTCAACTATGACAGAGCACATTGTGCGGACAGCTCGCTTGGTGTTGCACTCAAGACAGAGATGACATACATTCGCATAGGCTCGCTTGAAATCCTTCTTCTTCCGGGAGAGGCTGCTCCCGAATTTGTTTTCGGAAACTATTCTTCGGCAGAGGAATCGGCAACGGGAATGGGTCCCGAAGTTAACGCAAAGCCGCTTGTCGAGGTGGCAGGCAACGAAAATCTTGTTGTTTTCGGCGTAAGCAACGATATGACAGGCTATATGATTCCTCTTAACGACTTTGTTCTCAACGAGGAAGCTCCCTATATGAGCAACGGCAAGGACAGATTCGGCAACGGCCACTACCACGAGACGAACTCGCTCGGTATCAACACAACACAGGTTGTATCGGATGTCTTTGCAGGAATCATTGAAAGGGTAAAGGGATAAGCATTGCCGAGGATACTGTACTTTACCGTACCCGATGCATATGACGGAAAAAAGCTCTCTGTATTTATGCGTGGCGGAGTCAATATGTCATATTCACTTTATGCGACGCTTCGCCATACGGAAGGGTCGGTAACGCGTGACGGCGCTGTTGTAAGAAGTATTGACCGTGTGAACGGCGGCGATGTTATCAGAGTTGTTCTGCCTGATATCGGGTGTGAGATTATTCCCACACCGATGGAACTTTCCGTAATTTATGAGGATGAGGATATTCTTGTTCTTAACAAATCGGGCTATACTGCGGTTCATCCGTCGCACGGTCACCGTGAGGACACACTTGCCAACGGTGTTGTGCATTACCTTAAATCAAAGGGGATGAACGGTGCATTCCGTGCCGTGGGCAGACTTGATAAGGGTACATCGGGTGTTGTTGTTTGTGCACTCAACACTTACAGCGCATCAAGGCTGACCGACTGTGTTGAAAAAACGTACATAGCTATAGCTGACGCAGAGCTGACGGAGTCGGGAACTGTCGATGTTCCGATTATACGTCCAGATCCCGATAAGACACTCCGTGCTTGTGATGAGTCGGGCGAGAGGGCGGTTACTCATTATGAGGTTCTGGCAACGGGCAACGGAAAATCTCTTTTGCGTCTTCGGCTTGAAACGGGAAGAACACACCAGATCCGTGTGCATATGGCTCATATCGGAGCACCGCTGACGGGTGATTCGCTCTATGGCACCGTGACTGACTGCGGCAGACATATGCTTCATTGTTACACCGTTAACCTGACGCATCCCGTAAGCGGTCTTAAAATGACTTTTACAGCTCCGTTTCCGCAGGAATTTCAGAAAGAAATCGATGTGAATTTCGGAAAAGTATTAAAATTGTATTAATTCGCTTGACTAAATTATAAATAAATGTTAACTTATTTGTCGAAAGATAAAACATACGGAGGTTATTTGAAATGGTAAAGAAATGGTTGGCTGCCGTTATGGCAATTGCGCTCGTTTTCTCGTGTGCAGCCTGTGGCTTCGGCGGCGGTGACGAGGAAACAACTACCGAACTCTCCTCAACTGAAACCACAACAGAACTTATTACGGAAACAACAACAGAGCTTGAAAGCACATCCGAGGTTACGACTGAGCATAACTGTGAGCTCAGCGGACATCTTTTTGCTGCGGCAACCTGCCGTTCACCGAAAAGATGTACTGTTTGCGGTGTAACCGAAGGTACTGCAACAGGTGCGCACGTTTATAATGCCGCAACCTGTACTTCTCCTCAGAAGTGTAAGTACTGCGGCGCAACCAAGGGTTCTGCTCTCGGACACGATGTCAAGTTTATTAACGGACGCAATATGTGTTCGCGTTGCGGCGGCGGTACGGGTAACCCCAACTGCAACCATAACTGGAAAGAGCCCGATTGTAAGACTGCACGTACCTGCACAATCTGCGGTATGATTCAGGGAACACCCAACAAGCATAATATGGCTGCTGCCACTTGTGACAAGCCCTCGACCTGCCGTAACTGCGGCTATACGGAGGGTTCGGCTCTCGGTCATAACTATGACAGCAACGGTGTATGCCAGCGTTGTAATCCTCCTGCACCGACTACCAAGCCGACGACAGCTCCTCAGGAGTCTGAGCCTGCCGGTACAGAGCCTGCCGGTACAGAGCCCGCTCCCACAGAGACGGTAACAACTACCGCACCGTCAACCGCACCTACGGAGCCTTCAACCAAACCGACGGAGGCACCGACACAGACAACGACTCTTCCTGCAGAAATTCCCGATTAATTTGATTATATTGTATAAAAGCAGTCAACTTGTTGGCTGCTTTTTGTATTCATTTTACATAATTTCGGAATGAAAAGGCATAAAAACGGAATAAAAACACCTTTTTCGGTATTGAAAAAATAATAATTATATTATATAATTTTGTTAAAGAAAAGGATTGTGAGGTGTATTTCCGGGTGAGAATTGCAATTTGTGACGATGAAAGATATGAAAGCGAAGTTTTAAAAAAAGCTATTGACGATTATGCTGTTGAAAAGAATTATGATATCGAGGTTTGCACGTTCGAGTCATCGAAGGAGATGTTCAAAGAGGGCAAATTCGATCTGTATTGTCTTGATTATTCCCTTACCGACGAAACAGGTATTGATATATGTCTCAAGCTCAAGGAAATGTATGATTATTCCGTTACCGTTGCTTTTTATACAAAGTATCACGGCTATGCAACTCTTTTTATCAATACGGTAAGTCCCGATTATTTTATATCAAAGCCGCTTGTTCTCAGCGAGGTTCACGAGTTTGTTGAAAAGTTTTATAAAGCCTCGGATAAGTCATTAAAAAGGATAGTCTTAAAACGTAATAAGTCATATGAAACGATTTACCCGAAGGACATTGTTCTTATCGAAGCATCGGGTAAAAACAGTATAATCTATTTTACGGATCACGTGGAGACGTATCCGTATCTTATATCTGATTTGGAAAAGGATCATCTGTCACCGGAACTTTTTGTCCGTACAGATCGATCCTATATTGTTAATATGAAGTATATCAAATCGTTTGACAGCAAGACGATAAACATGAATGACGGAAGCAAGGCGAGGCTCAGTCGTAATGATACTTTCCGTGATGCGTATACAGATTTTATGAACAGGGTGATTTTTTAATGAGAATGATGATGAATTATCTCGTATTGCTTTCGGTTCTCGGAGTTGTTTTCAGCACTGCAGGCAGCGTTTTTGCGGCTTCTACCGTGTTTAACGGCAATATAAGGCTCAGGGCTTCTGCACTCAGTATAACCGTCGCATTATCCGCAGCAGCAGGATTTGCGATGCTGGGGCTGTCAGAGTTGCCCGATCCCGATGCCATCTGGCCGAGTATTGCAGGCGGATTTATCTTTCTTTTGGTCCCGATGATATGCACCTGCTTTTATTTTGAAAAATCTGAGAAAAAAATGCCTACCGAGAGCATCTATGCGTCGGCTTCTTTCGGATTAATCGCAAGATTTATTCTGTTGGTTATTGAACTTCCGTATAAGGAAATCTGTGAGCAATTTAAGTTACTCCGTTCTTTTTCGGAATTATTAAGCGACAGCGACTATTTCTTTGATATCGAATTTGATGTCCAGGTATATGCTGTGGTCAGCCTTGTGCTGATGCTTATATGTCTGATTTCTTTTTTAAGCAGATTCAAAAAAACACAGGAACCCCTCCGTGTTGCAAAGCTCGGAAAAAAGCTCTATTTCAGACTTGTGTTTTTTTGCATATCTGCCGTATGCGCATGCATAGCGTATCTTCTTCCCGAAAATTCCGTTTTGTTCAATAATAATGAAACGATCAACGCTGCTGCCGTTACGGATGATGCGCCCATAGACTCCGTTTTGTTCAATAATAATAATAATGAAACGGTAAAGCTGCTTCTTGAAACAATCTTTCTGATAATGACAATCTCAGCGCTTGTTATCCTTATCATTTATGCGTTACACAGCTATCTTGATGCAAAATACTCGGAAGAGCACGCAAGACAGGAGCTTTCCAGACAGCTTGAACATTATGTGGAACTTGAAAAAAAGCAGCTTGAGCTTCGCAAGATACGACACGATTTCAAGGGTAATTTAAGTATGTTGGCAAGGCTTATAAATACCGATAATATTCCGGATGCACTTTCTTATATCTATTCGTTGGATGTTCGTCTGGATGATACGCGTATGCCTTTTATAACCGGCAACTCTTTGCTTGACGGTATTCTTTCATCCAAAAAGCTGAAGTTTGACGAAAAGGGAATAGCGCTGACATTCAAGGGAGTCTTTCCGGATAAGGGAATCGACAATCTTGATATCTGTAATATTTTTGATAATGCGCTCAATAACGCATATGAAGCTTGTGTAAAGTTGAGCACCGACGCTTTTACTTCAATTTCGTCAAACATAGTTGATAATCGTGTGTGGGTCAAGATAAAAAATCCTACCAACCATATCGAAAAGATCGAAAACGGTATTGTCAGAACGACAAAGAATGACAACTGGCTTCACGGACTCGGTATGTCAAGTATGCAAAAGGCTATTGCTAAGTACGACGGAAACATCAAAACTTCTTATGAAACAGAAAAGTACAAAAACAAGCGCTTCGTGATTCTGTTTGATCTCAAGTTTAAGGATGAATAAAACTCGCCAAGGGAACGAGTTGCATAGATTGATTCTGACAACGAGCGTGTTTTTTATATTTAATTAGTCTTTCTGAACATTTTTTTGGTGTTCGGAAGTGTTCTGTTGTTTCCCTCTGGTTATCTGTCGAGGACGGAAAATTCTGCTTAATATTTGACCTGAAATTTCAAAATAATCCATAAATGAACAAAATCAAAGCAAATATTACTGCTTTATTCCTTTATTGTAATTAAGGCTACTCGTTTATATAGTATAATAACCGTATATATAAGAAAGGGACAAAAATTATGAGATTTTTTTCACCTTACAAGAGGATAATTTCTGTTATACTTTCTGTAGCGTTTATGATATCTGTTGCGGTAACGGCTTTTTCGGCTGATGCCGATATAACGGAGAGTAATACATATGTTCTCAACCGAGACGGTAACGGTGAGCCTCTGTATCTGTATCAGAGTCCGTGTATGATCGGTTACGATTTCAACAATCAGTACGGAGGTAACGGCGTACCGATTCAGGCTTTTGTCTACACTATGTACAATTCCGTTACGGGAGAGCGCTTCCCGACATACTGCGGTGATATCAATGTTACTGCGGTACAGGGTGCCGATTATCGCCGTATGAATCTGGAGGATTCTTCTTTTTCTGCAAATTCGGCGGGAATGGTTCGTGCAATACTTCAGGAGGGATTTTACATAATTCCCGTAGACGGTGAGTCTGACGACGCCCACGCACAAAGAGTCAGCGAAAAAACAGCCGCATTAGCGGCGGCATCAGGTGCGGAGGGTCTCACTACAGGTGAAGCGATAGCGGCAACTCAGGCAGCAATTTGGCAGGTTGTCCACGGACAGGAGCTGTCATTCCCGAAGTTTTGCCGATATGTCTTTAATCCCACGAACACAAAATACGGTTCTCTTTGTTCCTACAGCGAATTGAGATACAAGAACAATGCTCTTATCAACTCTACGATTGCCACTGCATATAACTATCTTCTTTCTCTGGCTCCCGTAGCTCCCACGGAAAAATCAGTTTCTCCCACATCTTTTACTGATCTCAATGACCCTGTTTTTTCAGAAAACACCGACGGTACATATGATATAGCCGTAACGGTGACGGTTGATGTCGATCTTTCTGAGGGTGACACTCTGACGCTGAAAGCTGATATTGATGATACATATATTGCAACTCATAGCCTTTCCGACGGTGAACAGACTGTTACGCTGACTCTTCGCAATGTTCCGTCAAACCTTATATCCGAGGATGTAATGCTCTCTATTTCGGGATATCAGACGGCAAGGGGCTACTTTCTTTTTGACGCCGAGGGTGCCAGAGGGTCTTCGCAGACTATGGTAGGCTACAACGACAGTCAGCTTCCCGTTTATGCGCAGGTGCGAGCCGCTGAGGATCGTATTCTGAACATCTATAAATCTGCAAGCTTTGCCGTCGGTAACGATTCTTATGAGAGCAGACCTCTCAGCAACATTTCTTTCGATATTTTTCCTGTAGCTACTATGGAAGAATACCGCACGGGTGCAGTTACGCTTCCCGACGCCACGGAATATGTCTGTCCCTCGCTTGCGGATTATACGCTGACGACCGATGAAAACGGAGAAGCTTCGATGAATTTTCTGCATCACGCATTGCCCGACGGAGTATATCTTGTTACAGAACACCGACATCCGAGTATCGTAGCTCCGATTGACCCGTTCTATCTGTTTGTACCGTCAGAGGATCCCGATACGGGTGAAACCGTTTATGAAATAACAATCAAACCTAAAAACGATGTCAGAGGCGGTGTACACATCGAAAAGGATGTTATATCCGTCGGTAACGATGAAGCGTCCGTCAATGCATACGATCCGCATACGTGGATTATCAGCACGACCGTACCCGATGATATCGCAGGCGGAAAGTCGTATGTGATTTCCGATACTCTTGATAACCGACTTGACTATGTCGGTAATGTTTCTGTTGTTCTTGAAAACGGCATTGACGAGCCTTTTGTAACACTTGAGTCGGGTGTTGATTATACGCTGACTGTCAGCGATGTGGATTCTCTGTCGGACGGCAAGCCCTCTGATTCTTTTTCGGTGGCACTCACTCCGAGCGGTATGACAAAGGTTTCGGATATAATCGGTGACAATGTCTTTAACAGCTATATTCTGCGTGTATATTTTGATGCGCTGATTAACGCTAATGCAGAAATTGCAACTGAAATTCCCAACCGTGCGGAGATTGAATATACAAACTCCGTCAACTTTGAATTTTCTCAAAAATCCGACATTCCCGTTGTTTACACGGGCGGAGCAAATCTTCTGAAGGTTGATTCGCGTGATAATACAAGGACTCTTTCGGGAGCTGTGTTTGAGGTTTACCGTGCCGCAACTCAGGAGGAAGTCGGGGCAGGAGGAGACGATCTGATTGTCCTTGACAAAGTTCCCGGTCTTGTTGTAAAGGTATCCTTCTTTGACAATCCGCTTCTCACGGGCGAAAAGGTTGACTTTGCTGTTTCGGGCGATGACGGAAGGGTTTGCGTTTACGGTCTTGCATACGGTAATTACTATATGATAGAAACAAAGGCTCCCGACGGATATAACGCGTCTGACGAACCGTTTGAGATTACCGTAAACGAATCAAGCCACAATGAAGAAAATATTATTTTGGTAGAGAACAGGACAGGCTCACTGTTGCCTGAAACAGGCGGTATCGGTACAACTGTTTTTACGGCAGGAGGTATAACGCTTATGTGTTTGCCTGCTGTTTATATACTGATTTTAAAAAGAAGAAAGATTGAAGAATAATTGAAAGGTGCTCTTTTATGAAAAGAAAATTACAGGTTGCAAATATTGGTATGAAATTCGGTATGTCCCATGTCGAGGGTGCATTGGGGTGTAAGGATGCAGAGATTGCCCTTATCTGTGACAGTAACGAAGAGAATCTGCGCTTTGCAGGTGAAAGATATAATATTCCCGAAGAAAAGTGGGTAACCGACTATATGGATATCGTCAATAATCCTGATATTGACGTTGTAACCGTCGCTATTCCCGACCAGCTGCACAAACAGGTTTCGTGTGATCTTCTGCGTGCAGGAAAGCACGTTCTTTGCGAAAAGCCGCTTGCCCTGACAAGAGAGGATATCGAAGAAATCGTAAAAGTTGCAAACGAATCCGATGCAAAATTTATGGTAGGTCAGATCTGCCGCTTTACTCCTGCATTTGAAAAGGCAAAGGAGCTTATCGAATCAGGCACAATCGGCGAGCTGTACTTTGTCGAATCTGAATATGCACACGATTATATGCTGATACAGGAGCCGTGGCGTTGCGATCCCAACCGTCACGGTGTAATCGGAGGCGGCTGTCATGCGGTTGATCTGTTGAGATGGCTTGCAGGAGACCCCGAGGAGGTAGTTGCCTACGGCACGCATAAGCTTCTTCCGCACGTGACATATGATGATGCAACCATCGCCATTATGAAGTTTGATGATAATCTTGCAGGCAAGGTGTTTGTTTCCACGGGATGCAAGCGCGATTATACAATGCGCACGGTCATTTACGGCACAAAGGGTACAATTATTTGTGACAACACATCACCGACAATGACGCTCTTTACCGTTGATGAAAATCAGGTTACAAAAGAACCCGAGATAATCAACATTGACGTCAACAATCATAATGCGGTAAAAGAGTTTGATGTTTTTGCCGATGCAATTCTGAACGATAAAGAAGTTATGACCAATGCCGAAGAAGGCGCAAAGACCGTTGCGGTCTGCCTTGCCATTGTAGAATCGGCAAAAACAGGTGAAAAGGTAAAACCGAACTATAACTTCTGACAGTTATGAGATTTAATTGAGTACATTACCTACCGACAGGAAGAGGACAGAAAATGTAAAATCATTTTCTGTCCTCTTTTTTGTAATCACAGCTTTATATTTAATTATTTTTTGCCGAGCTGATAAAATGCCACGGCAGATGCGGCGGCAACGTTGAGCGAATCAACACCGTGATACATCGGTATTTTTACCGTGAAATCACAATCGGATATGGTCTTATCCGAAAGACCGTCACCCTCCGTACCCATAACGACCGCAAGCCTTCTTTCACTCTTAAGCCTCGGATCATCTATTGACAGAGAATTGTCCTTAAGAGCCATAGCTACTGTCTTAAAGCCGAGATTCTTAACGGTAGTGAGGCTGTCATCAGAAGAGAATGTCCAATCAATCTGAAATACAGTACCCATACTGACTCTTGCGGCACGTCTGTACAACGGATCAGAGCAACCGGGAGTGAGGATGACGGCATCCATTCCGAGAGCCGCCGCCGAGCGTATTACGGCACCAACGTTTGTCGGATTCATGACCTTGTCAAGAACGGCAATTCTGCTTTTATTCTCACATATTTCTTCTACGGTGCGAAGTGGCTTTCGCTTCATTGCACACAGCATACCTCTTGTAAGCTTGAAGCCTGTCACCTGTGTCAGAATATCAAACTCCGCATAAAAGACAGGCGTGTCTGCCGTTCGTTCAATGATACGACTGCCTTCGCCCTCTATGTGACTCTTTTCCATAAGTAAGGAGACTGGCTCATATCCTGCATCGAGCGCGCGTTCGATAACCTTAGGGCTTTCTGCTATAAACAGTCCTTTTTCGGGAAACTCTCTGTTCAGCAGCTGAACCTCGCTGAGTCTTGCGTATACATCAAGCTCAGGTGAGAGGAAATCCGTGATTTCAGTAATTCTTTTCATATTTTTCTCCGATTATTCAGTGTATATCGCAACAGGTCCGTACAATCCGCCCGATGTGCTGTCTTTTGCAAAATTCAGCTCTCCCTCAAAGTACGGAGAAAGCTCTGCAGTATTCCACTTATCAAAATAATCGGTGCTGACATACCAATCGGCAGAAGTGTTTACTACGGTTATTTTGAGATCGTTCTCCTTCTTCAGGATATCAGCGGGAATTTTCAGGCTGTACGGCGGCATCAGTGATGACCCGATGTGACTTCCGTTGAGGCATACCGAAGCTGCAAAATGTACATCACCGAGGTCGATTTTACCTTCTTTGCCGATCATTTCGTCGGGCAGAGTGAATGTCGTTTCATAAATACAGCTGCCTGAATAAGGTCTTCCGATCATACGTGACCAATCACCGAGAACACATGAAGCCGCCTTTTCGGAATGATCAGTATTACCGAATCCGTTTTCGTCACAAACAAGCTCGGTTTCTTTTCTGAACAAAAACTCATTATTGATACAGAAGCTGTGTTTGAATTCTTTTTTATACTCGGCACAATATTCTTCGTCTGTCAGCAGAATAACTGCCGTTTCGCCTAAGGCAAGACAGAGGCTCAGAACACCGTCCTCAGGCTGCAGATTCAGTAAAGTACCGTTCATCAGATCAAGCATATAACCGCTGTCTGACGGCAGTTGAATCTTGTATTTTCCGTTTTCTTCTGTCTCGTTAAAGAAAACATAAATCTCTGCATTTTCGCTTTTTCTGTGCATTGCACGAAGGCCTGCGCCGCAGGAATATACAACAGGCTGTGCATTTGTCGGCTCTGACGAAACTTTGCCGCCGTAATCTGTGAAATGCTCCAATGCTTTTCTTGTCGCATCGGGGAGAAAGGCGCCTTTCGGAATAATTATATGTCTGTATACGCCTGAGCCGATACGCATACAGCCTTCAGGTGTGATTTTTGCGGTACTTATTACATCATCGTCAACGATATCAAAATCAACCGTCATCTCTTCGAGCTTTCTGCCGAGAGTATCAAATTCTTCACAGACGGATTCGGCGTTGAGCTTTCCCTGAAAATCTGAAACAGGATAATAAAGAGCGGTATCGCAAATGCGCTCACCGACAGAACAAATATAACAAAGGCGTTCCGTATATCGGTTGAACTGATTCAGATATCGGTAATACGGCTGACTTTCGGTGAAAATCGGAAGCTCCTGCGCAAGAAGGTTACCTTTGCGTCCGAGCGGAAAATTGAACGGATTAAAAATATTTATTCCGCGTACGGCCTGATATCCTACGGTATATCTCATTATATCGTAGGTAAGTCCGGGACCTGCCACGCCGAATATTTCGCTTAAAGCATACTTTGAGCCGTTCTGTGCGGCGGCTGATGAGGCATATCTCGGATAAAAGCCGTTATAAGCGTTCATATCATAAGAATTTTCGGTTCTTTTTTCGGGATAAATTTGACGCCATATAACATCAATACCGGGAATATCGAAGCACCGCAGAGCGCGCATCAGGTTAAAGTTTCCGCCGCCGTTCATACAGCCGAGAGGACTGTGATCTTTATCAAGATGTCCTGTAAAAGCGATGCCGTTATCATTTGCCCACTTTTTGCAAGGGAGCAGATAATTGTTGCAGAACATATGACTGCACAGATCATACCAACGGTGCAGAATATGAACATTTTGCTCATTCGGTTCTTCTTTGTTTTCGATAAGAGGAAGATACGGCAGAACCGATTCACCGTACACTTCTTCATATTTATCGGTCAAAGACTTGTTCATCGGGTTCAAAGGAGCCTTCGGCTCATCTGTAAAGACGGCAGTGAAATTACCCGTAGCTGATTTATATTTTTTGTGTGTGATTTCGATAAAATATTCTGTTGCATCTTTATTAAGAAGATCGGGATAACAATCGTCGATTTCACAGGCAAATTCGGGATGATCCTTAACGACATTTCCGCACGCACTGCCTGACGGCCAGCCACCCTCATCGTAAATCCAGCAGTTCATTGTAAGCGAAGCGCCTTTGTCAACAGCATATGCGCACAGCTCAAAGAACTCTTCGGAAAGATAGTCGGGCGACAGGTGAGTAGGCATACTGTCAGGACGAAAATCTTTTGGTTCGGGAAGGATATAGAAAGCGCGTATGCCGAGTCTTTGCATTTCGGAAAGCTGACTGTCTATAATCTCACGAGTACACACATCGTTCCACACCCAGATATAAACCGGTGCACACGAAACATCGGGAGACAAGAATAAATTGTAATCAAATCTGTTATTATTCATACAAAACCTCAGACATTACGGTTGAATTTTCCTTGCTTTTTCAATCTGTCCGTAAAACACTTCAGAGCAACAACCATTGCGATGTAGAGTACGGCAAGCAGAACGGGGTAAACCTTTATTCCGAAAAGACGGCTTACAAGGCTCACGGCAGGCGGAGCCAACATTACGCCGATGTATGCAAATGCAATCTGTGAACCCATAACCGACTGCGAAACTTCTTTGCCGAAATTGTGCGGAGTCAGGTGAATCATATTCGGATAAACAGAACCGTTCCCAAGGCCTGTCAGGAACAACCCGACGACCGAAACGGCACCGTGCAAGGGGAGAAGCATAATCACGATTGCGGGAGCGAGAATGAGTGTACCTATAAAAATGCGCTTCCATGTACTGATTCTGTCCGACAGCAAGCCCGATATAAAACGTCCTGCCGACATACCGATATAATAAATTGTCAGCGCAAGTGCGCCGTACCGTGTCTCGAATCCTTTAACTTCGACAAGATACGTGCTTCCCCAGACACCGCAAGCATATTCAATTGCGTTGGTAACAAGCATAATGCACCATACCAATCGAATCTCCTTATTCTTTATCATACGGGAAAGAGGGAGGTTAACGCCTTTTTCTTCTTCTGCATCTTCGGCGGAGGAGCTCTTTTTCCATAATGGCAGAGAAGCGATCAACAGAACGGTAATTCCGAGTTGAACATAAAAAGCATAGCGGTAACCGACGCGCCAGCTTGTGTTTCCCAGGGCGTGGGACATAAGGTAAGGACTGAGCGACACTCCCACACCGTAGAAGCAATGAAGAAAATTCATATGACTTGCCCTACAGTGAAGCGCAACATAATTGTTAAGTCCCGAATCTATGGCACCTGCACCGAGACCGAGTATAACGGCAAGCGGAATCATAAAAATGAATGACGGAGCGAACGAGTAACCGAGCAGCGCCGCCGCAGTCATAGCCGTGCTGAAAGCCGTAACCTTAGCTGTACCGACCTTGTTGAGTATTTTTGCGCTGAACATACTTGACAGAACCGTACAACCGGAAATGAGAAATGTGATAATACTGACAGATTCAATCGGAATCCGAAGGTCAGAATGTATGGCAGGCCACGCAGAGCCGATGAGCGAATCGGGAACGCCGAGACCTATAAAAGCGATATATATAACGACAAGAAGAACGGTTGTCAACAATAACACCTCCTGATGTAATACAGATTTAGCGGAAAGAGAAAAAGTAAAACCTCCCCGAACTTCGTCCGAGAAGGCTTTTGGTTGCGGAGAAAGGATTCGAACCAATGACCTACGGGTTATGAGCCCGTCGAGCTACCAACTGCTCCACTCCGCGATATTGCGTAACACAAGTTACTTATTTATTATAGCACCAAAAATGGATTTGTCAATACTTTTTTGAAAAAATTTTATCGACAAAATCACAAGCACAAAATATCAGGATTATATTGAAAAAATTTTTTAAAGTTGCTATACTTTTTGATAAGGCAATTAATATGGTTTTGAAAGGAATCTTTTCGCCACAACTGCGTTAAAAATCATTGAAATAGCCTCGTATTTCCGCTGATTTTTGCCTTGTTGTGACAAAAATCTTCTCTTTCAAAACTGCGTT
>JAFQIG010000014.1 GCA_017397655.1 Clostridia bacterium | reverse complement strand
TGAAGGTGGTTACGTCTTTTTGCTTTGTCATCCTTCACCTTCGTTGATTTAGAAATGCATTTAATTTCTGTTTGTCAAGGGCGACGGATATTTTTTGTTTTTTTCTATTTTGGGGCTTGACTTTTAATAGTTAGTCTTTCTTTAACTGTGTTTTTATTCTTCCTGCCCCAAGGACATATTTATCATCAAGGAAAACAGCCGTCTGTCCCGGTGTGACCGAACGCTCAGGCTCGTCAAATATAACTGTCGCCGTTCCGTCGGAAACTTTAACGGTTGCAGGTGACGGAGCTGCACGGAAACGAACCTTGACAAGAGATCTGAACTCGTCTTCCGGTTTGTCCGATATGATCCAGTTAAGGTTTTCTGCCACCATTCCCTGTGAGTACTGTTCACCATTTTCGCCAAGGATTACCCTGTTATTGACGGGATCTATAGCCGTTACAAACATCGGTTTGCCGAATGCTCCGAGACCCTTTCGCTGACCTACCGTATATCGCAGGACTCCGCTGTGTCTGCCGATGACATTTCCCATTGTATCGACAAAGTCACCGCTTATCGGAATTTGTCCCGTTCTGTTACAAAGAAACGATACATAATCGTCATCAGGAATAAAGCATATCTCCTGACTGTCCTTTTTGTCGGCAACCGAAAGTCCCGCCTGTCTTGCTTTTTCTCTTATTTCATCCTTTTGCATATCACAAAGCGGAAAGACGGCACTTCTTAGCTGTTCCTGCGAAAGATATGACAGAAAGTAGCTCTGATCCTTTAAGGATTCTGATCTGCACAAAAGAATCCTGTCACCCGTGTCAACGGTTCTGACGTAGTGACCCGTTGCGATTTTTTCGGCACCCATACCGTGCGCAATATCAAGCATTGCACCGAACTTTATCTTTTGGTTGCATATGACACACGGATTAGGTGTCGCACCGCTCAGATACTCCTTTGTGAAATACTCTATGACCTCACGCTCAAAAACCTCACGAAGATCGACTACCTCGTGATCTATCCCTATTGTCTGCGCTACCCTGCGTGCATCATCTATCGTTCCCGATACATCGGAATCGGTAAGCCGAAGCGTAACACCGATTACGTCATATCCTCTTTCTTTCAGCATCAATGCCGCCGCTGAGCTGTCCACTCCCCCGCTCATTCCGACAACTATCTTTTTCTTCACCTGAAAACTACCGCCTTTCGGTTTTCTGTTCAGATTATACCATATATAATGAAAAAGAAAAAGTAATTATTTCATATTTTTTCAAAATATCTGTTCAAAAAACAAAAAATATGATAGAATAAAGTAATCTTTTATAAGGAGTTCCGAAAGTGAGCATAAAAAGTTTTTTAAAGGATTTACGCTTTGACCGCGAGACGGTTTCCTGCGCTGTTACCGTTCTTTTCTTTTTTGTTTTTTCGTCTCTTTTCCGCTTTGACGGCACAGCTGTTTACGTTACTGTTGTGCGCATCATACTCGGTTTTTGCTTTTGCACGCTTTACTTTTTATCGACACGCTATGTGATGACAGGATTAAACAACCGTATACGTACTGTTTTTTTTGTACTGTTGTACTGTGATATCCCGATGTACGGTTATGTCTTCGCCGACGGAGATATAATGAGAAGCATCTCCACCTTGCTGTTTATAATATCTTTAATATGCATTTTTGCAAATAAATTCATTTTCATTTCCGTCATCACAATATTCGTTTCCGCCATTCACACGCCTTCGTTAAGCCTGATCCTTCTTCTTTTAATGATATGTAACTGTAAAAAAAGACAAAAGATCACCTATATTTACCCGATAATAAGTGTAATTGCCGTTGCTCTGAGGCTGATTATATATCACAGCCGAAACTTCACGTTTCAGAATCTAAAATTTTTGCTGTTGTCGAATGATTATATGTTCTTTGATACAAAAGATCTGCTATACTTACTATCCTATTTACCGATAATCACGTTCTTCGGCGTACTCTGGATAAAAGCAGCATATTCTCAAAAGAGTACATCAGTAAAATTTCTGTACTTTTTACCGCTTGTTTTTTCTGTTATATCAGTCGTTTTACTCCCGTTTGTAAAAAACTTACCGGGACCCGTTTTTATAAATACCGTTTTTCTTCTGTTTTTTACGGTACGTAAAGATAATCACGTCACAAAAACATTTGAAACAATGACAGAATACTTGTCGCAAAATCCCGTAACAGCAATAATCATTGTACTCTCGACAGTTGCAGCTCATCAGAGTGCGAATGATGCACTTAATTCTATTTTAGATAAAATCGACATAATATCATAAATGTGTAAAATTTTCTCATTTATTCCTGTTTTTTCACTTGCATTTTTCTTTTATTTGTAGTAAAATTATAGTTAACGTTTTTTATTTTTTGTTTGGTTTGGAGGCATTTTCTTGGGCGCAGATCTTCATTGTCATACCCGTCTTTCAGACGGTTCTATGAGCATTGACAGCTTGGTCGTTTTGGCCAAAAAGCAAGGAATTAAAACTATAGCTATTACGGATCACGACTGTCTCGCCGCTAATGTCCGCGGCAAGCGTATCGGCGATCAGTTTGATATTAACGTACTTCCCGGTGTTGAGCTTTCGGCAACAGATTCCAAAAGAAATCAGAAGGCTCATATCATCTGTTATCTGCCTGACAGTCCCGACAGACTCGAAGGTCTTTGTCGCAGAAATCTGTTACAGAGCAAAAAGGCAAGCCAGTACATGATACTTAAAGCGGCATCCAGATTCCCCGTTACTCCCGATTTCATTATCAAATGTGCATCCGGATCAACCGGCGTTTACAAGCAGCACATTATGCACGCACTGCTTGAAAGCGCCGTTACTGACAAGATTTTCAGTGATCTCTATGTTGAGCTTTTTTCAAAAGAAAGCGAAAACAACATTGTATATGATGCAAAATATCCCGATCCTACCGAGATTTTAGCTGCTATCCATGATGCAGGCGGTATAGCTGTTCTTGCTCATCCGACGCTTTACAACAGCTACGATCTTCTTGATGAGCTTATTGAACAAGGTCTTGACGGTATCGAGGTGTGGCATCCTTCCGCAAATGCTGACGATATTTCTTATCTTCAGCAAAAGGCAAAAAAGTGCGGTCTTCTTATGACGGGCGGAAGCGACTTCCACGGTATGTACGGACGTGACTGCAACACCATCGGATCCGTCGTCACTCCCGACGAAAATCTTGAGGCGCTCCTTTCCTATAAATCGCGTAAACGCAGACAGGCTGCAAAAAACGCTGCTAACAAATAAACGAGGATTGTACCATGATCAGTCTTGTAATTTTTGATATGGACGGCGTTCTGATAGATTCTGAGGACGCTATCACTCTTTGTGCAATGGATGCTCTTCGCGAAGGATACTGTGTGAATGCTTCTTATGACGATTTTAAAGAGTTTACAGGTATGGGTGAAGTAAAGTTTATCGGCGGAGTAGCAGAGAAATACGGTGTCCCTTTCTGCCCGGAGATGAAAGACAGTACATACAGGATTTACTGTGATACCGCAAACGAGCGAGTCAAAGTCTATCCTTGGTCGGATTTCGTCGTTGATTCGGTACTGAATGCAGGATTCAAAGCCGCCGTCGGATCTGCCGCTGACGAAATTAAGGTTATGTGCAATATCAGAAGGCTGAACCTTGATACCTCTAAGCTCGCTTCACTTGTAACCGCCTCTGAGGTAGTCAACAAAAAGCCTGATCCCGAAATTTTTCTTAAGGCCGCAGAAAAAGCCGGCATTGCCCCTTCACTTTGCCTTGTTGTTGAGGATGCGGTTTCCGGTGTCATTGCCGCAAAGCGTGCCGGTATGACCTGTATCGCCGTTACGACATCGTTCGATGCCGACACACTAAAAAACGCAGGTGCTGATATGGTAGTTGATGATCTTTCATCACTTGCAGAATACGTAAAACGCTTTTAAAAAAAATACGGGGATGTAAAAACTTTCGTTTTTACATCCCCTGATTCATGTCATTATTTAGCAGAATTTTTCCTGTTTTCAAGCCACTTGTCATTGTCAAAAAAAGCAATAACTCTAACCTCAGTTTTGGAAGCACCTACTTTATACGATGTGATATCTCCGCGCTTTTTACCGATAAGCGATTTGGCAAGCGGAGAAGTTTCGCTGATTGTATCCTCATCAGGATTTGCATCCGTAATTGTTTTGCTGTCATATGATGTAGGTCGGTATGGCTTTGCCGCAAACTCACCCTTTACCTCTACACGTGCCGGAAGAATCTTGAATGCCTTTTTTTCTTTTGTATCAAGAAACTCCACACAGACGGTATCTCCCGTCTTTATGGTACGTGCAACTACAGCTGCAGCCTTGGTCTTTTCAGCCTGCTTCTGTTTCTTTTTCATCTGCTCAACAGTTTTTTCGGCAACCTTTTGTTCCTTCATTTTCTGATAAAAACCTGTCTTTTTCAAAAAGAAGGACAAGACCTGAATAACGATTACATCATCATTATCGAAAAACGTAACAATATCATTAGTGCCCATACCTATAAGGGCACGACCTATCGGAGATTTCTCACTGACAACACCCTCTACGGGATATTCGCCACGTACGGTAACTGCCTTTTCATCCTGAGTCAGAGTATAAACCGCCTTCTGACCGTTTTCGATAAACTTGACACACACGGTATCGCCGGAACGTATTACCTTGCGGCGCATATGGTCAGGCTCTTTCTGACTGACAAATTCTTCAACCAATTTATCAGCATCTGCAGAGTCTGTATTAACGGAAGAAACAGGAAACAACAGCCTGCCGATAATATCCGCAGGTCTGTCAAGACGCATACCACGATACAGAACAACAATTCTGTCGTTGTATTTAAATACAATCTCTACGCTTTCGCCGTTAGCCAAAACGTAATTTCGTTCTTCCACCAAGTCACCTACATTCTATATACAATATACTAAATTAATTATAAAAAACTTTTTAAAATTTTTCAACACTTTTTTGTTAACTCCAATAAAATTCATTTTTTGTTAACATTCACAAACTTAAGTGTCTGTTTTTATACAAAAAAGGCTTGATTGATTACTATAAATGTAAAACAATCAAGTCTTAATAAACTATCAATCCGCTTTTGTCTGTGATAACGGCCAGAAAACAAAGCTGTCTGATTTGACACCGGCGGCATAATCCGTTCCGCGATATGAAAAAAAGATAAACACAACAGTATTCGGTGTAATATTAATTACCTTATCCATAAAGCTGAACGGAGCTATTCCTCCGTGACCGCTTTGATATGTCACGGTATACGATGCGTTTGAAACATTGGAATCCTCATTATAATAGATTGCCTTAAAGCTGTCCTCAACCTTCGTTTCGTCCGTTACCCAAGCATATCCGTACAGCTTTATCGGAAAGTGACTTCTGTTTGCCAGCTGAACATCGACTCTGCCTGCACGGGTACCCATTTTACTGATTATAACTCCATTGACATCAAGCGCAGCCTCGTCGGTTCCGGAGTCCGCAGTACGTTCTTCATAGTAAAAATCATTATACGTTGCCAGCAATTCTTCAGGCGGATGCTCGTCAAGAAACTCGGTTGACCCGCTGAGCGGTGTGCAACCGCAGCTCATAAACAGAAAAACACAGATCAACACAGCACACAAATAACGTTTAAAGTGACGCATTAAAGCTCTTCCTCCTTTTGAGAAGGCGTTCGATTATCTCACGTGTATCTGCGGGTGAATCGGTAATATATCCGTCAACACCGCATCTGACCATTTTTTCAATCTGTTCTTCTGTATTGACTGTCCAAACGTTGACCTTAACACCCATCGAATGAAATTTGTCAACCATTGCTTTATTGACAAAAAACACATTCGGATGAACAGCATCGGCACCTATCTTTTTAACAAGCGCATAGGGCGGCTTAAAAAAGCATCTGACTGCCGAATCGGGTCCCGGATACAGATAGGCAGTTTTACACTCAGGGTCTATTTCCTTTGCACGCATCAACAGTTTCTCATCAAAGCTCGAAATAAGAAGCTTATCAATAAGCCCGTGTTTTCTGACAGCTTCCAGAGTCTTCTCAACAATAAGCGAGCCTTTCGTTCTGGGATGTTTAAGCTCGATGTTCATTATCTTCAATGATTCTGCTTTGCACAATTCCAGAAATTCATCAAGCGACGGCAATGTTGTTCCCTTGAACTTTTTTGAAAAATATCTGCCGAAATCATGAGATTTCAAATCTTTCAGCGTGCGGTCGGCAATTTTGCCCAAACCGTTTGAAGTCTCGTTGATGCTGTAGTTGTGACAGATTACCGCCTCGCCATCCTTTGTCAGATGCACATCCGTCTCCAGACCGTCCGCCTGAAGTTCTAACGCCTTTCTAAAAGCCGGCAGAGTGTTCTGCGGTGCATAAAGGTTTGCTCCGCGATGGGCAATTATACTGTATTCCGACATTTTATCAACCTGCTCAAACATTCTTTTCAAATCTGTAAATGCTCTGTGATTCGATATCAATCGGAGGTACGATAATCGGCGGTATACCTGCGTTGGAGGTAACGGTTGTCACAAGCGCACGTGCGTACGGGAACAGCTCTTTAAAGGTAATTACGTGCACCTTTTCTTTTTCAAGTCCCTCTTTAAACTCAAAAATTCCGACTATCACTATCTTTATTCCGAATTTTTCGGGATCCTTTTTGTCAAAAACTTCAAGCGTAAACTCACCCTTACAGGTACGATTGGGAGCATAGCTGACATTATATGAATATTTGTTGCCAAGCTCGATTTTTGTTCCGTTTTCAAGATTGTTGACAAAATTGATCTGTGATGCTTTGTAAAGTTTAAGTGTTACATCAGCCATCGCTATTCTCCTTTATTAAAGTGTTTCAATATGTTTAATCAGCTTTTCACACGCTGTCTTTGCCTCAGTACATGCCGAGCGCATATCGACAACTGTTTTTAATATGGAATCGGGATGAAATTGCGCAATATTGATATACGCTTCAAGAGGCTTTTTTGCTGCCGTAACCAAAGCCTTTGATGACGACAGCCTTGTATCGGTATTGCATTGATCCAGAATATTGTTCAATACAGAAGATGCAGCTTGAAGCTTTTCAACTGCCTGCAATGCCGCGGCATTGCCCTCACCGTAAATATCGTCTATTGCCGACTGACAAAGAGCGTGCGCCTGAGTAATAAGATCCAACGCAGAATTCACATTGGCGCAAAGTGCTTCCTTGTCTATCGGAGCTGTCGAAGGTGCTTCGGTAATTCTTGTCTGCTCCTCAAGCCGACTTTCATCCTCTGCCTGTGCAGATGTTTTACCGCAGACAGTACACTTGCCGTCCTCAAAACTATGTCCCGTCGCCTTAACCGTATATCCGCATACAGAACAAACAGAATCCTTTGTACACGATGTGTCACTCATCTTGTGTCCCGGAGGCTCTGCCGTATAAGAACACCTCGTACACACCTTGCCCTGTGTACACGAACCACCTGTCCACGAATGACCGAGTGCCGAGCCTTGTTTTTTCATACATCCCGTACACATTGACGGCGAAACACACGTTGCCGCCTTGAAATTATGAGAGAGTGCAGAGCCGCTTGTCAGACCGCAGAAAATACAGCTTGCGGGGCCTGCACACGTAGCCTTTGAATAAATATGATCATAATATCCGCCGAACTCTTCGCCGCATACGGTACAGAAACTCTTTTTCTGACAGGTAGGCTTCGTTCTGTCGTGATCACCGTAATCACCTGTTATATCACCGCAATAGTAACAGGTTGCTTTTTCGCGGCAGGTTGCCTTACTGTAAACGTGTCCGTGCTTATCGCAATCGTGATTCGCTATTTCTTCAGCATTCAGAATATCCTTGCCGATTATATCATCTGACTGCGGTGGATTTTCGGAACGACCGCAGGAAAACAACATAACAGGCAACAGTAATATACCGATAAAACGCAAGAAGCTTTTCATAACAGATCATTCCTTTCTGTGAAATAAAAAAAGAAGAACAGGACGAGCCTGCTCTTCTCTGGTGACCCGGACGAGAATCGAACTCGTGTTACCGCCGTGAAAGGGCGGTGTCTTGACCGCTTGACCACCGGGCCGTATCTGGTAGCGGCAGTTGGATTTGAACCAACGACACTCCGGGTATGAACCGAATGCTCTAGCCAACTGAGCTATGCCGCCATATGTGCCGCTTCCCTTGAAGCTTGTATATTATAACGTACCCTTTTATATTTGTCAATACTTTTTTAAAAAATTTTTAAAATTTTTTCATTGTTACTGAAAGGGTTGTACCGACAGCGTCTATCTGCGATACAACCCTTAAAAAACTATACCGGCTTTACATCCCAACCGCCTGCAAGATAACGTGTCAGAATTACCGAATCCGCAAGTGTTACCTTGCCGTCAGCATCAACGTCTGCGTTAATGTCGCTGATATCATCACCGTATCCTCCTGCAAGCGTGCGTCTGATCACAACTACGTCCTTGAGGTTCAGTATTCCGTCCGAATTGGCATCACCCAAAACACGCAATGCCTCGCCGACATAAATTATAGCTGCTTCGGTCAAGTCAGTGTTTTTTGATCCGATCTGCACACGTGACCATTGTCCGATCGTACCGCCATATGTGACGCTCCTGATATCGTCGCATTGATTGAACGCAAGATCACCTATTGACGTAACGGTATCAGGAATCGTAATCTCTTCAATACCGCTGTAATTGAATGCAAAATCGCCTATGCTCTTTACACCGTCAGGCAACTCAGCTTTTGACAATGCGCTGCTGTAAGCAAATGCCGCATCGCCGATAATCTCAGTACCCTTTGAAAGATTCAGCTCACGAAGCTTGAAGCAGAACGTAAAGGCGCTGTCACCGATACTCTTTACACTACCTGCAATCGTTACTTTTTCGATATTGGAGTAGCTGTAGAAAGCGAATCCGCCGATACTCTCAACACCTTCACAGACGGTAACAGACTTGATTTTTGACTGATGTTCAAACCAAGGTGCAGCGGTGGAATTCGTGAAATCCTCCATCCTGCCCGTACCGTATATTGTCAAATTACCGTTGAGATACATCCGGTAAAAAAGGTCATCTCCGAAAGCAACGGGATAATAATGCGCATTGTCGCTGTCTGCATCAAACGTAACAACACCCGTAAGATACTCGTTGCCTTCGCCGATGCTTATCTGCTGCCACTCCTCATATGTACCGTTGTAAAACGTTGTTTTGATCGCAGTACAACCGCCGAATGCATTGGCGGCAATGCTTTTAATTCCCGGGTTGAGTGTAACCGTTTCAAGACCGTTACAACCGTAAAAAGCATATTCAATATTCTTTACGCTTTCGGGCACGATCAACTGTGCAAGTGATTTGCAACCGCTGAAAGACTGATATCCGACAGACTCCAGACCCTGCGGTAAAACAAGCCTTTCAATACTTTTACAGTTATAGAAAGTGTATGGCTTGATTGACGTAATTTTTGTTGTAAGATCAACCTTTTTGAGTGCCGTACAATCGGCAAAGGCATATTCACCGATTGATTTAAGATCCTTTGAAAAAGTCACTTCCGAAAGCTCTGTACAACCCTTGAAGGCATACTCACCTACAGATACGACACCGTCATGCATAGTGACCTTTTTAATTGAATCAAAACCGTAAAACGCATAATCGTAAATATAGGCAATACTTTCGGGAATGACGATCTCGTTCGGTACCGGCTGTCCGTCAAAAGTAACATTTGTTGCCAAACCGACGGGATTTGCCCTTTCATCACTTAAGTATACACGGCACCAATCGTCAATTGTACCAACGTAGCTGAAAGAGTCAAGCTGTACAGTCGAAAACGCCTGCAACCCGATTTTCTTAATATCTTTGCCGAGAGTTATGTCCGTTACATAATCGCAAAAGCCGAATGCTCTGTCACCGATCGAAGTGATATTATCGTCGATGCTGATGCTTGTTATCCGGGTTCTTTTTGAATACCATGGAACCTCTGAATATGTTGACCAACCGTACATTTCTCCCGAACCGCCAATCTTCAGAAGACCCGTATCATAAATTATCCACTTGATATCGTCACCGCAATCACCGTTAGCTATATATGCACCGCCACCGCTTTCGATCATCAATTTTTCGGTAAGCTTTTCATTGTGAGAGCCTATCGTAACTTCAATCCAGTCATCGTAGGTTCCGGAATAGTACACCGCAGTTATTCCATTGCAGTAACCGAAGGCATATACTCCGATTTTTTCAATAGATTTCGGCAATCTGACGGTCGTCAGTTTATTACACGAATAAAACGCGTATGATTCGATAGTCTTAACGCCATCTTTCAGTGTCAACGTGCTGATCGGACATTCATAAAATGCATACCTGCCGATAGACTCAATACCGCTTTCAAATACTATCTCCTTAAGCATTTTTGTGATATACCACGGAGTGTATTTGTAGTAAGTGGCATCAGTCTGATTTGTATTTGTTGAGTAATTGCACATTACACCTGTACCCTTTGTCAGCGTAACAGTCTTTATAATCGTTGTTCCGTTAAAAACATTGACGTTGTTTTCGATTTTTGCCGAAACAGGCATCGTAAGGCGTTCGAGCTTCTTACAGCCGTTAAACGCATAAGCACCGATATAAGTAACTGTATTCGGTATTACAAAATCCGTAATCGACACGCTGCTGTAAAAAGCATATGCACCGATTCTCACAATACCCTCTTGAAGCGTAATTGATTTGAGTTTTTCTCTGCAAATATACCACGGCGTATATGCGTAATATGTAACTGTATCACTTGTCGATGACATACCGAGATCCTTCATCGCACCGTCGGTACCCTTCGTCATAGTAATATTTTCGATATTATTGCATCCGCTGAAGGTATAGTAACTGTTGGTAATGAAAGCCGTTACCGGGATTGAAAGAGATTTAATATTTTTCGCATCTTTAAAAGCATAGTCGGCAATCACCTGCGTTGTATCGGCTATTGCGTATTCTTCGTTCTCGTTCATACAGGGATACAGAATCAATAACGTCTTATCCTTATTATAAAGAACACCCGAATCATCCGACACATAATATCGGTTATCAGGATCTACCGAAATAAACGTCAGTGAATCAAACTTGAAAAAAGCATTGTCATCAACACTTTCAACACCTTCGCCGATGTAAACAGAATTGATCTTTTCTCTGTAATCATACCATGGAACATCTATAGTCTGTTCCCAGTCGGTCATAAGACCTGTGCCTGTGATTTCAAGTCTGTTATCCGCAAAACATTTCCATTCGAGATTCTCACCGCACGAACCGCCTGCAATGTACGGGGCATCACCGCCGTATTCAAAAACGAGCACACCTGTCATCAGATGGTTGTCTGTACCGACATCAACACTTTGCCATTGCAATGCAGAGCCGTAATAATTTGTTGCAACAATACCGGTGCAGCCTCTGAAAGCCTCGTCACCTACAGACTTCAATGTCTCATAAAATGTAATCGTCTTCAATGTTTCACAACTTAAGAATGCTCCGTCAGCAATACTGACAACATTTTGCGGCACAATATAATCCTGTGTACCGTTACCTGCAGGAAAAACGATTATTGAGGTTTTATCCTTGTTAAACAGTATTCCCGAAGAATCGGAAGCATAGTTTTCGTTTTCCTCGCTGACCGTGAATTCTTCAAGCAAATCACAGCCTAAAAAATGAGAATATTGAATATAATCGACACTTTTTCCGATATAAACAGATCTTAATGATGAACAGTTTTCAAACACACCATCACCGAGCACCTCAATATTGTCGGGTACAGCAACTGTCTGAAGAGATGTGCAGCCTGCAAAAATATAATCAGAAAGCGAAGTAATGCCGATACCTATCGTCAGATCGGTCAACGCGGTACAATCCTCAAATGCATACATACCGATACTTTTTACAGAATCAGGAAGCACCAGTTCTGTCAGCAATTCACATCCGTAAAAGGCAGAATCACCGATCGATACAAGTGAGTCGGGAAAGCTGACCGATGTGACGGATGTATTGGCAAACAACGCAGAATCCGCGACAACGCGCGTTCCGTCCTTTACCGTAACATCGCCGGCCAACGAAGATGATGCAGACAAAAGACAGCTTCCGATATAGAGTAAACCGTCCTGCCAGTTAGAGCTGTCCGAATAGTATGCCGTATTGTTGAACGCGTATCCGCCAACGTGCACTATTCCGTCAGGCAGAGTGATGTCTGCCAGCTGCTGACAATGATAAAACGCCGATGCGCCGATTGAAGTAACGGAAGGGGCAATCGAAATATTGCGTAATGCAGAAAAGAAATAAAACGCAAACGATCCGATGCCGGTTATTCCATCGCCTATAATGACCGTCGTTATCAAATCACGGAAGTCGTACCACGGAACATCCTTTACCTTTGACCATTCCGTCATATCACCGCTGCCGCTGATCGTCAGAGTACCTGTCTCGTCATCAAAGCTCCATACAGCAAGCGATCCGCAGCTTCCCGAATACTCGGCGGCACTTGCCGATATTGACACATTCGGGATGAAACACCATACAAAAATCATCGTCAATGCAAGCAGTAAAGCTGAGATCTTTTTCATAATGACACCTCCGTCTGTATTTTCTCAATTATATTATAACAGAAGCAAAAATCAAATTCAACATTCAAATATTGATTTTAAACCGTTTCAATGATATAATCTCTTTCGGAGGTAATAAAATATGGATATCAAAGCTATTTTAAAATCACTTGAAAACTGCCCCTGCGGCAGAGAACATACCGTTAATATAAAGGCTGTAGAGATCGGCAGAGGACTTAAAGAAAAGACAGGTCAGATCCTGATTTGTAACGGCTTTCCGAAAAAAATCCTCATAGTTGCCGACAAGAACACACTCTCTGCCGCTGACGGAATACTCGATATCTTAAGCGATTCGGGATTCAGCTTCAAGCTTCATTTATACGATGATCTTCGTACGGCGCATCAGGACGATGTTGACAAGGTTATCGAGCTGTCGGCGGATGTTGACGGTGTACTGTCAATCGGTACAGGCTCGCTCAACGATATCTGTCGCCGTGCCTGTCTGCTGTGCGATAAGGAGTTCGCCATCTTTGCAACGGCTCCGTCGATGGACGGCTTTGCCTCAGATTCCGCTCCGATTACAAAGAACAACTTCAAGGTCTCATATCCTGCCAGACAGCCTTCTGTCATTATCGGTGATACGGATATTCTTGCCGCCGCACCGACAGAGCTTAAAGCATCGGGTTACGGTGATATGCTCGCTAAGTATGTCGGCATTGCGGATTGGAAAATCGCTCAGCTCACAACAGGCGAATACTACTGCGAAAACGTTGCAAACGTCACTCGCTCTGCTGTCAGAAAGATTGTCGATCTTACCGACAAGGTTACCGAAAACGACCCCGAAGCCGCAGGAGCGATAATGGAAGCTCTTGTTATGACGGGAATCGCCATGAAGCTTGGCGGTTGCACACGTCCCGCATCGGGTACAGAGCATATTATCTCTCACTTCTGGGAGGTCAAGAAGCTTGAAAAAGGACTTTTATCCGATTTCCACGGTAAAAAGGTCGGTGTTGCCACACTGATGGCATCAAAGATGTATCACGATATCTGCAACAATGCGGATCCGTCAGCTTTCAGCAAAGAAAATCTTGATTGGAACCGCATCTATGAAGTATACGGCCCGAACTTTACCGACGATGTCAAAAAGCTGAACTCCCCCACCGTTACGGAAGAAACCTCGTACGAAATTCTTCGTGACAACTGGGACTCTGTATGCCGCTTTGTAAGGGAAGAGCTTCCCACACCCGATGTCATTCTGTCTCTGCTTCAGCGTGCAGGTGCCGTAACGACACTCGGCGAAATATCGGTTGACGAGGAGCTCGGTCTTCTCGGACTTCAGTATCATCCGTATATGCGCCACAGAATAACTCTCGCAAGACTTCTGCCGATGCTGAATTACGATGTAAATTATAAAATGATTGCAGGTCTTGAATAAAAATATCCCGGATGTGCCATAAAAATGCACATCCGGGTTAACTTTTACCAATTGTCAGAATGATCTTTCATTGTAACCGTAACGCCCTGCTCTTCAAGAAGCGTTTTAAGATCGTTTTCGATCTCTCTTGATTTAAGACTTGATGCCACCATCATCGCAAATGTCTTGCCGTAACAGTATGCGGTCATTTTGATATTATTCTTTGGTGACGGTCCGAGTATCGCACGGAACATCCTGACGTGAGGCACCAGCTCCTCAGGAAACTTTACAAGTCCGAGATTGGAAAGTGTTGATGTGAACAATCCCTCACCGTAAATCCCGTTACCAAACCTCAGTATCGCCTGCTTGATGCATCTGGGAGCTTTGACAAAAACTGCCATATCATTCTGTGTAACGTTAGTTTTGATGGTATCAAGAATCAAATCTTTATCCATTCCCGCAACAAAGTCCTTTTTGACCTTTTGCAGAATATCATCAAATGTCACTTCGCCTTTCATTTTGGGAACGGTCGCAAAGAAATACAAGGAGAAGTTGCGAAGTGTTTCGGAATTAAACATCGGACGAAGGTTGATCGGTACCGATAAGGTTATCGGTTTATTCATCTTTTCATTTTTAAAGAATCTGTAGAAAGTATAAAGATAAAGCGAAGCAAGATATTCGGTTATTGTTGCACCGTTTTTCTTTGACAATGCCTTTAACTCGTCAACAGACATTGACAGCTCCGTCTGATGCCAAGTATCAAACGGTCCGTCGTGGTAATACTGTTGAGCCTTTTTGCCGGCACGCGAAGCATTCTTTCTCTTTACGTCACAATTCGTTCTGAAGCTGTCCTCTGTTTCCGTCGCTTTTACAGGATCCTCTTTGAGAAGAACTCCGTGCGTAGCCGAAACCTCCTCACCCATTGAACGGTAATACTCAGCAATGATCGACTTAAGCAAAGCGATTCCGCCGCTTCCGTCGGATACCGAGTGGAACACCTCAACGGCAACTCGGTTCTTTTTGTATGTAATGCGGACAAGGTGATCGTTGTTTTGAGAAAGATCAAACGGCTGATTAAGCACATCCGGTCTTTCCATGACAAACGGCGTTACATCGTGAACGTGCTCCAAAGCATAGCCCTTTGAATCCGTATGAAGCTTTACAAACATAGTCGGAAATCTCTCACACAGGCTCTGTGCCGCCGCTTTGAGTCTGACAGGATCAATGTCCGTGTCAAGATCCGCTTCCATCGTAAATGACTGATTGACGTCTTTCGTTGCAATATAGGGATAAACGACTGCTGAGCAGTCCATCTGATAAATGTCGTTTTTATTCGGCATATATTCTCTCCTTATTTTATTAATTTGATTCTACAATCTTTAACCGATTATGTCAAGGATTAAATATATCCGACTCAAAGCCTTACATTTCTTCACCAAAGAGCAAAACGCCGTTCTTATCATAAATCAGTTCACTGCCTGTTGAGATAACAGGAGTATCCTCTTCATCGTCAGACTCTCTGTACCAATAGCTTACACGGCATTTGTGAATGTAGCCGAGACTGTCCTTTGCAATTACATACAGCTCTATCTCATCACCGACTGCCGCCTCAAACGTCTGTGCAAATCTTGAATGATAAGACCCGTCTGCTTTTATCACCTCGTCGGTGATGTCTTTTTTCTCCTCTACTGCTCCGTTCTTTTCTCTTATATATGTAAAGGATTCAAACTTTACATCCGAATCGTTCTTTTCTATATTCTCGACAGAAAAACCTGCTTCTACCCTGACAAGACCGTCATCAAAATGTGATGTTCCCGTCATATCGGCAAACAGCTGAGGCAATACTCTTTCGTACAAACGGGAAATATCCGTATTTTCAAGAATTTCTGTTTTTGTTTCGGCACCGTCAACTATTGTCAGTACAGGCCATGCATCATATTGAACAAAAAGTCCGACATCCTTGACACCGCTGAACTCTTCACCGTTTTTTGTCAGCTCCGTCTTTTCTCCGTCAACGTCAATAAACACCCTCATTGTATCCGTGATGCTTTTGGGAATTACCGAAAAAGCAACGGACATCGTCTGATTCTGCTCATCAAAATCACCTATTGTGTACTCTGATTCTGACAAAAGACTTGCCTGCTTTTTCAAGCTGTTATCGACATTGCCGTAAATCGAACCTATCTCTTCACGTAAGGAGGAAATCTGATTGTTAAGGTTTCTGTTTTTTCTGTCAAGCTCTTCGTTAAGGTTATAAATCTGATACAATGACACCGCCATTCCGATAACAAGACAAACAAGTATTGCAGTAAACACTTTTGTTTTTTTGCTGTTGTCCATCGACAGTCCTCCTTACGGTAATTTTTTGCCGCACTTGTTACAGAATTCATATTCACCCTCAACAGGTATTCCGCAATACGGACAAAACTCGCTTTGGCCGTTCTGTTCTTTCTTTTGTGAATCGTGTTCACCAAAGCGTTCATTAAACGGATCGGGTTCTTCATTGTCATCGGTAATGTCAAAAGAAGAAAACCTGTTCTTTCCCGTAGCATTTTTGAAATTATATACTGTATTTATTACTGCTATAGCTGTCCAGACAACACCAAAAAGAGAAAAAGCAATGCTCATCTGTGCAGCCATAACTGTCCATACAATTCCGATCAGAATCATGAATATGCCGACAATTCCACCTATCATCGAAGGTCCTCTGCCGGGCTTTATACTCTTCATAACAAATCACTCCTTAAAACACATCAATTCGATGCTGATGCTGCCGCAGCTGTTGCCATCACACAGTCAATCGCAAGAACAACCGCCAGAGCACCTATCTCATCGGCAGGGTTTGCAATGTCAAGCTCGTAGCTGTCACCCCATGTCATCCACTCTTTGCGGATGGATACAATGGGATTATTACCGCTTGTGATTGTATAGTTGTGTGAGAAAAAGTCGCCCTCGACCTCCCAACCGGGACCCTCTATCAGATATTGAGGGCGAAGGAATGTGAATTTTTTAACGATCTCTGCAATCTGTGTTCCGTTGACAAACACAAAGTATCTCGGCATAAAGCTCCATACCTTTTGCTGAATAAAAGCCGCTTCTACTCCCTGCATATCGTAAATATGCAGTTTTTTTCCGAACGAAAACAGCTCACCCTGAACAGTAAAGCGGTCATTGCCGTATTCATCCTTTACGGTAAATTTATCCGCCCACGAAAAAACTTTTTGTCTGATGTAAAGCTTCATATACTTCCCTCCCCCTTTTTGTTTAAATCAATTTATTTTGTCTCTATTTTTCCGCCTTTAAGAAGTGACGGAATATCAGATGCTATCAGTCCGAGCGCCTTAAAAAACTTACAAAAGCGTCTTGCATACTTCCTTGCATAATTGACTGTTTCGGTATTATAGACTCTGTTATCACCCGGCAATGCATCACGGTCTACGGTCATCCTGACAGTAACCACCGCCGCAGAATGATCAGAAAGCTCTGCACATACTTTCTTTTCTTCTTCCGTTCCGTATTTGACATAATCGTGAGTCAGCGCCTCAAAAGATACGGCCTTTCCGTTTCTGAACATAACCTTGTCAAGCGAGTCAAACTTATTATCCCAACCGTCGGGTTCAAAAGGCTGATACTCGTCAAGCTTTACCATATCCTTCTGATATCTGCCGCCGAGACAGCACTCCGTCCAACAATCTTTAAAGCCGTGTTTTTCGACAAAAAGCTCGCGCAGCTTGCTGTTTTCCCAGCCGATACGGGTGTTGGTATCTCCAAGCACGATAACCGCCCTGTCCTTTGAATTGCTTTCGATAAAAGACAGAAGTTGGTTAAACTGTTTTATTCTGACTCTGACATCATCGTCCGCTTCTGCCGCATCTGCATGAAGGTCGTACACATCAATATACACGCCCTTCATCACTTCAACGGCACAGTACAGAAATCCCTTGGGGGTTAATTCATCCGAAGCATCACGCAGAATTCCGTTTGCTTCACACCACTCCACCCTCTTCACATTGAATATGGGATAGCGCGAAAAAACACTCAATCCGTCACCGAATGGTATGCTTCCGCTGTGAATCGTCTTGTATTCGTAAGAGATTTTTTCCTTCAGTATCTTGTGATATCCGAAATCCTCCTGAAGGGCAATAATATCCGCTTCGCTGTCGTTAAGGTATTTTGCGTTGAACTCTGTAGCTTTTTTCGGATCTCTGCCTGTCGAACACATAAACTTCGGCAACGGTAAACCGTCAACATTGTATGAGATTATCTTTAAAATCTTTTCTTCCATTACAGATACCTCTCAATCAAAGCAATTCGTAATCTCCGCCTGTCAATACACTTAAAAGATCGGCATTATCATTAATCGGCAGTTTTGTTCTGATTCCTCCGGGACGCATTCCCCATACACCGTGATAATCGGATCCGGATGTCTTTATAAGACGGTGACGCTGTGCCCACATATCTGCAATAACGTTATTTGAGTTGTGACTTGAATTGCCGTTGTATACTTCGATTCCGTCAAGCACGTGCCAATCGGAAATCGTCATATCCTCTCTGAACGGATGTGCCTGTACAAGAAGCATTCCCGCATCGTGAATACGCTTTGCCATCTCGTAAAAATCGACGAACATTATATCGGGATTCTGCCTTAAAAAATCCTCTGTCATTCCGTATATCAGATAGTCATTGTCTCCCTGATTCTCAAGGCGAAGCTCTGCCCCGAAAAGCACCTTGAAATTCTTGTCAAGCTCGCTTGCGGTGCTGACGGCAGTCTTGTATCCCGACAAAAAATAGTCAACCTTTTCATCCCAGGAAGCATCCTGCATTTTTCTGAATGTACTGTAATTAAGATGATCGGTAATTACTATTCCGTTATAACGGGCATCAATATAATTTCTGACGACTCGTTCTGCAGATGCCTGTCCGCAATGACTGACCTGCGACGTGTGTGCGTGCAATTCATAAATATAACTCAAAATCCGTACCTTCTTTCAAATCAATCCATATGCTCACGGACATATCCGATTATATGCTCTGCAACCTGCATATCGTACGGTGTTGTGATTTTAAAATTGAAGAACTCGCCCTTTACCGTATGAATCGGCATATTATTCTTGAAACAGATCATAGATGTTTCGGTAAGCTGTTTGCGTGTTTCGGCATCAATGTTTGCATATGCACGAAGTAACGCATTGATCTTAAACCCTTGCGGACTCTGACCGCAGAAAAGCTCGCTTCTTTTCGGCATACCCGATATCAACGCTCCGTCAACCGACTGAACTATCGTATCATTTACGGGAACCACCGTATTGCAGACATCGCAGAACTCCATCTCTTTTATCACGTCACGGATGATACGTCTTGTTACAAACGGACGTACCGCATCGTGAATCAGAACTATGTCATCATCGGTAACTTCGTTGTTTGATCTGATGCCGTTCAATGTGTTCATCATTGTCGCTTCACGGTCATTACCGCCCTCGCAGACGTGGATTCTCGGATCGTTTCCGCAAAACTGTGATATCTGCTCTTTTGCAAGCTCGTACCAATCGCCGTTGGCTCCGATCCACAGCTCCTTGACGGAAGGCTCAGAAAGAAGTGCCTTTACGGAATGGATGAATATCGGCATTCCGCCGAGATATAAAAACTGCTTGGGTGTGGCAGACTGCATTCTTGTACCTGTTCCGCCTGCAAGAATTACTGCATAAACATTTCCTTTTGTACTCATTTATCAACAGATTCCTTTCGCTTATTGTTCAGATAGCTTTCAAGCTCTTCTATGCTCATACTCTCATACTTGCCGAGCTCTATTGACAGCGAACCGTGTGTTCTTCTGAAAAGAAGTGCAGGTGTCCGCATATAGTCACCGTAGTGAAGTGTAAGATATTCTTCCCATTCCTTCATCACGGGACGCATTGTTCCGTTGTACATCATCATTACAGGCTCGCCCCAGTATTCCTTCGGAAAGCACTCTTTTTCATATCCGTATGTACCCGGCAGACAAATCCACGAATCAGACTTTTCCGTGCTGTATCTGCTGTATATCTTCTTCCATCGGTGCAAATAAAATGATTTGGGAATACACTTAAGAATTGTATGATATATCAAAGCCGTTGCGCTTGAGCGTGTAAGATGAAGCTGCGGTATCGGCAACGCTCTTACGTGCATAAGTCGCAGTATCTTTTTTGTTTCTTCAGCGTGTCTTTCGGCTGACGCTTCATCCGGTGCAGCACCGTCGATAGGCAAAACATCCATAAACACTCCGTGAGGTCCGTTTTGCCTGATTATACGGTTGACCTTTGTATCTTTTATCATCATTCTGGTAAATCCGTATGGGAAATTACGCTTTGGCAATGCTATGTCGTCGGGCAGCTCTTTTTGTGCAAGTCGGATAAACGCTTCATAATCGGGTCGTGGCATCGTCACATCAATATCGTCATCCCAAGGAATTACACCGGAATGTCTTACGGCTCCCAGAAGTGATCCTGCCGCTATATAATAGCGAAGAGAATGCTTTTTACATATACGCTCAAACTCATCAAGCATATAAAGCGCAAGAAGCTGACACTTTCTGACGGTTTCGTCCGATGTCTGATGAATTCTGTACTTCTTGTAGCGTCTGCCTTCCGAATATTCAAAATAGTCAACCGGAAGCTTTATAAGCTGTCTGAGCGGTGAAGATGTTGCATCGCATTCAGCCGACACAGATGAAAGCTTATGCTTTTGTGCAAGTGAATTATAGTACTGTATAAAGGTGTCATCAGCATATTCGGGATCAGCAAAAATATTTTTATCCGCCTTGCCCGACATGATGCTTTCAAAAAAGCGTTCAATCTTACTGCAAAGCTCCTTCTGATCGTCAAGCGTAAATCTAATTACATCTTCAGGAATGATAAGATTGTCCGCTGAGTTTGCATTAAGCGAAGAATCACTGTATCCGGAGAAAAATGCAAACGGGATTCTTCTTGCAGTAAGCGATACGGCAATATCGTTTGTATACGGTACCGCACTGAAAATCATCGCCTTTTTGCATCTTGAGATAAACTCAATATACCCTTCCTGTGTAAAGGTGATACCCTCATCTGCAGGATAATCGGCTTCATTCAAGCCGTGAACAATCAGCTCGGTATCAGGGCAGTTTTCTTTTACGAACAAGAAAACCTCTTTTACCTTATCTGTTGTAAGCGACTTATCTTTAAAAAACAAAGCAATACTGTCGGGATCGTCATTCTCGTACAGCTCACCGAATGTAAACGGAACAAGATAAGGCGAATATACAACATTGTCAAGGTTATTCTCTTTAAGATGTGTAAAAGCCGAATAAGACAGAGATATAACCGAATCCGCTTTGGAAAGGGCGTCAAGATATCTTTTATATCTTTGTGCAGAAGCTGAGTTCAAAACGGATAACAAGGGCAGATCCTCAACAACCGCAACTTTATAACCTGAGCTTTGTAAAACCTGTGAATCGGAACACATATATGCCGATGATGTAAACAGCACAAAAAGCGAGCTGTTACAACGTTTTGCAAAGTCAGCTATTATTTCCTGCCTTGTTCGCATAAAACGAAAAGGTGTGTCTACGCTGAAATGATTAATTCTGTAGTCATACCGAAACTCGTTACCCTTGGGTCTTTCATCGGTAATAAGATTTACCGTGTAGCCTGTACCGACAAGATAGTTCATCAGAACTGCACATTGAGCATATTCGGTCGAACTCAGATCCTTGCAAATAAAAGTAATACCGCACTTTACTGAAATATTTTCGGACACGCATACCACCTCACATTAAAACTTTTCACTATATTTTACTATACTTCAAAGATTTTTTCAACACATATCAGCTTTTTGACTTCAAATTGTAAACTATGGATTGACGAATATTAATAAAACATATATAATTAATGCAGATACTTTTTAAGGGAGACTTATATGGATAAGTTGGATTTTAAGGTACTGAGCCTTTTACAAAAGAATGCAAGAGAAACCGCTTCGCATATTGCAGAAAGCGTCTCTTTGTCTGTTTCATCTGTTATAGAACGCATCAAAAAGCTTGAAAGTACAGGTGTTATCGAGCAGTATACCGTCAGAATCAATCAGGAAAAAATCGGTATGGGTCTTGAAGCTCTGATGGAAATCAGTCTTGAGCATCCTATGTATTATCAGACCTTCACCGATTTTATCAAGGAAAACAAAAACGTTGTTGCGTGTCATTATCTGACAGGCGAATTTGATTTTCTTATCCGTATTTATGCAAATGACTCTGACGATCTTGAGCAGATACACCGTGCTATCAAGGGCTTTAAGGGTGTATCCGCAACAAACACACACGTAGTTTTAAAAACCGTCAAAAATGAGTATTCATATATTCCCTCTACCGATGAATGATTATCCTTTATGGAAGTGTAACTAATGAATTACGGCAGAACCCATATTGAAATTGATCTTGATGCAGTTGTACACAACATCGGCTGTGTCAGAAACAGAATACCGGAAAGCACAAAGCTGTTAACCGTTGTCAAGGCTGATGCCTACGGTCACGGCGCTGTTGAGGTTTCAAAAGCTCTCTGTGACAAAACCGATTTTTTCGGAGTTGCAAGTGTCCCGGAGGGTGTACAGCTTCGTCTTGCAGGTATCGGCAATCCGATTCTTGTACTCGGCTACAGTGATAAAAACGATATTTCCGATGCGGTAAAATACGATATACGTATTCCTGTTTTTACTTTTGATAAAGCTGTCGAGCTGTCCCGTGAAGCATCAAAGCAGCAAAAAAGTGCAAAATTCCACATTGCCGTTGATACGGGGATGAGCAGAATCGGACTTGAACCGTGTGAAGAAAGCGTTGATCTTATCAGCAGAATAACCGCTCTTCCGTTTATTGAAGCTGAAGGTATCTTCAGCCATTTTGCCGAATCCGACGAAAACGATCTGACCCGTGCAATAGCTCAGAAAGAGCTTTTTTCTTCATTCATTTCGATGCTTGAAGAAAAAAACATATACATCCCGATAAAGCATATCAATAACTCTGCAGCCATTATGAACTTTGATGACAGCTTTGATATGGTTCGTTCGGGCATCGTTACATACGGACTGTATCCCAGCAAAGAGGTTGACAGATCACTCCTTGATCTTAAACCCGTTATGAGCTGGTACTCAACTGTTTTTTATGTCAAAAAGCTTCAGAAAGGTCGTCAGATCAGCTACGGCGGTACTTTTGAAGCAACCGAAGATATGATTATAGCCACTATCCCCGTAGGTTATGCCGACGGTTATCCGAGATGTCTTTCAAACAAAGGCAAGGTTATAATCAACGGACACTTTGCCCCTGTAGTAGGCAGAGTCTGTATGGATTTTTTGATGGTAGATGTTACCGACATCCCCTGTATCAAAGAGGGCGATACCGTCGTTCTTGTCGGCACTGACGGTGATGCTTCTCTCACTATGGAGGATGTTGCCGATCCTGCTTGCAGCTTCAATTACGAGCTGCCCTGCAGAATCACAAGACGTGTTACAAGAGTCTACAAGCAGGGTGACAAGCGTTGGACTGTAGACTATCTTTTATAAAGGGTGAGTGCTGTGTATCTGATCGGACTTGATATAGGCGGTACCAAATGTGCCGTTGTTTCAGCGTCTCTTAACGACGGTGATATGCCTGAGATTTTTGACAAAATCTCTTTTTCAACAGCAGAATGTAACGGCTGGCAAGGCGTTTTTGAGAAGTTTTTCGAGTCAATAGATAACTTGAAAATCCGTTATCCCGACCGTCGCTTTGATGCTGTCGGAATAAGCTGCGGAGGTCCTCTTGACAGCGTTTCGGGCGTTATCAAGCGTCCCCCGAACCTTCCCGATTGGGACAATGTTCCCATATGTAAAATCTTCAGCGACAGATACGGTATACCCGTCTTTTTACAGAATGATGCAAATGCCTGTGCTGTTGCCGAATGGAAGTTCGGTGCAGGTAAAGGCTACCGCAATATGGTCTTTCTGACCTTCGGTACAGGTATGGGTGCAGGACTGATCCTTGATAACCGTCTTTACAGCGGTACAAATGATATGGCAGGCGAAGTCGGTCACATAAGATTAGCTTCTGACGGTCCTGTCGGTTACGGCAAAAACGGCTCCTTTGAGGGCTTTTGCAGCGGTGGCGGTATCGAGCGTCTTGCAAGATCAATGTATGATAAAACACATCCGCAGACCGTGCTGACAACAGATGATATGTCGGCAAAGGCTGTTGCCGTTGCCGCAAAGAACGGTGATGAGTTTTCGATATCCGTTTATGACAAGTGTGCCGAGATGCTCGGCAGAGGTCTTTCGGTTATTATTGATATTATTAATCCGCAGGCAATCGTCATCGGAAGCATTTATGAGCGTTCGGGCGATCTTCTTAAAGACAGAATGATGCAGATCATAAAAGAAGAAGCCCTTCCCCTGTCGTATTCGGTATGTGAAATACTGCCTGCACAACTTTCCGATACTATAGGTGATTATGCGGCAATAGGCGTTGCTGTCGCAGGATTGGAGGCATTGAATGGTTGATAAAATTTTTGATACACTGTTTGAAAGATACCCGTCACTTAAAGTAATCCGTGACGAGCTTTATACCGCCTACGAGCTGATGTGTGACTGCTATGACGCATACGGCAAAATCCTGATCTGCGGTAACGGCGGAAGCTCTGCCGATGCCGATCACATCGTAGGCGAGCTTATGAAAGGCTTCAACCTTAAAAGACCGCTTTCCGATGATGATATTGAGTTTTTTGATGGAATCGAAGGCGGTACGGATATCGCAAAGAAGCTTCAGGGCGGTTTGCCTGCAATATCACTTTCGGCTCATTCCGCACTGATGACCGCTTTTTGCAACGATGTTGATCCCGATCTTGTCTTTGCCCAGCAGGTTTGGGCATATTCCAAAAACAGTCCCGATCTGCTTATTGCACTCAGCACTTCAGGCAATTCGACAAATGTTGTCAATGCCGTTAAAACCGCTAATGCTGTCGGAATTGACAGTATCGGCATCACAGGTAAAAACGGTGGTAAGCTTCTTGACTGTTGTACGCTGTGTATCCGCCTCCCCGAAACAGATGTTTATAAAGTGCAGGAGCTCACTCTTCCCGTATATCACGCACTTTGTGCAGCGATCGAAACAAGATTTTTTAAATAAAGGAGAACCGATATGAGCACATTTATTCCGAGACCCGAATATCCCGAACCTCAATTTGAACGTACCGACTGGATAAATCTTAACGGTGAATGGGAATTTGAGATTGATCACAGTGCAAGCGGCAGAGAAAGAAAGCTTTATGAAGCTGATTCTCTTTCTTCAAAAATCATTGTTCCCTTCTGTCCCGAAAGCTCGCTGTCAGGTATCGGCTTTAAAGATTTTATGGCAGCCGTCTGGTACAGAAAGGTTGTAAATATTCCGAAAGAAAAGCTTGACGGCAGAGTTTTTCTTAACTTCGGTGCAGTTGACTATGAAGCTTTTGTCTACGTTAACGGCAAGGAAGTCGGCTCTCACAAGGGCGGATATGTGCGTTTCGGATTTGATATTACCGACTACGTAAAAGAGGGTGACAACGTTATCACCGTCTGTGCCGAAGATGACACAAGAAACAATCTTATCCCCACAGGCAAGCAAAGCTACCGCCACGAATCATGGGGATGCTTCTATACAAGAACTACAGGTATCTGGCAGACAGTATGGTTGGAGTTCACACCGAAAAGCTATATTAAATCTGTTAAGATTTTCCCCGATTATAAGGCAGGTACTGCCGAGATTCAGGCTGATGTCTGCGGATACGGCACCTTCAGGGCAGAAGCTTTCTTTGACGGAAAAGCAGTCGGCTCTTTCCAAAGAGATGCAAACGGTGAAATGGTATGCGGTACGATCAATCTTTCCGAAATCCATGTATGGGATCTCGGTCAGGGCAACCTTTATGATCTCAGACTCACCTTCGGTGATGACTGCGTAAAGAGCTACTTCGGTCTGCGTAATGTCCGTATGGACGGCTGGAAGTTTATGCTCAATGACAGAAGCGTTTTCATGCGTCTTGTTCTTGATCAGGGCTTCTATCCCGACGGTATCTACACAGCAAAGGACGATGCCGCACTTGTCAGGGATATAGAGCTTTCACTTGCTGCAGGCTTCAACGGTGCAAGACTTCACGAAAAAGTCTTTGAGCCGAGATTCCTTTATCACTGTGACCGTCTCGGATATCTTGCATGGGGCGAATATCCCAACTGGGGTATTGATTATTCCAATCCCAAGGCAATAGCATCTGTTTATTACGAGTGGGTCGAAGCCGTCAACCGTGACTTTAACCATCCTTCGATCATCGGTTGGTGTCCCTTCAACGAAACGTGGGACTATGAGCTCCGCAAACAGTGGGATGATCTTCTTCGCATTATCTATAAGGTTACAAAAGAGATCGACAAGACACGTCCCTGCATTGATACCAGCGGTAACTTCCACGTAGAAACCGATATTTTTGACGTTCACGATTACGATCAGAACGTTGAAACCTTTAAAGAGAATTACGACAAGCTCAACAACGAAGGCGTTCTGTATGACCGTACTCAGAAGCGTAACGGCAGAGACCGTCAGACCTGGCGTGGCGAGCCTGTATTCCTCAGCGAATACGGCGGAATCAGATGGACAAAAGAACAATCCGACGGTTGGGGCTACGGTGAAGCTCCCAAGACGGAAGAAGAGTTCAAAGCGCGTTACAAGGGACTTACGGATGTTCTTCTTGATAACAAGTATATGTGCGGATTCTGCTACACTCAGCTTTACGATGTAGAGCAAGAAATCAACGGCTTCTACACTTACGAAAGAGAAGCAAAGTTTGATATGTCCTTCTTCAAAGAAGTAAATTCAAGAAAAGCAGCTATAGAAGATTAAAAAAACAGCGTTGAGAATTCTAAAAGAAATCTCAACGCTGTTTTATATTGCATTTCCGATACAGCTTTCATCATCCGTATCGGTAATTCTGACATTTACAATACCGCTGTCGGGACATTCGCCAAACACCTTTACGGGCGTATAGTTTGCGGTGAAGCCCTCGTGATATGCTCCATCACGTAACTCTTCAATAAGCACAGAAAGCGTCTTGCCAATCTGTTTTTTAAGAAAGTCTTTACGGATTTTTTCCGTCTCCTCAGACATAACCTTTGCTCTCGCTTCCTTGACGGATTTTTCATTCTGACCGTCCATTGAAGCCGCCTTTGTTCCCGTTCTTACAGAATACGGAAATACGTGAACTTTTTCAAAGCCTATCTTTTTGACAAATTCAAGCGATTCTTCAAAATCTGTATCCGTCTCACCGGGGAAGCCCGTCATAACGTCAGTTGTAACAGATGCACCGTCAAAAACTTCTCTTATCTTTTTACAGATGCGGTAATACTCTTCGCTTGTGTAATGACGGTTCATCGCTTTTAAGGTCTTGTCGCATCCGCTTTGAAGCGATATGTGAAACTGCGGACAAAGCTTTTTACATTCTGCCATTCTTTCAATAATCGAATCGGTCAGATAATTCGGTTCAAGCGAACCTAAGCGGACTCTCAGTATTCCGTCGCTTTCGGATGCTGCTTTTATCGCATCACACAGATCGTTTTCTCCGTCACGGTATGCGGAAAGATTTATTCCGACAAGAACTATCTCGCAAAATCCCGCTTCAGCAAGTGCTTTTGATTCTTCCCTGATATCGGAAATTTTCTTTGATCTGACTCTTCCCCTTGCATACGGAATGGCACAGTATGAACAAAATCTGTTGCATCCGTCCTCGATCTTGATTTCTGCACGGGTTCTGGCACGGAAAGAATTTATCCGACACGGAACAAACTCATCACCTGTTTTATGCTCACTTGTCAGAATACATCTCTCATTCTTTTGCAAGTATTCGTTTATTGCTTCAACGATAAGGTGGTTCGATCTGTTTCCGAGAACGATATCAGCTTCGTTAAGCTTTTTACAGTCATCGGGATACGCTTGCGGCATACATCCCGTCAATACCACAATCGAATCGGGATTACGACGCTTAAAACGTCTTACCGCCTGACGGTTTTTTCTGTCGCTCTCGCTTGTCACCGTACACGAATTGACTATGTAAATATCTGCCGTTTCGTCGGAATCGACAACCGTGAAACCGCCTTTTTCGAGCAACTCACAGATCACCTGCGACTCATACTGATTAACTTTACAGCCAAGAGTGAAAATGGCTACTTTCATATCAATGACTCCTGAAATTGCAAAGCTGAAGCAAAAATCAATCTTGCTTCAGCCTTTGTTTTAAGCGTTTTTGTTTAAAGCTCTTTCAAGCCATACGGTACCGATATCCATAGCATTGTACAGACCGTGCTTTTCAGCCTTTTTGACAATACGGTCACGGGGACGTACGTCGGGATCGGTCGAAACCAACTGAACAACAACTCTGTCGGCTATTGTCATATCGGCAAACTCTTTAGTGCTTGTGATCTGCAGAATAACAACATAAGGATCTGCAGGATGTCCGTAATAGATTGTGCCGTCTTTACGTACAAGCGGCTTTCCCTTATATGTGAGGAACTCGCTTTTCTTAGCCAAAATAAAACATCCTTTCGCTGAAAAATGGAACAATCTTAATCAATGCCGAGATATTCCTTGACAAGAATCTGAAGAAGCTCATCTCTGTCAATACGGCGGACAAGACTGCGTGCATTGTTGTGAGTAGTGATATAGGTAGGATCCTCTGACAGGATATAACCTACAATCTGACTGATGGGATTATACCCTTTTTCACTCAATGCTTCATACACCGCTACAAGTGTACGGCGCACCTCTGTCTCGTGCTCATCCTTGATCGAAAACTTAATCGTCTTATCAGTCACTATAATCACCTCTTAAAACAAACTATTATTAGTATTATATACCATTATGTTGCGAATTACAATGGATTTTTAAAATTTTTTAGCTGCGAAGGCTGATTCCGAGCTTACCGAGAGCTTTGACTACACGTTTGATGGCAGCGTCAGCCTCTTCATCTGTCAGCGTACCCTCTGCCGAGCGAAGTACAAGATTGAATGCAACGCTCTTCATGCCCTCGGGAATCTGTGATCCCTCGTAAACGTCGAAGAGATTTATACTTTCAAGAATCTTACCTACAGCACCTTCGATTTCACGTTCAAGCTTAAGTACGGGAATATCCTTGCTGCAGACAAAAGCAAGGTCTCTTGTCGATGCGGGGAACTTCGGCAGATGCTTGAATACTCTGTTAAGGTTACATTTCTTTTCAAAGGTATTGAAATCAAGCTCACAGACGTAAACTTTTGTATCAATGCCGTAATTGTCAAGAACGTCGGGAAGAAGCTCACCGAGATAACCGAGCTCTTCACCGTCAACAGAAAGCTTTGCAGTTCTGCCGGGATGCATATAAACCATATCGCTGACAGCTTCAACGTCATAGCCCTTGATGCCGACTTTTTCAAGAAGTGCTTCAACTACACCCTTGATTGTGAAGAAATCACAGTCATTACCGTACATACCCATAGTGATCTTCTGCTTTTCGTCTGCAAGGTCACTGCCTTCAACAGGAAGATAAACTGTTGCAATCTCAAACAGAGAAGCAGATTCGTTTCTGTTGTTATAGTTGCGGGAAACAACCTCCATCAATGACGGAATGGGTGTAGTACGCATTACACTTGTATCCTCACCGAGAGGATTTGTGATAACAACGCTGTTGCGAAGAATGCTGTCTTCGGGAAGATTTATCTTGTTATAATATTTGGGACTGATAAAAGAATATGTAAGAATCTCTGTAAGTCCGCAGGAAAGGAGCGTTTCGGAAACAGTTTTCTGAAGCCTCTGAGTAGAGTTGAGTGCACCTGCAGTAGTGCTTACAAGCGGACGGCTTTCGATGTTTTCAAATCCGTAGAAGCGTGCAATTTCTTCTGCAACGTCTGCCTGATGAAGAACGTCTGCTCTGAAAGAAGGAACGGTGATAACATCGTTTTCGACCTTGAATTCAAGAGATTCGAGTATCTTTTTCTGTTCATCCTTCGGAACATTGATTCCGATAAAGTTGTTTGTCCATTCGGGCATAAAGGGAAGTGTTGTAACACAGTCGCTTGTGCAATCGCAATCGACGATACCGTCAACAACGTCACCTGCACCGAGAATGTTTACAAGCTCCAACGCACGCATAAGCGATCTGCGGCAACCCTTGGGATCAAGTTCTTTTTCGTAACGTGCCGAGGACTCTGTTCTCATACCGAGCTTCTTTGCCGTAAGACGGATGCTTGTACCCTTAAAGCAAGCAGACTCAAATACGATTGTTGTTGTATCATCCATAATTCCGCTGTACTCACCGCCCATTACACCGGCAACGGCAACAGGCTTTTTGGCATCAGCAATTACAAGCATACTGTCATCAAGCTCTCTCTCGACACCGTCAAGAGTTGTGATTGTCTCACCTTTTACAGCCTTACGTACATTAACGGTATTGCCCTCAAGATAGCGAAGGTCAAAAGCGTGCATCGGCTGACCGAGTTCAAGCATAACGTAGTTTGTGATATCAACGATATTGTTGATGGGTCTGACACCGCTTGCACGAAGTCTCTCACGAAGCCAGCGGGGTGACTGACCGATCTTTACATTCTTAACTACTGCACCTGCGTAACGGTAGCAGTTTTCGTTATCAATAATGTTTACCTTAAGAAGCTCGTTTACGTCACCGCCTGCAGTCTTTACATCTGATACGGGAACCGAGAAGGGCACCTTGAAGCCTGCAGCAGCTTCTCTTGCAAGACCGACAACCGACAGACAGTCGGGACGGTTGGGAGTGATTTCAAACTCAGTGACTACATCGTCAAGACCGATTGCTTCACGGATATCCTTACCGAGTGTAAGATCACAATCATCACCGAGAACAAATATACCGTCCTCGATAGCATACGGAAAATCGTGAAGAGTAAGTCCGAGTTCACCGAGAGAGCAAAGCATACCTGCACTCTCAACACCACGAAGCTTACCTTTTTTGATATGCTTACCACCGCTTACGACGGAATTATCAAGTGCTACGGGAACGATATCGCCCTCTTTGAGATTCTGCGCACCTGTTACGATCTGTAAAGTATCCTCGGCACCTACATCAATCTTGCAGATCCAGAGATGATCGGAATCGGGATGACGCTCAAGAGAGAGCACCTTACCGACAACTATATTGGAAAGCTCTTCGCCTTCTTTTTCAAAGCATTCGACCTTAGAGCCGCACATTGTCATGACATCCGCAAACTCTTTGTCGGAAACATCAATATCAACAAATGATTTGAGCCATTTTTTTGAAAGTAACATTTTTAAACCCTCCTACTCAAAACTGTGACAAGAAACGCATATCGTTCTCATAGAAAAGACGGATATCGTCAATATGGAAGCGGAAGAGAGCTATACGTTCAAGACCTACACCGAAAGCAAAACCGCTGTACTCTTCGGGATCAATACCGCCGTTACGAAGTACCTGAGGATGAACCATACCTGCACCGAGGATTTCGATCCAGCCCTCACCCTTGCACATGGGACAGCCTTTACCTCCGCAACGGAAGCAGGAAACGTCAACCTCACATGAAGGCTCTGTAAACGGGAAGTGATGCGGACGCAGACGGATCTTTGTGCTTTCACCGAAAAGAGCCTTTGCCAATGTTTCAAGACAAGCTTTAAGATCGCCCATTGTAACACCCTTGTCAACAACAAGACCTTCGATCTGATGGAAAAGCGGTGAATGTGTAGCATCTGCCGCATCCGAACGGTATACTCTGCCGGGAGAGATAATTCGGATAGGCGGTTTATTATGCTCCATGTAACGGATCTGAACAGGAGATGTCTGTGTACGGAGAAGAACCTTGTCCGTGATGTAGAAAGTATCCTGTGTATCACGTGCAGGATGTCCCTCGGGGATATTAAGAGCTTCAAAATTGTAGTAGTCAAGCTCGATTTCGGGACCCGATGCTATAGAAAATCCCATTCCGATAAATATATCCTTAACCTCGTCAAGAACAATCGACAAGGGATGCTTATGACCTAATTCAATCTGCTTTCCGGGCATTGTGACATCAAGTGTTTCTGCCTTGAGTCTTGCTGCCTTTTCTTTCTCTTTCAGTTCGTTATCGGAAGCGGTAATGGCTTCTTCAATAAATGCACGTGCTTCGTTTGCGAGCTGACCCATAACGGGACGCTCCTCTGCGGAAAGCTTACCCATCTGCTTAAGAATAGCGGTAAGCTCACCCTTTTTGCCGAGATAGGCAATTCTTAACGCTTCAAGATCTGCTCTGCTTTTAGCCGCTGCGATCTTTTCTGCTGCTGATTTTCTGAGTGCTTCAAGCTGTACTTTCATAAGTTTATCCTTTCTGCAAAAAAATAAAGACCTTCATCCCCACGAGGGACGAAGATCATAATCTCCGTGGTACCACCCTGCATTCCCGCAATAAACGGGCACTCACACGTGCACAAGACACGCTGACTCTGTAACGGGAGTTAACCGTCACGGCCTACTGACACGTTCAACCGTACCGCTCACAAGTGAACTTCGGCAATCTGACGAAACGGCAATGCTTACAGCCACGGCAAAGCCTCTCTGCGGATCGTACTCTGATCGCTTACTCTCTTGGTCACAGCGTTTATTTTAAAATTATATCATATTTTTGAAATTTTTCAAGCCATAATTTTAATTTTTTATATATTTTTAGTATTCATTTTACATTTTTTTAATAATAAGAGGATAGAAAAATATGTGATATTGTGGTATAATGTAATCAACACAAACGAAGGAGGCTTCAGCATGGATAAAAAACAGATCAACGTAAAGAAAGTCGCTGCGGTTACATTGAAAATTATTCTGTCTGCCGCATCGTTGCTTCTCAGCGCTTATGTCGGATTTATCGCTTATCTGACCCTCAGTGCCGCAACATACAACATTGTATTGTCGTGTCTTGCCGTCATTCTTCTTCCGTCTCTGCTTATTCCCTTGATATGGCTTAAAAAGAGAAAGAAATTTTTACTTGTATGGATCAGCGCTGCTGTTGTTTACTCTGTTGCTTTGACCGTCAATTTCGGAATCATCAAACATAACGAAAAGATTACCGTTAACACTTCACCCAACATTTACACGTCCGATTACCTGCCGTTCACCGAAGATTCTAAAATCGTAAAACTTGACAGCAAGACTTTGAAGCTTTCGGGAAATCTTCCGAGAATCGACGGTGCCGCTGCACTTTTCCCTGTGTATTCAGCTTTTGTAAATGCAGTATATCCCGATTACACAGAGCTTTATGACGGCACGTTTGAGTATAACAACACACCCTTGGGATATCAGAATCTCGCCTCAAAGAACACCGATATTTTTATCGGACTGTACCCCTCGGATGAGCAAAGAGCATATGCCGAAGAATGCGGTACATCTTTTGTTTATACGCCCATCGGATCCGAAGCATTCGTTTTCTTTGTACACAAGGATAACCCTATTGAAAATCTTACAACCGAACAGATCAAAGGCATCTATTCGGGCGAAATAACCAACTGGAAACAACTTGGCGGTAAAAACGAAAAAATCGAAGCCTTCCAGAGAAACGAAGGCAGCGGAAGCCAGAGTATGCTTGAGCGCTTTATGGGAGATACTCCGATAATGGACGCTCCCACAGAGCTTGTAAATGATTTGATGGTCGGTATTATCGAACAGGTTTCAAACTATAAAAGCAAATCTAACTCAATAGGTTTTTCGTTCAGATACTATGTTGAGGGGATTATAAAGAATCCCGATATCAGGATGCTGTCGGTAGACGGTGTTGCTCCGACAAAAGAAAACATCCAAAACGGCACATATCCGATTGTTACCCCGATATATGCCGTCACATACGAAAATAATCCTAACGAAAATGTTAAAAAGCTTGTTGATTGGATGTTATCCGATGAGGGACAGTATATTATAAACGAAACAGGTTATGTCGGTATAGGCAACTGATCGGGAGTGTGCAAAATATGCGAGTTTATAAAGAAGAACAAATAAGAAAAGCCGAAAACAAAGCCTTCGAAGCGGGAATATCATTTTTGCGACTTATGGAGAATGCAGGTACTGCCTGCTTTTCCAAAATCAATTCACGTATCAGAGAAGAATCCTCCGTGCTCATACTTTGCGGTAAGGGCAAAAACGGTGGTGACGGTCTTGTTATTGCATCAAAGCTGTGCGAAGCAGGACACAGCGTATGTGTATCAATGCTTTTCGGTGAGCCTGTCGATGATGATTGCGTTCATATGTACAAGCTTGCCAAGGGCAAAAAAATTGTTTTTTTGCCGCCTGAAAATGTCAAAAAGCACATCAAAGAGTGCGATGTTATCGTTGATGCAGTCTTTGGTATCGGCTTTAAGGGTACTGCAAAAGGCTTTTTGCCCGATATATTTGACAGCGTAAACAAGTCGTCTGCTACGGTTTTCAGTATTGATATCCCGAGCGGTCTTGTATGTGACAGTAACAGCGTCCCCGACTCCTTTATAAAACCCGATTATACAATCGCCATATCAGGTCAGAAGCTCTGTCACACTTTAAAGCCCGCATCCCTTAATTGCGGTAAAATACTGACCGCTTACATCGGCGTTGAGCGTGACTATTACAAGGACTGCGAATACTTCGGCTATACGCTGAGCACTACCGAGGTTTCAAAGATGTTTATACCAAGAAAAGCAGTATCCAACAAGGGCGATTACGGCAAAGTTCTGTGTATCTGCGGATGCAAAAAGTATCCGGGCGCAGCGGTGCTTTGTGTCAGCGGCGCCTTACGTTCGGGTGCAGGTCTTGTTTTCTCGGCATTTCCCGATGCGGCATACCCATCAATATCCGCAAAGCTGACCGAATCCCCTCTTTTGCCGTTGCCTTCAGATTCACAGGGATGCTTTTCAAACGGTGCCGTTCCCGAAATTTTAAAGGATCTTGATTCCTTCGATGCCGTAGTTATCGGTTGCGGACTCTCTAAAACTCTCGGTACCCGCGAAACAGTCGAAGCTGTCATAAAAAACGCAAAGTGTCCCGTCATCATTGATGCTGACGGAATAAATTGTGTTGCCGAAAATATAGATATATTGAAAGAAGCAAAGTGCAAGATCTGTATGACGCCTCATCCCGGTGAAATGGCAAGACTGACAGCGCTCAGCATTGATGCCATATTAAAGAATCCCGTCGAGGTTGCAAAGGCTTTTGCCAAAAAGTATTCGGTAACACTTGTTCTTAAAGGCGCAAATACTATCGTTGCACACCCCGACAGCGATGCAGTTTACATTAACGAAAACGGTAACAGCGGTCTGTCAAAGGGCGGAAGCGGCGATTTGCTTGCAGGAATACTCGCAGGCTTTGTTGCTCAAAGAGTCCGTCTGCCTGCCGAAGCTGCCGTCTTTATTCACGGAATGTGCGCTGATGCGACTGCAAAACGTCTTTCGAAGCGCGGAATGTTACCGTCTGACTGTCTTTATGACCTTCCCTTTGTTCTTTCAAAGTTTGAAACAGACAAAGGAGATTTCTGATGAACCGTTTTTTCACATCCGTTCTGCTGATTCTTTCGATTTTTGCATTATGCTCGTGCAGTAAAACACCTGTTCCGTTAAAAAAAGAACTGCCGAAGCTCCCCTCTTCTTTTCGTGAACAGACCGTAATCAGCCACAACAACAAAACATTTTCGGCTGTTACCGATTACAAAGCAGACGGTACCGTGGAATTTTACATAACAGATCACGACTCCCTTAAAGGTCTTGTTTTTCAGTCAAAGCCTACGGGCTTTTGCATCATATCAGATAATATGAATCTTATTATTGATCCGTCAGATTTACCTCAAAAAAATGTTTTTCTGCAAATCGCCAACGCTTTGCGGACTGCTTCAAAAAGTATCAGTCAACCGACTGTCGGTCAGAAACTGCTTCGCTACGATTATCCCGAATCAGGTTTTCATATGTTCGTTGACTCTTACAGCGGAAACATAGTTTCTTTGATTTTTGACAACTCTTTAAGCGTTAAGTTCTGACAACAATACCGCTATATCGGCATACAATATCATTGAGACGTGAAAAAGAAATTTTTTACGAATGCTCAAAAAATGATTATTCTGCCGTTTGAATGGCAAAAATACTATTGCGATTCAAAATGTAGCGGAGAGTGATATAAAATGACAGTCAGGCGTGGTGATATATTCTATGCCGATTTAAGTCCGGTTGTCGGTTCGGAGCAAGGCGGAATCCGTCCTGTTCTGATAGTTCAGAATGATGTCGGAAATAAATTCAGCCCAACAGTAATTGCCGCAGCAATAACAAGTCAGCGCTTCAAAACAAATCTGCCGACTCACATAAAGGTCGATGCTGACGGTTGCGGACTTGCAAAAGATTCCATAGTATTGCTTGAACAGGTCAGAACGCTTGATAAAAAAAGGCTCAAAGAGCATATGGGTACATTGGGCGATGACGATATGACACGTGTTGACCGGGCGTTGTCCGTAAGTCTCGGAATATCCGCTATTGCGGCAAAAGCTGCAGTAGTATAGTAAATTCACCGAAGCTGAGGCTTCGGTGAATTTTTGTTGAAAAGCTCTTATTGACGAAACTTGGCGTGAAAATGACGGTCTCGTAAACACCGTTTCGGCACTTGCTCCGAGCAGTGCTCCGAGCACTCAGTATCAGAAAGGCAATGTCAGCAAGGGCATCTGGAACATTATGCCTGTCTACAGAGGAGATCATATGTCATTACAGGGCGGACTTATGAAAGTCAATTCAAATGTTGAAGAATTCTACTTCGATCATCTTGATATGATCAACTGTTTATAAAAAGCAAACAAGCGAACGCACTTCATTCGGCAAAAGACCGATGAGGTGCGTTCTTTTCATTAATTAAATTTAATCAAAACAGCCTCCCCTGCAGACAGGTTGAACGTAAACTCTTTTCCGACAAACTTAAAACCTTCACCGTCAAACACGGACATATCAGAATCGGCATAAACAGTCAGGCTGTTTTCGTTAATGTAATCACGGTTTACAAGATACACAGAGCCGTCTTCAAAAAATCCTATTACCGCATTATTTCCGTCTATCTTATTTATTTTTCCGAACTGACTGAAGCTCCTTGTGCCCTTTTCGGATTCTCCGATATGAAAAACTTCCTGTGATTTCGTATTGAAAAGATGCTCTCCGACAGGCATTATTGTTTTGTTTATCTTTTGAACATCATAATAATGCTGAAGCTTGTTGCCGTCTGTATCACAGATCGAATTTTCATAATGCCAATGGTCATCATCACCCTCAGGCAGCCAGTATGTAAAATAGGAAATCCGCTTAAAGCCGTATACAAGGCACATATTCACTTCCCACAACAGCTCTTCAAAGCTCAGATTGCGGTACGGTCCGTGTTCGACAAGCAGTACAATCAGCATTTGTTCAAGATTGTTTTCAAGTCCTACTCGGCGTATTTCTTCGGCATTTTCAAAAAATCCTGCACGGTTCTCCGTTTTGTTAGCCGCAATACGGATAAGGCGCTCACGCTCGCTTATATTATCGTATTTTTCCGATACCTTTGGTCTTCCGAGAAAGTGATAATGATCGTAACTGATAAAATGCGGATTTACCTCTTTGACAAAGTGTTCAAGATGCGATGTGTAATCCGTATCTTTAAGCTGTTTGTCGCTCGCATAATTCGGGAAGAGGTTTATATAAGTTTCTTTATCGGGTGAATAACGGCGAAAAGCCGATACTATCGCACCGAGAATCGGAAAATCCTCGGTAGAGGGCTCATCGGTTATGTCCCATCCTTCGATGTTATCAAAATCGGCATAGTCGTCTACCACCGATTTTACCACGGCATCAACGTTACTGAAATCCTTGTCACGGAAAAGCGCCGAGATACGGGAATCACCGACATCGGCACAAAGTCCGTATTTTCTCATGACCGTGAGAGCCTTTTTGTTTGTTTCCGTATCACAGCAAAGCTGTGTCAGCGTAAAGCCGCACTTCGCAATATCCGATACACAATCCTCCGTGATAATGTGCTTTGCATCAGGACCGAAATAGTAGGTAATATCGAATTTTCTCATATTGCACCTCTCCCTTATATTTTACTTACTCAGCGGTGACGGTTTTGCCGCATCCGTTTTCTTTTTGAACAGAATCAAAAATGCTATCAGCTCTAACAGGAAGGTAACAGCCCATGAGAGCGGATATGAAAGATACAGGCATTGCGGGGTGTGATACTCGGGGATTCTGAAAACGGTAAAAACCCAGGCAATTCTGATTCCGCAGACACCGATTACAGATATCAGCATCGGGACAACGGATGAGCCGAGTCCGCGAAGTGACCCTGTAGTAACGTCCATCATTCCGCACAGGAAATACGGAATACACAGATAGATTACCCTTAACATTCCCCATTCGATTGCTTCGGCGGAATTCGGAATATACACCGATAAAATTCCACGACCGAACAAAACTACACAGGCACAGACAACAAGACATACAACGGTTACACCTAAAATACACACACGCAGAACCTTTTTTGCTCTTTTGTACTGCCCTGCACCCATATTCTGACTGATGAAGTTAAGTGCCGTCTGATGGAATGCTACGATTATGGAATAGATAAAGCTTTCGACATTTGATGCCGCAGCATTACCCGACATAAATATTTCACCGAACGAATTGATGGATGTCTGAATAATAACGTTTGATATCGAAAACAACGATCCCTGAATACCTGCAGGTATTCCGATTTTTATCATTTTTAACAAGGGCTGTTTGTGAAATCTCATCTTTGACGGTATGAATCTGCACGCATCGGTTCTTTTCATAAGAGCTATCACAACAAGCGTTGCCGATACCGCCTGAGAGATGGTTGTTGCAAGTGCTACGCCCGCTACATCCATATGACAGAAAACCACAAAGATGAGGTTAAGAATTACGTTGATTACGCCTGCAATTATCAGAAAAACAAGCGGTGATTTTGTATCACCTGATGCACGCAAAATTGCCGCACAGAAGTTATAAATCAGCATAAACACGGAGCCTGCAAAATAAATTCTCATATACAGTGCAGATAACGGCAAAACGTTTTCGGGCGTATCCATCATACGCAAAAATGTTTCCGAAAAAAATACACCTATAAAAGTTATTATTACGCCACCGACAAGCGCAGTCGGCACGGCAGTATGTACGGCCTTGTGAACATCCTCAGCCTTGTTCTCGCCTATCGAATACGCTACGGCTACGCTCGCTCCGACCGAAAGACCGATAAACAGATTAACAATCAGATTAATGATCGAACCCGAATTGCCGACTGCCGCAACGGACAGCTCACCTGCAAACTGCCCGACAACGACCAGATCTGCCGCATTAAAAAGCAACTGAAGCACATTGGTCAGTATTATAGGAATCGTATATCTTGCAACGCTTCTGACGAGAGGTCCGCTAAGCATATCCTGACCGTAAACCCTGTTCTTTCCCAATTAAAACCACCTCTGATATCTTTTCACACTATTCTATGCTGATCGACTTTCCGTTGTGGAACGAATACAGCAAAAGTTCACCGACGGGAAGTCCCGTACATTCGCTCATTGCCTGCTTGTATATCATAAGCTGTGACGAATAGCGTGCAACGAGCTCGTTCTCACTCGCCTTGTCCGTCTTATAATCAACTATACAAAGCTTTCCGTCTTCTTCAAACGCACAGTCAACCATTCCCTGGATTATAACTGTCTCATCTGCTGTTTTTTCTGACAGCTCAGGATACAGCACGCCTGCTTTTGTGCTTACCGTAAATCTGTACTCTCTGTACAGCTTGTCCGCTGACAGTATACGCTTGCCAATCTCGCCCGTAAAGAACTTTTTAAGCTTGTCCTTATCAAGACAATCTCTTTCCATATCACTGAGATATCCTGCCGTAACAAGCCTTTCCGCTTCATTCTCCACGCTATCGTATGCAAGCTTGTAATCCGCATACTGCATAAACTTGTGGAACGCTGTACCTTTTTGTGCAGGAGTCAATCCGCTGTCGTTCAAAAAAGCAGGTCTTGACGAAGCAAAAAAGTCAAGATTTATACCATCCTCTTTGATTCCCGATGCAGAGTGCTTTGCCATCACGCCGCTGAGTTCTCCATATGGATATGTGTAGCGAAGCTTTTCGTTAAGCTTGTCAAAAATCTGTCGGCGCCTGCCGGTTTCCGCCTTTTTCTCAACCGGTGTTTCAAAAAATTTGTCCGGATCAAAATGCACTATCCGCGTACATAACCTGTCAGAACACTTGACATTTACGTGTTCGGCAACCTCTGCCGCTTGTCTGAATACATGAGCGTCGGGATGACACATCGAAGCGGTCAGTATGAATGTTGCATAGTTTGCCACCTGTGAGATGTTGAGGAAGCGTCCGTTTTCTGCGATTCTCAGCGAAAGATCTTTCAGTTTTCTTTTTGCATCGCTGACAATTGACAGCACAACAAGTTTTTCTTTGGCTCTGGTCAATGCAACGTACAGAATACGCATTTCCTCGTTTATGTCAGCAAGCTTGCCCGATACGGTAACAAGCTTTTTGGGCAATGTGTCATACTGCACAAAACTTTCGGGATCACGCCTTGCCGTCGTCATTCCGAAATCGTCGCTTATAACATAATTCTCTGCATAATCCGATACATTAAAGCGGTGCGAACAATCAGCAAGTATACAGACAGGGAATTCAAGTCCCTTGCTCTTATGAATTGTCATAATGGTTACTGCGTTCTGTGACGACGAAGGTGCCGATGCCTTGTCAAGCTTGTCACCGCGTTCCTCGACCGATTCAAGAAAGCGCAAAAATCCCGACAAGCCGCCGTTGCCCGTCACATCGAAGTCGTCGGAAAGCCTTTGAAGCATCAGAAGATTGGCACGTCTGTTTCCGCCCGAATCCATTGCTCCGACAAGCGAAAGATAGCCCGTTTCATCCATAACCCTGCGCAAAAGCTCACCCACGGGAATCGAGGCGCTCTGAAGCCGCAAACGACGAAGATCGGTCAGAAACCGTGCGTATCGTACGTTTGACTGCGCCGCTTCCTTTACACAGATGTAAAGCGGAGCTTTTCTGTTTTTTATACGAAGCTTTGCCATGTCATCGGGAGTGAAGCCGTATATAGGCGACAGCATCAACGACAAAAGCGGTATGTCCCTGAGCGGATTGTCAATAACCTTTAAAAGCGACAGCATTATCTGTACTTCGGGTGCTTCAAAAAAATTACCGTAGCTTCCCGACTGTACGGGAATCGAGTTGTTTCTCAAAATTTCCGAAATTCTGCCGATTCTTCCTCCGTCGGCACGTAAAAGAATACAGATATCACCGTATCTGACGGGACGCTGTGCCTCCGACTGCTTAACGGTAAATCCCCTGTCTACCAGATCTTTTATATATTCCGCAAGATAGTAACCCTGTTCATCGATATCGGACAAGCCGTTTTCTTTTCTCTTTTCAAGCAGAAGTATCTCTGTATCCGCTTCGTCTCTGTCCGGATAATCGGCACCGGGTTTCAGCGATTCGGAATCGTCATACATTATCTCGCTTTCGGCACCCGTCATTATCCTCTCGAACAAAAAGTTTACAAATCCCGTTATGCCCTTTCTGCTTCGGAAGTTCATATCAAGATTTACAACCGCAGGATAGTTGCCGTCATCGTACAGAGGCCTGCTTTTTTTCATATCAATAAATATTCTGGGTCTTGCCTGACGGAATTTATAAATACTCTGCTTTGAGTCACCGACAAAAAACAGATTGCTCTCATCCTTTGACAGCAGTCTGAACAAAAGATTCTGCATATCGTTTACGTCCTGATATTCGTCAACCAGCACTTCGACAAACTTCTGTGACATTTCCCGAGCAAGCGGCGTTTTGTTTCCTTCCTTGTCACAAAGACAACGGATGGCAAATGTACTGATATCGGAAAAGCCGTAGCTGTTGACAGCCCTTTTCATAGCGAGAAGCTTTTCTCTGTACGAAAACAGAAGAAGCGAAAAAGATCTGATAACAGGATACGAATATGTGATATCCCGAAGACATTCTTCTTCACTCAATGACAGCATCTCTCTCATCAGCTTTGCTCTGTCGTTATTGCTCTTTCTTGTATTGAGTGCATAGAATTTTTCGTAATCAGAACACGAAAGACGCGGCGAAGACGGAAGCTTCAGTAATAATTCAGTAACCTTCAGGCGCAGCTCATCCCACGAAATATCCCTGTCAATCAATTCCATTATCTCTTCATAAACCTCTGTATCAATAGCGAGCACAGGTGTATAGTGCTTTGCAACGCCCTCGTTGAACAGCACAATTTCCGATGCAGTCCGAGCACCCTCAAGGCATACCTCTATCCTTTCTCTGATCTGCTCACGTGCAAGTTTTTCCCACACGCTTCCCGTAAATTTTTCAAGATCATAATTGCGGTAAAGCTTGTGAATCCACTCTTCCGGATCGGGATACGAACAGGCTATATCGTCAACCTTTATCACGGTTTCCTCAATATGCGAATCATCTCTGCCGCGAAACAGCAGCTCTGACAACTGTATAAAATCGCTGTCGCCCGATTTGTACATATCCTCAATAGCTTCTTTAGCCGCTCTGATCTTCATATCATTAAGCTTCAGATCGTCCGCTATGGTAAAATCAGGCTCGATATCAAGAAGCTGAAAATTTTCACGAACGATGTTGGCACACAGAGAGTCTATCGTACTGATTTTTGCAAACGGCAAAAGACTCTTTTGTCTGAGAAGATGTGTATTCTTTCTGTCGCTTTCTATTCTCTTTTCAATCGCTGCCGCTATCCTTTCTTTCATCTGAGCCGCAGCGGCATTTGTGAATGTTACAACAAGAAGCTCATCAATGTTTGTGTTATCCTCGGTAACACGGCGCAATACTCTCTCGACAAGTACCGCCGTCTTGCCTGATCCTGCCGCCGCATTGACAAGAAGTGAGCCACCCCTTGCTTCTATTGCTGTCTGTTGAGCAGGTGTCCAGTTCATTCCTCTTTCGCCTCCCCTTGCAAAAGACTGAGAAAGTGAGAATTTGTTCCCGACAGGCGCTGTTTTTCGCCCTTGCCGTCCTCGTGACCGCAAACGCTTCTGTAATCGCAATAATCGCACGCACTGTGGTTACTTCCCGTAACGGGAAGAGCTCTTATATTTCCGTTTTTAAGCTGTGTTGCCATTTTTTCGATCGTTTCATCAACTTTTCTTTTAAGCAAAGACAGCTGATGCAGAGAGATAAGGCTGTCACTTTTGAAGCCGTCCTTGCCTCTCTCAACCGGGACAAAGCATCCGCTGACACCCTCATCCATACCGACAATGACGGTTTCGTCATTCAATATCATTCCGTTCATCCGAAGCGACTTTGCTTTCTTAAGCTCAATATCTTCCTTCTTTTCGTCACGTTCGGGTTTTACATACTCTGCACGGGCAGGCATATAGAGAAATCCCGACGGAATGATATTCTCTCCGTAATACGTCGAACCGTTCTCCCATATAGCAAAAAGATACAGTATCATCTGCATATTAAGTCCGTCAAAAACATCCGACAGTTTAAACTCCTTTTTGCCTGACTTATAATCCACTATTCTGATGTATTTTTTGCCGTTCAGCTCCATCATATCCACACGGTCAACAATACCCTTGAGGCTGACCGTACTGCCGTCCTCCATCGTTGTCGTATACGGCATTACCTCTCCGTCCCTGTCAATCTTCAACTCAAAATCCACAGGAACAAACGAACTCTTTCTGAACTCCATTATGAGACGCGCAAGTATCTCGCCGATTGATTTTTGCAATCTGTTATAAAGATACATAAAGCGGTCTGTTTTTTCTTCCGTTCCCATCTTTGAAACAAGATATTCATACAAAAGCTCGTTTACCTTTTCAGCACGTTCCTCTTCGCTCATCGCAACAAGTCCGTCTTTGCCGTAATCACGAAGCAGTTTTTCAAGGATAAAGTGAATCTCCGTTCCCTGCGTAGCTGCATCAAAATCCGCCGTTGCTCTCGGTCTTGCCATAAGTCCGTACAAGCAGAAATAGCTGAACGGACAATTATAATACTTTTCGACACGCGATGCCGAAAGATACATATTTTTGCCGAAAAGCTCGGTTGCTGTCTGTTTATCATTAATTTTAAAAGCTGTCTTATCCGTTATTCGGGACAGTGCCTCCATTTTGCCCGAATAGTCCGATTCAGCCGAAAACCACTCAGACAATTCTTTATATATGCCGTCCTTTTCCACACTTTCAAGACAAAGAGTCTCAAAAGCAGGTATTACGCCTTCAATTTTGTCAATATCGCTGACAGCAGAAAAATCGACCTTGCGACAAGAGGGAAACTTCTCTTCAAGCGTTCTGATAACTGATGACGGTGCAAGCACCACACCGTCCGCCGTCGCTCCCGAATAGCTGACAAATAACCTTTCTCTTGCGGATGACAAGGTTTTATATACAAGAAATCGCTCTTCAAGAGACTTGCTTTCACCGAAATCGTACAGCTCTATACCGAGCTCTTTCAGGTATTTTCTGTCTGCATCATTGAGCATTCCCGTGTTTTCGGTCTTTTTTGGAAACTCACCTTCATTAGCACCCATAACAAAAACAACTCTCGGCGAAGTTGTAACGGTACGGTCGATGCTGCCTACCGCAACTTCGTCCAGCCCATGCGGAATGTTACCGAGTGTTGCCGTAGAAATAACGGCATTGAACAGTTCAAAATAGCGTACAGCACCTACCGGTCTGTCGCCTATCGTCAGCGCAAGCATATTGAGCACCGACATAGCCATATCCCATACACGTTCCTGTTCTGTTGCCAATGCCCGTTCACCGCTGTCATAAAGTTCGGTTGCAAGAATCTTTAAATTCTCATCAGCTTTTATATGTATCAAAAATCTGTATATCGCTTCGCTGATGTCCCTGCCGCTTGCATTTTTCACTTTTGTTTTAAGAAAAGCAAGAGGCTCTGTTACCTTTCGTCTGACAGCATTGAGTCTTTGAAGTGCTTCCAGATCTTCATCGGTTATTTCATTTCCGAGACCTTTCGGACTTGATGTAAAATCCATCGTCCAACGGTCACCGTTTATACGCCAGGTGAGTGCATAATTCTCTATTTCTGCCGTTTCCTCATCGCTGACTCCGACAAGTCCCGTTTTAAGAAAACGCATAATATTCTCATACGAAAAGCCGTTTGCCGCAATGTCGCATACCGTTCTGATCAATGTAATCAGCGGCTGTGACGCAATCGGCTGTCGCTTGTCCTCAAACACAGGGACGCCGCATTTGATAAGCGCAGACTTGACAGATCTTTCATATCTGTCTGCGTTTCTGTACAATACGGCAATATCACGGCATCTTATGCCCTCTTCTCTTATAAGTCTTTTTACATTTGATGCAACATATGCACACTCTTCATACACATCGGGAGCTGTCGCTACAGTAATATCATCGGCATTACCGTCATACGGTATGCTTTCATCGGCACACAAAATCTCCTCAAGTGCAGACAGCGCATCGCTGTCAAAGCGAATGTTTTCCGTCACCCTGACCGGAGATGCTACACGGACATTGTATCTGTTCGCAGTTTTTATCAGCTTTGATGCTGTATTCCTGACATAAGCGAAGACGCTGAAATCTTCCCCCATCTCCGCAGTAACGCTGTCCGTACAAAGATTAATATATACATCCTTTGCCCACACAAGAATTTTTGATATAACCTCGTACTCCTGAACGGTAAAGCCGTTGAAGGAGTCAATAAAAACCGTCTTACCCGAAAAATATGTGTTGGTTGAAAGCTCCTCGGCAAGCAGAGTAAGGTTATCCGTATCGTCAGAAAAGCTTTGTGCAACAAGAGCATCATATGTCTCTGCAATAAGCGCTATTTCGCTCAGCTTTTCTTTCAGAAAGCAGTTGTCCATAGCTCCTGCCGTTTTATAAAGATCAAGAGGTGTCACCATACAGCGCTTGAACTCGGATGTTAATTTAAGAAGCTGATTCGCGACGGAAATGCTCTTTATGTATTTTTTATAAACATTCAGCTTTTCAGAAAGACTTTCAAGCGCAAGACTCATCAGAACGATTCTTCCGCCGTCATCAATAAGCGGCTTTTTTCCTCCTCTCTTATGAGTCAGAATGTTCTCTGCTACTCTCGAAAAGCTGAGTGTCTCCGCCCGCTGTGCATCCTTGGCTCCGAGCGAATGAAGTATCTTTCTTTCATAAAAAAACGATGCCTGTTCAGGCACTATCAGCGCAACACTTTCGCCGTCACGAACAATTTTTTCGATCAGGTTCAGTGCATATTCAGTTTTGCCGAAGCCTGTTCTGCCTGTAATCAGATGAAGCATATTTGCTACCTCCGCAAAAAGAGCGAATCATTTATTGATCCGCCCTGTAAATTCATTTAAGTGTTATTCCGTAACCGCCTGCAAGATATCTTGTAATCAGTACGCTGTCCTTAAGGTCAATCTTGCGGTCATCATTTACGTCAGAAAGCATCTTATCAACGCAGATATCGTAACCGTCCGCAAGATAACGATCAATGTACACGACATCCTTAAGATTCAGCATCCCGTCTTTATTTGCATCGCCAAGTACTTTTTCATTGCTGACGGTCATCGCCTTGACAAAAACGTTATTGTAGTCCGTGCCGTTCATATTTGATGTGGCGTACCATATTCCGTTAAGTCTGATAAAGCTTTCGCCCGGATTTCCTCCATACGATACGCTGCCCGTCAAGCCGTCCTTACCCTCGGTCGCTACATATACAAGGTTCCCTGTATCAGTTGAATATGTTACAACAACGGTGAACACATCACCCTTTGAAAGAGCTACCGGCTCATTAAGTGTGACCGTCTGATATCCGTACTCGACATTCTTGATCTGTGTTTCAGCGACCGTTATCTCTTCTGCACCCAATATGGGATTACTCTCATATCCCGAAGCACCCTTATATATTTTCACTACCGCATCGATATTGTCGTTTACGGAAAAGAAACCGACACGTGTGAGCGTTTCGTCTCTCTTTGCGGTAAATGTGTTTGCGACACTTGCAGGAATTCTTGAGTTGAATATATAATACGGCCTTGCTCCGTCATACTGATAAATGTGCATCTGCTTGTCCGTTTTGTCAGCTACAAAATAAACAAAACTGCCGAGAGATGTTTCTTCGTATGATATCCAGAAACAGCCGTCTTCGCCTATGTTTCCCCAGCTGTTCTTGCAAAGCCATGCGCCGTCAGCGTTCGGAACACATACTGTGTTGAAATTTTTCTTACTGTAGTTGTCATCCCAACCGACTACGGTTATAGCGTGATTGGTCACGTCTGATTTTGCAGTCTGATGATAGTCCTTATAATTCTTTGAATAGTAAGCAGTATCGGAATAATACGCTGCAGAAAGCGAACCGTACTTCATTATCGCACGCTTTACACTTTCTTTTGAGGTGTCAACAAGCTCGTGTGATTCCTTTAAGCCGAGATAGCTTATATATCTTTCATCTTCATCATAGGACATTGTGTTAAGCTCTGATTCATCCCAGCTGAGTACCCACGGAGCATTCTCTTCAAGCTGAAGTCCTGCGCCTCTTCCGATAGTTGATGTTGCATACATCCAGTTTCCGCCGACCAAATAAGGATGATCGGAAACCTGACCGTCGCCGTATGTACCGTCTGTGAGATCCTGTGACAGTCCGTTTTGCGTAAACCATGTAAGATGCGCTTCGGAATAATCTGCTGTTTCCAAAGTATCAAAACCCTGCATGATACTGCTTGTCTCAAGAGCACTTATTGTGCTGAATGCCCAGCACGATGAAGATCCTCCCTGATTCTTGGCAGGTGTGATAATGCCCTTATCAACAGAGCTGTAGGACACAGGAAGGGTATCCTCCGCCATACTGACAATAACATCGTTGTCTTCAAACAGCTCTACACGGTTTCCGTCAGAGTCAACAACATAATCGTCGTATATGTTACCGTTGCCGTCACTCACGCCTGACATGAGCGTATATACTTCGATATCGCTTTCGCTCGCATTTGCAACAAATATTATATCAAAGACCAACACTAACGAAAATAAAAAGCATAACACTCTCTTTTTCATACATCGACCCACCTTACAATTATTCGACTATATTATATCATATAAAACTTACTTTTGTAAACAAGTTTTAGGGTCAATCTCCATACAAAAGTATACAAAAACTATTGCACAAAATAAGGCAATCTGTTATTATTATTCTGTACTTTTATATTTCACTTTAGTTTAGGAGAAGATTTATGAAAAACAACGTACCTTATAAATTGATCCCCGTACCGACAAGATCCTGCAAAATCTGTAAAAGCGGTGATCCCGTCATCCCGAAAGAGCTTTATGAAGTAAAAAACGAAAAGCCCGAGCTTTGCGGTTTTCCTCTTCCTCTTCCGTCAAAAAAGAGTGACTATACCTGCTGTCTTAAGACAGGTAATGTCATTTGGATGGGTGCTTCAACAGGACTTACAAGATACGATCCCGATGCAGAAAACGATGCTTTCAGCATTATGTTTTTCTCTGCTGACCGTGATCTTCCCGATAACCGTGTCAAGGCATTAATGGCTGACGGTGACGGTATCTGGGCACTTACCGAAACAGGCGCTTCTTACATCGAAATGCCGCTTATATCTCCTGAAGAAAAAGCCGCAATACTTCTTGAAGAGTCCAAAAAGTATGTTGACAGAAGAGGTATGTACAGTCAGAAAAGACTTGGCCGTGCAGGTGACTTTTCATCTGTATTCAGCTACGGTCATTCCGACAACGACGGTTGCTTTACTGCAGGCTTTGCCATCGGCGAAATGTATCATTACGCCGTATTGAAGCGCGAAAAAGGAGCCGACCATCCCGATACAATTGCCGCAAGACAAACTGCCACACGTGCGTGTGAAGCCGTTCTTTTGCTGATGCATATTCACGGCAGAGGCGATGGCTTTGTATCAAGAACATACCTTTGTGCCGATGAGCCCGTGCCCGATGACGGATTTTTCTTCCGCAAGACAGGCGGCAAAGCAATGCTTCTCGAAACAAGCGCTTCAAAAGAACGTAACATCGTCGGCTATACAATCGATGCCTCTGCACCGATACCTGAAAGACTTGCAAGACTTTATACAGATCTCGGCTATACTGACGATGATATCGTTTATAAAGCGGATACAAGCTCTGACGAAATCACACTTCATTTTCTGCATCTAATGACGGCACACGACATTCTCGGTCCCGATGACAAAGAGCTTGACAATTTGATCAAGATGTCCGTAAAAGGTCTTATGGATCACATCATTGATCACGGATACGAGCTGTGGGATTTCCTAAACAAGCCCACTACATGGGCAAAGTGGAGTGCGCCTTACTTTGAAACTGCTTTCGGTTATGTTGATGCGTGTCTCAATGCCGCAGAAGTTCTGATGTACCACAAGGTTACAATGCACATTCTCGGTGAAGAGAAGAAATATCTCGACAGCTACAATCATCTTATTGAAATCGGATATGCCGATCTTACCGAAAAGCACTATGACCGTATGCTTCAGTCTGCCATCGCTATGAATCTTCACCCCTATGAGGATATTATGTACGGTGATCATATGCTTGCAGTATCATCTTTCTACGGTCTTTGTCTCCTCGAAAAAGATCCCGTTCTTCTGGAGAAGTACAGAAACGGTTTTAAATCGTGGAGGACTTCTATCGCCCGTGAGTACAATCCCGGCTATGATATTCCTTTTGCAATTGCCTGCCCCGATGAAGAGCTTGATATGGATATGCTGGCGCGCTGGTTCTACCGTTTCAATCTTTCGCGTCTTGCTGCAGGTGTCAGCACAACAGGTCGTCACGATTGCGCAGTTCTGACTCATATCGCAGGTTACAAGGAAATCTCTGCCGTTCTTACTCCCGATGAAACATTCATCTCAAAATACGACAGAAACCCCTTACAGCAAAAGGATGTAGACTCAGGTGGACTGTTCTGCATCGAAAGCTGTTATGTATACACTTTTGCCTACTGGATGGGCAGATATTACGGTTTGTTTGAATAAAGGAGGCACTACAAATGAAAAAAACTATACATATGATCGGTAACGCACATCTTGATCCCATATGGCTGTGGCGTTGGCAGGAGGGCTGTAACGAGGTTCTTCAGACCTTCCGTAGTGCCGTTGACAGACTCAAAGAGTACAAGGATCTCATCTTCACCTGTTCCTCGTCCTCTTCTTATGCCTGGGTTGAAGAGATTGATCCCGCACTTTTTGCAGAGATTCAGGAAATGGTAAAGAAAGAACGCTGGATCATCGTCAACGGTTGGAACGTACAGCCCGATTGTAACATCCCCTCCGGCGAAAGCTTTGCACGTCAGTCTCTTTACAGCCAGCTTTACTACTATAAGAAATTCGGTCGCATCTGCAAGACAGGCTATAACGTTGACTCCTTCGGTCATTGCGGCAACCTGCCCCAGCTTCTGAATCTCGGCGGTATGCGTTCTTATGTTATGATGCGTCCGGGTCCTCACGAAAATGCCGATGTACCGCAGGATCTCTTCTGGTGGGAAGGACCTGACGGATCACGCGTTCTGACATTCCATATCCACGACACCTACTGCAGATGCGGTACAGAAGATATCGACAGAGGTATTGATATCGCTAACCGCCGCATTGCAGAACGCAACCATGATTCTATGGTATTCTTCGGCGTCGGAAACCATGGCGGCGGTCCTACAAAGGGTGATATAAATTACCTTAAGGAGCTTGCCGCAAGCAATCCCGAAAACGACATTGTTTTCTCCTCTCCCGATGACTTTTTCAAAGTTGTCTGCAACTCTCCGCTTGATATTCCTGTATGGAAAGACGATCTTCAGCACCACGCCAGCGGCTGCTACAGTGCAACATCACTTGTCAAACAGCTTAACCGCCGTGCCGAAAACGCTCTTATCCGTTCCGAAAAATGGGATACCGTTGCTTCGCTTCTGACCAACGCTCCTGCCTCTACCGAAAAATATGCAAAAGCCTGGGATGACGTCTGCTTCAATCAGTTCCACGACATCCTGTGCGGATGCTCGATTATGGAAGCGTACGAAGATGTCAAAAACAGTATGGGTGAAGCAATGATTATTGCTGACCGTGCCGAAAACAACGCTTTGCTCCGTATTCTTTCTAACATAAACACCTGGAAAGACGGCATCGACGATGCGGCAACTCTTGTACGTCATCATTTCCACAAGGACAACTTCCCCCGTCCCGTTATCGTTTTCAATCCTCATTCCTATGAGATTACAGTTCCCGTACAGACTTATCATCCGTCATCGGCTGTATGCGATTCCGAGGGAAAGGCTGTTGCCTTCCAGAATGTTCGTTCTTCACGAAGCAACGATTCACATCTTGATACTCTGTTTATGGCTACCGTTCCCGCTTTCGGATACGAAACATACTGGCTCTCCTGGATCGATGGTCACATCGACTATAACGAGATTCTTAAAGTTAAAGCCGACTCCGATTTCGGTACAGACATCAAGGCTGATTCTCTCACCGTTGAAAACGAATTCCTTAAGGTTTCTTTCGATAAGTACACAGGTGAAATTTCTTCACTTGTTTCCAAGGAAGATGGTTTCGACTATGCCGAAAACGGAGGCATTGCAAAGCTCACAGTCATCGATGATCACGATACAGATACCTGGGCACACAATCATTTTAAGTTCCATAACATCAAAGGCTCTATGACTCTTGAAAGCATCAAGCTTGCCGAATACGGACCTGCAAGATCCGTTGTCAGAGTTAAGCACCGTTTCAATGATTCCCACATTACACAGGACTTTATTCTGTCATCCGGTCAGAAAACAATTGAAGTCAGATGCAAGGCTATCTGGCAGGAACCCTTTACAATGCTTAAAACCGCTTTCCCGATGTCAGGCACGGACGCTGTCAACACATACGAGATTCCTTCAGCATTCATCAAGCGTCCCAACAACGGTGAAGAAGAACCCGGTCAGAACTGGGCAGATATCACTCTGACCTGTAATGACGGCGTACGCAGAGGCCTGTCGGTCATTACCGATTCCAAATACAGCTATGACTGCCCCGACAATACTCTTCGTGCAACACTTCTTCGTAATGTTATCTTTGCCGATCATTATTCGGACAGACCCGAAGCGGAATTCAACTTCACCGATGAAGGACTTCAGCGTTTCTCATACGGCATTTACGTTCATACAGGCGAAGCAGAAAAGTCGGATGTTGTCCGTGAAGCTGCCGTATTCAACTGTGCTCCCGTTGCTGTTCCTGCAGGCTACAGAAAGGGTACCGAACCGCAGAGAAAGAGCTTTATCTCTGTTTCTAAAGAAAATATCATTGTCTCTGCTTTCAAATTCTGTGAGGACGGTTCGGGCGATGTTATCATCAGAGCTTATGAGACATCGGGTAAGAACACTCCGAACGTCTGCTTTATATGCGATCTTATTGATGCAGGCTTCCGTGCCGACTTCCGCAAGAATGAGATCAAGACTTTCCGTGTCGATAAAAACGGTTATGTTGCGGAAACAAACTTCCTTGAAGGCATTGTAAGCACTTGTGAGGAATGAGGTAGCGATATGTCAAAGAAAAAGATTGTTATTGCGGTTTCTCTTGCCGTAATAGTTGTTCTTTCCGCAGTTACTGCCGTGTTCTTTGTAAAGAACAATGACAAATCGCTTAAAACTCCCATCCCCGACTCTATTGATACTTCGGCAACGTCACTTTTCCCTGTGGCGTTGTCGGATTATGAGATCAAAAAGGAGTCGCTTAATAAATCAGAGGAAAGCGAAGTTTCGGCTCTCTATTCCGAAACGTACAAGCTTGTTTCATACAGCTCGGATACTACTTTTATCACCGCAACGGGACTTACTGCTCCCGTCAACAAGATAAACGAGTATTACGCAGAAGAGTCAGAAAAGCTCGCTTATACCGTTGTTATTGAAAAAGAGATCTCTGCCACATATAACGCTAACGGCAATGTCGTAAAGATCACAAGCGACTACGCTCCGAAAACCGATTACGATACCGAAAACGTTTCGTGGTTTTTCAAAGACGGTAAGGCTGTTCTTGCAGAAATGAGCTTTTATGATAAAAGCGGAAACTTCGGTACAGCCTACTACAGTGCTGACGGTTCTCTTCTGTGCGTAGTTACAGAGATTTATACAGCAGATGATTCAGGTGTTCCGACAATCGAATACACCTATTATAACAGCAGCTTTGAGATCACTACAAAAGAAAGCATTATGTCATCCCTTCCTTCAACGGATGCTGACAGCTTCCTTTATATTAATTGGTAAAAAGAAAGGATTTTTTGAAATGGCTAAAAAAAGCAAAATCGACACAGCAGCAGAAAAAAAAGGCAAGGGTGCCGTTACATTATGGCAGCTTGTAAAGTTCACAATCGTCAGCCTTCTTGCATGTATCGTTCAGGTTGTCTCTCTTGCAATTCTTTACAACATCCCTGCAATCAAAGAGCTCAGCACACAGGCTTTCCATTGGTTTGTTTTTGATTACCCCGTAATCGAAGGCGAACAGTGCGGTCTTGCTCTCTTTATCGCATTCAATACATCAAATATCCTTGCACAGATCGTTGCATTCTTTGTAAACCGCAAAAAGACATTCAACGCAGACAACAACATCCCCGTAACATTGACAATTTATCTTATCTTTACAGTCGCTCTTGTCTGCTTCTCCGCATGGCTCAACCCCGTTCTCTTTGAACTTGCATCAGGCTACGGAATTTCAAGCGGTCTTTCAACAACAATCGCAACTGCTGTTTGCAGCACATTGCAGTTTGTCATTTACTTCCCCGTTGACAAGATCCTTATGAGACAGAAGAAAACTAACTAAGACATAAAAAATATCGGGAACGCAGAAAGCGTTCCCGATATTTTTTTATGATCAGAATGTATGTGTGCCTTCGCCAATCTCTGTTGTCTTGCCGTCAATAATAACTGTTGCGGTAACTCCTGCGGGTACGGTGAAGGTATATTTGTAACCGTCAGCTTCCTTTGTCCACTCTGATGCAGCCTTACCGTATCTTGTATCAAGTGAAGCCTTGACAAATGTAAGTCTTTCATCTGTTACAGGCTTGAAAATTATGTGACTGAAGCCTGCGTGTTCCTCATCGTGAGTGATACCTGCAGCCTTTTCGATAAGCCATTCTGCTACCGATCCGTATGCATAGTGGTTGAAAGAGTTCATCTCTGCACTCCACATTGAGCCGTCGGGATTTCTGGAATCCCAATGCTCCCAGATTGTTGTCGCTCCGTTATCAACGGAATAAAGCCATCCGGGGAACTCGTGACGAAGAAGCAGATCGTATGCCGTCTTGACATATCCGTTATCGCTGAGTGCGTGAAGAAGATACGGTGTGCCGAGGAAACCTGTCTTTAAGTGTCCGCATTCCGTTACAAGTGTGTTAAGCTGTTCGGAAACGCTCTTTGTCTCTTCCTCTGTCAGGAATCCGAAGTAAAGTGCTTCTGCACAAGATGTCTGTGTATTCTCGACAATCTTTCCATCCTTCATAAAGCGTGCTCTGAATGCCTTTTGTGTCTTTTCAAGACACTGCTCATATTCTGACATCTCTATGCCGAGAATATTGCCGATTTTTATAAGAAGCGAAGTTGAATAAATGAAGTATGCATTCTGAAGATAAGGCTTGCTTGTCGGTGTGTCTCCGTCAAGATTGAGCCAGTCGGCAAAGTGTCCGCCGCCAAGCCACAAGCCGTCGATACTGTGGTTTCTCATATAATCGACCCACTTACGCATGGACGAGAACTGCTCTGCAAGTACCCATTTGCTGCCGTATGCCTGATAAATCTGCCACGGACAAATCGTTGCTGCATCTGCCCAACCCATTGCGCCGTTGTCAATCCAGTCTGAGTTCGGTACTACGTGAGGCACACCACCGTCTGCCGACTGACCGTATGACAGGTCGTGAAGCCACTTTCTGAAAAATCTTTCTGTATCATAAATGAGCGATGCAGTACGTATAAATACCTGTGCATCACCTGTCCAACCACGTCTTTCATCTCTTTGCGGACAGTCTGTCGGTATGTCAACAAAGTTACTTCTTTGTCCCCATACAACATTTTCAAACAGACGGTTAACGTCCTTGTCGGAACACTCAAAGTATCCCGTTCTCTTCATATCGGAATATATTGCGATGGAAACAAAGTTCTCTGCCTTGACCTCTTCAGGCCAATCAATAAGATGAATATATCTGTAGCCGAAGAAAGTGAACTTCGGCTTGAAGGTACGTCTTTCACCGTCACAATAGTATGTTACCGTTGTCTTTGCAGAACGAAGATTCTCTACATAGACATTTCCGTCCTTATCAAGCTCTTCAAAGTAACGGATCGATGCTTTGTGACCCTTTTCGCCCTTGATGCTGAATTCTACATAACCCGAAAGGTTCTGACCAAAGTCAATAACGGTCTCTCCGTTGGGTGTTGTGAATACCGAAAGAGGATCAAAACGCTCTTTTTCTCTGACAAACTCGCCTTCATGCTTGCAAAGAATGTCCGTAGGATATTCAATGCCCTTTACAACCATTTCTTCCTCAGCCTCTGTGCTGTAGGCACACGTTACGATCTTTGCAGGCAGGTAGTTGTCATCATTAAAGTCAGCATCGTAAGTTTCTCCGTTATAAATGTCGGAATACCTTGTTGCGGAAAGGCACGTTGTCCATGTGTTATCGGTATAAATTATATCCTCTGTACCGTCATCATATGTGATTGCGATTGATGCGATGAAAGCTTTGTTCGTTCCTTTCATCGGACGCTCAAACCAACCCTTTGTCTTATGCATTCTCCAGCCCTGTGCAAGCTCTGCCGTTATGACGGTCTTTTCCGTGATCATATCGGTTACATCATATGTCTGATACAGTACTCTGAATCTGAAATCTGTCCAACCCGGAGTCAGAATATCATTACCTACACGTTCACCGTTAATATACACAATGTAGACACCCTGCGCTGTTGCCTGAAGCGTTGCCGATACAACTTTTTTGCTGATATCAACAGTCTTTCTAAATTCGCAAACCGCCTCTCCGACATTTTTCGGATATGTAATCCACTTTGCATTTAAGATATGATCCATAACATTCACCTTTCTTTATTCAGATTTTTATTAAAATCTCTTTTGTAACAACGATTTTTTCAAACTGTATTACTGAACCGCTGACAGAATATTCTGTCTTTTTACCGTCGATATACAGCTCTTTTATCTCCCTTTCCGTACCCGGTGCAAAGGATGACAAGCAAAGGCTTCCCTCTCTGATCGTCAGTTTTACTGATGAGTCGTTTCTTACATACTCGCCCCACCCTGTCGCAAGGCTGAAAACACATCTGAAATCGCCCTTTACTACAGGCGCAAAGCCTATGTATCCTTTCGGCAGATGGAAGCTGAATCCGCTGAATGCCGAAACAAGCGCAAATGCCGCCATCACACGTGCGTAGTTGCAACCGCATTCGATCTCGTTATACGGATTCCTCTTTTCTCCATCGTATCTGTCACGGATTGCTTTTACAACCCTGATACCTTTATCTGTTTTTCCTTTGATTATAAGCTCGCCTGCATACGCATATTCGAAGCCTGTCATAACCTCTTCACAATAAGGAACGGGAATTGCGGGTTTCTTTGCCATATCGGGATATGAGCAAATTACGGTACCTGATTCATCATTTAACGCAAAGACTCTCCACGGATTCGCAAAGCCTCGCATACATTCTATGAAGTTTGATCTGAATATCGTATCAAGTGCCGTATCCGCCTGATCGGGATCAAATATATCACCGAGTGACAAAAGATCTGCGTGCCATTGACCGAGAAGCTGATCTATCGCACAGCCCTCACCTATCTGATACTTTATCTCGCCCGTCTCGCTGTTCCAGTAATTCTGTGCGTCAAAGCGATCGATGACCGACTTATCCTTTAAATCTATTTTCTGAATGAAATATTCACCGTTAAAAAGATTCTCTGCCGTCCACTTTTTACCGCTTCGGAACATAGACAGATATTTTTCCTTTGTATCGTTTTCACCAAGATAATCTGCCATTTCGGATGCTGCTTTGAGTGCCGCAAGATACATTCCCTGGAGCCACGCAGACGGTCCGAAAAGTTCCATATCAAGCGTATGATGCTGTCTGCCCTCAAGCACACCGTCGGCATTTTCATCCCACTTATGCTCGTTTTCAGGACTTGTTGCGTAGTCCAGCACAAGCTTTATCTTTTCCCAGTTCTTTTTCAGGAAATCATCATCACCCGATATCTTCCACTCACGATAGCTTTTGATGACCATTCCCATCTGTCCGTCAACACAAGCAGCCCAGCCTTTAGGGTTGCGTGACAGCGGAAGCTTCAGTCTGAAATAGCTGTGACCCGACGGTAACACCTCATAATCAAACTCATTCTGACGAATGGATCTTTCAAGCTTCGGAAACAGGAAGCAAAGCGCATATGCATAGTTCCATACGTGCTGACACGTTCCCTCGCAAGAGCCTGTTGTCTGATTAAGTCCTTCCCATCCGTAAAAGGAACCGTCCTCAAGTCTTAAAACCGTTGCAGTTTTAAGTATTGACAGCGACGAAACAGCAGCATCAAGAACCGTTTCATCAAGTGTCATCGAATACAGAGCATCTTTAAATGCTTTTGTTCTGCTGTACAGCATATCCCAGTTTTTCAAAGAATAAACTGCTGATGCCACAGAATCCTCAAACAGAACTGCGTAATAATTCTTCCAGGTTTCGTTTTTGTCGTCTTTGTCCTGTTCCCAATAGTTATAGTTGTTGGGGATATTCCATGTAAGAATGAATCTGAACGCAACCTCTTCGCCCGGCAAAACCGTACAGAATCTTCCTATTGTCGCATGATCTTTGTTGTTTATATTAAGCTTTTCCGTATCGTAATTACGGCTCGGCATTCTTTCACGTGAGTTGAAGTTGTTCCAGAATGTAACCTTATCATCGTTCCAAGTGCCACGGTACCAATAGCACTGAGAATAGCAGTTTTCGCTGTCAGTAGCAAATGTGATATCTCCGTACTCCGTGCTGTCCTTGTCGGCACCGCTGTTCATAAGCGTTATTGCTTTATAAGCACCGAGATCTTTTTCGGTATTAACCGACACTTCAAAGGGGTTGCAAACTGAAAGTGCCGTATGAAACTCTATTTCCTGATCGGTAGTATTTTTAAATATAACGTTAAAAAAGGCTCCCGGTATACTTGAATTATCCTCATCAAGAGGTATAAACGGATTAAATGCACGAAGTGTAACTTCACCCGGAAAATCAGGGTCCGAAAAGTCTATCTCTGCAACAGGAAACTCGCCCTTGAAGGTGTGATCCTTAAAATGCGGAAATCCGCACATTGTGCTCTGATCGGCACCCGAACCGTATCCTCTGCCGTAAATGCCTGAATAGTTGTCAAGCAAATCACCGTTAAGAATTCTGGTAACCACATTATCCTTTGTAATCGCTTTGACAGCAAAGTTTGTAAAGCCGTTAATACTGCCCTTTGACGGTCGGTTAAAAATTTCCCAATCTTTGAGAACACCGTTGCCGCCAAGCCCTATGCTGCCGCTACCGATACCGCCAAGCGGAAATGATATCTCTTTAGTAAACCTGCCTTTATATATCATTATACATCGCTCCCATATAGAGATACTTTTATTATAATGTAACAAAAAATAATGTCAATAGAAAATCGAAATTATACAAAAAAACGGTAATAAGTTATCACAAATAACAACTTATCACCGTCTTGTTTTATTTTTTGCTCTCTTCATATGCCATGCGGACAGCCTTTGCCAACTGATCTGCACAGGAAGTATTGCGGTTACCGCACGTATTTCCGAGAAGCTTATTCTCTATCTCTTCTACAGTAACACCCTGAAGAAGTTTTGATATCGCCTTAAGATTTCCGTTACATCCGCCTGTAAATTCGATATCACTAACTACATTTCCGTCAAGATCAAAGCTGATGTATCGAGAACACGTATTTTCTGTTTTGTAGTTGTATCGCATATGATCACCGTTAAAAACGGAGGTGTCTCCGATGAAACACCTCCGAATGTTAATTAATACTTTTTACGTGCAGTATATGCTGTGTGGAGAATCTCGTGAGCCTTGTGGCTGTTGGGTTCACCAAAGTATTCTGCATAAATTCTCTTGACGTCTTCGTTCTCGTGAGACTGACGAACAGGAAGATTCTTGTCATCGTTGTACAGACCCTGTGCTCTCTTAGCCTTAACGTCAACCGTGTTAAGAACATCTGCAGGAAGAACAGGCTGACCGCCACCGTTTACACAGCCACCGGGACAAGCCATAACTTCGATAAAGTCATATGTCTTTTCACCGGACTTGACCATTTCAAGAAGCTTCTTTGTGTTAGCAAGACCGGAAACTACAGCTACCTTGATAGTGTTACCTGCCAAAGTGTATTCTGCTTCCTTGATGCCCTTTGTGCCTCTTACATCGACAAATGAAAGCTCTTCTGCTTCTTCGCCTGTAAGAACCTTTGTTGCTGTTCTGAGAGCAGCTTCCATAACACCGCCTGTAGCACCGAAGATTGTGCCTGCGCCTGAACCGAGTCCGAACGGAGCATCGAATGTATCATCGGGAAGATCGTTGAACATGATACCGTTCTTGCGGATCATTCTTGCAAGCTCTCTGACTGTAAGAACAACGTCAATATCGGGAAGTCCTTCAACTGCTGTGTGATCAAGTCTTTCAGCCTCAAACTTCTTGGCTGTACAGGGCATTACGCTGACAACAAAGATATCCTTGGGGTCAATGCCCATCTTCTCTGCATAGTATGTCTTTGCAACAGAGCCGAACATACCCTGAGGAGACTTACAGGAAGAGATGTTGGGAATGAGTTCGGGATAGTAGAACTCTGCATACTTGATCCATCCGGGTGAGCAGGATGTGATAAGAGGAAGATTTTCCTTCTTGGTATATCTGCCGAGGAATTCGGTAGCTTCTTCCATAATGGTAAGGTCGGCTGTAAAGTTGGTATCAAATACCTTATCAACACCGAGTCTGCGGATTGCAGAAACCATCTTGCCTGTTACGATTGTGCCGATATCATAGCCGAACTCTTCTGCAAGACCTACACGGACTGCGGGAGCTGTCTGAACGACAACGTGCTTCGTTGGATCAGCAATAGCATCGTAAACCTTCTGAGTATCGTCACGCTCGGAAAGAGCACCTGTGGGACAAGCTGTGATACACTGACCGCAGGATACGCAGGAAACTTCACCGAGAGGAAGTTCAAACGGAGATGCAATGTGAGTATCGAAACCTCTGTCATTGGCACCGATTACAAATACGGACTGAACCTTGTCACAAGTTGCGGAGCAACGACGGCAAAGGATACATTTTTCGTTATCACGGTACATATGAGATGCAGATCTGTCGATGTCATACTTGTTCATAACACCTGCAAAGCGGTTATCTGTCTCAACACCGTATTCCTGACAAAGCTTCTGAAGCTCGCAGTTACCTGAACGAACGCAGGTAAGACATTCTTTCTTATGGTTGGAAAGAATGAGTTCAAGAGTGATCTTTCTTGAATCGATAAGTCTCTGGCTGTTTGTAACGATTTCTTCACCGTCATTAACGGGATATACACAAGCAGCTACAAGACCTCTTGACTTGCTTGCCTCTACTACGCAGATACGGCAAGCACCGATCTCGTTGATATCCTTAAGGAAGCAAAGAGTCGGGATTCTGACACCTGCTGCACGTGCTGCCTCAAGCGCTGTAGAGCCTTTGGGAACCGATACAGCAATGCCGTTGACTTTTACATTGATATTTTCCATGGATTTGCTCCCCCTTATTCCTTAACAATTGCGCCGAACTTACATTTTTCGATACAAGCTCCGCACTTGATACATTTTGTAGAGTCGATTGTATGAGGCTGCTTAACAGCGCCGGAGATAGCACCAACGGGACATACTCTGGCACAAGCTGTACAACCCTTACACTTATCTTCGATAACCTTATATCTGAGAAGATCCTTACATACGCCTGCAGGACACTTCTTATCAACAACGTGAGCAACATATTCGTCACGGAAGAACTTGAGTGTTGCAAGAACAGGGTTGGGAGCTGTCTGACCAAGACCGCAAAGAGAGTTTGCCTTGATATAGTGTGAAAGCTCTTCGATCTTGTCGATATCTTCAAGAGTTCCGTTACCGGAAGTGATCTTGTCAAGGAGCTCCTTAAGTCTTACTGTACCGATACGGCAAGGTGTACACTTACCGCAGCTCTCGTCAACAGTAGATGTCAGGAAGAACTTAGCGATGTCAACCATACACTTGCTTTCGTCCATAACGATAAGTCCGCCTGAACCCATCATACAACCGATTGCAGTAAGGTTGTCGTAGTCGATTTCTGTATCAATAAGGCTTGCCGGGATACATCCGCCTGAAGGTCCACCTGTCTGTGCAGCCTTGAACTTCTTGCCATCGGGGATACCGCCGCCGATGTCCTCAATGATGTGACGGAGAGTTGTTCCCATCGGGATCTCAACAAGACCTGTGTTCTTGATGTTTCCGCCAAGTGCAAATACCTTTGTTCCCTTTGATTTTTCTGTACCCATGGATGCAAACCATTCTGCACCGTTAAGGATGATCTGAGGAACGTTTGCAAATGTTTCAACGTTGTTTTCTGTTGTGGGTTTGCCGAAAAGACCCTTGACTGCCGGATAGGGAGGACGGGGTCTGGGCTCGCCTCTGTTACCTTCGATAGAGGTCATAAGAGCTGTTTCTTCACCGCATACGAATGCGCCTGCACCGAGTCTGATGAAAAGATCAAAGTCAAAGCCTGAATCAAAGATATTCTTGCCGAGAAGACCGTATTCTCTTGCCTGATCGATAGCCATTTCAAGACGCTTAACAGCGATGGGGTACTCTGCACGGACATAAACATAGCCTTCGGATGCGCCTGTTGCGTAACCGCAGATTGCCATTGCTTCGATGATACAATGGGGATCGCCTTCAAGTACGGAACGATCCATAAATGCACCGGGGTCGCCTTCGTCAGCGTTACAAACTACGTATTTCTGGTCTGCCTGATTTGCAGCTGTGAAGCTCCACTTAAGTCCTGTCGGGAATCCTCCGCCGCCTCTGCCACGAAGTCCTGATTCCTTCATAACGTTGATAACGTCTTCGGGCTTCATCTCTGTAAGTACTTTACCGAGAGCTGCGTAACCGTCCATAGCGATATACTCGTCGATGCTTTCGGGATTGATAACACCGCAGTTACGAAGAGCAACTCTCTTCTGAGACTTGTAGAAGTTAGTGTCGCTGAGAGCAACAACTTTCTGTGCATCCTGCTTGACATCTTCACCGACATCAGCGTAAACAAGTCTTTCAACAATACGGCCCTTGAGAAGATGCTCGCTTACGATTTCCTTAACATCCTCTTTAGTGACCTGGCTGTAGAAAGTTCCCTCAGGGTAAACGATAACAACGGGACCTAATGCGCAAAGTCCGAAACAACCTGTTTTAACAATCTTGATTTCCTCTTCAAGACCGTTCTTCTTAAGTTCTTCTTCGAAGGTGTCGATGAGTACCGCACTACCCGAAGAGGTACAGCCTGTACCGCCGCAAATCAATACATGGGATCGAATCATATTATTACCTCCGTTATGCGTTTACCGCACTGATTGTATATTCTGCAACAACCTTGCCGCCCTTAAGGTGCTTTTCAACAACCTCGTCAGCTTTTTCGGCTGTCATTTTTACATAAGTAACTTTTTCTTTGCCTGCTTCGTAAATTTCAACAACAGGCTCAAACTGGCAGATGCCGATGCATCCTGTCTGTGTAACCGTGATCTTGTCCGAAAGACCTTCTTCGCTGATCTTTTCAACAAAGCGGTTAAGAACGGGTCTTGCACCTGCAGCGATACCGCAAGTTGCCATACCGACAACAACTCTTACGTCTCCGCTACCTTCACGGATAACTACCTTATCCTTCATCTTTTCTCTGATTGCAGCAAGCTCAGCCAATGATTTCATAACTTTTATTTCCTTTCTAAAATTAAATCTTTATAAAGCGGCGTATTCCTCCGAGAGGGACTGCCGTATCCAATTAAGAATCTCAATATCATCAAGCGGTACATCGCCTAATATTTCCCGCATTTGCTTTGTATCGAGCAATACCGTATTATCGCCATAGATATGTTCGTATCTCCAGTCGATATCGGGTGCACCGTGAATCAATGTACAAACCGTTGTGACTATATCGCCAAGCGGCGTAAAGTCAAGGTGATTCTTAAAAAAACTTGCAGAAATTGTTGTTCCGTGATTTACAGGGTCATCCGTTTCGCTGACAGAGGTTATCGTCACCTCTCCGCCCGTCTGCTCGGCTGCGAGCTTTAAAAGCGGTATACCCATTCCGACGTCTCTTGTCGTCCTTGTGGTATAAAACGGATTTTCAACTCTTTCCAGTATCTCGGCAGTCATTCCGCAGCCGTCATCCCTGACGGTTATAATAAGCGTCTCTTCATTCTCATTGAGCAATATGTGAATGTTTGAGGCACCTGCTTTGATAGAATTCTGCGCAATATCAAGAATATTTAATGAAAGCTCCTTCATATTCTTGGCATCACCTTAATTTCTCAAATAATTTTTGTCTGACAAAAGCGCTGCTGTACGGCTCATCCTCAAGGTCGAAATACGCTTCCTTGTCACGGATATCCCACAGATAATGGGCATCCGAAGAAGTAAGTAGCACCTTGTCACGGAGATTTCCGAATCTTTCAAGGTATTCGGTCTGTTTTCCCGAATCGTGAAACTCTGCACAATTGAAGTGAGGTTCATCGGGGAAAGAGCCGAGTACCGCTATCACTCCGTTTGACTCTCTGTCAACGTGTGCAGGAAAGCACACACCGTTATGACTCAGTACAAGAGTGGCGGCATCCTCGATAGTGAGATCGGTTGCGTTTGAAAGCAGATATTCATCCGTACCGATAACATTGTCATCGCCGTCCGTAATGAGCTGATCACCGAAAATATCGGTTCTGTTCTTTATCAGACATCTGTGTGTATTGACATCGCTGTCGAAGTTCATCGCTTCGCTCAGATGTTCAAATAAGCACACAACGTGTATATCCTCTGCCGTGGTAAGCTCCATTCCCGCAATCGGTATAAGTCCGTTTTTCTTGGCCGCTTCAAAGAATGCGGGGCAATTTTTGCAAGTATTGTGGTCGGTAAGGGCGACTATCTGAAGCCCTGCAAGGACCGCCATACCTGCAATATTGTTGGGAGTCATATCATTATCCGCACACGGCGAAAGACATGAATGAATGTGAAAGTCGTAAAAATATCGGTTCATATCAGTTATTTTTTGACAGTAATACCGCGACTTCGTATGCAGTCAGCGCACTCTTGATAATGTTGATTCCCTTGGCATTTGCCATATCAATGACCTTCTGCTCGGGAGAAACATTTTCCGCTAACACGATACAAGCAACATCCGCAAGCGAAGCGACCGCAACGATGTTGATATTAGACATAATTGTGATCCACGCATTGTCTGCCTTGGCTCTGCCCATAACCCAGCTCAGAAGATCACCGATGTATACTCCGTCGATGACTCTGTCCTCTTCGGGAAGAGCGAGTGCCTCGAATCCTTCGTTATTCGCAAGCTGTCGGACTGTCATTTTTTACACCACTTCCACGGTTCTGATCTTTAATGTATGCCTGTATAAGCTCTTTATAAGCTATTATACAGTCGTCAATATGGGCCGTGCCCTTGACTAAATCCTCTGCAAACGCTCTGCAGGTCGGCGCACCGCACGAGCCGCAGTCGATTCCCGGAAGATTCTCACGGATAGCCTGTATCTGCGCCATCATGCGCATCGACTCTCCGATACTCTTGCCGAGTCTGTTTATTGACGGATATGACGGTATCTCGGCAAGAACGCTGTCCGCAATGAAATCCTCATCGGCAGGAATAACGTTGAGAGACACGGGCATATAACGTCTGAGTGTCTGCAAACGGTTCTTGGCAATATACGGATTCTCTATAGTGAGAACGCCTCCGACGCATCCGCCCGTACAGGCATTAAGCTCTACAAAATCTACTGTCGGGATATTGCCGTTATCAATTTTTTCAAGTACTTCGATTACATCGTGAATTCCGTCAACCGAAATGTTGTTGTCGTTGAGAAGTGCAGACGATTCTCCGCCGCACGATGCCCAACCGAGTCCGATCATTCCCGACTGAGTAGAAACCTTTGGAGTTTTTCCTCTTGTCATAACATTGAGAAGCTGGAAATAAACCTCGCTGATCGAAACTACAACATCGACCTGACTTTTGTATGTACCGAACTCATTCTTGATGTAGCTTGCCTTCGCCGCACACGGAGAGATAAAGCAGGTTGCAATATCCTCGCGGCGTAGCTCCGGATGCTCACGAAGCGCCTTTTCCTTTGCCATTTCCGCCGCAACCTCAACGGGAGGCTTCATCGGGATAAGGTTATCACGAAGTGACGGAAAGCGAAGCAGGATAAGTCTTTCGACTACGGGACAAGCACTGCTGATTACAGGCTTTTTGATTCCTTCTGTCTTAATGTATTTTCTGGTGTAAGCCGAAACGATCTCGGCTGCCTTGGAAACCTCGAAAACATCATCGAACCCGATGTCGAGAAGGCCTTGAAGAACGTAATCCACATCCTCAAGTCCCGTAAACTGTGCAAACAGAGACGGTGCCGGCAAAGCGATCTTCCACTTATAATCCGCAAGCTGATCGAAAGATCCGCAAACAGCTTTTTTTGCATTGTTGACACAATGTCGGACACACTCACCACAGTCTATACACCTGTTAGAGTCAATCTCTGCACATCCGTTCTTAACTCTTATAGCCTCGGTCGGACAGTGCTTCATACAACTCGTACAGCCGGTACATCTATCGGGATCAAGTGAAACCGAGTGTATATACGTGTTCATAATCAGGGATCCTTTCAAAACTGACAGGCAATTTCAGATAAATCAAAGTAAAACTTTCATCGTAATCTTCGTTCCCTTGCCGACCTCTGACTCGATTGTCATCGAATCGGTATAGCGCTTCATATTCGGCAGACCCATGCCTGCACCGAAGCCGAGAGAACGGATATTGTCGGGAGCCGTAGAAAAGCCCTCTTGCATAGCCTGTTCAACATTAGCGATACCGGGACCGTTGTCCGTAAGCACGATTTCGATACAGTCATCCTTGACAAAAACCTCGGCATTGCCGCCGCCTGCATGGATAACCATATTAATCTCGCCCTCGTACATCGCAATGGAAACACGGCGGATCGTTTCCGCATCAAAACCTAATTGGCGAAGATTCTTTTTTACATTGACGGATGCCTGACCCGCCGATGTAAAGTTGTCGCCGTCAACAGCATAAGTAAACTTTAACAAATCATCCATTTACTTCACCGTTACCCTTAAGTCCTGCCGAATACAGCTTTCCGCACGCTTCGTACATACGCATGGGAGTCGTGAGTATTGCAAGACCGTGCTCGTTTGCAAACTCAACCATTTCCTCTGACGGTTGCTTTGATCTGACGAATACAATACAGATCATATCCATCATAACAGCCGTTCTGATAACCTGGGGATTGACAAGCCCGGTAAGCAGAACCGCCTGATTCTTGACATATGCCAGAACATCACTCATCATATCGCTGCCGCAAGCCGACAGAATATCCTTTGACAAATGATCGTCTCCGCATAAAACCGAAGCACCGAGCAAATCTTTGATTTCGCTGATTTTCATACTGTTCGATCCCTTCAGTAAGAATTAGTTGTATTTTGCTAAAATGTCATCAAGCTGGTCGGGAGTAACCTTGCCGTAAACATCCTCATTGATTGTGAATACGGGTGCAAGTCCGCAAGCACCGATACAACGACATTCTTCAACAGAGAACTTGCCGTCTTCCGTACATTCGCCGGGAGCGATACCGAGCTTTTCACAGATCTTGTCAAGGAGTTCCTGAGAACCCTTAACGTAACAAGCTGTTCCTATACAAACAGAGATGTTGTACTTACCCTTGGGATAAAGCGCAAACTGTGCATAGAATGTAGCTACGCCGTATACCTTCTCAAGCGGTACATCCATACCCTCTGCGATCATAGCCTGTACTTCGATGGGAAGATAACCGTAGATCGCCTGTGCCTGCTGCATTACGTGCATAAGACGACTCTTATCGTTTTTGCACTCTTCGATAACTGCCTGGAGCTTTGCAGCCTGTTCAGGTGTTCCGTTAAACGGAAGTTTGCTGATTTTCTTTTGCATTTTCGGATTTGCCTCCTTAAGCATTGCGTATTTGATTTCGTAACTTTGCACCCTACTGCCGCAGGGTACTTTTATACATACTGATTATAACACAAGTTTCTGAATAAATCTATACTATTTTCAACTCTTTTTCAGGAATTTTCGCTATTTCTTTACTCTTTTATCAAATTTATATGTCTTGTAGATTTTTTTGGTTAAAAAGTAACAAAACTCCCGGATTTTTAAACCGAGAGTTTTGTTTTCAGGATATTAAATTAATACCAAATCCAGCCGAAGAAAAACACATAGAGTATCCATTCCCACCAGACAAAGTATGATAAGTCGGGACCGTTGCAGGAAACAACATCGGGGAATAACGCAACATATTCTTCGCCTACCCAAAAAGTCAAAAATTCTTTTGCAGAAGTAAAATACTTTAACATTTCAGAATTCCATTCGGTACAAATTGTTTTTGCACCTGCATAAAACTCTGTCAAGCTGTTCAGCGCAAACCCCGCGTAGTCTTCCGGATTTCTTGACGTATACCAATCAAAGTATGCTTGCATCTGCTCATCGTGTACGTGTACGGTTAAATTTTCGGCTTTGCGTAAAATTTCACCGTACAATCCGAATACCGGTGCAAAGGGATCTGTCGCGAAACAGTCATCCAGCGTTTCCGAAATAAAGTAGGTTTTTGCTTTTTTCGGCAGATAGAATGAATCCGTTTCTCGTCCGATCGGGTATCTTATCAAAACGGTTTTATCCTTTGAATATAAAACACCGTCAACATCCGTAAGAAACTTATTTTTGTTGCTTATATTAAAAGATGTCGGAGCAACCAAAGAGATCATATCTATGAATCCAAGATATATTGCATCGTATTTTTCAGCTTCGGTTAAATCATCCAATCCCATAACAGCCGTAATCATGGCTTGCGGAAAATTATCGGGCAATGAAAGCTCATAATCAATTTTCGACAACTCATTAACCAAGTAATCATTGACATCTACATCCCAACCGACTACTTCATAGCCATCCAGTGTTGCAGGAATTTCAATAACTCCGTTTTTTGGTGCTGCCCATTTTGTTATAAATACATAGTCGCCATAAGGAGATTTGATGTATTCCCATTCTCCTGCAGCTTCTGCCGCTGTTACGGTTAAGTCATCCGATATTCCGAGCAATTCTCTCAAGGAATTTTCCGGTTTATCATTCCATAAAAAGACCTTATCCGCATCAACAGCAAGTGTCTGTGCAGAAGTTGTCAATTGAAAACTGCCGAAAAGAAACGTTGCAGCAAGTAATAAAGAAAATAACTTTGTAATCTTTTTCATTTTATAACCATCCTAAAATCAAAAAATCTGACCAATCAAATTGGGAATTGCTTTTTTAAGATTCTTCCATGCAGTCTTCAAAACCTTTTTAACATCCATGTCATAAATATCATAGACGTCCTGAAGTCTTGATGAAACAATTGAAATCAAAATCGGAACAGCTATAAATGCAAACGGCAAAAGCCAAAGCACCGTACCTATTAAAGAAGTGAAATCATCGGTCATGATGGCATTGACGATCTTTTTAACGGTTCGCGGAAGCTTTACCTCTCTCGCAGAAAGTCCTTCTACCCAACCAAACGGAACATCGGCAGAGCTGATTTTTCCCGAATTTGAATCCTTTAACAAACCCTCGGGAAGCTCAAATATAAATTGGTTGACATCTGCTCCGTCAAAATCATCAATCTGCATCGTAATCATCTTTGCTCCGGGAGTTCCGTCTTCACTGTACACATCAAGAGTTAATATACCGTCTGCATACGAAACGGGCTTTGCTTTTGCAACAACAACAAAATCAAAATTCTCTTCGACACCCGAGAGTTCATTTGCCAAGAAATGAATCATGCCAATTAAACCCTCATAGATAACGATTTGTGCATCTTTGTTTACTTCGTCAAAAACAGCAAGAGGCTGTTCGTTCTCGTCAGCTTCCGCAGATACGGTCAATGCAAGCTGTAATACGGTTTCGCTGTCGTCTTCTTTCAGCTTTACAGCCTCAATTTTCTCAACAACCACGCCTACTGCATTAGCCTCTGTTTCCTCAGCAGATACGGTTATAACCATTGAAGATATAACCATCGCCAAACAAAGAATAATTGCTAAAATTCTTTTTTTCATTTACCTCACCTTTTTTTAATATTACTGAATCTTTCAGTAACTTTATACTAACACATTTGTATTCATTTGTCAACATTTGTGTTCATTTTTTCTTTAAATACGGCATACAATTTAAAAAAAGGAGGTATGTAAATGCTTGACGGTATAAAAATGGGAAAGGCGCTGCAAAAAATCAGAGAGGATAAAAAGCTGTCACAAGAGGTTGTAAGCGGTCTTGCCGATATCGGCAGAACTCACTTAAGTGCCATCGAACGAGGCGAGCGAAAGCCTACACTTGACACATTCTTTAAACTGGCTGAAGCGTTAAATATGCGCCCGAGCAAGCTTTTGGAAATGATCGAAAAAGAAATAGACTCTTAACAAAAACCGAGAGAAGCTATATACAGCCTCTCTCGGTTTTCACTTATCTGTTTTTGAAAAAATTCTCGATTTTGTTCGGTTCAAGCCTTACCGCATTTTCATCGAACGCATACACTTCTTTAGGCGATTCTAAATCTGAAACATACCAATCAGGAATATACTTTTTATAATCCTTATCGTACTTTTCTTTAGAAACCGACCTTCCGTTTGATGTGTAATTCATTTCACTATCTTCATCAAGACTTTCCGGATACATTTCGCCTCTCCAATCCTCTACAAGCATTCCATCTTCAAGGTGATGTACATTTGTATAAACGGCACCCATACCTGTATAGCCGGAGATTATTATATTCTCTTTTTCTGCAAAGGCTATCTGTCCCCACGACCCAATATCTTCGTTTTCAATTATCTCTCCGTTGAAAAATGTAACAATACGAACTCCCGACGCGTGAAAATCACCATCATTAATAAGTAATTCGGGAATATCATCCCCATCTATGTAGCGAAGTGTGAAATTAGCAAGGTCAAAATCGCTACCATCCGTTTCCTTTTCCAAAGCTGAAAGCAGATACTCTTTGTACGCCGTTGCCCAGTCGTCATTCTGCTGTACTTCTGTCTGCGTCTTAGCTTCGGTTACAACTTCGGCAGCCGCTTCCGTTACTTCCGTAACCGACTGTGTCGTGTTTTCAGTTGCGACAGTCTCTGTCTTTTCCTGATTGCAACCGTTAAATGTTGCTGCAAAAATCAAGGATGCTGCGATCAATGCGAGTACTTTTTTCATTTGTAATTACCTCTTTCTTTTGCGTTTGTTTTTGTTTACATCCATACAATAACACAAAAAAGCATTAATTGTCGTAATTGTAATTATCAATGCAAAAAATGTAATATTCGATAATACCGCTTAACCGCAAAACAAAAAACATCTACTTTTTTGTTTTGCAATTATAAGTTTTTAAAAAATGATTCAATCTCTTCCTTATCAATCCTAATTGCATTCTCATCAAAAGCTTCGGTTTCATTCTGTGAGTCTGCATATTTTTTATAATCACTTTCAAACTTTTCCTTTGAGACCGTTACTCCGTTTACGGAATATTTCTCCGTATTTTCAAGGTATGGTGCACCTTCCGACATTTCTCCTGTCCACGTTTTTACAAGCAAGCCTTTTTCAAGACGGTAAACATCTGTGATCGCAGTACTCATTCCCGCAAATCCCGTGATTATTCTGTTTTCTTTTTCCACAAACGATATCTGTCCCCACGAGCCGACCCCTTCGTTTTCGACTAATTCACCGTTAACGAATGTCACAATATAAACTCCTGATGCATGAAAGTCGCCATCATTAATAAGCAATTCAGGTATGTCGTCACTGTCTATGTAGCGAAGCGTGAAATTTGCCGCTTTAAAATTGCCGAAATCGGTGTCAGATTCACAAATATCGAGCAAATACTCCTTATATGCTGTTGCCCAGTCATCATTCTTCTGCTCTTGAGTGTGAGATTCCTTTGACACTTCCTCTGTCACTTCTGCAACCGTTACGGTAATGTTTTCCGTTACGGTATTCTCCTTTTCTTCCTGTACGCAACCGACAAAGCAGGATACAAAAACAAATACTGATATGAATAATAAAAGCACTTTTTTCATTTACAATTACCTCTTTTAGCAAAATAACATAAATATAATACAATATTTGTTTAAAAATTTCAATATAAAATTATTTTTATAAAAAAAGGATGCCTCTATACGAAGCATCCGAAAATCTTATATTCAGATATCAAAGGTTTTGTTAAGCCAATCCATACACATCTTTACCCAACGTGAAGCAAGCTTTGTGTTTGCCTGAGATTCCTTTGTCGAGCATACGGTATGATTTGCAACCGAAAAGCCGTGTCCGCCGCCGTTAAAAATATGCATTTCAAACGGTATCTTCTCTTTGGCGAGTGCGCTTGCATACTGCAAAGAGTGTTCAATGGGCACACAGCCGTCATCGCTCGATGCAAAAATAAATGTGGGCGGTGTTTCCTCTGAAACATACGAATCAAGTGACGGCGGATCATTGGCAAGTATCGGATTGATACTGTCAAGGATACACGGATATCCGAGTATTGCCGCATTGGGTCTGATTCTGCCCATTACGGAAAGTGCACACGCCAGATGTCCTCCTGCAGAAAATCCGATAACGGCAATCTTGTCGCTGTCTATATTCCATTCGTCTGCACGTTTTTTGATAATCTCCATTGCATTTTCTGCATCTGTCAAGGGATTCGGCCACTCGGAAGCCTCTTTGACAGAATAGCGAAGTACAAAAGCATTGTATCCCTGTGTCATAAACTCCATCGCAACAGGTTCAGCTTCTCTGTCAGAACAAAAATGATATCCGCCACCGGGACAAACAAGTATTGCCGGTCTTTTTGCCATATTCGGCATTTCCCCTGACGAATCAAGAATATATGCACAAAGACTTACATCTCCTGCACCCTGCATTTCGATTCTTTCAAATAACATAGCAAACTTCCTTTTTATTGAATTTTGTGTACATTTTTTCACGTATCATTCCGAACTGTTAAGACAAATTATTAACACAAAGGAGTGATATCATGACTAAAAAACAATATCTTGAAGCACGAATTGCCGAGATCAACTCAGAACTTAACAAAAAATATCTGCCGCCAAAATACAGAAAAAACCAGCAGCACGCTCTGATAATGTATAAAAACGACCTCGAACGTGAAAAAGCTCTGAATAATTTTAACTGACAACCGTTATTGTCAGAAATCCGCTGTATTCGCCCTCCGCCACACTATCATCCTCAAGTGAATATGCCGTGACTGTATACGTACATTCATTCTGTCCGCTTTTGATTGCTCGGTCAAGCTTATCCTCGTTGATATACTGTCCGGGCTTTAGCTTTTCCGATGTATAGATCGGTTTATTGCTGCTGCCGTCTGCAAGATAAAACTTGAATTCAAGTATATATCCGCACTTTTCGGGATTCTGCAGTATTATATCTCCTCTTGCATATGTGTTCTGAAAAACTATATTCTTATTGATATAGTATCTAATCTCACCTTTCGGCACATCGTCAATAGGTTCGACACCGTCAATAGTGAGCGTTCCGTCCATAACCTCACCGTCTGCGGTAAAGGCGCCCTTGATAAAATTCGCCGCTGTATTGTTTCCAGAGTTCGCCGTAACTATCAGTGATACTACCGCCGAAAACAGAAAAACCGCAACCGACAACATAATTATCTTTTTATTTGACAGCACTCTCTTTCCCTTTTCTTTATTTTTCCGCATCAATTCTCTCTCCGATCCATATTGTCAGATCCGTATACTGTACCCCGATAAGCTCGTAAGTATCCTTTTCGTATGCCGTAACAAACACACGACAATTATGTTCGCCATCCTCCGGAGGAGCGAAAAGACGAATTTGTGATATATATCTGCCCGGCTCTATTCCTCCCGAACGATAAATAAGCGTGCCGTCATCAGTCAGAATCGAAGCAACAAGAATACAATCGTTGGTCGAAACATTTGCCAATACAAGTGAGCCGTAATCTGTACCGTACTCAAACTCGATCTCACTATTACAGAAAAAATCAAACTTTGACTTCTGACCTTTACGTTTCATCGCCTTCACACGTTCTGCCTGTTCTTCTTCACTTATTTCAATACTTCGGGCAGAGCGCTGTTCAAGGTTGCCTGAATAAACGAACTCCACCGACTGTAACAGACGGTAATTGCGAACAGCTATAGCAACTGACACTGCACTGACAATAAATATCACAGATATTATCAATACCAGAATCATCCTTGTTCTGTTTTTGTTAGCTTTCGTCTCTTTTTTCACTCTTATATCTCCCCTGTTTAAAACACCGCAAACCGAATGCTTTTTTGCATATCAATCCGCGGTATCTTATTCGGTATTCAGATTTTTTCTTCTGTAGCAGAATTGCTCTCTGCCCACGGAAGTGTATTGATCCCCCAGAACTGGGGATAACGGTTAACCTGCACAACGTCTGTTTCTACATAGATGTGAAGCTGTGTACCCTCAGCAATAGCGCCGACGTCAATGCTGTTAACATCAAATCCCGTTATCATCGGAATCGTTGTGCCTGAATCTGTCGAGCTTGTAACAGGTGTGGCATAATAAAAGCGATAATCCGCTTCTCTGTTGTCAAACCACGCCTTCTGATTTCCTGTTCCGTCATATTCAGAATCAATCGTATAGGGCATAAACAGCGAATACGGCATAATGTGACGGATTCCGCTGCTGTCAAGCGTACTCCATTGCTCAACTACACGAACCCTGATAAGTCCTACACCGTAGCCGGCATACTTAACGCTGACACGAAGCTTGCCGATATAGTTTGCATCAGACGGATTCAAAGATACAGCAATACCGTTATCCGTCTTATAAGGTGTAATGTCATCTGTTCCGTCAAACGAAACCATACCCTCGGATACAAAGTTTGAAACCGTAAACAGTCTGCTGACCGATTCGATTCTGCTGAACATTGCAAGTGTCAGCGAAACAACTGCCAGCAAGCATACTGCTGCGACGATTACAGAGGACAGCTTCCTTTTTTCTGTTTTAGTTTTCATACCGCATCTCCTCCTTTATATCGACAGGTATAATTATACGTTGACTATTCCGATATTGATTCCGTAGTTTGTAACGGTACCTGTTACAACCATATTGGTAACGCCACTAACCGTTCCCTTTGTGTCATCAACCGAGAACTTGATGGATGCACCGCTGTTCGCTATGCGAAGCTTGAACGGAGTACCGACTTCAAGTCTGATTTTATATTCCTTACCGTCGTTTGTTGTTCCGATAAGTCCGTTAACCGCATTCATCTGCTGTTCATTTTCGCCCGTTGTGTAGTAGTAAGCACCTGTGTAAGGTGTAGATGAACCGTTAAGATAGAGCATTACGTTTGCATTCGACGATGACTCGTTGCGGATAATGATCTCCTGATAATCAGGAATGTAGGGACCTGCTTCAAATTCGATATCAACTGCATAGTTACCGAGTGTAACGGGAGTATCCACGTCAAGTGCTGATCTGACCTCTCCGTATTCTGCCCAGAAAACTACATAAATTACTCTTTTTTCGCCTGAATCAAAAACAATCTTGTTGCTGTTATGGCTGTCAAGTGCTGTAACCGCCGTCTGGTTGTATGCTTCATACTCTGCTTCCACATCTGCACTTGTAAGCGAATTGTAGTCAATCGGAGAAACGCTGTATTCGGAAAGCATTGTCTCGATTGCAGTTTTATACTCGCCCTTTATTGCAATTTCACTACCCGTAACTTCAGGTATCTCGCTGTCTGCGGCAGTATCATATATAAACCACTTAAGACCCTCGGGATTACCTTCTCCCTCGGTTACCTTAACTCTGACCTGTGCAGTCATACCGCCTGTATTCTCGGCATCAACCTTGACAGCATGTATAACCTCGTCAAACAGTATTTCGCCTGCATCAGCAAATCTTGTTGATGCACGAAGCGGTATCGCTGTTGATATCTCTTCACGGTTTTCCTGTTCAACATCAAAATCACCAAATGTGAATGAATAGGAATCATTCTTTTCCTGATAATACCACGCTGTTGTCGGTCCTACAAGCGCAAAATAGCTTACTGACAATGTGAAAAGCACTGTCAATACGGCTACTAATACTTTTTTGGTTTTCTTCTGCATACTGCTTACCGTTACCCTTTCTGTATTCTGCGCTGTTTCAACGCTCTTTACGTCTTTGAGATATCTGTAAAATCACTCGTATCAGTATCAATATAAGCGCTATCGCCTCTACTACATAAAGCAAATGATAGCTGTTGATATTAAGTGCTGCAAAGCCGAGATACGGAACCGAAAACCAATACTTTCCGATAATTCTGTCAGCATCGGTCGGCATCGGATCCACACTCATATTATAATCACCTTTTGTAGTGATCTGCTTTTCCTGTTCATTGATCTCAATTATTCTGTGCGTGAATACTCCGTCATTATCCGGAAAATGTGCCGAAATAATATCGCCTGTCTGAAGCAACTCAAACTGTGTCGGTCTGACAAAAACGAGTGCATTCTTTTCCATTACAGGCAACATACTGTTTGACTGAACCGCAAAAACCTTTGTTCCGCTGATTAAAAGAAATGCGACAAAGACGGTCAATAAAACAGTTATTATTGCGAAAATATTGAATAACACTCTTTTAATGCTGATCTTCATAATTTTACGGTGTTGTTATTGTCCAGATGTCTGTCCATTCAACAAAGTCCTTCTGCTTTGCCTGGAACTCTATCGTAATCTTTCCGCTGAAAGGATTTGTTCTGCCGTTAACCTCGGGAAGATACTCCTCTTTAGTGATATTCTCACCGTTGTAACAGATGTTATTGATTATGTTGAATTCTTCATTGCCGAGAATTGCATTGAAATCTCTGTAAAAGTAACCGTCATCATATGTCCATGAAGAATCATATTCTACAAGCAAATCTTCACTTGCATCAGCAGAATAAACTACATTCTGCGCTGACGGTGTGTCGTAAATAACTCTGAAGCGTACCTGTGTATCAACCGACGAATAGTTGATTCCGGTTATTTTACCTTCGTTATCAAAAATGAAGTTCTGATCGGAAATCACATACTGTTCGCCATCCTCCGTGTAATACAGATAGGAACCGAGTCTTCCGTTGAACTCAAAGTTAAGCTTTTTAACCAGAATATGCTGTCCGAGAGGTGCACCTGTTTCGGTATCAATCCAAGCTGCACTGTCCTTGATGAAAAACATACTGAATACAGCCGTCAATGACAGCAATATACACAGTAATCTTTTTTTATTCATTAGGATTCACTCTCCTTTTTTCAGATCTGAATATCTCGATTTCAACAGAAATCCAGATAACAAAAACAAGTAAAATAATCGCTTTACCGATTAAAGATTCTGCAAACAAAGACAAATAACCAACAAACGGTACGACCAGGATAACTTTACCGAGAACACAACTGTATGCCGTCGTCATAGGATCAAGTGCACCGTCTGCATCCCCCGATGTTACCAGCTGTTTCTCGTCAGAATAAATATCAGACACCCTGCGGATAAAACGTTCGCCCGTTTTTGGAGCTTCAAAAAGAAGTATATCCGAAACGGTGATTTCGCTGAACTCAACAGACTTAACAACAACATATGAACCTTTATTGACTGCAGGTTCCATCTCATCCGTTCCGATACTGCACGGAATCAAGCCGAAAACCATCGGCACAAACGATGCTGCAATAACACCAACTAACAATACCGTAAAAACAGTAAATACCACACGTCCTACGATTTTAGCGGTTGTTGTCTTTTGCATTATCCTTTTCCTCTTTCTTTTGAGCAATAACCTTTTTAACATGTAAAAACTCAAAGAAAATAACTACACACAGCGGAATAAGAAGTGCAAAAAAGAAGAAATATCTGCTATGAAGCACATTGAGAACCTTTTCCGCCTTAATGCTTGTCACAAATCTGCCGACGATCTTGTCCCCGTTAACTTTATATTCATCCGGGATCTCTGACGCATCGCCCTGCGTTGTAAAAACAAAATTTCCGTTTTCGTTCTGAACCTCAATAACTCTATGAGTATTGGGCAGTCCTTCTATTTTAGGATCCGACGAATAAAAACAGATTATATCCCCTGTCTTAATCTCCGAAGGATCAGTTTTTTTCACAATAATAAGCGAGTTTGTAGGAATTATAGGCTCCATACTGCCTGTAGCTACCTTTAAGAAGCTGTATCCGAATACCTGTGGTACCGTGCCGTTGGCACTTGATTTTATGACAGTAAAAATACAATATCCCGCCAGAACAAAAGACGCAATCAATATTAAACTGACAAGTGCATTAAAAATCTTTTTTACTGTCTTCACGATAGTTTCCTCAAATCTGAATTTAACTTACGGCTACCGAGCCTATTCTGAGCTCCGCCCCTGTATTCTGAAGCTCATTATGAGTTTCATTTACATCATAACCCGGAATTCCGATATCGACATAAATTGTCAGCATTGCATTCTGAGCAACACTTCCGAGTCCGAATACAGTCATCGCATTTGATCCTTCAGGAATAAAATCCGAAAAACATCCCGATGCCGATGCTGTCTGTATTCCGTTAACATCATACGCCTCTGCGCTGATAAAAATACTGTCATATGCAATCTTTGTATCTGCAGGATACAAGCAACTGATTGCATCAAAAAGAAGTGAAGGATTACCCGCTTCATTAGCGCTTACAACAATCTTAAATGCATTGTAAACTCCCGGATAAAGCGTGTCAATATCAATGTTATCTGTTGCAACCCAAGACAGAGCCTGTTTTTCGGCTAACGATGCAGAAACGACCTTGCCTGCAGCTTCATCGTAGACAAACTCTTTACCTGATACATCAGCTCTGTAATACTTGATATCAAACTGTGATGTAGCAAGCGGTATTGAAATAGTCTCAACCGTTGACTCATCACCTGTTGCAAACCATGCAACCGTAGCAGAAACCAGCACGAGAGCTGATACTATCAGATACACAAAATTCTTTATTAACTTTTTAGAAGAAATCATGTCGTGTTTCATGATGTATCAACTCCCGTAAATTCTGATTTAATGCTTATTCCAAGCCTCCGTTAACGCTCTGAAGTCCCCAGACCTCGTTTGCTTCGGAGATTGCTACATACAGCTTAACTTTGTCGGTTTCACCAAGCTCAACATAGTTGCCGTCAGTTTCAGAGATCGAACCTGAATAACCGCTTGCTTCATCAGAAGCACTGATGAACGGCTCAAAGTCAAAGCCCTCAGGAAGAAGTGTATCGACTGTAAATCCACCGCCTGATACAACAATCTTATTGAACTTAACCGTATAAGATCCACTGGATGTATCTGCATCCTCATTGATGGATGTTACTGCATTTGATGTAATCTTAAGAGCACCGTCCATGTCAGGTCTTATCATAAGACCTACATTGGTATCGTTTCCGAATACGTCACCTGCTGTATTGTCAATAAGGACATAATCAATTTCGATTACTCGGACAATGTAAACTTCAACATATCTGTAAATATCGTTTACATTACCCTCATAAGAGCTGTCGACACCGTCGTTGAGCGTTGCTCTGACTGCCGTAAAGCCTCTTGCCGAACCACCGTTCGGAAGAAGTGAAGAGGATGTCGAAACAGTCATATAGCTGTTTGTATCGCCAAACCTTGTTCTGTCTTCTGTCATAGAAACCGTATCGGTTGTCTTGTGAACAGGTGAAGTAACAGAAACCTGGTCATAGCAGTTAAGAGCACCCTCACCGCCTGCAATCGAAACATTAATTCTTGCAAGTGCAAAATTGAGACCTGCTTTGAATGCATCACTTGATGATGTTACGCTGATGGGATTCGGATAATACTTCATCGAATCAGTATCATTTGTAAAGTCACCAAGATTAAGTCTTACAAGCTGGCTTGTCGATCTTGCATTTGCGCTGTCATCCGTGAACAAAGCAACCTGCTTATCATAGTATGCTTCGCTTGCCGTTCCGCTGCCAACGATCTGACCGATAACTGTTGTATCTGTTGAAGCATCTTCACCGTAAGTTGTAAGTACGGTGTCTGCAACAGTACCTGCATAGATAACTTCGCTGATTTCGGTATTGATAACCTTACCTGCGATACCGCCTGCAGTAATGTCACCGAAGACATAAGCTGTTGATTCGGATTCTCCGAGAGAACCTCCGTCAACAAAGCCTGCGATACCACCGACTGTAGAGTCGGCACCGATGCAGTCATTACGAATATAACCTGAAGTTACAACCGAAGAAACTGTAGAGTTATCAAGATAACCAACAAGTCCACCGACATTGGATGAAAGCTCATCAATCTTTGCAACCTTAAGCTCACCGACTGCGTATACATTGCTGATTGCAGCTCCTGTAGCTTTACCTGCAAGAAGTCCGAAGTTCAATCCGGATTCTGCATCAGTCGCATTGACTATGATACCTGTAATACCGAGATTCTTGACAGATCCGGTAATCTCACCGATAAGAGCGGAATTGCTGTTGACAGTTACATCGTTTACGGTATAACCGTTACCGTCAAATGTTCCTGACATTCTCTCTATCGGAACATAAAGATCGTTACCGTCAAACGAAACATCCTCCGCCATCTTAAACGAAGCGTCATTTGCCATTCCGTAGTAAGCAAGACTCTCGAAGCTGCTTTCTGCCGTATAATTACCGTTTGTTGCAATGATATACGGATCACTCTCGGAACCTACACCATCTGTAAAGTTCGGGTTCTGACCGTCAGTTGTTACCGCATAATCAAAGCTGTACTTAAGATTATAAGTGATATCGTCCTGAGTGTTTGTACCTGCACCGATCTTCTGCGAAACTGCAGGAGCCGTTGCCGTAAGTGTTCCGTTACCCGAAGTAATCGTGCCTGACGGTGTTACGCTGTATCCTGTCGGAACAACACTTACCTTATTATTTGCAGGTGCTAATAAATCAATATAGTTTGCATATGCAGAATCAACAGTTACTGTTGCAAGTACCGAATAAGCTTCAAGCATTCTGTACTTGATCATTTCGTAGCCGTCTGCAGTCTCTGAATCTTCTGCTTCCTCGGGATCACCCTTTGCCAGAGCTGTAATCTGAGGATATGCATTGTTTCCGTCTGCGCAATAAGTAAATAATGCTTTATCGACATCTTTACCGAAGCAAACACCTGAGATAATATCCTCTGTGGTTGCCGCATCCGCTATAAGCATATAAGCATCAGATGTAAGGAGTGCTTTATCTGCATAAGCATATTGGAGTGTACCGCTGTTCTCACCGACAAAGGCACTACCCTTTGAAGCAACTGTTGTACCGGAAATAACCGTCTTTCCTGCCGAGAAAGCATTCTTGACAGTACCTGTATTGTTACCTGCGAAGCTGCCCGTTGTCGGGAATGTACCGCTGACCTTCGTTCTTGAGTAGCTGTCAATGACCGCTCCTTCATTAACGCCGACAAAACCGCCTGTATAGGACGTTGCCGAGCCTGTAACAGAACCGAGTGAAATAGTCTGCGAGATTTCCTTTTCAGCAGCATTTCTGCCTGCGATACCGCCGATACCGAGAGTATCACCGGAAGCTGTAAGATCGCTGTCCGAGACAGAAAGTGTAATCGTACCGTTATTCTCAGCAACAATACCGCCTACATAATGCGAACCTGTTACAGAAACATCCGAAATACAATTAATGATCGTTCCGTTATTGACAGCCGCAACAGTCGCTGTGTTGCCGTTTGTCGAAGCGATTGAGCCGCCCATAACCATAAGTCCGTCAACCGTACCGCCGTTTGTTCCGATGATTGCTGCATCTGTAACAGCATTAATCATTACATTATCAAAGATAAGATTCTTAATATCACTTTCAGAATCAATTGAATTGATAAACGATCCGTCCGAAACGAAGTTTACGATTGCATAGTCGTCACCGTCAATCTGAAGTCCCGAGAAATTGATACCGCCGGGATACTGATTGCCCTCCATTGAAGGAATGGTCGGGAATACGGAGTTCGGAACCGTAACTACATCAGCTGTTCCGTCACCGTTGATTACAATCTGTTTTGTCATATCAACGTTGGAAATCAGCTTGTAATAAACCTTACCCTCGACATTTTCATTAAGATTTTCAATATTGATCGGTGAATACCAGCGGTCATAGAAATCAGGATACTGACCGTAATCATCGTTCTGGTTTGTTATGGTATTTCCCTCTACGTTAAATCCGATATGGCGAAGGTCAAGCGAAGTGGAAATCAGATAAGGATATTCCTCTGTACCGAGCATCATCTGATAAAGCTTGCTGATCTCTCTGGTACCGAATTCCTTATAACCGTCTGACGCACCGTCATTATCAAATGTAACGCCGTTTTCTTCATAGCTCTTTACCCACGCAACAAGCTGGAGATACTGCTCTGTATTGCTTGTTCTGATAGGAGCAAAAGTATTGTTACCGTACTTGATAAGACCGCCTGCGAACTGACCGTCTGTTGCGCCGAGTTCGGATCCTGCTGCCCACTCAAGATTATAAATACGCTGAGTTGTTACACCCTCTTCAGCATTGATATAGTCCATTGTGAGTGAAGTCGGCATTGTCAGAGCCATACTGTAGCCTCTGCCCTCACGGACCGCTTCGTCACGGTCATTGGGACGAACAGCAACTACCGAAAGTACTGCAGGATAACGTACGTAGTCGGAAACGTGATCTTTACAGAATTCCTTGAGGTAAGGATATGCATTGGGATTATCCGACTTGTCATATCCCCACTCGGCACTTGTCAGATAGTTACCGGTAACAAGTGTGCCGTTACAGAATTCTTCTGTTGTGAATCCTCTGATATAATCGGCGTCATTTACATTACCTACAGCCTTCAGAGATTCGATATTATTGGTCCACGTATCGAAGTAAACTCTGTCAACCACATCGGCGTTGCCGACAACACCGCCGAGCTTAACCGGAGAGTTTTCATCAATAAGTGATGACCAGATACTGCCTGAGGAGTAAACATATTCTACAGAGCCTGTCGAGATACCGACAACGCCGCCGACACCTGCAAGTGTGGGCATCATGCCACTGTTAAGTGCGAACTCAACAACAGAGCTGGAATAAGCATTGTTAACAATATCATCACTATAACCGACAAGACCGCCGATACCGAAGTTTACACCGTTTGTCGACGAAATATTGTCGATTGTTGAATGAACATCACCGCTTGAGAAACAGTTCTGAACAGGCATTTTTGCGATACCGGCAAAGCCGCCGACGCCGACCGTGAAGCCGGAAGCCGCTCCGCTTGTATCAATTGCCGCGTAGTCGGCAAGGATACTGCCGGAGGCAAATGTATACTGGATTCTGCCCGCTGTACCGCTGAGCTCTGCGTATCCGACAAAGCCACCGAAACCGCTTGTGCCGTTACTGAAATAATTGGAAGAAGGCAATGACGGGTTGTATTCACGGTATACATCACCCGAGGCAAAGCTGTTGGAAATTGTTGCGCCCTTTGCATATCCGACAAATCCGCCCGCAAAGTTGGTTCCGTAAACAGGAACACTTGCACCGCTTACCTGATCGGGAGTATACTCACTCGCCTGCGCTTCTGTGTTCTTGTAGCCGATGAATCCTGCCTCCATCCAACCGATAAGACCTCCGACACCGATGGTACCGGATACCTTATAGTCACCTGCTTTATCGGTAATGACAAGACAGTTATTGAACAGAACATTGCCGCTTACATAACCGACAAGTGCACCTGTTCTTGCAAGACCGTTAACATTGACATTGCGAAGAACAATATTCTTGATTTCGACATTGTTCGTCTGAAGAACATCGAAAAATCCAGTGTTAGCTGCACCTGTATCAATATAAAGGTCGCTGACAATACAGTTGCTGCCATCGAAGAAGCGAGAGTTTGCGCCGTAGCCGGAAATCGGAGCAAACTTGACATTCTCGTTAAGGTCGATATCTGCACAAAGATATACATTCTTTGTAAGTGCACCGTTATAAGCATTGTAGAACTTACCGCTTGATTCGATGCCGCCTCTTGAATTCATAATTGCGCGAAGCTGACGTTCTGTCGCTATGAATACGGCATTTTCCTCGCCACGAAGAGGGATTCTGACATTTCTGTTAACGGTGTATCCGTCAACTGTTGCGGAAAGTTTAACGTAAGGTGATTTTTCGTCTCTTGCAGTTGTAGAAGAGCTGTCAAGATAAGAGTTACGAAGAAGAAGTACACCATTGTCGCTGTCCTTGAACAGAATATCCGTCTTCATATCCGACGAATCTCTTGTTGTACCGCCGTTTCCGTAAAGCTCAAGGTCATAATTTGCATCATAAGGTACCGTGTCGGAGGCTGCCGAATAAGTTGATGCCGTAAGGGTAATTGTATTACCGTCAACAGTCTTTGCAACAGTCAGCGGATACGTAAGTCCCGTATAGTCTCTGTGGCTGTTATCATCAACGTCATCAGCCTCACGCTCATCAGTTATAAACGGTACGGACGACATCTTTGAGAATGCATCCGAATACTCATCACGCATTCTGACTACAGGATAAAGTGCCGCATCGGAGCAATCCCAATCAGTCGAATCGCCGAGAGAAGTCATCGACAAAAGGTTCTCGGTATCACTGTTGATTATTCCGACATCAGAGCTTGTAACACCAAGCTTCGAAGTTCCTGTAATATCGTATAAATCACCTGTTACCCAATACTGATAGGGATTTGTAATATCGCCTGAGTTGTTATTCGGAACGGTTATTCTGCCGATTACAGAAGCATCGTAATATACATTATTACCTTCTACAAGCGGAGCCGTACCAAACAATACGGGATAATAAATCTTTGACTGTGTATCGCCTGCACTCATAATACTTGTAGCATATTCGGTAGTATTGGTACCTGCAACAACAACATTGTTTGCCGTTACAAAGCTACGCATTCTCGCCGCACCAGTAGCACCTGTAGAGAAGTGACCGATAACGATCGATGTGCTTATCGGGTCATTTGTTGTAGCATTGGACTCAAGTCTCATTGCCGTTACCGAACCTGTAAAGCTACAGTTATCAAGGTTAATCTTTCCGTATTCGTTAGCACTACCTAAAAGGTGATAAATCTTGCCGATAAAACCGGATACATTCTGATATGCTACTGCATCGGACGAGCTGAAGCAGTTTACAAAGCTAAGAGTCTTTTCTGTCGTAGACAGCGTAGACAGGAAGCCTGCAATACCGCCTACACCGCTGTCAGTGTTGTTACTTGTTTCGTCGTGAACTCTGACATCAGTCGAAGTGAAGCATCCGTTAAGAGTTGTGTCGCTGATATTACCTACGAGACCGCCTACATTAAGAGATCCGATAACTGTCGAATATACAACCGAACAGTTGTAAATTTCGCAATCAGAATTATATCGACCTACAAGACCGCCTGTATTCGTTCCGCCCGAAACACCGCCGGGAGCAAGCTCGATATGAATATCTCTGAGTCTGTAATCAGCGAGCGATGACGATGCACCTTCGACATATCCGAAGAGACCCGTATCATCATCTGTTCCGAGATATGTGAAGTCCGAAATAATCTTTTCGTTTCCGTCATATCCTCCACGGAACGGAGTCAGTACATTACCTATCGGAGCGAATGTATTGCTGACTGCCGTTGCAGGATCAAGAATTGCAATCTCTGCAACAATATCATTAAATGAGATATCTGCAGTCTGTCTGTAATACTTTCTGAGATAATCATTTTCTACGTTTGTTGCAAATGCACCGAAGAAGTAATATGCAAAGTCTGCCGCATCCTTAATAATATACGGTGAAGAGATACTGCCGTCAGCTACAGAACCGTCAGAGCTTGCACTGATGTTGATGCCGACTTTGAGTCCGTATCCGAGGTCCGCTACCAATGCAGCCTCTGTCTCTTCATCAAGAATAACGGTAAATTCAGATGCAATTCTGCCGTCATATGAAGAAACTGCACACGTATAGTAAGAAGATGCCGTAAGCGGTGAAATGCTGAGACCGCTTATAGATATTGCTCTTTCAACACCGTTACTGCTGTAAACGGTAAATTCAGAATCAAGTATACCGAGATCCGTATCGGAACCTCCGAAGATAAACTGAATGGGTTTTGTATACGTTCTGCTTTCCTGATATTCATCGAAGTGATATCCGATAACAATATCTTCAAAGAATACTTCGGAGCTGTCAATCGAAACAATACCGATAGTTTCAAGCTCGCCTGTTTCAGGATCCTCAATCGGAATAAGGAATCCCTTTTCGTCTCTTACATACTCGCCGTTTTCATCAACTTCATAAGCTGAATACTCGTATCTGTTGTTCTTTACCTTAAAGGAAGAAGCACCGTCCGAATCAGTCGCTACGTCAATAAGCTCACACGATGTAATCTCTGATGACGGACCGAGAGGAGTAATAAGAGGATTACCAACCTTTGAAGTATATGATGAATAGTAGTTGTTTGAAACAGTCGATGCATCATAAGGATTGAAAAGATTGTTGCTTTCAATAAATGAGCAAACAAGCGCAAAATTATCGTTTGTTCCGGGGGTGCCGGAAGCCGTTACAACACTTTCGAAAACGGCACTGATGATATTGTGACAAATAAAGTCGCCTGTCTTTATACGGTAAGCCTGATTTGCCTGGAATGCAATACGACCTGCAATACCGCCTGCGTAGTTTGCCGATCTTATAACGCCGCCGGCTACATTATTTACAAACGTAAACCTAAGCTCACCGTCTCTTGTTGAAGGACGCGATGTAGTTGCATAACCCGTTGAACCGACTATTGCACCTGCCGATGTGTGCTCACTGTTTGAAGTAAATACATCACCGTTTGCCGTAACAGATGCATAAGATTCATTTGTTCTGACAGTAATCGAATCATAACGGTTACCGATAAATCCGATAATGCCTGCCGAATAACTGTAATACTTGCCGGTGGCAGTAGAAGCACTCTTGCCTGTAGAAATCATTGTTACATTTCTGTTTACAATACAATTCTCTACAGTCAAGCCTCTGTTACCTGTACCGGAAGCTTCCTCAGCCATTGCAAGGATACCTGCAGAAATATACTGCGCAGTAACCGTTGTATCCGAAACAGTACAATCCGAGAAAACAGATGCGCTGTTTGATCCGCTGATATTACTTGCCGCAACGCCTCCGGCGTAATCGGTTGCATTAACCGTTACGGAAGCGACCTCACAATCGGTTACGGAAACTGAAGTACCAGCAATACCACCTGCGGCGTGATTTGCAGAAACTGTTGTAGAAGAAGCCTTGCTCGATGAAATTTCCGCAGTCGAATAACCGACTACCGAGCCTGCCGAATTCACAGCACTTGCAGTCGAACCGGAAACTACAACGCCCGAAACACTACCGTTATTTGTACCTGCAACGGCACCGGCATTACTGTTTGCTGCAGTTGAAATAAATGTACAGTTATCAAAGATAATGTCAGAAACTGAACCTACAAGTGTGGAGAAGAAACCTACATTGATCGCTGTATCGGATTCGATTGTCAGATTTCTGACAGCATAGGTTTTCTCAACATCCGTGTACTCACCGGTTTCTTCGTCATACTCAAAATAAGTACCGGAGAAGCTTCCGCTGAACGTAATACCCGCATCTGACCACATAGCTTCTCTCTCGAACCACGCATCAGGCCAGGTAGAACCGTTTTCATCGGTTGCAAAGTCAATATCCGCACCGAGTACAAAACACTTGTTGGGGTAGTCATTAACAAACAGAAGATGAGAAACATTCTTGATGATATAAGGATCATCAGCAGAACCGGCACCGTCAATGTCAAAACTTGTTACATTAAGCGTAAGCTCAAGACCGTTATCGTATCTGAATGCCGCAAGACCTGAACCCTCTGCAACAAGAGTAAACATAAATGTCTCACCGTCAAAAGCAAACAAATCCTTAGGCTGACCCAAACTGTCAACAGAAAGTACATCCTCAAGTACAAAATTGACATCCTGTGAAACAGTAAAGCTTCTGTAGTTGCCCGTTACGGCACCTGTATTAACCTGGCCGTTTTCACCGATAAGAATGTTGTCAGTTTCAAGAAGAAGTCCGTCACCCGAAATCGGAAGAGAAGCCAAAACATCCGTACCGTCGGTATACTGGAAGTTCTCCTGAAGATTGCATACGGTTACATCATAACCGGAATTATTAATTGCGTCATTTCCGGTAATGCCCGTTCCGGAAATCTGATAACTTGAATAATAAATGTTGTTAAAAGGAATGACAGACAGGCCTGTCGGAATAACCTCGTCAGAAACACTACCGACAATAATACCCTTGACAGGCGCAGTTGCTATACCCTTGACAGCAATCTTAGCTGAAACAACCGTATCAGAAACGGCAGAAGCTGTATTGTCAAGTATCAGAGCATCTGATCCGTTTAATGCGATATCATAATCATAAAGCACACCGATAACACCGCCTGCTCCCTCTGCAGCAGTAACGTTACCGCTTGCAACACATCCGTCAATGCTGAGAACTGAAATACCTCCCAGAAGACCTACAATGCCACCTGCAAAGCCAACCTTGCCCGAGTCACCGCTTGCGGTAACATCGGCAAATGTTTTTGTGTTCTCAATCTTAACAGATCCACGCTTCCAGCTTTCAGCAGAACCGATGACGCCTCCTGCATAGTAGAATGCAGAAATATCAACATTCTTGCCTACATAGCAATTGTTTACAGTAAGGTTAACGGTAAGATCATCACTTTCCTGTTCATCCGCGCGTTCATCATTGATCTTGGCAACAATACCTGCAGCTGTTGCTTTCTGAAGTGCACGTGTGCTGACAACTGTGTAAGTTCCGTCAACAGTAACCGTTGAAATATCCGATGCAACAGAATCGCCTTCAAAACCGACTCTGCCTACAGCACCCGAAGCACGGCTGCCGCTGATCGAGCCGGTACCGTTTACCGTAACATTATTGATTCTACCGCTGAACTCGCCGACAATACCTGCTGCAATGTCAATTACCGTATCACCTGTGCTTACGGAAGATACCGTAATGTCAGTAAGGTTGGAGTTCGTAATCTCGTTAACAGCGGTATTCGATGTTGCCTTGGCATGGCCAAACAAACCGCCGATATAGTTAGCAGTTGAAAGGGTTGCTGATTTGACAGTAATCTTGTCTGCATCCGTATCGGTTACGTAAGCCGCAACAGTACCCGCATAAACAGATCCTTTTACTGTCGAAGAATAAATCTGAACATCACTAAAGCTTGTGTTGCTCGCTGTTCCTACAACAACACCTGCATTACCTGTCGAAGACGTAACAGAGAAGTTGTCAAGATAAAGGTTGCTGAAATCCGCGCCGTCAGAAACAGCAAACAAACCTGCATCTGCGCTTGAGGAGTTGATTCTTACTCCTCCGAGATAGTAAAGAGTATCATTATAATAACCTGAGAAAGAACCCGTAAACGGAACTGCGTTACCCTCGGAATCAGTAAACGAAATCGGCGAGAAGAACGTTCCGTTATTGTAGAAGAAGCCGCCCTCTGCAAAGTCAGCATCAACAAACTCAATATCTGCGCCGAGAACATAATAAGCACTTGAAGAACCGAAACGCACAGAATCAAGATCGTCCTTTGTCATAATGACATAGGGATCGCTCTCAGTGCCTGATCCGTCAAGATTAAAAGCAGAAATATTCTGACAAATAACAGGAACCATTACCTGAACAAGAACCTTATCTTCCGTTCCCGGAACGGTAAATCCCGTAACGGAATAACTTCCGACAAAACCGGTAGATGTTGAATTCTTTTTAGCCGTAAGTGAAACTACAGCATCAGTATCAGCAGTACCGACAGTAGCACCTGTTACAACCAAAATACCGTTGGAAACAGAATTCCAACCGTTATACTTAAGAAGCGTATCATCTGATGTAGTGTCAAATACAAGTCTTGCGCTGTCATCAAAACCAACAACAGAAGCCTCGTTCGAAATCACTACTTCGGCATCAGTGCTGACAGATCCGTCAATAACAACACCTGTACCTGTTCCATTTACATAGTTTCCGTTCGGCTTATTTACATCTGTAAATGTATCAACATATTCTGTATTTCTGGTCTGAAGATCATACGATCCTGCGTAACCGTAGATTCTGATATCCTGCGGATAGCTTGAAACAACATTACCATATACAGCATCTGTAAGCGTGTTGCCCATCCAATAGTTTGCATTGAATGTACCGGTACGACCGACAAGCTTCGCTGTGTTATTTGCATTATTCGTAAAGCCTTCAATGCCGTTTGAATTAACATTCAGAAGCGCCGTAACTGTACAGTTAACAATAAGAGTAGAGTTTGCCGTTGTTCCCTTTGCAGTTCTGTTATAGAAACCGATAACACCTGCACAGTAGCCGCCATTACAATTGACTTCACCTGCGGATACACAATTGATGATATCAAGGAACGCAACGTTCATATTGCCGAGGCCGATGATGCCGCCTGCAGCTGCAGTAGTGCTGGCATTCTCAAGCTCAACAGTTGCATAAGTGACACTGTCTTTAATTGTGACATCATAAAGTGTAGTTGTACTGGTATACAGACAAGCACCCATAATTCCACCGGCATATACAGCAGTTCCGTGAATATATACGTCAGTACCTACGCCGCACTTTTCAATCAATGCGCTGCAGGTTCTTGCATTAGCAATGATACCGCCCAATTCGTTTGCCGTACCGACACCGTTATCTGTAATTTCAGTATCGCCGATAACATTACAATTTTTGATTGTAACCAGAGTACCTGCATCAGTATTGCCTCTTCTCGACGACCTTCCGAGAATACCGCCTGCAAAGCACGACTTAAGTGTACAAGAATCTACTGTACAGTTCTCAATAAGACCTGCCATATGACCTGCGATACCGCCTGCATCGGCAACGGTTGAAGTAACAGCCGCTGTTGCTCCTGCGCTGACAGTTGTATTTTCAACTTTACTGTTTATGATCTTTGCACCGCCGGCAACACAGCCCTCAGTACCAAGGATACCACCCGAATATCCCTGACGTGCAGGAATTGAGGAATTCCTGACGATAACATTGTTGATCGCAATACCGCCTGTAGCAGTTGATGCCAAGGCGCCGGTCGAAGTAGCATTGGGAAGTCCGCCGGCAATACCGATAATACCGCCCATAAAGCCGTATCCGTCAAGCTCTGCACCATCAATTACAATTGAAGGTTCTGACTCAGTCTCTGCCTCAGGAGTTCCGATAACCAGTGTACCGTTTACACAAGATGAACCGATAAGTCCGCCTATAGCATAGCTACCGCCTGTATTAGCATTTTTAACAGTTGTATCAGTAACGGTAATGTTTCTGAATTCATAATCACAGTCAGACGATGTGCTTCTTACTGAACCGACAAGTGAACCTGCCTCAGCCATATTGGTAAGAGCAATCGTATTACCGCCTGTATATGTTGAATTCACAGTACAGTTATCAATGTCAATATTGTTGAATTTACAGCTGGTTGCAGAATCTGTATCCGCATAACCGACCACAAGACCTGATCCTGTACCCGGATTATTAACTGTAACATTATGAAGAGCAAAGTTGCTGAAAACAGCACCGTTTGCATAACAAAACAGACCGACAGCAGACGCACCTGCCGCAGTTTTCGTTCCTGTTATAGTCATATTGCTGATAGTATACTTGCTGTCACCGTTATCTGCACCCACAAAGGAACCTGTAAACGCAGTCTCAGCGGTTGCTGCCATAAGAGGAAGCGTCTCGCCTGTCAGATCAAGGTCAGCACATAATTTATAATTAGCTGACATATATGTGGATGCCTTTGAAGGATCATTAAACCCTTCTGCAATATCCTGAAGGTCAGCTACAGTATAAATCTCAAAATAGCCGCCAACCAGACGAAGTCCGCTTCTGAGAGTGGTAGTAGCTGTAAACCCTGTAGGTATATGCTTTACAGTTACATATGTGCTGAATTCTTCCGAAGTTGAAGCAACAACCGAGAAAGTAAGAGTGTTGCCTGAAGCTGATACTGAATCGCTTACAAGACTTACTTCAGATGAAGCGAAATTAATCTCAAAGTCACTTACATCAACCGAAGATACAGCATACATTCCTGTCGGCATAGTAAGCGAAATTACCGACTGAGACATATCAGTCAGAACATCATAAGCACCATCGGCAAAGTCAAATTCATTGATGCCGTTATAAACAGGTGCAGCCTTTAATGAAACAGAGTAACCTGCGATTTCTTTAAGAGCAACACTATAATAGTTAGACTCTAATGTAAGATTTGTCATCGACTGGATTGCGCCAATCATAATCGACGGCAAAACATTAGCAACAGACGAAGTTACATGAACACTTCCTGTGGCATAGTTATTTGATACAATACCCTTTCCGCTGACAGCTGCAATAAATCCGATAAGGCCTGCAACCTTATTAATATTACTGTTAACGGCAACAATCGAAGATGTACCACAGTTGTCAATGATAAAGTTATTTGCAGACACATAACCTACAAGCGCAGCTATGCCGTCAGAAGAAACAGATGTAACAGACACCGGAGCACTGACATAACAACGGTTCAAATAAACATTACCGTTAATCTCACCTACAAAAGCGCCTGTTTTTGATGTGTTAAGCTGTGCAAAACCATCAGTTGTCGCAGAATAAGTAATATCAACAAGAGTTGCATTGTTAAGATTACGAATAACAGGACCATTAATGGCTGAAGTTGCAACTATTTTAAGATTATGGATATATCCTGACAAAAGATTGGAGGGATCGTTTTTCCAGGAATCAGATGCGATATCAGCACTTCTTGTACCGCTGACATCAGTAAAGAGTGTAGTTTTAATGTTGATGGTATGTCCGTTACCGTCAAGAGTGCCGCTGAAAGCAAACGGCTCCCATGTGGTATCAGCATTAATATCCGCCGCAAGCTTATAATGCGCCGAAGGAGCATTCTTAATAAACTTAAGCTGAGTATAAGTTGTAATGAGAATGGGATTTGATATCGAAGTACCCGCACCTGTCAAGGCCGACGAAGATACAATTACGGGAACAGAAAATCTCTGCGATACCGATTTACCCGAAATACCTACGCCTGACGGGAAGGTAATATTGACAAAGTAATAGAACTCTCCGCAAGCACCGTCAACATTTGAAGTGATACGGAAGCCTGTAGAAGTGTTTGAGGCGCTGATTTCGGAAGTGCCGGATGTCGCATTCTTAGTAATGTCAACAACTACAGTCGCTTCGCTTCCGGAATGAGAAATAGAGGAACGTTCAATTGTAAGTCCACCGGCACCAACAGGTACATTAAGAACCGAAAGATTGCTTGTAATCTCATTCTGAGCAACGCCGTTAAACGGAACCGCGTATGAAATACCGCTTACAAGCGAAGACCAATAGTTCGTTGTGCCGAGATGTGTGAGGGTGGCATTCTTGCCGAGAACAGCCGCCGCGTACTCATTAGATGCTGACAGCTTGACAAAGGTATAACAATTCGCTACCGAAGTGCCCGACTGTACATTACCGACAACACCACCGACTCCTGCAGCCGACTGTGAAGAGTTATCAGCATAACCGGTAGAAACACATCCTTCAACAGAACCGCTGTTAAATCCTACTATGCCACCATATGCATTGGATTCTGCTTGTCGTGAGAATGTAAAACCGACATCATATGCACCGGAAGATACAATATATCCGCTGTTACCACCGGCAATACCACCGTATCTGCCGAAACCATACATATCCGCAGATGCAGAAACAGGTGCTGAACCGTAACTTGAATGATCACCGTTCACCTGAGCATTTTCAATTCGTCCTGCGTTATAGCCTGCAATACCGCCAACATAGTCACCGTAAACGAGATCTATTGCATTACTGAGGTTAACGGTACAGTCTGTGATCACGGGATCAGGACTTGTTCTGTTAGCTTTAGCATTATTCCTACCCGCAACAGCACCGACATAGCTCGACACAACACCGCTACCCGACCAATCAGAAGAATCCGCAGATCCGTACGAGAAGATACGAAGTCCGGATACCGTACATTCGGAAACGGTATTTCTGTTCTGACCGACAATACCGCCGATAAATCTTCTGTCGCCCTTAACAAGAATAATTCCCTTTTGAGAATCATTTGCAGTAACAGAGCAACGAGTTATCGTACCGTTATTGTCTGATGCTACAACAGCATATCCTGTATACACCTTACCGCCGACAAGAACAACATTATCTGAGTTAAATGCAGATGTCGCCGATGTAAGGTCAATAGTCGGATTAATAAATGAACAATCAGAAATCGTACCATGATTCTGAACTGCACCCACCGCGGTTGCTGCATTAGATGAATACTGGTTATAAATTGCAATGTTTTCAAAGGTTAAATCGTGAATTGCAGAATTGCTGTTAACATATCCGAATATACCTACTGCAGATATACCGCTTGGTACGGTTAAACTAAGGTTGTAAAGCTTTTTACCATTACCGTCAAAATCAAAGAAAATATCAGCATTACCTGAAAGCGAAGGTGTAGCAGAAATCAATGCATAGATATCTTCATAATTAACAAAGTTTTCAAAAGTAACTGTAGACAAGTCAATATCGTTCTCCAAGCGGAAATACTTATCCCCGCTTGAATTATCATTGATATAACTGCTGACGGCAAGTAATTCATTGACATCACTAATGAGATAAGGGTCAGACTGCGCACCGGAACCGCCTGTAATACCTGTTGCAGAAGCCTTGAGAACCTCATTACCCTCAATAACAACTGCTGAATTAACAACAACATCCGATGTGTCGGAGACATCAGAAGCCGAATCGTTAACAGCAGAAGCAGTTACAGCAGCGGCAAGGATACCCATACCACTGCTTACAGAAGTCAATATAACGGATGCCGATAACAGCATCGCTAATGCTCTAACCACAAATTTTTTCTTCATATACCGATTACCTCCGACGAAATCGTTTGTAAAGCCCTTACACTTTACAGCTTACTGTGTGCATCCGTTATACCGGATTAATTATAAAAAGGATTATTTATTCTTCTCTTTTGCCAGACGAGCCTTTTCTTTAGCCTTTTCCTTGGCGATACGTTCCTTTTCGGCAAGAGCTGCCTTGGCCTTCGCCTGACGCTCTTTTTCCTTTTGTTTCGCTGCAGCAGCCTTCTCCTTAGCGATCTGTGCTGCTTTTTCTTTGGCTAAGCGTTCCTTTTCCTTAGCTTTTTCCTTGGCTATACGCTCTTTTTCAGCAAGTGTAGCCTTTGCTTTTGCCTGGCGCTCTTTTTCCTTTTGCTTCGCAGCAGCAGCCTTTTCCTTTGCGATCTGTGCTGCTTTTTCTTTAGCTAAACGATCCTTTTCTTTTTGCTTTTCTTTAGCAAGCTTCTCTTTTTCAGCTAAAGCCGCCTTTTCTTTAGCTAAACGCTCTTTCTCTTTCTGTTTGGCAGCAGCAGCTTTTTCCTTTTCTTTCTGTAAAGCTGCTTCCCTTGCCAGACGCTCTTTTTCTTTCTGTTTTGCCTTTACAGCACGTTCTTTTTCAAGCTGAGCAGCCTTTTCTTTGGCTAAACGCTCTCTTTCCTGCTGTTTCTTGAGCTTTTCTTTCTCTTTCTTTTCCTGTTCAATGGCAAGTAGTTTAGCTTTACGCTGCTCTTCAAGAAGCTTTGCTTTGCGTTTTTTCTCTGCTTCGGCAGCTGCTATTTTTGCCTGACGCTCCTTCTCTTTCTGAAGACGAAGCTTTTCTTTTTCCTTTTCTGCTTTGAGAAGTGCAAGTTCTTTTTCTTTCTTTGCCTTTGCTTTAGCCTTCTCTTTAGCTATGCGCTCTTTTTCAAGCTGCTTTTCTCTTGCAATTCTTGCAGCTTCTCTCTCTTTGCGCCTCTTTTCGATTTCCTTCTGACGCTGAATTTCCGCCAGGCGCTTGGCTTCAATCTCTGCCTTGCGTGCATTTTCTGCATCAAGAGCTCTTGTAATTGCACCTCTGATTTTCTCTTCTCCGGCAATCTTCTTTTTGCTCACACGCTTGAGCTCATCAACAAAGACTTTTCTGATCTCGACTTCTTCCATATCATAGTCAAGAACCAACTCTTCTGCCAGTCGTTTGAGCATCTTGGGTTTGATCTTACGCTTTCTGATCTTGCCCTGAATATTCTCTTCTTCAACCGTATTATTCTTAAGTAAAAGATAGTTGGTAGTGAAAATTCTGTAAAGATCTTCCTTATACTCGTCATTGACCATTTCATCGGTTTCTTTAGCGATAATTTCATAACCGACTTCATTGTAAGCAGAAATAAACTGCCACAAATCAAGACAAGCACGGAAGTTAACATCCTTACTGATAACATTTGTACGCATAATGGGAGGACGCACGGGAGTACATCCCTGGAGATCACGCATAAAGGAAGAATGTGCAAATTCATTAACAATTCTCTTAATACGCTCAATTCTCTGGAACGCCGTCGCATCCTTAGTTTCTTTTATGTCACCTTCACGGTGATCTTCTGTAGATTTGGTAGAGATTTCAAGCTTATAAACAATATTCTCTCTTCCGTTGTCAATCTCACTCTCCATTTTGAGTGAAGCCATAGATTCATCATTATCAAGCGCAAAAAGGACATCGTATCTCTGATCAACGAATCTTTGAAGGTTCCTGAGCAGTGTGAAGATAAACCTGTTCTCATAAATTTCAAAGCTTTCCTCACGGAAAACATTGAGAATCTGGCTGGGAGTAACTCTGTCACCATCAACACGTGCAATCATATTGGTATGCTGTGCCAAATGACGAACCGATTCAGCCGTAATCTTCCTTGCACGCTCAATGGGAACGATTTCCTCTTCCTGTACAATGAACTTACGGGGATTTCTGATGATAGTATCAAGCGGAATAATACATTTTTCAATCGCATCAATCCAACGAAGGTCAATTTTCTTTTCAAAATATCTGTTGAAAAGCGAAAAACTGTTGTTACCCGCATCAATAGCCTTCATGAGATGCTGATAGTAATCATCACTCTCAACAAGGGACTTCATCATCAGTTGATATTCGCCGTATAATTCAGTTACTTTTTCGTTGCTCATTACGCTGTCCCCTTTTATGCGTTTGTAGTAAATAGATACAGAATTAGATCAACTTCTGAAGTCTCTCAAGGTATTCCTTAGATTCCTTCATATTTGACTTACCGAAATGCTTGTTAAGATACGTAATCAAGCCGCCGATTTCATCACGGATGAAGGAAAGGTTGAGAGCTTCAAACTTACGAAGGATCTTATGACAAAGAACGAAATCAAGACCGTCGATTTCTGTTCCGCCGCAGCCGACATATGCAGGAACGAAGTCCTCAAGCTGCTTAACGATACGGTTACCGAAAGCAAGACGGAAATGTTCGATAACATAGTCGTCAAGTTCTGCAAGCTTACGAAGGCTTTCGTCGGAAACCTTATATTTAACTTTACATTCTCTGAACATTTCTTCAAGATGCTTGTAGCTGATTGTAAGATTATCTGTCCAGGGAGCTTCAAAATACTTACCCTTAGTATTGATGTCGATCGGAATAGCACGGTCGTAAACCTTATCAGTAACGGCGAATGTAGAGTCGTCGTTATTGATTGTGCCGATATACCACATATTTTCGGGAAGCTTGAGCTTACCGTCAAAGAGATGCTTCGGGTCTGTGGGCCATACTGAAGGAACAAGGCTGACTACCCATTCATCACGGCTGGGCATTTCAAGGATTGAAAGGAGCTCGGCGAAGTAGTACTCGACACGAGCGATGTTCATTTCGTCGAGGATTGTAAGGAAGATATCCTCTTTATATGTAGCTTCGTACATCTTTTTAAGAACTTCAGTTTCATTAAAGCGCTTTGTGAATTCGTTAAAGTAGCCAAAAAGCTCTGTACGGTCACGCCATGACGGCTGAACAGATGCGATAGTTGCGTCATTCTGAATAAACTTACCGAATGAATACGGAAGTGATGTTTTACCTGTACCGGAAATACCCTGTAAGATGATAAGTCTTGTGGATGAGAAAGCAGCAAGGAAAAGACGAATCGTATTATGTTCATAATACAGACCCATTCTTGATGCAGCGAAGTTTCTGTACATATCAACGATCTCGGGCAATGTAATATCGTTGTTATATACGGGAGGAACATAGTCAGCAAGCTCAAGGTCAACCTGAGTCAACTTGTAGAAACGGCTGTAATCTTCATCAAGCTTATCTGCGTCTTCACCCTCTGCACCTTCAGCAGCCTCTGATGTACCGGCCGATCCGTCGGGAGCTTCAAGATAAGGACTTTCACCCGGACGAAGTCCGAGCTGAGAAACCTTCATAGCAAGGATCTTTTCTTTCTCAAGTGTAAGCTTGATAACCTCACGGTTGAGAGTCGCAACCTCATTAAGGAGCTCTTCCTGGTCAACAACAGTTTTGCGGAAGCGAATATACTTCTTGCAAAGAAGTACAATGAGGAATATGATACCTGCAAGTACTGCAAGAACAAGAATTATTGCAAGAATCGCAAGTACAATACCACCTGCACCAAGTTCCGAAGAGTATCCCTTAAAGATTGTGATATACTTAGGAATATTAAAGATGTTAGCAATACCAAGACCTATACCCTTGATAATGCCCCAGAATCCCTTAACAACGAATTGATTAAGGAAATCACCCATGAATTTTACGATAGCGCCCATATTCAATCCACCTTCTCATTGAATTTTGCCGTAAGTAAATGTATAAAAACGAGATAATTATAATTATTTATCAGATTCGGAAGAATCGTTATTATCTGCTTTTTGCTGTGCAAGAAACTCAGCAATAATCGCTTTAATCTTTGCCGCCTCAGCTTCTTCTTTAGCGGCCTGTTCTGCTTCTTTTTGCTTTGCCAGATATTCCTCGATGATAGCTTGCTTTTTAGCCTCTTCTTCCTTTTGCTTGTACAGATACTCTTCGATTACACGCTGTTTTTCTGCATCATCAAACTTGATATCTGAAGGAATAATCGGCTGATAGGAGCGAACACCGTTTGCATTGTTCTGAGCTGCAACGACATCATTGATGAGCTGAACTCTTTCTTCACGCGCTCGTTCCTCTGCCTGAGCTAACATAAGTTTCTTTTTCTTTGACGCCTCGGTAGCGTAACTGACGGCTTGTGCGATAATAATTATCGCCGACGGAATAACTACACAAAGCAAAACACCTGTCGGAGAATTGATGAAATCAACAATCTTTCCAAGACCTGAAATGCGCTTGCCGGTATACTGACCGATAATATTGCTGCTGTATATCTTTTTATCATCGGATGCAACCGCATTGTCACCTTTGGTAACATAGCGATTTCTTGTTTCACCCTCGATTACCTCTACAATACGGTGTGTATTGATGAAGCGGGTGCCGGACTTGTCGTATGCAAAAAAGGATACAACATCACCTACATCGAAAACATCCGTAGTTTTGGTACACTTTACAACAATAAGATCATTCTCATAGAATTCCGGCTCCATTGAGTCACTCTTGACGGAAAGTACCGAATACCCAAAAATGTGCGCAACACCTGATGATGATTTCATGGATGCGATGACGAGCACGCAGACAATAATAGAAAAAACAAGAACTATTGTCGATACGATATTCGCAATAACAGATATTGTATTTTTCTTATTTTGTTCGTTCATCATCTTTCCCCAGACATAAAACTAATTCTAAACTATAACCCCACACATTCGTGGCAGATATGGCTTTCTGCCACGAAACATCGGGTTTTGTCAAAAAGCTAATAAGGTAGGTATTATTCGTCTATACCAAATGTGATCTTTGCCATAAGGCTCTTACCTGCAACTGTATTGTCTGCAAAGTCAACACAGTCGGGGTCGTTACCCTCAAGCCAAACCTGGATGGAAACATCCTTACCTGCAGAAGAGTTTGCAGGGATCGATCCAAGATAAATCTTGGTCAATACTTCGTTTTCGTCTGCGAGTCTGTCGTAGCTGTCGGGAGCTCTGAGACCTGCAGCGCTTGCTGTATCTTCACCGGCATCAATAATGCGGTTACCTTCACCTAAATCAGGATCGTCTACATCAGCAATCTCACTGCCGAACGGAAGTGTAACTGCCTGATATGTCTGACCGTCAACAGAATAAACTCTTGTTACTCCGTCAACCGTAATTGCAACTCTTGCTGCAACAGCTGCACCGAGAGGATCTTCCTCATCAGTTTCAATATTGCCGTCAGCATCAAAAGAGTCACCGTTAAGTTCAATCTGAACGTATGCACCGGAAGTTTCGTCACCTACGATTTCTTCCGCATCTGACTTGATCTTAAAATCAAAGTCATTGTAGCAAATCTGAGCTGCTGAAACATCAGCATCATCCTTTGAGGGAGCATAACCGTCGCTGACAAAGGAACCATCCTTAAGCTGAACGGAAACGAATGTTTCACCGTCACGGCTGGATACCGGCTTATACTTGCCGCCTTCAACGATAAAGCTCTTTTCTACAAAGTCAACTCTGCCGAGAACCGTACCCCAGTCATCAGCACCTTCTTCAGCTGTTCCGTTGGAACCCTGGAGAAGAAGTCCGCCCTGAGCCTCGATTACATCGAAGCCAATGTCGAACAAGCTTGCGAATCCGCCTACCAGGAACCATGCATATGTACCTGATATGAGTGTGATTGCTGCGATAAACAGAATGATTACCGAAGCGCCGAGTTTGCGTCTTGCCATAATTATTACCTCTTTTTCCTTATTTTTGACAAAGCCGTCATTTATAAACTGCCGTGACAGTTCATAAATCATGGTTTTGTCGGGCGATCGAGGGTCTTTCGACCGCCCGTAAATCTTTTAATCTTTCTTTTCCTGTGCTTGTTTTGCGAGATACTCGTTAATTATACGCTGTTTTTCTTCTTCGCTCATCTCATTAGCAGGTGCTGCGGGAGCTTCGGGCTTCTCAGGTTCAGCAGGAGTTTCTGCTTTCTTTGTATCCTCTGCCTGCTGCTGTGCAAGGAATTCTGCAACAGCCTTTGCCTTAAGCTCTTCTTCCTTGCTTGAAATCTCTGCAAGAGCTTCTTCCTTCTTCTTTCTGGAGATCGTTACGATAAATACATAAAGCTCATAGATGAAGAAAAGTGCCACGGGAACTACGATACAGATCATGAAGCCCATCTGAGACTGAAGGAATTTCATAATCTTGCCGAGTACGGGGATTGTTGTACCTTCCCAGATGCCGACAATATTGCCTGCGTGGGCATATTCAATACCGCCTGTTTCGGGACTGAAGTCGATTGACGGAGTATTGTCACCTTTTGTGATGTAATATGTTTCGCCGCCGTGATACCAGATGCCATCCTTAATTTCGTTTTCATGAATTGCATATTCGCTGTTAACCTGTGCTGTGTTAGCAACGATTCTGTGAGTTTCAAGATACTCTTGCTTGTTCAGATATCTCTTGAAAGTAATGACATCACCGACTTTAAGGTTATTCGCTTCTTCCTCGTCAAGCATACGGACAACAATAAGATCGCCAACATTAAAACCGTTTTCGCTGACCATTGAATCAGTTTCAACATTCATTATTGCATATCCAAATAAATTCGGTACTCTGTCTTCACTTCTGACGGAAGTAATGACCATAACAGTAATTGTAATTGCAAATATAAGGATGATTGCAGTTAAAATGTCACCTATAACACTAAGTGCTTTTTTCATTAGTTTTACCTCCATTGACCGAAAAAGTCATTTACAATCTTTCGACAAAAAATCATAAATCGCCTTTTCGTGCCATTCTGTACTGCAGAAAACTGCAGTACAGAACAGTCGCAGGGACTGTTTTAAGCAGCCCTCTAAAAGTGTTAGCTAATCACTCATCAGGGCGGTTTAAAACCGCCCCTACCGGGGGAGAATCGGGGGTCTGCCGGGCAACCGGAGTCACCCGGCAGTAAGTTACTTCAGTAAAACTATACTAAAGTTAAATTATTTTGTGAAGCTGAAGCCGATTGCGATTTCCTGTGCGTTAACAGTACCGTGGCAAGCTGCATCCTGGCCTTCTGCCCATACAAGAACTCTGATATCAACAGGGTTGTTAGCTGTTGTATCGATTGTGATTGTACCAGCATTTGTGGGCTGTGTTGTTGAACCGAGAGCGGGGCATGTTGTGTCGCCTGCATCCATGATGTAGTTGTTGTTGGAGTCAACACCGACTACTGTGGAGAGGTCAGCAGCTGTTGTGATGGGGTTGTATGTTCTTGTGCTGTCAGAACCATAGAGATATGTCTGGCCGTTAACGATAACAAGAGCATAACCGTAAGCAACAGCTGTTGTGAATGTGGGAGCACATGTAACAGTTGCGTCAACTGTTGTCTTGAGTTTGTATGTGAACTCTGTGTACTCGTTACCTGCTGTAGCTGCAACTGCCTGGAAGTTGGAACCGTCAAGCTGACCGCCAACAACTACGGGAGAGGGAGCAACTGTTACAGAAACAGGAGCATATGCGGATGAGAAAGTACCTGTGGAAGCTGTGAAGTTGCCCTGGCCGATTGTGGAGAGCCACTGATTGCCGCCGTCAGCAGAAAGAAGGATAGAACCGTCGCTGTTTGTGATTGTTGCAGAGATTGTCTCTACGTATGCATTGGAACCGCTTGCGAACCATGCATAAGTTGCGCTTGTGAGAACGATAGCAGAAACAATAAGCATTGCTACTGCAGAAATAAGTGAACGCTTTTTCATTAGATTTTCCTCCAAAAAAATTTGTTTTATATCCTAAGTGTTTGTGCGATTGGTTTCAGTTTTGATGTGAAAGGGTCTCCCCCAAGCTCATTCCACACCGCCACTGTTGCCGCCGATGACTTCAAAGTCCATAGAGAACTTTGCTTCGCCACCCATGATTGCATTAACACATTCGGGATCATTGCCTTCAAGCCAGATGACGACGGTATATCTGTCCGTCTCGCCTACCTGGAAGTCAGAACGGATTTCCTCGAAAACTACATCTTCAGAATGGAAGTTCTTGTCTGCTTCAAAGGTTTCCAGCTTGTCTGTTCCAAACTGCGGTTTAGCATAAACCGTCGGTTTGCCGTTTTTGAACACCATTACCCTCACAGCTTCGTCTGCACCTTTATATTCATAAAGGAGATTCAGCGTTGCCCTGTAAGAAACAACATCTTCGGGATCTTCGCTGGCGTTTCTTACGCCAAATGTATATGCAAGGTAATTAGTTCCGTTATGTTCGCCCCAGACACGGTCAACTTCTGCGAAGTCATCGTATACAGGGTCTGCTCCGAGCTCACCGTTCTGATTGAGAATCCACTCTTTGGTGATATTGTTCATATCAATTACCGGTGAAGCGTAGAGATTAAGTGTAGGTTCCGCGAAATCCTCTGTTGCCGAAAGCTGTATTCCGTATTCATTCGGGACAAGGCTGACGGTGAAACGACCCGCCTTGTTGAGGATTGTTACGCTACAGTAACCTATACCAATGATAAGAAGTAATATAAGAAGAATCAATGCAATGATTCGTATGAGCCAATCTCTTTTACGTACTTTCTCCGCCTTTGTATTGACATCATACTTTTTGCTCTGATCATCCATTGAAAGAGCAGGTATGTACGGTCCCTTATCGCCCTGCGAAGCTACAGTTCCGTTAGGAACGCCCGCCTGTGAAGAAAGCTCCTTTTTCTTTTTGCCCAACTAAATCATCTCCTGCACCGTTATAATATATAAGGTATACAAATATTGGTTAAATCTTGATCTGTTTTTCCGAAATCGGCTTGCCGTAAAACGAACCCATCATCTGGTCTGCTCCCATCGACTTGAGCAACGTCGCCTTTTCTTCGGTATCAACACCGTCAAACTTTATCTGTGTTTCAAGCTTTTTACAAAGATCAATGATACCCTGTATCCTGTTCTGAACTTTTTCTTCAGTCATTATGTCATCAATAAGGCTTGCGTGGATGCCGATATAGTCAACATCATAAAGACTGAGGTGAGAAATTGATGTATATTCAACACCAAAATCATCAATTGAAACAAGAAAGCCGTATTCACGAAGTTGCTTGATGCTCTCGGTAACCTGAGCTTTTTCAGCTTCAAAGATACTCTCCGAAATATTGAGACAGAACTTGTCGGGAGCAACATCCTTTGTTTCGACAATCTTGATAAGCTGCTTGACAGCATAGTTTTTAGAAAGATACTTCTTGGAAACAGGAACTATAAGACGATTGATGTCAATCTCTCTCTTTTCACATCTGAGAATTGCATCACAACCCTCTTCGATGTTCCATCTGTTAAGCTCGCAGATCTGATTTGTCTTTTCTGCGATAGGAAAGATAGCATCCTGCAAAAGAACACCCATCTGACGGTCGTTGATACGCATTGAAGTAACAAAATCAATCGCCATATTAAGATGTACATCAAATACAGGCTGATACGAAAGCTCTAATGTGCGCAAACGCGAAGCGGTATTCGACTTTACAGCGGTTTTCTTGTTTTCTTCCATGGTAGGCACTCCCGTCAAAGTTATGTATAATTAATCATTTAAAACACAGGAACTGACCCTCCCGGCACTTCACCGAAAAGATCACAGTAACAGACATTTTCACTCTCATATAGATTAACACAATACACACACAAATGTCAATAAAAACAAAAGATTTTTTTAAGATTTTGTTAATATTTTTGACATAAACATGTCATAAATTAGCCAGTTAGACAAATATCATTGCGCATAATTGTAAACAATGCACATTAATGCGAGATTAGAAATAACTGAATTGCATATCAGAAATCAAAACCAAAAATCGAATTTCCGCCAACGCTTTCCAAAAAAGAAAATCCGTTTTTCAGATAGAAGCTTTTGGCTCCGACATTCTTTTTACCGGCAACCAGCATAACTCCTTTTATGCCCCTGCTCTTAAGGTGCTCCTTTATGTTATCGACCAAACGTGTACCTATACCCTGACGCTGATAAGCCGGCAGAATGTCAATATGCATATGCGCAGGAAAAAATGAAGCGAACTTTCCGTAAAGCAGCACCTCTGTTCTTGCAAAATATGCATTAAACTTGCTGTACTCTTTGATCTTAGGCAAGTACTTTTCAAAGAAGCGTTTAGCGTATGATTCGCAATCAATTGCACAGAGTGTATATCCGACAACCTTCTCATTGCCTTCATCATCCGTATCAACGGCAACGTAACAGTTTTCGGGTTCACATTCGAGATAATAGTCACAATATAATTTCAGCAAAAACATACGTCTTGCCTCACTTCTTGTTCTGAAGCTTGCCGTTGCAACACAAATCAATCTGACATCGTCAAAATCCTTGTTTTCGTATGGTCTGATTATTATAGACATCCTTACGCCTCCTGTTAATTGTTACGGCTCAATTGTAAAGCTATCGCACTTTACAAACCAAATCATTCTATAGATTACATAAATTCAATTTCAAAAATTCCTTATTTATCAACGTTTTATGAAACCTCTGTAAATTCATTGTCTGTTTTTCATCCACGTGTTTTGTAAAGCTGTTATGCTTTACAAATTTAACAATTATTCATCTCCGAGCTTTACACGTTCCTCACTCAGTTCTTCCCATTCGATGAGAAGCTCCTCTTGTTTCTGCTTTAATTCGTTGAGCTTTTCAGTAAATTCTATGATTTTTTCGTAATCCGAAGCTGTCTCCGGTGACGATAAAATATCATTGGTAACTGAAATTTCATCCTCTATCTTTTCGATCGCTTCTTCACATCTGCGAATTTTGCCGTCAAGCTTTCTTCGTTCACTTTCCCGCTCTTTTTTCTGTTTATATGTGTTTACTTTCGCTACAGGCTTTTCGACGGTTTGCTCGCTGTAACGCTTTTCCATATATTCGTCGTAATTTCCTATAAACTCTTTTGCGCCGCTTTTTGTAAACTGAATAACACGAGTACAAAGCTTGTTGATAAAATATCTGTCGTGCGACACAACAAGCATTGTTCCACCGTAGCTCAGCAGTGCATTTTCAAGCGCCTCTCTTGAATTTATATCAAGATGGTTCGTCGGCTCGTCAAGCACCAGAAAGTTTGCTCCCGACAAAACAAGTTTCAATAGTGCCGTTCTTGCCTTTTCACCGCCGCTTAACTGCGAAACTTTCTTAAAAACATCATCTCCACGGATCAGAAATGCTGCCAAAGCATTTCGCACCTCGGTCATTGTCATTGATTTGTGGTCATCCCATATTTCATCAATAACTGTTTTATCCTGATTAAGATTTTCAAGACTCTGATCAAAATATCCGAGCTTAACATTTGATCCGAGCTTGAAGGTACCGTTATCCGCCTTTGTCTCTCCGTGAAGGATACGAAGAAACGTTGTTTTGCCTGTGCCGTTTGCTCCCAAAAGAAAGATTCTGTCTCCCCTGTACACGCCGAACGAAACATCGGAAAACAGAAGTTTGTTATCAAAGCCTTTTTCAAAATCCTTTACAACAAGCACTTCATTTCCTGTTTCTGCCGTTGCCTTGAATTTGAAATGCACCTTAGCCTGTGCTGCTTCCGGTACCACAAGCTCGGCTTTCTTTTTTTCAAGCATTTTCTGCTTGCTTTCTATAGTAATGAAGTTTCGTTCTCTACCGAAACGCTTCTGTTGCTCGATAATCTCCTCAATATGACGGATTTCATCCATAAGGTTTTCATAAACCTTACGCTCGTGCTCTTCAAACGCCTCTTTTTGCTTAAGATATTCGCTATAATTGCCTTTCCATACGCGAAGCGTATTGCGCGCAAAGTCCATCGTCTTTTCCGTCACACGGTCAAGAAAGTATCTGTCATGAGAAATTATAACAGCCGATCCTTTATATTCCTTCAAAAAGCCTTCCAGCCATTCAACAGAATCAATATCAAGGTGGTTTGTCGGCTCGTCAAGAAGCAATATATCCGCACCCGACAGCAAAAGCTTGCCGAGGCTCAGCTTTGAACGCTGACCTCCGCTGAGCTCGGTACACTTAAGATAAAAATCGCTCTCCGTAAAACCGAGTCCGAGCAAGGCGGCGCGTGTACGGCTTCTGAACGTCAATCCGTCCATACGCTCAAACTTTTCCTGAAGCAACCCTTGCTCACGGATCAATTCGTCAATATCACCTGATCCCAAGTGGATCATAACGGAAATATCCTCAAGCCTGGTTTCTATTGCTATCAAATCTTCAAATACTGTCAGCATCTCGTCATATACCGTTCTTTCGGAATCTGCACAGGCATGCTGTTCCATATAACCGAGAACTGCATTCTTTGACTTGATAACCTGTCCCCCGGTAGGCTCCAACTCGCCCGTAATCAGTTTAAACAAAGTCGTTTTGCCTGTTCCGTTTGGACCTACAAGTGCGACACGCTCTCTTTCGCCGATGTCAAAGCAAACCTCTTTAAAAAGAAGTCTGTCTCCAAAATACATTTCTACATTAAAAGCACTTAATACTGCCATTTTACTATTATCCTTATAATTTAATGTTTTAATTATAAGCTTTAGAACATTGATTGTCAACAAAAGAGTGTCCGCATATGATTATATCGGGAGGTGAATATATGTCAAAGGTATTTATTTCGCCGTCAAACCAATACTTTAACCGATATTACGACAACAACGGAAACGAAGGACTGTATATGAATCTGCTGTCAGATGTTATGGTGCCTTATTTTCTTCTTAACGGCATAGAAACGGCAAGAAGAGATAAGAATTCCACAGTAGCTGAAGCTATTTCCGAAAGCAACATTTTCAGACCGGATCTGCACATCGCCCTGCACTCCAACGCCTCACCTGACGAGTCAGCAGGACAGAATACAGGACCCGAAATCTACTACTTTACAGAAAGTAAAGACGGCAAAGCGGCAGCGGAAGCTATAGCAGATGAAATCGCAAAAATCTATCCGAATCCCGATAATGTGAAAGTTATTCCTGTAAGAAACGAGCTTGCGGAGTTAAGCCGCACTACGGCACCTTCGGTGTATGTTGAGGTTGCGTATCACGATAATCCCGACGATTCCGAATGGATTGTAAACAACCTGGATGCCATTGGTCGTGCTATTGTAAGAGGTACAATCAATTATCTTGACAATCAATAGGTATTGTTTGACATATTATTGTATTTGTGATAATATAAATATGTATAATAGTCAGGAGGTATATTATGAAAAACACAAAAAGAATATCAACATTTTTGCTAGCATTTATTATAGTTTTTCTCAACTGCTTTTACGCCCACGCAGAAGAACCGCTTCCCGATGAAGAGCCCTCGACCGAGCCGGCTATCGAATTATGCATTTCTTCCCAGTCTGATACTGTTGAAATAAAAAAGACACTCGCTCTCTCTGTCAACATTGACGAAGCTGTAACATGGACATCCTCCGACACTTCTGTTGCTACCGTCGATGAAAACGGTATTGTTACCGGCATCGATGTAGGCGAAGTAAAGATTTCTGCCAAATCAAAAGAAAGTGATCTGTCCGATGATATCACAATCTTTGTTACAAATAAAAAGCGTTTCTGGCGCGATATTCTGAGCGAAAGACAGATTCTCAGCTATATGTATGAATACAAAGGCGATTATTATTATACGAACGACAAGGACTGCTGGCAAAGACCTTTCGGATTCAACTTTGTTTACGATTCTCTCGCCTCTCTTTACTATCTTGAATACGATTTTGTCCGCGTTTTTTTCACTTATGAAGGACTTGACTGGATGATTCAGATGTGGAAGGGTCAGTACGGATTTGTATTTTACGGCAGCGAGGTCGGTGTTTATACCAAAAAGGAAGGCAGCGACTACGCAAACAAATATTCACACTATGCAGCAGCCTCTGACAGTAATATGCTGTTTATGGAATCCTCGTTGTACCATCAGGACAGAGACGGCAATTACCACCATGAATTCACCCGTAATTATGACAAATATTGGTGGTGCACAGGATTTGTTCCCGGCCATCTGAGAGATACCACTCCCTGTGACGAGCTGAGAACAGCCACACGTATTACGCTGAAAACAGAAGAAATGGCACGTCTTTTTGCCGACGGTCTGAAAGAATGCGGTTTCAAGGAAGTCGATGAACGACATATGATCATTGATGATTCTTTTATGATTGACGGATGCGATGTATACCTGCAGTGGCAGAACATATCCGAGGCCGCCAATCACACAGTCGTTCAGGCATCATTCTGGAGCTTCGTCTACCTCAACGGTTTTATAATGGTATCGTTGATGGGTATCGGATTGCTCGCTTTCTCTGCACTCGGCGCATTGTTATTCTTCTTTATCTGATGAAATATTAAAGAACAGGAAGTAAATATTATGAACAAAATTTTAATCTGTGATGACGAAAAAGAAATAGTCCGCGCTCTTAGAGTTTATCTTATGGGTGCAGGTTATGAGGTAGTTGAAGCCTACAACGGCAAAGAAGCCATCGCAGCGCTTGAACAAGACTCTGATATCAAGCTCGTGCTGATGGATGTTATGATGCCCGTTATGGACGGAATATCGGCAACTGTTGAAATAAGAAATAAAAGCAACATTCCGATAATACTTCTGACTGCAAAAAGCGAGTCACACGACAAGATACTCGGTCTTAATATCGGTGCAGATGACTATATTACAAAACCGTTTAATCCGAGCGAGGTTATTGCCCGTGTCAACAGCCAGATAAGGCGCTTTGATGTGCTTGGATCCAAATCAGAAAATCTGCCCTCATCCGTTCTTGTCAACGGTGGGATAATGCTTGACGATACATCAAAATCCGTATCCGTTGACGGTGAAGACATCTCTCTGACTCCGACAGAATTTGATATCCTCAAGCTTTTCCTCAATAACAAAGGGAAAGTTATATCTCCTAAAGAGATTTATAAACAGGTATGGAACGGAGATCCTCTCGGTGCTGAGAATACCGTTCTGGTTCACATAAGGCATCTTCGTAAAAAAATAGAGATCAACCCTGCCGAACCGAGATATATCGTCTCTGTTTTCGGTCACGGTTACAAGATGGACGAGAGGAATTAACGTGAATATCAAGCTTAACAAATTAACCGATAAGATTACAGCTATCATCGTTTTTATTGTTGTAACAGAGCTTGCCATTGGTGTTGCGCTTGGCATAAGCTGTATGTTTGACTATCACTTCTATGCATCCGACAGGAATACCTATGCAATTCTTGAAACCTGTCGGGTTAAATCCGAATCGGACATCGAGGAGATTGTTGAGTATTGCAAGCTGTACACATATGAGCAGGAAGGTGTCAAGCTGTCACAGCTTGATCAGAATATTCTTGACAGGTATAGAATCAACTTTGCAGAAAAAAACACGAACATCAGATTTACCGCCATGCAGGTCGGTTCCGATACTATCCTTACAAACAAGCTTTCTTCCGTGCAGGAAGAATATATATACGAAACCTACGTCGAGATTGAGGACTTTTTAAAGGACGGCACAAAATCTGTTACTGCCATAAAGCTATCTATACTCTCCGATCTTTCTGCTCCCGATGATTACAGAATGGCGTCAAGACTGATTTCAATTGCATTGTTTTTCCGTTATCCTCTGATCGTAATCTTTTGCGTTTTTGTTCTGCTTGCACTTTTCATTCTCGGTGTTATTATGAACAGCGTCTCTGTTCCTGATGATGAAAGTAAGCGAAGATTCATTGACAAAATACCGCTGGACATTCTTGCGTTTCTTGTGTTCTTTATCTTCGCATTCCTCGGTATGCTGGTTGCTTTGACAAATCTTGCAGAGGTCAAGTCTGATAACATCGTTTTGTGGAATGCGATTATTATGATTATCGCTTTCTTTGTCTCTATATTTGCTCTTGTATTCAATATTTCCGTTGCAACAAGAATCAAACAGGGTCACGTTTTCCGTAATACCTTTGTTTTCAGAACACTGGTCAGGATAAGAAAAAGGCTGGGCAAAAAGAACGAAGGCTATTTTAAAGTTCCGTTTATCGGCAAAGCTTTCATCACCGTCGGCGTTACAAGCGTTTTTGAAATAATCGTCGCTCTTGTATTCATATATCAGTATTTCACCAACGAGACAGGATTGCTTGAAGATTTTAACTTTATGCACTTTATCCTTATCTGGGCGGCTACGAGAGTAATTCTTATACCGATATTCTATATGATTGCAAGCAACATCAGCCAAATTCGCGAAAGCGGTCAGCGTATCGCCGAAGGTGATTTGCAATATGATATTGAATCAAATAAGATGTTCGGCGATTTCCGCAAAATCGGCGGTGACCTCACCAAAATCAAAGACGAGATTATCAAAGCAGTCGATGCAAAAAACAAGAGCCTTATGGTCAGGGATGAGCTTATCACCAACCTCTCCCACGATATCAAGACTCCGCTTACATCCATTGTCAATTATGCCGATCTTTTAAAGACGGGCAACTGCAGCGAAGAAGATTTCAATGATTATCTTCAGATTATCGGCAATCAGTCACACAAGCTCAAAAAGCTTCTCGAAAGCCTTATTGAGGTTTCAAAGCTTACTACCGGTGATGTTGCAATAAACCTTGAACCGCTTGACATCGTAATGTTCACGGGTCAGATGATATGTGAGTTTGAGGACAGATTTGAAACTTCGGATCTCAGCGTTATCAGCGATTTTGACTTTGATTCAAAATCCGTCAGCGCTGACCCTGATCAGCTTATGAGAGTATTTGAAAATCTGTTCAGCAACGCCATCAAATATGCAAAACCCGGCACACGAGTATTTGTTAAAGTCTTTAAAAACAACGATGAAAAGACAAGTGTTTCGGTCAGCAATGTTTCAAAAGAGATTATCGGCAAGGACAGTCAGGCATTGTTACAACGCTTCTCCCGTGGTGATTCTTCGCGTCATACCGAAGGTTACGGCCTCGGTCTCTCAATTGCAAAAACGTTGATCGAGTTCCAGGGTGGCACATTTGACATTTCCATTGACGGAGATCTGTTCAAAACCATCTTTACTCTTAATAATGCAACGGAAGTGAAAGCGGATGAAATCGAAGAAATCATCTGATAATCCAAGAGATAACCGACACATACATTATCTGATAGCGTGCACTCTTGCCGTTTGCGCCGTATCTTTGGCGGTTAACACATTTCTCTCCCCCGGTCTTGATCCCAAGGGAACCGAGCAGACAACGACCGTCTCAGACGATGCACCTTTCAAAAGTTCCTTTGCCGTTAATATCAACAAAGCGACAAAGGAAGAGCTTCTGGGACTTAAGGGTATGAGTGAAGCAATGGCCGATTCTATTATTGAATACAGAAATATCCACGGCAGATTCACCGATATTGGAGAGCTTATCAATATTCCGTATTTCGGAGAAGCAAGTGTCGAGAAACTGAGTCCTTATTTAACCGTATAACACTAAAAAGATTTATATTTTTACTGCAAACAAATCCAGCCACTTGACGCACATTGGTACGCCGAGTGGCTGATTTTGTTTGTTCTTTTTTCCCTTAACCTAAGGTCTCTTATAATTTATTTTACCCTGTATATTCCGACATACGGAATTTCGATGTATGTCTCAGAGTATTCTTCGTATATATAACAGACGTAGCTTCCGTTTTCCGTATTTACCGTTGCAGTTTTATACTCCGATACTGTCGGTGCGTCATTGACAGACATTCTTCGTGTACGCTTTGCCGATTCCAGCATTGTCAAAAACCCGTTATCATCATATTCAACGGATATCACCGTCCCGAACACCTCTTTAACCGCAGGCGCTTTCGGAAAGACGCTGTCAAAAACGATCAGCGCACCCGTTAACAGAACAACAATAACCGCTGCTGAGACTATAAGCTTACTTTTCATTTCTTTGACCGTAATATGCATTTTTACCGTGTTTGCGTTTAAAATGCTTATCAAGCAGTTCCTGCTGCATACGGGGTAAGTCACCCTTAATACTCAACGCATGCCACGCCATAAACGCAACTTCATCCAACACAACGGCATTGTGAACTGCCTCCAAAGCATCCTTGCCCCACGTGAACGGGCCGTGACTGTTGACAACAACGCCCGGTATCTCGACAGGATCAAGAGATCTGAAGGTTTCTACGATTACATTTCCCGTTTCTTTCTCGTATTCCGAGGCAATCTCCTGCGGCGTCATCTTACGCGTACAGGGAATATCTCCGTAAAAATAGTCGGCATGAGTTGTGCCGAGTGCCGGTACAGACATCCCTGCCTGCGCAAAGACAGTTGCCCAGCGTGAATGAGTATGAACTATACCGCCGATATCAAAATTTCTGTATAACACAAGGTGGGTCTCGGTATCCGATGAAGGATTGAGACTGCCTTCTATTTTTTTACCGCTTTCAAGATCAATAACAACCATATCTTCAGGCTTCAGATCATCATATTCAACTCCCGAAGGCTTGATTACGACTGCTCCCGACTGTCTGTCAATCTCGGAAACATTGCCCCATGTGAATGTTACGAGCGAATATTTCGGCAAAAGCTTGTTCGCTTCGCACACTTTCAGTTTTAAATCTTCAAGCATCCTGTTACCTCAGCTTCCATACAAGATCAGAAATGAACAGCTCCTGTTCAAGCTTTTCGATCTTTGTATCCTTATTAAGATGTACAAACTCGATGCCCATAATTCTTGCAAAATCTCTCATATGCTCTGCCGTCAGATCATAGCTGAGTACGGTATGATGCGCACCTGCCGCTGTTATCCACGCTTCAATACCCTCGGAGAGTGACGGTTCCACCTTCCACATAACTCTGGCTACCGGAAGATTGGGCATATCCATTATGGGCTTCACACACTCAATATCCTGACAGATCATACGAAGTCTGCCACCCATATCAACAAGACTTACTACGATAGCCTTACCTTCTCTGCCTTCAAATACCAAGCGGGCAGGATCCTCTCTGTTTCCGATTCCAAGCGGATGAACCTCAATTCTCGGCTTATCTGCCGCAACCGACGGACAAACCTCCAGCATATGTGCACCAAGGCTGTATTCGTTCTGCGGCGCAAGATGATAAGTGTAGTCCTCCATAAATGTTGTACCGCCCGAAAGGCCTTCACTCATTTCCTTCATTATTGCTGTCATTGCGGCTACCTTCCAGTCGCCTTCACCGCCGTAGCCGTAGCCTTTTGACATAAGGTGCTGACTGGCAATACCGGGAAGCTGTTTCATACCGACAAGATCCTGGAATGTGTTGCTGAACGCCTTGCAGCCTTCTTTATCAAGCATCTTTTTGATAGCAATTTCTTCTCTCGCCTGATAGCGTACGGTTTCCGTGTCGTCTGTAGCAAAATCATACTGCTGTGCATATTCCGCCATAAGCGAATCAATTTCGCTGTCCGTGACAGCGTTCATCTCCGCTACCAGCTCGCCTACAGGCCAGGTATTGACCTGCCATCCGAGCTTTGCCTGTACCTCTACCTTGTCGCCCTCAGTTACCGCTACCTCTCTCATATTATCGCCAAAGCGCATTACCTTAAGAGATCTGCTGACAGCAGCACCGACAGCAGCTCTCATCCAACCACCAAGACGCTCACGGACATTTTCATCCTTCCAATAGCCTGCAATTATCTTTCTCGGCATACGAAGTCTTGCTGTTATAAAGCCGTGCTCCCTGTCACCGTGTGCCGCCTGATTGAGATTCATAAAGTCCATATCAATCTCTTCATTGGGAATTTCGGCATTATACTGTGTTGCAAGGTGACAGTACGGCTTCTGCAGACTGACAAAACCGTTAATCCACATCTTGCTCGGACTGAATGTATGACACCACGTTATGATGCCTGCACACTTTTCGTCCCTGTTTGCGTCGGCAATAACATCACTGATCTCTTTTTGTGTCTTTGCCGTTACCTTGTAAACAACCTTGCACGGAATCTTTTCCGAATTATTCAGCTCCGATGCCATTTCTTCTGCTCTTTTTGCTACGGTTTCAAGCACCTCGTCACCGTAAAGGAACTGACTGCCTACAACAAACCAGAATTCATAATTTTTGAGACTCATTGTACTACCTGCTTTCTGTATTTGAAATTCTTAGTATAATCTTACTGCCGCCGTAATTACTGCTTGATACACAGTACAATTGATTTCCGATAACCGCCATGGAGTTCCATATTGCGCAAAAGCCCTCCGGAATCGAAAATACCGACTCACCCTTTGTAAATCCCATTACCGAGGTATCTTTTGTAACCTCGCAAAGAGATACAGATACTTTCATATCAAAATTCTGACCTTTCGGAAGATCACCTTTGACCGGATAACAGTCATCAGTCTGATACGATACAGCCACTCTGCCGTCAGGCAATGTAACGATGTACGGAGCCGCCGACACTCTTGACACATCCTTCGGATAATACACATTAACAGCCTTTGTTTCGTCCCACTCAAAACCGTCTTCTGATATAAGCAGCTTAATAAACATTCCGTTTTTCGGATTCTGAAGAGGATTTACCGACCTTGTGCCTTCTATCGCTATTGCGTAGCCGCCGTCACGAAGCTTTGTAATAACAGGCATTCCGTCACGTGAGCGAGTTTTTTCTCCGCTCGAAACAATATATTTGTCTGTCCATTTGGCGCCGTCATATATTCTGTATTCGATATTCTGTCTGTCACCCGATGTAACACCGTCACCTGCCAGACTGTCATTCGCATAAAAAACAAGAAGCTTCCCGTCAATCATCTCAAGATGCGGTTCCCACACACCGTTGAATGTGGAATTCCTGCACTCCGTAATCAACGAATGTTCGCTCCACGTATAACCTTTATCGGTACTTACAGCCACACGAAGCGATGTATATGTTCCGCTTTCATCACTGAGAACCGCTCTGTACGCCAGCAACAGTTCTCCGCTCGGAAGTTCAAAGAAATTAACATTATCACAGTTAAGTTCAGGATGGACGCTTGCAACAATCGGCGTTTTTGACCACGTTTTGCCGTTATCTTCACTTCTGACCGTAACGATTCTCGACTTCTTACCACCGCCTGTCAGGGTAAAGCCACACAAAAGTGTTCCGTCGGATAAATGATAAATCCTCGGATAGTATACGCCACCCTCTGTCGGCTCAAAAACCGTCATCGACTCTCCCTGCCATTCAAGTCCGCTTTTGAAATAATCGGGACATATTGCCTGCACAATTATCAGTATCACGGCAAAGAACCAACTAAGAATCCTTTTCATGCTCTCACCTACCCCTAAAAATTATATATCAGACAGAATAATCAGTCAATGGACTATTGACTTTTTTTCAATATTTTATTACAATCAACTTGATTTTATAATGGAGGGATTTTTATGTCAGCAACTTTGGAACAGCTCCAACAGGTGGAACACGACATACTGACAAGATTTGATAAATACTGTACAGAGCATTCGCTGAACTATGTGCTGTGCGGTGGCACACTGATAGGCGCTGTCAGACACGATGGTATGATCCCCTGGGATGATGATATCGACGTTACTATGGACTACAAGAGCTTTCAGCGCTTTATAAAGCTTATAAAAAAGCATCCTGTTGACGGATGTTCCTTCTGCTGGTTCACAACAGAAGTCGAATACCCCTTGCAGTTTGCAAAGCTTCGTAAAGATAACACATATATGCCTGCAGATTTCTTTGACGGTCTGAATATTCACAACGGCATATGGATGGATATTTTCCCCTATTTCAATAAGCCGACCGGCGCTTTTGCGGTAAAGCTTCAGGAAAGCTTGCTCGGACTTTTCCAGATGATAGGTGAAAAATACTATTACCGTGAACAGATAAGGCAAGGAAAGCCTGTTGACGGTTTTTCTAAAAAATACCGTATATTTGACAAGTGTCCCGACTTTTTTCTGACAGCTTTCAGAAAAATAATTTTTTCAATCTGCGGTCATCTCGGAAAGGACGATTCGGAGAATATCAGACTTTATGATCTGAATACCCCCGTCTGCTTCTCCATTCCGAGAAGAAATGTTGAGCCTGCCATTCGCCACATTTTCTTTGACAAGCAGTTCCGTATCCCGGAAAATTATGACGCCATGCTTCGGCTCACATACGGAGACAACTATATGACTCCTATTGTAAAGCAGTCTCACGTAAGACTTGAAAAAGTCGTGATAGACAAAGAATAACCACTAAAGGAGTTTGTTATGAGTTTTTTTGATATTTTATCGCTGTTCTGCGGTCTTGCCCTCTTCCTTTTCGGTATGGACGCTATGGGCAATGCGCTCAAAAAGAGTGCAGGAAACAGGCTTAAGGTTATTCTCGGCAACCTCACATCCAACAAGTTCAAAGCATTTTTGCTCGGTCTCGGTGTTACGGCAATAATCCAGTCTTCCTCTGCCACTACGGTTATGGTTGTCGGTTTTGTTAATTCCGGCACAATGGCATTTTCACAAGCTACAGGCGTTATAATCGGTGCCAACCTCGGTACGGCTGTTACTGCCTGGCTGACAGCTCTTAACGGTATCGGCGGTGCCGCTGCTGATGCTACGGCGCTTTTATCATTCCTCAAGCCTTCTGCATGGATGCCGATCCTTGCCGTTATCGGTATCTGTATGATAATGTTCGGTAAAAAAGAAAAGCAAAAAGATCTCGGTATGATTCTTATGGGTTTCGCTGTCCTTATGGTCGGTATGGATACTATGTCAGATGCTGTCTCCTGTCTCAGCGAAAGTCCTGAATTCAGAAACCTTATGACTCTCTTCAGCAATCCTTTGGTCGGTGTTCTTGTCGGTACCGTACTTACTGCCATCGTTCAGTCATCGTCGGCTTCTGTAGGTATTTTACAGGCACTTTCAAGCACAGGCGTTATCTCCTACAGCACGGCTATTCCCATTATCCTCGGCCAGAATATCGGTACTTGTATAACTGCTATTCTTTCCTCTCTCGGTGCTAACAAAAACGGTAAGCGTACTGCTCTCGTTCACCTTTATTTTAATATTTTCGGTGTAGCCGCATGGATTTCGGTTTACTATGCTCTCGGATTTATTCTTCGCTCGACAGGTACGTTTGACCTTTTTTCAATGGCAGAGAGTAACACAATTAATATGTGGGGAATCGCAGGAATTCACACTTTGTTCAAGCTTTTCTCAATAATTGTACTTATGCCTCTTTCCAAGCATCTTGAAAAGCTTGCCGTTTCTTCTATCAAAGGCTCCGATAACAAAGGCGACAAATACACCGCTATGCTTGACGATATTCTTCTTGACACTCCGTCAATCGCTATCGAAAGAAGCTATACCGTTGCGAACGAAATGTCGCATATCGCATCAAAGTCTATTGAAAACGCTATGCAACTGTTTACCAAATACGATTCCAAGCTGTCAGATTCCGTTATGGAGGATGAATCAAAGGTTGATATATACGAGGACGCTCTCGGCTCATATCTTGTCAAGCTTTCGTCAAAGAGTATGTCTGAAAGCGATGACCACGATGTATCAAAGCTTCTTTACATCATCGGCGACTTTGAACGCATCTCCGACCACGCAGTAAACCTCGTAGAGTCTGCACAAGAAATCAAGGATAAGAATCTCACTTTTTCCGATCAGGCGATTAACGAGCTTTCCGTTATGTTTGCTGCTGTCGGTGAAATTGTCAGAGTTACCGAAGAATCGTTCATCAATCTTGACTTCAAGTCTGCTCTTTCGGTTGAGCCTCTTGAACAGGTTGTTGATGACTTAAAAGAACAAATCCGCCTCAGACACATTGCAAGACTTCAGAAAGTCGAATGTACCATAGAGCACGGATTTGTATTATCTGATATTCTGACAAACCTTGAGCGTGTTTCGGACCATTGCTCCAACATCGCAGGTTGTCTTTTGGAAATGTCACAAAAATCTTCGCTTGACCTTCACAACTACTTAAGCGAGCTTAAAAAAGACGGCACGGCATATGACGAGCTGTACAAAGAATACTCAAGCAAATATTCTCTTTCTTAATCCTTCTTTTTAACGTTTGTATCGATACTTTTACCGAATACAAAATATCTTTGGAATAAAAACTCGGTAACAAGATTAGCGATCATCGTTACAACCAAAACTATATAGTTGATAAATCGCACATCAGCGAACTGTACAGAAGCAACGTTTCCCAGCCATGTTGACAACGGTGTGAATACAAGATAGTATCCGAACACCTTCAGCATTGCGATGGGAACGTTGTTTGCTGATTTAAAGGTAAATTTCCTGTTAAGCGTAAAGTTCCATAACACCGACAGTATCAATGCAGGCAGGTATGATGCATAATACGACGGATGAAACAATGTATCAATCAGCGTAAATGTGACCGACTGGATAATCCCTGCCGATGCAGATAACAATGCAAACTTGATAACTCGTACAAATTCTGCCTTATTCTTCATTAAACGCACCTCACTTTGCGCATCTGTGAGCTACTCCGGGAGTCAGCTCGTATCCCCTGCTGACGAACATCTCTTCAACTGTGACAAGCTTCCAGCCGTCCTCGGTAAGTGCCGTCGCAATCTCATCAAAAGCATCAACGGTTATCTGATACAGATCGTGCATCAACACGATATCGCCCGGTTCTACGTGATTTATAACGCCGTCATAAATGCTTCTGATTGCAGCATTTCGTTCCTCTTCCGATCTGTTCACGCCGCTCTTGTCCTTTTTGGACCAATCCAGCGTATCAATTGACCAAAATACTATCGGAGCATCGATAGCCGAAGAAATTACAGAATTGTTGTCCCCGTACGGAACACGGAAAAGCTCAGGCTCAATACCGCAAACCCTTTTGATCTCTGCCTGTGATTTTTCAAAATCGGCTCTTATCTCCTCTTCACCCATATTCTTGTATCTTGCATGGGCAAAAGAATGATTACCTATCTGACAGCCGAGAGAGAGCATCCTTTGAAAGATATTCTCTTTACCTACAGCCATATTTCCGAGCACAAAAAACGTTGCTTTGCCACCACATCTTTCAAGAATATCCAGAATCTGCGGCGTTACCGCAGGACTCGGTCCGTCATCGAAAGTAAATGCAACCAACTTATCATCACTGCCGTAGTACGACGGTTTTGACTTCGGACGTGTTGTCGTTTCCGTTATCGGCTGAGTCGTGGTCACTGTCGTTGTTGTGACAGCAGTTTCAATCTCCGGTTCAACATCCGCATCAGTAAAAGCTACTGTTTCGGACGCTGTAACCGCATTAAAATATTCGTCTATAGAATCTATATAATCGCCAAAGAAAACAAGCGCAATCAAAATCACTACCGACAGAGACAAAAATGTCGATGCCAGCCCTATCCAGAATTTATTTTTCATTTACAATTCTCTTTTCAAAAAAACAATGAAGAAACACAAAGATCTTGCTATTCAGGGCTTATAAAGTAATCGCTTTTTCTCCGCTTATTCTGCCGCTTTTGACATCCTCAAAGAACGTCGAATTAGCAGGTACGACAAACTTGATTCCTTTTTCAACGATCTCCATCGTACAGTCGTTGACAACATCGCACTCGCCGTCAACGTTGACGACAGCAGGATCCTTTGCGTGAACGGTAATCTTTTTGCCACGGATAAAGTTCGTGAAATCCCAATCAAGGTGCATACCTTTCTTATACTTTCCGAGTAATGTCAGAAGCTTTAACCTGCTTACCTTTTTCTGAACAACAACGATATCAAGAAGTCCGTCATTCGGCATTGCAAGCGGTCCACCCATATATCCGCCGCCGTACCAACGGGAATTTCCGACAAAGCAGAATATAACTTTCTCTGTGAAAGGCTCTTTGTCATCAATACTGATCGTAAAGGTACTTTCGACCTTTTTCATAAGTGCCCACACAGCCGCAACGGAATATGCCATTTCACCGCTGACCATAGGAAGCTTTTTAAAATCCGACTGCTTTTTGCAGACTTCGGCATCCATACCCATTGAACACTCGTTAATGGCAACCTTGTCACCGCATCTGATAAGATCAAGCGGAATTACCGTACCGTTAACCTGTGCTTCAACGTTGGCAAGCTGTTCCTTTGTTCCGAAAAGACGGATGAAGTCGTTGCCCGAACCCAAAGGAAGTGCGGCAACCTCGACATTATCAAAGCCGAAAGATCCGTTTACCACCTCAAAAAGAGTGCCGTCACCGCCACATGCATAGAATCTGATATGCTCACCTGTAGCCGCCATCTTTTTAACGAATTGAAGACCGTCATTGGCGGCTTTTGTTATGTAAATCTCATAATCAAGAGCTTCTTTTTTGCAATATTCGTCTATCTGCGGAAGAATCTTTTGAGCATCTCTTCCTTTTTTGCCTGATTTAGGATTGACAACAAATATGTGCTTCATATGCAAAACCTCACTTAAAATACATATACAAATCGCATTTGATCATACCGTTGTAGAGCTTCCTTCTCTTATCGGCCTTGCGACCAAAAGATTTTTCAAATGTTTCCGAAGGACATATAACGCTGTATGACCAGCCTTTTTTACGGTCAAAGACCTTGCCCATATCACGGTAAAGATTCTCTGCTTCGTTTATATCAAGCAATCTTTCACCATATGGCGGATTGCATATAACCGTACCTCTTTCCGTCATCGGCTTGAAATTGCGTATGTCCGCTACAGAGAAATGAATTTTATTAAGAACACCTGCTCTTAGTGCATTCGACTTTGCAATCTCAATAACCTCGGGATCGATGTCCGATGCGAAACATTCAAAGTCGCAGTCACGCTTTTCAAGCTCTCTTGCACGGTCACGCTCCTGTTTCCAGACGGATTCGTCGATATTATCCCAACGCTCCGCAGAAAAGTTACGACGAAGCCCCGGTGCAATATTCATAGCCATCAAAGCACCCTCTATAGCGATGGTGCCCGAACCGCACATCGGGTCGTACAGCGTGTGATACGGACGAAGCTTTGACACATAGCAAAGCGATGCCGCCAAAGTCTCCTTAAGCGGAGCATCAGCCGCCGCAAGTCGGTAGCCTCTTTTATGAAGTCCCCTGCCCGATGTATCTATAAGCAGACTTACCTTATCCTTCATAATCGAAAACTGTATCTGATGAACAGGGCCCGTTTCTTCAAACCATTCAATTTTATATTTCTTTTTCAGTCTTTCAACAACCGCTTTTTTAATTATTGACTGACAGTCGCTGACAGAAAATAATGTCGAATTTATTGAATATCCCTTGACAGGGAAAGCATCCTCCGACGGGATCCACTCTTCCCACGGAAGCGCAAGGGTTCCTTGGAACAGCTCCTCAAAGGTTGTCGCCGTAAAGCTGCCGACCAGAATCTGAATTCGCTCTGCAAAGCGCGAGCAGATGTTTGCACGCGCCAATATATTGTTGTCACCCGAAAAAAGAACTCTGCCGTTTTCTGCCGTTACATCGGAAGCTTCCATTGAGCGAAGTTCGTCGGCTATCGGCCCTTCAAGTCCGAGTAAGCAAGGTATTACAAAATCAGTCATTTATTAGCTCCGTTAAATTGTTATTGTTATCAAAATAATATTTGCCGTTACACGATGTACAGCTGTAATTATTATCAAGAGGCGTTCCGCATTTACAGACATATCCGTGCTGTCTGGCAGGAATACCGAGCATCAACGCATAATCGGGAACGTCCTTTGTTACAACAGCACCTGCCGCTATAAGCGCATACCGTCCTATCGTAACACCGCAAACCACGGTCGAATTGGCACCGAGAGAAGCCCCCGCTTTCACCAACGTTTTATAGTATTCCGAAGGGCGTTTAAAGCTTCTCGGGAATAAATCATTCGTAAAAACACAGCTTGGGCCGCAGAAAACACCGTCTTCAAGTGTCACACCCTCGTATACAGATACATTGTTCTGTATCTTGACATTGTTTCCGATCGTCACGTTTTCGCTTACATTTACATTCTGTCCCAACGTACAGTTTTTACCGATTACGGAATTCTTCTGGATATGACAAAAATGCCAGATTTTTGTTCCGTCACCAATAACCGCACCGTCATCAACGTAAGAAGATTCGTGAATATATTCAGCCATCAAATCTACCCTCAAAGTCAAGTGTCGAACAACTGTCCAAAGGAAGCTTTACACTGCATCCCTCTGCCGCCGACTTGTAAATTGCAAGAACAAGCTCCAGCGCACGTCTGCCTGCAAGCGAGTCAACATACGGTTTTCTGTTTTCTTTTATCGCTTCGATCATATCGGCATAAATTGATCTGTGACCGAAGCCGTAAACATTAGGCGGATTCTCCGTGCACGATTCGATATGAGATTCAGTTTCTGCTCCGTCGGCAAAACGCCACTCGTCAATTTTGTTTACACATGTACCGCCAACCTTGGCAAATCCCTTTTCGCCAAAGATAGTCAGCGTCTCTTCATAATCGCCGCCGTATACATTAACTGTTCCGTCGATTATGCCGTAACTGCCGTTTTTAAATTTTACGAGCGCTATTCCGAGATCCTCCGCTTCAATATACGGATGATTAAGCCTGTCAGTCATTCCGACAACCTCGGCTATCTCGTCACCCATCATCCAGCGAAGAAGGTCTATTCCGTGAATACATTGATTCATCAACGTGCCGCCATCCTCTTTCCACGTACCACGCCAATCACCGCTGCCGTAATAACCTTTATCTCTGAACCATCTGATGCTGATTGTACCGTAAAAAAGCTTGCCGAAACGCTCTGCCAACAAAGCATTGCGCATCTGCTGAATTGCCGTATTGAATCTGTTCTGATGATTCGCACAGACATGAACACCCATTTTCTTTTCCGCTTCTATAATTCTGTCTGCGTCCTCAAGTGACAGTGCAATCGGTTTTTCAATTATGACGTGACAGCCTGCCATTATGCAATCAACTGCTATATCGGCATGAGTCCCCGATGTAGTTGCTATTGCTACAAGCTGAGGCTTCTCTTTTTCAAGCATCAGCTTATAATCATCATAACAGTTTACCGACAGACCTGATTCCACCGCCTTTTTCTTCGCTTTTTCCAAAACGATATCACAAAATGCGACTATCTCCAGTCCGTTGTCTTTTGCGGATGATACATGGTTGTGAGAAACTCGTCCACATCCGATCAAAGCATATTTCAAACTACACACCACCGATTCAGTAAAAACGACCTGCCGTTATAGCAGGCCGTTCTTTTTTAAAATTGTTTATCTGTTCTGCTCGATTTCGATTTCTTCAAGCATACCGATTCTTCTTAGCATCAAAGCATCACTCGAATCAAAAATACCGTCATTATTAACATCGAACGCAGAAATAGTCTCGTCTGTCCATTCAGAACTGAATGCATTAAACAGGAACATAAGCAACGATGTAGCATCCGTAGCATCAATGACAGCGTCGCCGTCTGTGTCGCCATACAATACGAAGGTATAGGAATCCATAACCTCACCATCACAGACAAGGTTAAGCTTTGTACCCGTGCCGTATCCGTTCTTTGTCGGAACTATTTCGATCGTACCGAGCTGAGATGTCGATACAGCATATTCACCTGTAGCGCCTACACCGGGGACAAGTCCGTCAATAATCTTTGTTTCGGGATGCGGAACAACCTCGATACCTTCAATAAAGGAGATTTCCGGATATTCTTCGATATTTACATCGATAGTATAGTCAAGCTCATATGCGAAATCATAAGCAGTGATTTCAAAAGAACCTGTAGTAACTGCAGTCTTTTCTGCGGATACTTCATATGTGTAGGTATCTGCGATATCAAGTGTTACGGAACCGTTAACAACAGGAATCATCGAACCGCTTGAATTCTTGAGAACGATGTTGGGATTTTCAACCTTTTCACCGTTGAAAGTTACGTTAAAGCTGACTGTAGAATCTGTGCCGTATGCAGCAGTTGTTACGTGGAAGGGCTGAACATATGTAACACCGCCTGTACCTGTAAAGTATACACGGACGTAGCTGCCGATAGTGCTTTCATACTTATTGAGATCGAAAGTAACAATGCTGCCTGCAGAATCACAAGCGATGGTTTCAACTGTAGTGCCGTTTGCAACCATATATGCACTGCCTGCATTCTTGACTTCAAATGTGATCTGGCTCTTAAGGTCATCAACGGTAACTCTTGTTACCTCAGGATAGGGATCTGTTGCACTTACTGCGATACCTGAGAGCTCTGTTCTGGAGTTTTTGGAGCTTGCAAAGAAAGCACCTGTTGTCATACTGGTTCTGACATTAGCAGCTGTATTTGAAGGCATCCAGAAGATCTGTGCATTTCTGTCACAGTCGCTGAACTCGTGTGCGTCGTCTTCACAGTAGCCCCAGATCATTCTGCCGTAGGGAGCAAGTCTCTTGAGAAGCTCATCATAGAGGTATCTGTCCCATCTTGTTCTGCTGTCTGCCGTGTTAACAAGCTCTATACCTGTACATGAAGAGTATGCCATAAATACGTCAGATGCAAATTCATTAATCCAGCTTGCTGTATAGACATCGTTGATACAAGACTGAAGAGTATCGTGATCGTTAGCACTCATAAACTCACCAACGTGGTTGATATGAGTAATACCGCCTGCCTTATGGTTCTTCTTAACAGCAGTCACACAACCGCTGACACCGCTCGCTGAAATCTCAGCATCACCGTGGCCTGCATCGGCAAAGTATCCGTTGATGTGAGTCTTTGTTGCGGAAGCACCATTCATCTCGTTGCCCATCGGTACATCAATCATACCCCTGCCGTTTCTGTCAGTACCCGCATTAATCTGTGCAGCTCTTGACGCAGACATAGGATCCGGGCTGCCGTGAACGACAAGCTGATATCCGAAGATAGCAATTCTGGACTTGTTAGCTGTCCAGCCGTAGTTTACAGTACCGTGGTCGGTGATTGCAAGACAGTCATAACCGAGAGAATAATACTGCTCGATCATCTTATCAAAATCTATATCACCGTCGCTGATGTTTGTATGTACATGAGTAGCGCCTTTGTAGCCTTGCCATGTATCCCAATCAACATCCTTGTAAGGATTTGAGATCACATAGCGCTTTGAACCTAAAACATCTGTCTGCTCTGCGGCCTCAACGGTATTCGCATCATTAAACGCAGTAAACAAGCCCAACGATACTGCACCTGCAAAAAGCAAGGACGCAGAAGCCTTCAGAGCATTTTTCCAACTAAATTTCATCGTATCCTCCTTATAAAAACACAAACATTTACCTATATCCATTCATGTGAATTGTAACACAAAAAGCAAAAAAAGTAAACATTTTTTATAATCCTTTTATTTTTTGTAGTAATGCACAAACAAACACGTTTTAGTTTGTATATATGCACTATAAATCAGAAGATTTCTTTAACATTTCGCCATATTAACAAAATAGTGTGCAGAATTTTTTATCAGGCACGGTTATTTTTATGTTGACAAACACGAATTGAAAGCGTATAATATATTGAAATTAAATTTTAGCACGCAACTTAAATAATAAATATTAGCACTTAACTTAAATAGTATTAGCACTTAACTTAAATAATATGCCGATGTGGCGAAATAGGCAGACGCAAGGGACTTAAAATCCCTCGGTGGCAACACCGTACCGGTTCAAGTCCGGTCATCGGCACCATAACAGAGCCGGCACAATAGTGTCGCTCTGTTTTTTTATACTTTTTGAAAAGGCAATTCCATATGTCTGAAATACAATATTTCACGCACATTCGGACATTTTTCTCTTTGCCATACGTCAGTATGGCTGCATCGAAGAAATGCCCGACTGCACGCAACCTATTGCATTTCAGATGCAACGCAGTTTTGAAAGAGAAGATTTTTGTCACAACAAGGCAAAAATCAGCGGAAAT
>JAFQIG010000013.1 GCA_017397655.1 Clostridia bacterium | reverse complement strand
GAACTCGCCGCCGTTTTCGGATGTAAGATTGATAACCTCTGCCTTGTCCTCATAGACTGCTTCGCCGCCTTCGGTTACTGCCCAGCCTGCGAAGTTTGCACCTGTCTTACCGAATGTATTTTCGGGAAGATATGCAGGAGCATCATATGTGAACTGTGCTCTTACCATAGAGCCTTCCGTTGCACCGTTGCCGATGAACTCAACAGTATACTTGTTTGCAGTCCATTTTGCAAAGAGTTCTGTATTGTTTGTGGTTATGGAGAACGCACCGCCGTCTGCGAATGCAACAGCACCGTCAGCCGTTCTTGCCCAACCTGTGAAGGAGTAACCCGTCTTTGTAAGAGTATTCAAGGGAAGTGTGATTTCCTTTTCAAAGTAATCATTGACCGCTTCCATTTCGCCCTCACCGCCGTTAGCGTTAAAGGTTACCGAATACTTATTTCTTGCATAGTAAACTTTAAGAACAAGCACTTCGCCCGAGAGACTGTCTGTTACAATGCCTTCAACAATATTAGCGGGGTTGCTCTCGTCGAATACAAAGCCTGTGTAAGCAGGCTGTACCGCACTTACCTTTGTTCCGACATTGGCAGTAGCCGATGCTGTCGAAGTTGCTGTATCGGAATAAGTGCCGTCTGCGTTCTGAAGATAATACTCTGTAATGTAATTGGATTCAAGATTACCGATAAGAGTCCACTGTGCATAAACAGTTGTATCCTCGTTTGTAAGAAGGACAGATTCGTTGGTAATCTCAACACCTGCACCGACAGCTTCTGCCGTATACCATCCGATAAAGGAATGCCTGATCTTCATCGGTTCACCTACGGGAAGAACATACTTTTCACCGTAGGTTACGGTTGTCTTGATGCTTTCCGCACTACCGTTCATTGTACCGCCCGTGAGGTTCCATGTAACGGTAGTATTTCTTGCCCATACCGCATAGAGAGTGATTGTCGGTGTAGCTGCGGAAAGGTTTGAAGTAAGCGTGGCAAGAACCTCTTCCGTCAGTACAAAGGAAGCGTTGTTCGCATAAGCTACCGTCATGGAATCAGCAAGTTCCTTTGTAAGTGCCCAGCCGTAGAACTCGTAGGTGCTGTCGCCGATGGCAACTGCCGTCTTTGTATAGTTACGAAGATTTACAGCAGCTCCGTCCATTGTAACATTAGTGGGAAGAAGAGCACCCGAAGCGCCGTTGAGGTCATAAGTGAGTGAAAATCTCTTACCTGTCCATACAGCGTAAAGAGTAACTGTTTCGCCGTGCTGATTTGTAAGGTTAGTTACATTCACACCGTCCGCATAAACTGCTGAACCGCCCTTTGTGAGTGCCCAACCGCTGAAGGTATAGCCGTCTCTGACAAAAGCATTCTTGTTAAGAGCGCTTGTTACAGAATACTGATGAGTGCTGTCAGCCATTTCGCCGTAGCCGCCGTTAGCGTCATACTTGACATAGTATGTTGCATAATCCCACTGCGCATAGTAGGATGTGTCGGCAGTAACGTTAACGACAGTATCTGCAGTAATCTGAGTACCGCCTGTCATCTGTGTGAACCAGCCCTTGAATACATAACCGTCCTTTACGGGAACGGATGTCGGAAGAACATACTTTTCACCGAACGTAGCCGTTGTTGTGGGGCTTGTCGTCGAGCCGTTGATTGTTGCGCCGTTTGTGATGTTCCATGTGATTGTGAAATCTCTTGTTTCCCAGATTGCATAAAGAGTGATGACATCACCGTCTTTAGCGGAGAGGTTGCCGGGAATTGTGTCAAGCGGCTTATAAGAAGTACCGTTGCCGCCTGCAGCTGTATTCCAGTTACTGAACGTAAAGCCCGGCATTTCGGGAATATAGTTTGCAGGAATCACAAAGGATCCTGAATCATAAGCTACTTCAACAGAAGCGGGAACACGTATTGCACCTTCTGCCGAGAAAGCTATTGTATAGGTAACGGGAGTCCACTTTGCATAGAATATAGCATTGTCATAGATCTGCTTCTGAGTACCGGGAAGATGTGAAGAACCGGTGAAGGTGGCATCGCTGTACCACATAAGATTCTTGTATCCTGTCTTTGAAGTTGCAGGGAAGGATACCGAGGAGCCGTATGTTACACCGGAAATGTCATTAACAGCCATACCGCCGTTTTCTTCAAACGTTACTGTATAAAGGATGGGAGTCCAGATAGCGTAGAGAGTAACCTCTGCTCCGTTCTCTGTAGAAAGAGCACTGTACTGCTGAGCAGGAAGATACACCGTACCTGAACCGTCAGGTGCTGTGTTCCATTCCTTGAAGGTGTAACCTGCTCTTGAAGATGCAGGACCGATATTGACGTTCTTGTCACCGCTGTAAACAGCTGTTGCGGGAACATCAACCTGAGCCGAGCCTGCGTTTCCGTTGTAAATAATCTTGTATGTATTAACAGAGAAGTCAGCAACAACATTGCCTGCTGTCTTGCCCATTGTAAATGTGTAGGAACCGTCACCGTTTACCGTTCCGTCCGTGCCGTTAGTCCATCCTGCGAAGGAATAGCCTACGAGCGGAGTCGGAACAAGTCCTTCGACAGTCTGTCCCTCACGAAGAGAGTATGTACCCGCACCTGTCAGAGTACCGTTGGCTCCTGCCGAAAAGCTCACATTCTTGACTGCACATACATAGTATTCTGCGCCCGTAACATCGGTTGCAGGAGAGAATACCGCACCGCCCGATACAAGTGTGTCGTCAGCCCTACGGTATTCCGCAGTCCATCCGTCATCGGGAGTTGCCGTGAATGTATATCTGCCGTTTGTGAATCTCAGAACAGTATGAAGATTCTCACGGACATACATAACATTTGCATAATGAGAGTGAACACCCGACACCATATCGTTTACGAGAACCCAGTTGTTGATTCCCTCGAAGGATGCCGTATCAGCAACCTTGCCAACGAAAGCATCATGACAGGGAATACCGCCGTCAAGTGTTACGGATGAATCGGAAATCGTCGAATCGCCTGCAACATAAGCTGCAAAGATACCGTCCGAGCCTGTAGCTTTTGCATATTCGCCGGAAGAAGTGATATGAACATCGCTGATTGTGGAAGATTCAACATATCCGAAAATGCCGACATATGTTGTACCTGCACCCGTTGTGCTCAGTTTACCCCTGAAATCGACCGAAAGATCTTTTACGAAGGCACCGTTGAGATGTCCGAAAACACTGCCGTAAACAGTATCAGACAAAATGGCCGATTCAAGAACGTTGACAGAAAAGTTTCTGCCGTCGTAATTACCGTCAAATGATGCAACGGGAGTTTTGCTGAGAGCATAATCAATGTTTGCTGTCTGTCTGAAGTATTTGCCCTTTGTCAGAGAACCGTCCGTAATCTTACTGAATACGGAAGCATCGTCAAGCGAGTCAAGCTGAGCCGCATTCGCCACAAGGAACGGATCATTCTGCGAACCGTGACCGCCTGCAAAATTACACTTCCAGTTAGCTGTCAGAACAAGAGAGGTTTTTACCATTGTGCAGACAGTAGTGGGAGAAACATAGCTGTTTGCAGGATCGTACCAACCGAGGAATCTCCAACCGTCCATCTTGGGAGACGGGAATGTTCCGTAAGGCTGTCCGTATTCAACGGTTATCTCCTTGACATCACCGTCAATAATATATCCGAGATGCTCTGAACCGTAGTTGAAGGAAATAACGCTTGTTTCTGCCGTATAAGTGAAAGTATGATCAATATCGGCATGGCAATCCGTATATGTCTTTGTTGCTTCACCCGAAAAGCTGTATCCGCGGAAGCTTTCCTTTGTAACCGTTACAGCATCCGCTGCCATAAAGCCCTTTTCTTCGATAATCGTAACATAACCGTTCTCTGCAACATATTCAAATCCGTTGTAGTTATAAACGAATCCGTCTGTCGCAGGAAGCTTGTGATAAACGGTTGCCGTATATGTATTCTTCTGAAGCTTTGTAACTGCTGAAGAAAGTGTTGTTTCCGCAGAAGAAACCTCCGCAGATGTCGCAGCAGGATTACCGAGTACCGTGCAGGCTTTAGTAATTGCCGTGTTGTATGTGCTGTAGGAAGCTTCCGTGTAATCCTTTTGCTGATAGTTTGCGCTGATTGCGTTGTTGATCGCAGTACGCAATGAAGCCTTGTTGATTGTCTCAATCGCGACAGCAAAAATAAGATCCATCGTGACCTTTTTTGCACCGTTGTTTCTCTCAAACGAGAAGGATGCTTTCATTGCGTAGGATGTCGTTGCATTCGGAACAGTACCGATAGGAGAGTACAGACCGTATGCATATGCCTTTTCATCCTCTTGATAATCAATCGAAGATGTAGTAAAGCTCAATCCGCCGTTGGTAGCAGCAAAGCCGTTGAGTCTGTGCGTTTCGCTTGAATTGGTTGCATAGTGAATCATAAAACCGGACTTGAAGTTGGGGATTGCGCTGAGATTTGTGCCGGGTGCATAACGGCTGGAGTCAACTCTGAGGGTACCGACCGTGTCTGTTGAACCCGCCTCTACGCTGGTATCTGATGACCTTGTTCTGGAGTGAGATGCAATACCTCCCGTAAGATTAAGGTTCGCGGGATAATATTCATCGCTGATGTAACCGTCCTCATTGCCGAGGGGAACATTTGCGTGTGACCAGCCGGGAACAAGCGGAGACATACTGTAACCGCTGGTTCCTGTATAATAACAATCGAAAAGTCCGCCTGTTGCCGTGTGAATACCCGCAACAAAAGCGTAAGCCGTGAGCGACGGTCTGTTACCCGAAAGAGGGATATATCTGTGACCGTGCTGTGCGCCTACCTGACCGAGGTAGGGCTTGTATACATATGTATAAGCGGTCGATGTATACTGCTTACCGTCAATAACATAGTTAAATGTCCATGTGATAAGACCGGAATCCGACTTTGATCCGGCAGTAATCTGTGACACAAGTGATGCTGTGTTTGATGCACTTGTAGCGCTGAGTGAAACAGATGTTGCACCCGAGCTTGTCAGAGTAATGCTTGAAGCAGGTCTTGATGCCGTAAATGAGATGTTACCCTGTGCCGAAGCTGCCGTTGACGGAGTAACCCCATTAGCCGCACCTGCGATGTAGTACTGGAAACTGCTTGAACCCGGCGTCAGGTAAATCAGCTCCGGAACTACGATCGAAACCGTAACGGGCGAATTGCTGACCGTTATCGATGCCAGCGAGGTGAGTGAGCCTGTCAGCATGGTTGTTACCATAATGACAGCCAGAAGCAAGCTTAGTATTTTTTTGCCTAACTTCATACTGTTTTCCTCCAAACCTAAATTGCATTTTAAACACCAATGCATTATATATGTTACACAATTAAAACAGATGTGTCAATAATTTTTGCAAAACTATACAAGAATTTTCCTGAACGCAAATGCACATTTTGTACAATAATAAGCAACACAAAATTTATGTATAAAAAACTTTTTAAAAACTGTATCCGCATAATACTTTTATTTTCTGCAAAACTAACTATACAGCAATATATATATATATATGGTTTTGAAAAGAAAGGTAACTGTATTATGGCACAAAGGCAAGGCAAATACACAATTCTTTTACCCACGGAGCCTGTGATTATCGGCTCTGCCGCAGTCGGTACAAAAAAGGAGTCCGAAGGACCTCTCGGTAGTGAGCTGTCGTTTGTTTTTTCGGATGAAACGGCAGGCGAAAGCTCTTGGGAAAGATCAGAAAGCACTCTCCACAAAGAAGCAATCACGCGAGCCGTCGCCGATGCAAAACTGACTCAAGGCGACATTGATGCGCTGTTCGCAGGCGATCTTCTTAATCAATGTACGGGAACAACCTTTGGAGTCAGAGATCTGAATATCCCGATCTGCGGTATGTACGGAGCCTGTTCCACTATGGCACTGACATTGGCAACCGCGGCAATTATGACCGATTGCGGTGCAGTCAGAAAAAGCGTTGCTTCGACATCGTCGCACTTCTGCTCCGCAGAAAAACAGTTCAGAATGCCTCTTGAGTACGGAGGTCAGCGTTCGCCCACGGCACAATGGACTGCATCGGCATCGGGTGCGGCGGTAGTCAGCGCAGACGGAGACGGTCCGTACATCAGCGCAGCCATCATCGGACGCATCACCGACTACGGCATCAAAGATGCAAACAATATGGGTGCCGCCATGGCTCCTGCCGCCTGCAATACAATATGCGATTTTTTAAATGATACCGGTACGATACCGTCAGATTATGATATGATTCTGACAGGTGATCTCGGCGCTGTCGGAGCAGAGCTTCTGTGCGAGCTGACGGTAAAAGAACACAACATCGATATCAGTACCGTCCACGCTGACTGCGGACTGATGCTGTATGACCGCAAAACACAGGATGTCCACGCAGGCGGTTCGGGGTGCGGATGCTCTGCAGCTGTCATCTGCTCGTATATAATGAAGCGGCTTCGCAAAGGCACCTTAAAGAAGGTTCTTTTTGTCGGAACGGGAGCATTGATGTCAGCGGTATCATCACTTCAGGGAGAGAGTATTCCGTCTGTGGCGCACGGAGTACTGCTTTGTGGCAGGTGATAATATGAACGATTTCAAAAAAATCATCAGAACTCTGTCTTTCACAAACAAAATGCTTAAAGTTACACGGATTCTTCTGTTCGCTTCAATGGGAATCTTTGTTTTCGGAATCTGCAAAAGCGTAATCGGTCTGATCGGAAAATAGTGCAATATCAGTAAGGATTTCACAAAATACAATTAATCCTCCGTTACAAAGAATCAAAGTAACGGAGGATTAACATTTTATGAGAACAGTATTGAATTCAGGATACTTTCAAGATTTTCCTGTCTGCCTGCAGCAACATCCCTGACATTACCCATTTCTTCGGCAACAGCCGCAAGCTCTGCAAGGGTTGCCTTGCCGTCACGGATCTTTTTGCCGAGCTGCGAGTCAAAGCTTGAATAACGATTCTTTACAAACTCGTCGATTCTGCCGTCCTCGATAAGCTCTGCCGCCTTGATAAGACCGAGTGCAAATGTATCCATGCCGAGGATAAAGCCGTAGAACATATCCTCGTATGTGTTGCTGGGACGACGGTTCTTTGCATCAAAATTGAATCCGCCCGTAAGACCGCCTGCCTTAAGCACCTCGTACATACAAAGAGTGCTCTCGTACACATCAAAGGGAAATTCATCGGTATCCCATCCGAGGAGATAATCGCCCTGGTTGGCATCAATCGAACCGAGCATACCGTTGATCGCGCTGATGCGAAGCTCATGCTGGAACGTGTGTCCTGCGAGAGTCGCATGGTTTGCTTCGATATTCATCTTAAAATCCTTGTCAAGTCCGTACTGACGAAGGAAGCCTATTGCAGTTGCGGCATCAAAATCGTACTGATGCTTCATCGGCTCTTTGGGTTTGGGTTCGATGTAGAAATCGCCTTCAAAGCCTATGGATCGTCCGTACTCGACAGCCATTTTCATAAGACTTGCGATATTCTCCTGTTCAAACTTTACATCGGTGTTGAGCAGAGTTTCATATCCCTCTCTGCCTCCCCAGAAAACGTAGCCCTTTCCTTTGAGCTTTACGGTCAGCTCGATGGCTTTTTTGATCTGAGCCGCCGCAAAACAGTATACGTCAAGCGTATTTGTACTTCCTGCACCGTTCATAAATCTGGGATTGGAGAACATATTTGCCGTACCCCAGAGGCACTTGATACCTGTTTCGTTCATCTTTTCGAGAATGTAGTCGGTAATCTCGTCAAGACGGCGGTTTGTCTCTTTGATATCATCAGCTTCGGGAACGATATCAACATCGTGGAAGCAGAAGTATTCGATACCGAGCTTTGTCATAAACTCAAAGCCTGCATCAACCTTTGCTTTTGCGTGTTCCATGGTACCTTTTTCCGCACCGAAGGATTTATCGGCAGTATCTCTGCCGAACATATCCGTTCCTGCGGCGCAAAGATTGTGCCACCAAGCCATGGCAAAGGGAAGGTGTTCCTTCATTGTTTTGCCCATAATAACACGGTCGGGATCATAATACTTGAACGAAAGAGGATTGCGGCTCCTGCTTCCTTCGTATTTGATTTTGGGAATATTCTTAAAAATCTCGCTCATTGCCTTACTCCTTTATATCTTTGTACAACTGCCTGACAGCAGGATAAACCTTTTTAAATTTGTTATATTTTTCTTCGTAAAGAGGTACAAGCTTCTCATCGGGACACACGGTTTCGCTGACAGATGTAAACCTTCCGACACATTCAGCAACACTCTCATATTCGCCTGCCGCTATCATCGAAAGGATCGCTCCGCCGTATCCGGGGCCCTCCTCCGATACGGGAACGCACAAACGTATATTGAGAACCGACGAAAGCATACGTTTCCACAGCCCTGACTTTGAACCGCCGCCGCAGATGCCGCTTTCCTCAATCTTGATTCCGAGCTTCTTTGCGATTTCCATATTATCCCTTATCGCAAATGACACGCCTTCCAGCACGGCAGTGAACATATCCGCCCTTGTTGTATCGGGACGAAGCCCTATAAACATTCCCGTAGCATCCGTATCATTTATCGGACTTCTCTCTCCCATCAGATACGGCAGGAAGAACAAAGAATTCTTTGCAGATTTTTCAAGATCCGCCGTTTTTTCAACCGATGCATAGTCGTTCGTTCCGAGAATCTGCTCGCAGAACCACTTGTTACACGATGCCGCAGACAATATGCATCCCATCAGATGAAAACCGCCGTCAGCGTGTGCGAACGAATGAATTGCGTGGGAATCGGGCAAGGTAAAGCTGTCCGATGAAATAAATACCGTACCCGATGTGCCCAGAGAGATGTTGCATTTGCCGTTTCCGACCGTACCCGTGCCGATTGCCGCCGCCGCATTGTCACCTGCACCTGCTGCTACCCTTACACCGTCAGGAAGTCCGAGCTGCTTCGCAACTGACGGGAGAACCGTTCCGATACAATCAAAGCTCTCAAAAAGCTGCGGCATCTGCTTCTTATCAATGCCGCAGAGCGAAAGCATTTCCTCCGACCAGCATTTATTACTGACATCCAGAAGAAGCATTCCCGATGCATCGGAATAATCGCAAGCGTGAACACCCGTCAGTCTGTAATTTATGTAGTCCTTCGGAAGCATTATTTTGTTGATTTTTGAAAAATTGTCAGGCTCGCACTCACGAAGCCATAAAATTTTAGGTGCTGTAAAGCCTGCAAAAGCGATGTTTGCGGTATATTTCGATATCTTGTCTTCGCCGATTACCATATTGAGATACTCGGTCTGCTTTGCCGTTCTGCCGTCATTCCAAAGAATCGCAGGACGGATAACGCTGTCGGAAGAATCCAGAATAACACAGCCGTGCATCTGACCCGCAACACCGATACCCTTGATACACGATACATCAATATCCGCAATCAGCTCGGGAATGCCCTTTACAACCGCGTCCCACCAGTCCTCGGGAGACTGCTCGCTCCAGCCGGGATTAGGATATCTTACGGGATATTCATAGCTTTTTGTGTTGGCTATCGAACCGTCTTTTGCTGTCAGCATCAGCTTGACAGAGGAGGTTCCGAGATCTATACCAATATAATAATTCATACAGTTCCCTCACGAATCAAGAATTTCGCCAATCATTATGTCGGTCATAATAAGACAGCGCGGAACATGGAACGGTCCCTTGAACGTACTGCCCTTGCACGGAGGCTCCGTCGGCTTGCCGTCACGGCGAAGATAGCCGTACCACTCACCGTAAGGCTCATCTGCAAAAAACTCCTTGCAATAATCCAGTACCTGATAAAAAATATCAAGATACTTTTCACTCTTTGTATCACGGTAAATCATAAGCGATGCAATGAGCGCCTCATTATGCGGCCACCACAGTTTCATATCGTGCTCATACGCTTCGGGAGGACGTGAAAGACAATCAAGAAAATACAGTATACCGCCGTATTTTTCGTCCCAGCCGGCATTGAATGCAAGATCGAAAATATCTCCTGCTATGTTTAAAAGCTCACTGTTGCCCGTATCGAGTGCTCTTTCCCACAAGAACCAGCTGCACTCGATATCGTGACCGGGATTTACCGTTCTGCCCTCGGTATAATGAAGCCGTGCCGTGCCGTCCGGTGCTACGTTTTCGAGCGTACAGCGAAGCTCCGGCTTGTAGTGATAGTTTATAATATCCCTGACACATTCCTCGGAACGTGCATCATAAAGCGGTGCGTTTTCGGGATCAACACGCTTCATAACAGAGGAAACATTCAGAAGAATCATCGGTATACCGAGCGCACGTCCGCTTCTCGTTTCAGGATCGGTCTTTGGAGAAAATCCTGTGGGATCAGCCATACCGTGATTTAAATTCCAATACATATCGTATGCTTTTTTTGCTCTGTCAAGGTGCTCCTTTTTGCCTGTTATGCCGTAGTATTCGGCATTTGCCATACAATAGAAGGCTTCGGAGAAGCAGTATCTGCGCTGACGCAGAGGCTTGCCGTCCTCGGTTACGGTAAAGTAAAGCCTGTCGCCTGCCGACCGATTGATACAGTATTTTTCAAGGAAGTCGATACAGCTTTCCGCCGCATCAAGCCATTCTTTTTTGGTGCCGTAAACATGACAAAGGTATGAGAAAATCCATCCGCAACGGCCCTGCATCCAGACACTTTTATCAGTCGAAAAAATGTTGCCCTCTCTGTCAAGACAGGTGTATACGCCGCCGTGTTCTCTGTCAATACCGTTACTGAGCCAGAAGCTTATGCACTTGTCAAGCTGGGAGCGAATCCACTCCCTTGTCTCAATAAGTTTTTGATTATTCATATTTCCTCCGTTATCTCCACTCTGTCATATCGGATTTAAAGAAGCCTTTGCGCCTTATATGCAGAAGTTCTTCCTTAAATATCACACCATTCAGCGCCGATACAAGAAGTGTGGGATTGAGATTGTCGTTACCCGATGACAAAACGGTGTCAATAACCGCCGTTTCGCCGTCAGTCTTTATATCAAATTCCTTGATATGTGCACAGATGTCAATCTGTTTTACTGTTTTGTTTCTGCCTTTTTTGCCAACCTTTTCAGCAAAAAGCTTGCCGTCGTTTACCGCCTGTCTTGCTTCATTTGTAAAGCTTTGCGCTTTTGCCTCATCTTCAAAATCAAGCACAAGAGTATATCGTGCAAAGGCAATATCGGCACATTTTGAGATACAGTCGGAAGTCACCGCAACGCTGATCCCCTCAGGCAGAACACCGTTCATACGCTGTGTTATCTCATCGTTCTGCATATCGTCCATAATGCGGATATCAAGCGGTTCTCCGTCGCTCTCCTGACCGAGCGAAAGCGGTGTCAGAAAGTTTAGGTACGGATGCGGATTGAAGCCCTCCGTATACCAGATGTTGATACCTGCTCTTCGTACCGCACGTGTGAAGCATCGGTTCATATCGAGGTGCGAAATATACTTTGCTCTGCCTTCCTTTTTAATCCACAGTCTTACATCTCGCATCACATACACCTCCGTTCAGTTTATCGGCAGTACAACCCATACATTTTTCACGGCAGTTGGGCGAAGCCTCGCTGTTTCTCGCCTTTTCACTTTCTCTTATGAGGAAGCTTTTTGATACACCGTAATCAATATGATCCCACGGCAGAACCTCGTCATATTCCCTTGCTCGGTTGGCATAGAAGTCCATCGATACCGAGCATTCGTCAAACGCCTCCTGCCACAGATCATAACGGAACATATCGTCCCACCCGTCAAAGCGACAGCCTTTTTTAAACGCTGTTTCCAATACTTTTCCGAGTCGTCTGTCACCTCTTGCAAAGACCGCTTCAAGACGGCTGAGCTCGGAATTATGACAGCTTAAAGAAACTTTTCTTGTCGTAATCTCATTTCGCAGCAGCTCCTGCTTTTCTTCGATCATAGCCTTGGAGTTCTGCGGTTCCCATTGGAACGGTGTAAAGGGCTTCGGAACAAAGGATGCGGTGCTGACGGAAACGGTAACACTCTTGCCCTTCGGCTTATCGGGATTTTTGTAGAACTCGTCAACTACCTTCTGTGCAAGATGTGCAATACCCTTGACATCTTCTTCGGTTTCGGTCGGAAGTCCTATCATAAAGTACAGCTTAACGGCATTCCAACCACCCTCAAACGACTGTCTTGCCGTGTGAAGAACCTCTTCCTCTGTTACGTTTTTATTGATCGCATCACGAAGCCTCTGTGTACCTGCTTCGGGAGCAAAGGTGAGAGAGCTTCTGCGGACACCTGCCAGTTTTTCCATAAGCTCCTTCGGGAAATTGTCTGCACGAAGACTCGGCAATGCTACATTAATTTTTTCGTCATCTGTCCAGGAAATAAGTCTTTCGATCAGCTCACGCATACGTGAATAATCGCTGGCGCTGAGTGAGCACAGAGAAATCTCATCATATCCGCTGGAATCGCTGATCGCTCTGCACTGTCTGTCAATAACTTCGGGGCTCTTATCTCTTATCGGTCTGTAAAGAAAGCCTGCCTGACAGAATCTGCATCCTCTTATACATCCACGGAAAATCTCGGTTGTTGTTCTGTCGTGAACGACTTCTATTGACGGAACAATTGTGCTTGCCGGGAAATAGGCGCTGTCAAGGTCGGAAACGATTCTCTTTTTAACTACAGAGGGAGCACCGTCCTTTGCCGTGATGCTCTTGACCGTTCCGTCATCGTTGTATTCGACATCGTAAAGCGACGGTACGTAAATACCGTCAATCTTTGCCGCTTCACGAAGGAATTCCGCCTTGGCGGAGCCTTTCTTTTTATGTTCCTTCAGCAGGTCAATAAGGTCGTTTGTAACCTCTTCACCCTCGCCGAGCATACACAGATCGACAAAATCCGCAACAGGCTCCGAGTTGCACACACACGGACCGCCTGCCACAATCATGGGCGTCAGAGATTCACGCTCGCTCGCTCGCAAAGGGATCTTGGAAAGAGAAAGCATATTAAGCATATTTGTATACGACATCTCGTATTGCAGAGTAAATCCCACCATATCAAAATCTCTGACGGGATCCATGCTCTCCAATGTAAAAAGCGGAACATCGTATTTTTTCAGCTGTTCCTCCATATCGATCCACGGAGCAAAAACACGTTCGCAGGCCGCATCATCCCTGTCGTTGACAAGACCGTAAATAATCTTGAGTCCGAGATGCGACATTCCTATTTCGTATGTATCGGGAAAACAAAATGCATATCGGATGTCAACGGACGACTTATCCTTGACAACGGCACCTTGTTCGCCGCCTGTATATCTGCCCGGTTTCTGAACCGCAGACAACATTTTTTCCGTTATTTTATCAAACATCACAGTGCCCCTTTTAACAATATATAAAAAACTATTATAACTATAACATATCGGGTAGCTTTTGTAAATGATTTCACGGTCAATTTCATTTCATAATCTTCAACACGTATATTGCAAAGCGTCGGCGAAGAATTCTTAAGCCTTACATATAACCGTGGCGAAAACGGTGCAAAAAAGGAGAATCCTGCAACCCGATACCGGCAGAATTCTCCTCAGTTTTCATTCCGTTAAACTTATTTGATAAACATTATCGACAGCGCCATCAATGTCTGACCGATAAAATATGTACACGAGCTGAATGACCGCATAAACAGAGTTCTTTTAGCCATTTTATAGCGCATCATGCTGAGTGTCATGTCAGAACACAGGAACAAAAACGCACCTATCGGCAAAAGAAGCTCCGTCGGCTCGCCGAGTGCCGCCAGACGGACGCCGAGTCCGAACGCCTTTGTAACCATCAGGCACAGTATGCCGAAATATATGAACATCGGCACAAACAGCTTGTGGAATCTCGGATTTCTGATAAGACAGATTATCGCAATTGCACAAATAAGTGCCATATACAGCGAAATCTCCATCAGATTAAGCCATCTGATATCATAGAAGAAAAATCTGATCGCCATAGAAAACGCTGTGATGTATGCACAGTGTGCCGAGGCAAAAAATGCCGCACCTATCAGAAACAGCTTTGATCCTTCGCCCTTACCGAGAAAATAGTCTCCCACCAGGGACAGACAAAAGCCTGCTGTCATCACATAGGCAAACGGCTGATAATTCTCTGCTGAAACAAGAGAAAACACCGCCGCCAGCACAAACATCGATGACTGAAACAGCTTTAACCGCAATGTTTTTTTAGTCTTTCCGTGAAATGTTATCTTGCAATAATACGGAAGTGTCAGCAAAACAGCAACCGCACACACAAGCGCACATACTGACATAAAATTCATAATGATTCCACGCAATTCTTATTCGCTGAGATATGCCTTTTTGACCGATTCATCATTAAGAAGATCGCTGCCGTTACCGCTGAGAACAACGTTACCCGTTTCCAGAACATACGCTCTGTCTGCGATGGAAAGAGCCTTTTTGGCATTCTGTTCGACAAGCAGAACCGTTGTGCCGTTCTCGTTGATCGTTTTGATAATCTCAAAAATCTCCGATACCAGAAGCGGTGAAAGTCCCATTGACGGCTCATCCATCAGGATGATCTCAGGCTTACTCATCAGCGCTCTGCCCATGGCAAGCATCTGCTGCTCACCGCCTGACAGTGTACCTGCAATCTGCTTTTCACGCTCTTTAAGTCTCGGAAAGCTCTTGTAAACAGCTTCAAGGCTTTCTTCGATCTCTTTTTTGTCTTTTCTTGTGTAGGCACCCATCTTGATGTTTTCAAGAACGGTCAGTTGCTGAAAAATCCTTCTTCTTTCGGGAACGTGAGCCATACCCATCGAAACAATCTTATGTGCAGGAGTCTTTGTAATATCCTTGCCGTCATAAATGATTTTACCGTTTTTTGAATGCAGAAGTCCCGTTATCGTGTGAAGAACGGTAGTTTTTCCTGCGCCGTTAGCTCCGATCAAAGAAACGATCTCGCCCTTGTTTACTTCAAAGGAAACGCCCTTGAGTGCTTTTATCGCACCGTAATATACTTCTATATTTTCAACCTGTAAAAGTGCTGACATTGCGCTTCCCTCCTTAATCTCCGAGATATGCTTTTATAACTTCGGGATCATTAAGAACCTTTGATGTCTCACCCTTTGTGAGCTCTGTTCCGAAGTTGAGAACGGTTACCTTTTCACAGATACCCGAAACGAGCTTCATATCGTGTTCGATAAGCAATATAGTCATTGAGAACTCGGAACGAACAAACCTGATCGTATCCATAAGCTCCTGTGTTTCGCTGGGATTCATACCTGCGGCGGGTTCATCAAGAAGCAAAAGCTTAGGATCTGTTGCCAATGCACGTGCTATCTCAAGCTTTCTCTGCTTGCCGTACGGAAGACTGCCTGCCTGAACATCAGCTTCCTCTTCAAGCGAGAAAACCTTCAGAAGCTTCATTGCTTCCTCGTCCATTTCTTTTTCTTTCTTAAAGAATTTCGGCAAGCGCAGAACGCCTTCAAGCGTGGAATACTTCATTCTGTTGTGAAGACCGAGCTTGACATTGTCGAGAACGGACAAATTGTTAAAAAGTCTGATATTCTGGAATGTACGTGCAATACCCGCCTTGCTTATCTGCTCGGGAGTCTTTCCTTTAAGCTCCTTGCCGTCAAGAAAGAAGGTGCCGCTTGTCGGCTTGTACACACCTGTAATAAGATTAAAAACAGTAGTTTTGCCTGCACCGTTGGGGCCGATAAGTCCGTAAAGATCTCCCTTTTCAAGAGTCAGACTGAAGTTGTCAACCGCACGAAGACCGCCGAACATAACGCCGAGATTTTTTATCTCAAGAAGTGACATTATTTCGTACCTCCTTTGCGGGTTTTAAGCTTTGCCTCAGCAAACTTTTTAAGTGAGATCGACGAACGAAGATTCTTTGTCTTTTCGCTGTTGTTAAAGATCATCATTGCTATCAGAACAATTGCATAGACGAGCATTCTGTACTCCTTGACACTGCGAAGGAGTTCGGGAAGCGCCGTAAGAATTATTGCGGAAATGACGGAACCGCGGATACTTCCGATACCGCCGAGAACAACGATAACCAGAATCAGAATTGACATATTATAGCCGAAGTTGTTTGTATTGGCAGTCAGTGAGGACAGATTGTGAGAGTACAGAACACCTGCAAGACCCGCAAAGAATGCGGAAAGAGCAAAGACAATCAGCTTGTACTTTGTGACGTTGATACCGATGGATTCTGCCGCAATGCGGTTATCTCTTATTGACATAATGGCACGACCCGAACGGGAGTTGACAAGGTTGTATGCCACTATTAACGTAACAAGAAGTATCGCAAACGCTATATAGAAGTTTGAATCCTTCGGCATACCGGTGATACCGAGAGCGCCCTTTATGATGTTCTTTCCGTCAGGCTCAAGCCCCAAAGCCATCGAGCTTTCCGCCGAAAAGTGAAGTCCTTTTGAGTCAATACCGACATAAAGCACGGTAACGATATTTTTGATAATCTCACCGAAAGCGAGCGTAACGATTGCCAGATAGTCACCCTTGAGGCGAAGAACGGGAATGCCGATAATGATTCCGAATATTGCGGCAGAGATACCGCCGATAATAAGAGCCAACGGAAATCTGATCCACGCATTGGTAATGGTATCCTCTGTCAGTACCGAGAAAAAAGCGCTTGCATATGCACCGACGCACATAAATCCTGCATGGCCGAGACTCAGCTCACCGAGTATACCTACTACAAGGTTAAGGGAAACCGCTAAAATTGCGTATGTACAGATAGGAACCAAAAGGCCTCTGAAAAGACTTGACATCGCACCTGTCGCATCCATTATGATAACGATAAGGAAAAGAACCGCGACTATCGCATATGTAATGAGACTTGTTTTGGTTGCAGGCTTGACAGCTTTAATATTCTTTTTCACGTTCCTGCCCCCTTAAACCTTTTCGCTTATCTTCTTGCCGAGGATTCCCGTAGGCTTGACAAGAAGGATTATTATAAGAATGGAGAAAACAATGGCATCCGAAAGCTCGGTTGATATGTAGCCCTTGCTTAAGTTTTCAATGATACCGAGAAGTATACCGCCGATCATAGCACCGGGAATGGAGCCGATACCGCCGAAAACAGCCGCCGTGAACGCCTTGATACCGGGCATTGCACCTGTATAGGGGGACAGCGACGGATATGACGAGCAAAGCAGAAGTCCTGCAACAGCCGCCAATGCAGAACCGATCGCAAATGTGAGTGCAATGGTAGCATTGACATTTACACCCATAAGCTGAGCCGCACCCTTATCCTCGGATACCGCACGCATTGCACGACCGGGTTTTGTCTTGTTTACAAAAAGAGTAAGTGCAATCATTATTACGACCGAAACAACTATCGTAACCAATGTTTCACCGCTGACAACAAGCTCACCGTCAAACAGAGAGATTCCCTTTATGCTTACGACAGATGTAAAGCTCTTTGCCGCAGAACCGAAAATCAGAAGCGCAAGATTCTGCAAAAGATAGCTGACACCGATAGCAGTAATCAGAACGGCAAGCGGAGCCGCCGTACGAAGCGGTTTATACGCAAATCTTTCAATGGTAACACCGAGAAGCGTACATACGGCAACAGAACCGATGACACCGATCATAGGATTCATTCCCATTGTACTGCAAAGAGTGTATGCCATATAGCCGCCGATCATAATAACATCGCCGTGCGCAAAATTCAGCATTTTTGCTATACCGTAAACCATAGTATATCCGAGTGCTATGAGCGCATAGATGCCGCCGAGGCTCACACCCGATATAAGAAATGACAGAAAATTCATTCATCTTCCTCCAAACCATACTTTTCAATATAAACGTTGAAAAAGCAGACCGCATATTAAACCGGTCTGTTTTTTCATCGCTTACATATTATTGCCGTGCCGTGCAGAAGCTGCACGGCACAGAAAAAAATGATTAATCCATTGATGTGTAAACGCCGTCTTTGATAATAACTGCCTTGGGAGCCTTTGAGGGTTCACCGTCAGCTGTCCATGTGATACCTTCACCTGTAACACCGTCAACGCTGATTTCTGTCATTGCAACCTTAAGTGCATCACAGATCTCGGAAGCGCTCATATCAGCAGTAATGCCTGCTTTCTCTGCAGCAGCCTTGATGATATAAACAGCATCGTAACCGTCAGCAGCAAACTGGTTGAGAGTTTCCTCGTCATAGTTCTCGCGATATGCCTTGACAAAGTTCTGAGTTGCCTCGTCCTGAGCGTCCTTTGAGAACGGAGTGAGAAGCATTACGCCCTCTGCAAGAGAAGTGTCGAAGTTTTCGATGGAAAGGATACCGTCAAGACCGTCACAGCCGAAGAACTTGACAGAAAGACCTGCCTGCTTTGCCTGATTGAGGATAAGAGATGCTTCCTGACAGTAGATGGGAAGGAATACAAGCTCTGCACCGGAGTTCTTGATGTTCTGAATCTGTGCGGAGAAGTCAGTCTTTGTATCAGCTGTGAAGGACTCTGCCGCAACGATCTCAAGACCCTTGACGCCTGCCTGAGCGTTGAACTTTTCATAAATGCCTGTCGAATAAGCATCGGAGCTGTTGTAGATAACAGCAATCTTTGTTGCGATAGCATTGTCTGCAATGTAGTCTGCAGAAGCTACACCCTGGTTGGGGTCGGAGAAGCATACACGGAATGCATTGGGAACGTCAATACACTCAACAGCTGTTCCGGAGGGAGTCAGAAGGAAGATGTTGTCGTTGGCAGCTTCGTCCTTGACTGCGATACAGGGATTCGATGTAACCGTACCGACAAGAGCATCCATGCCCCAGTCCTTAAGAATGTTGTAAGCATTGACGGACTTCTCGGCATCGTGAACGTCGTCCTCTGCTCTGAATTCTACCTTGATTCCGTTGATACCGCCTGCAGCGTTAATCTCGTTAACGGCAAGCTGAGCACCGTTCATGGCAGCCGTTCCGTAAACGGAGGCATCACCCGTAAGCGGACCGATACCGCCGATTCTGATAACCGCTTCGTCATTTGCGTTGCCGGCTTCTTCGGTTGAGCCGCAGGAAGCAAAGCATACAAGAACAAGAATTGCGGAAAGTAATAATGCAATAATCTTTTTCATTTGTTTTTCCTCCTTTAAAATTGCAAGACGGATAGATTCCGACTTATGTGGTAATAATACACCTTTTGTAAAGAATAGTCAATACAAAAATCAAAAATTTCAACACACCAAAACAATGTTGTTTAAATCTTTTTGTTTGTTTGATTATTACCGAAAATATTTTTGATGATATCGAGTTTTTTCACAAAAAAACAGAATCCGCCGTAAAAATTCCGGCGGATACAGCTTGTCGAAAAAGTATTTTTTCGACAAGCAGGGAGGCTTCGAGAAAGGTAACGAGATGGCGTGTTCTTTGCCCCGAAGCTGTACAAAGGTACTGCGAGAGGGCAAAACTTAGTCAAACGCACATAAATAATTACCAAAAGATTCTTCGGCTTCGCCTCAGAATGACACGATCGGTTTTCCTCTTACAAATTCCGATTGCTTTTTTTAATAATGTGCGTGTTCTCGGTGCCTTTATCGACAGTCTGAATCCGCCGTAAAAATTCCGGCGGATATATGACTATTTCTTATTCATTGCTTTAAGAGGATCAACCGTCTTGCCGTCAACCGTGATTTCAAAATGCAGATGCGGACCGTCCTTGCTCTCTATCGGTATTTCATCCAGTGTTCCGATAACCGCATACTTTTCCACATGGCATCCGATTTCGGGAACATTATCCTTATTAAGTCCGCAGTACCTCGCGACAAGACCTTTACCGTGGTCAACCGTTACCGTCGTTCCCCACATCGCATCATACGCGACATCCGTGACAACCCCGCTTTGTATCGCCATAACCGACTGTCCCCTGCTGTCTGCAAAGTCGATTCCGCCGTGAATACGCCAATCGTTCATCGTATTTGAATAAACCATCGCAGTACCCGAATAGTCCTTTGTTATATACAACGATGCCATCGGCATAGCAAAGTTTCCCGTAAAGGGCGTATTGTCTGCTTCGTCAATAACCGTGGTTTCTTCGGTCGTTTCCGCTTCCGTCTCTCTTTCATCCGCTACATCCGTGACAACAACATCCGCTTCGATTTCTGAAGGAATGTTGAACACCGACTGCTCTTTTGTCTCTCTGTCCTGAGGCTCAGCATTGCGTGTACCGCCTACTGCTCCCCATGCACCGACAGATGCCGCTATCAGACAGCACGTCAACACCGCATATGTCGCCTTTGAACCTGCTTTTATTTTCATATTTATACCGTCCTTTCATATTTCTGTTTACATTATTTCTCATCAAAAATGAAATATACATAAAAATTTGCAAAAAACACAAACAAATGTTTGCATTTTCCGAACATATGTGTTATACTTTATACAGAGTACTTTGAACGGAGGAATTTTTATGGAAAAACTCAACGGTACCCAGAAAAAAGTGTATGACTTTTTGGTAAAAAGACTTCAGGAGGGAGTTCCCCCTTCGGTACGTGAGATAGGTGCGGCAGTCGGACTTCGCTCTACATCCTCCGTACAGGCAAACCTTATCGCACTTGAAAATGCAGGATACATCTCCCGCGATCCCCTGCTTAAAAGATCAATACACATTACTGCTCAATCCGAAAACACCGTTCACGTTCCGCTTCTCGGAACGGTTGCGGCAGGTGCTCCGTTGCTCGCCGTTGAACAGATCGAAAGCTACATTCCCTATACGGGCAGGGTCTCTGCCGACAAGGAGCTTTTTGCACTTCACGTCAAGGGTGAAAGTATGATCGAAGCAGGTATTCTTGACGGCGATATCATCGTTGCCGAAAAGACATCCTCTGCAGAAAACGGTGAGATGATCGTAGCCTTAGTCGATGATGAAGCTACCGTAAAAACCTTTTACAAAGAGAACGGTCACTACCGTCTTCAGCCTGCCAACGCTCTTTACGATCCCATAATAGTTGACCATGTCGAAATCCTCGGCAAGGTTACTGCCGTATTCAGATACTATTAAGAAAGGCGGTATCCGGTATGCCCGTACCGTTAGCCGAAAGAATCCGTCCTAAAACTATCGACGACATCGTCGGCCAGCGCCATCTGCTGGGCGACAACAAGCCTTTGCGCAATATCATCCTGTCGGGCGAGTTGCCCAATATGATTTTTTACGGACCTTCCGGTGTCGGAAAAACCACGCTGGCAAGCATCATCGCAAAGCAGACTAACCGCCACCTTGTCAAGCTGAACGGCACAACGGCAGGAACTGCCGATATCAAGGAGGTCATTTCACAGGTCGATACATTTCTGGCTCCGAACGGAATTCTTTTATACCTTGATGAAATCCAATACTTCAACAAAAAGCAACAGCAGACACTTCTTGAGCATATCGAAAAAGGTACGATAACGCTGATTGCATCCACCACGGAAAACCCTTATTTCTATGTATATAATGCAATACTCAGCCGTTCGACGGTGTTTGAGTTTAAACCGATAGAACCGCAGGACGTTATACCTGCCGTCACACGTGCGTTTGACATATTGGCATCAGACAAGGGTGAGAACATAACCCTTGAGGACGGCGTTGCACTTCATATTGCAAAAGCGTGCGGCGGTGACGTACGCAAGGCTATGAATTCGGTCGAGCTGTGTGTACTGTCAACCGTTCCCGAAAACGGCAGTCGCTTCATACGGCTGGAAACGGCATCATCTCTCACACAGAAAAGTGCCATGCGTTATGACCGTGACGGTGACGAGCATTACGATATACTGTCGGCATTTCAAAAATCAATGCGAGGCTCCGATCCCGATGCGGCACTTCACTATCTTGCACGGCTGCTGGAAGCGGGTGATTTGCCCTCTGCCTGCCGCAGACTGATGGTCTGTGCGTGTGAGGATGTCGGACTTGCTTACCCGATGATCATCCCGATTGTCAAAGCCGCCGTAGATACCGCGCTGATGGTCGGTATGCCCGAAGCGAGAATCCCTCTTGCCGACGCTGTTGTACTGGTCTGTAATTCGCCAAAGTCAAACTCGGCCTACCTCGCTTTTGACAAGGCGCTGTCTGATATCAAAAGCGGTAAATCAGGTAACATCCCGAGGCATCTTCAGAATGTCCATTGCGACGGCGAGGATAATCCGGTCAAGGGTCAGTTCTATACTTATCCGCACGATTGTCCCAATCATTGGGTAAAACAGCAATATCTCCCCGATGCTCTGAAAAACAGTGTATATTACACCTTCGGCGATAACAAATCCGAACAGGCAGCACGGGAATATTGGTCAAAAATAAAAGGTACAGGTGATAAAAAATGAACAAAAAACGCATAGCAAGCTTTTTTACCGCAGTTTGTCTTATTCTCATTTTTACTTTTAACTGCTTTGCGGCACTCGGAACTGCCGATCCCGATAAACCGGATGAAGGCGTCTCCTATGCCGATACTGTCAATGAAGGTGCAGTTGCCGTTACCGACCCACCGTATGATTTAATGTACGAACACGGTCTCTCCTCCGAAAAAGCAAAGTTTGTCAATACATTGATCGAATACTGGAACAATTACGGTCTTCTCACCATTCTGATTGTCCTTGCGGTAATCGTTGTCATTGCGCTTGTTGTCAGCGTCAGCGAAAAGAAAAAGCTGAACAAAATCAAAAAAAATCTGCCCGGCGACAAATAAACGCAGAGCAGACCGTTATTTCTGTACAAAACCATAATAATTATACCCACGTGATATTCCGTTGAAATCAGCGTATCACGTGGGTGCTTTAATTATTTAAAGAAAGTTTGTTGATGCGTTATGATTCAAGCTGTCCGAGAAACTCGTCATAGAATCCGCATTTAATAAGGAATCTGTACGGCAGAAAGACTGCGCTGAATACCGTAGAGACTATGTTCATTGCCTCGGCAGCATACCCTGTCAGAGAGGCTGTCGTTGACAGCAAAATAAGTACAGTCGTCACGACAATATAAAATGACAGATAGCGAAGATTATAGATAAGATACGGCTTTGCAAGCCCCTTTGTTCTTCTGAACGATTCTCTGATACATGATACGATACCGTTTTTGTCGCTTGTCATAAAAATGTTGATATAAAAATCAAGACGCAGGAAAAACCACACCGCAAACGGTATGCCGATGACGGTAACCGTCAGTGCCGCAAGCAACAGCGAAACGAGAAGCATCGAGCAAAACAGCTTTATTGCCGAAAGCGGAGAAAATACCGCTGCGTTACCCTTCTTTTTATACCATATAAATATAAGCGTACACGACAGCACCGACTGCAAGAACATATTGACAACCGCCAGTGCATAATCAATGTACGTAAGATTGTGAGAAATCAGAAGATCCGACAGCTCATCGGCACCAACCGTAATACCGAAGCACAGCAGTATCATTATAATAACAGGTAAAAAATTATGCTTATAAAAATCCCTGACGAGCGAAAACGCTTTTTTGTATCTGTTCATGGTATCATCCTTTCGGTATTTTCTTATACTTTTCAAAAAGTATACTTTTCACAAAGTATACTATAATGTATAATTTTTTTCAAGTGACGGTTAAAATACGTTAAACGTTTATGTTTTTTCTTGACAATGCAAATAGCCGTATGTATAATGTGCTTGATATTTTAATGATTATGAAGATTTGAAAAGGATCTGAGTATTATGAATATTATTATTGTCGGACTCGGAAAGCTTGGCGCAACAATGACAAAACAGCTTGTCAAAGAGGGACACAGTATAACCGTTATCGACACCAACAGCGAAAAGATTGACTCTTTTGTTGATGCTTACGACGTTATGGGTGTCTGCGGTACCGGTGCAACTTGCGAAGTCCTGGAAGAGGCAGGTGCCGCAAAGGCAAAGCTTATCATTGCTACAACAGGCTCTGATGAATTGAACATCCTGTGCTGCCTGGTTGCAAAAAGAATGGGTACCGAAAGTGCAATTTCCAGAGTCCGCAACCCCGATTATGCCAAACAGATGCAGTTTATGCGAAGCGAGCTGGGAATTGATATGGTTGTCAATCCCGAATTTGAAACTGCCAATGAAATATCAAGAATCATCCGCTTCCCGTCAGCGGCAAACCTTGACTCCTTTGCAAGAGGCAAGGTAGAGATTGCTCATGTCCGTATTCACTCGGACAATATTCTTTGCGATATGCCCGTTCACGAGCTCCGTAAAAAATGCAAGGCAAGAGTTCTCGTCTGTGCCGTTCAGCGCGATGAAGAAGTCTTTATTCCGTCAGGTGATTTTATATTGCGCTATGATGACATCATCAGCGTAACAGGCACCAGAAGCGAGTTGTCTGTTTTTATGAAACAGATAGGTATTTATAAGCAGAAAATCAAGAACGTTATGATCATCGGCGGAGGTCGTATTGCGTATTATCTTGCGACGCTTCTCTCGGACACCGGACGTAACTTAAAGCTTATTGAGCAGAGTGAGGAACGCTGTCTGAAGCTGACCGATCTTCTTCCCGATGCAACGATAATCCACGGTGACGGAACCGATCAGGATATCCTGGATGAACAGAATCTTCAGTCGCAGGATGCACTTGTCGCATTGACTGCCATTGACGAAGAAAATATCATCGTCTCGATGTATGCCGAATCAAAAGGCATCAATAAGGTTATTACAAAGGTAAACAGGCACTCTTATTCCATACTCAAGGATATCGGTCTGGAAACGGTTGTCTCTCCCCAGATAGTAGCAGGAAACCTTGTCACACGTTATGTCCGTGCATTGCAGAATTCTGCCGAAAATTCACAGATCCAGACCTTGTACAAGCTTTTAGGCGGCAAAGTAGAAGCTGTTGAGTTTATCGTTCCTAAGAATGCAGGCTACATCGATATTCCGTTCAAAAAGCTTGATCTTTTGCCCAATCTGCTGATCGGCTGTATCATCCGAAACGGAAAGATCATCTTCCCCGGAGGCGACGATGTAATGAAAGCAAACGACAGCATCATCGTTGTTACGGCAAACAGAATCATCGAGGATCTGCACGATATTTTCGTCTGATAAGACGGAGGCCGCTTTATGAATTACAGAATGATTTTTTATAACATCGGCAGGTTTCTGCTTGTCGAGTCGGCGCTTCTTATGATCCCTGCCGTTATGTCGCTTATAAACAATGACGGTGCGTTTATGGCTTTTGTCATTACGATTGCGGCACTGACGTTGACAGGCTTTGTTGCCGCTGTTAAAAAACCGCAAAATAACAATATCTATGCCAAGGACGGATATGTTATCGTATCGATGACGTGGATACTTATGTCGCTGTTCGGAGCACTTCCCTTCGTTATCAGCGGATATATCCCGTCATTCACGGATGCATTCTTTGAGACCGTTTCAGGCTTCACGACAACAGGCTCTACGATACTACGGGATATTGAGATTATCCCGAAAAGCCTGCTCTTCTGGAGAAGCTTTACGCATTGGATCGGCGGTATGGGAATACTCGTTTTTGTCATTGCCGTTATGCCGAAAACCGAAAGCACCTCTATGCACATTATGAAAGCGGAGGTTCCCGGACCTACCGTCGGCAAGCTCGTATCAAAGCTTCGCGCTTCGGCAAGAATTCTGTACGGAATCTACTGCGTGATGACCATATTGCAGATTATAATGCTTGTCATAGGCGGTATGCCGCTTTTTGACAGCGTTGTCAACTCGTTTGCAACGGCAGGCACCGGCGGCTTCGGTATTCTGAATAACAGCATCGAAGGCTATAACAGCCTTTATTCAGAAATGGTCATTGCCGTGTTTATGCTTTTATTCGGCATCAACTTCAACCTGTATTATATGATGATAATACGCCACGGTAAGCAGGCGCTCAAAAGTGAGGAGCTGCATTGGTATCTGGGAATAGTCACCGCATCGGTTCTGATAATCGCAATTGCATTGATGACAACAGACTATACTGCAGGCGAATCCTTCCGATACGCTTTTTTCCAGGTCGCTTCCATAATCACAACAACCGGATTTTCGACGGCGAACTTTGATTTGTGGCCCGTTATATGTAAGATAGTGCTTGTTTTACTGATGTTTGTCGGTGCCTGTGCAGGCTCGACGGGCGGCGGTATCAAGGTATCTCGACTTATACTGCTTATCAAGGGCGGCCGCCGCGATATCAGAAAAGCTATCAATCCGAGAAGCGTAGAAACCGTAAAGCTGGACAGGGTATCCGTTAACGAGCAAATCGTCAGAAGTGTTTCCGTATTTTTCGGAATGTATATGATTGTCATAGCCGCTTCGGCATTGCTTCTTGCGATAGACGGTCACGATATCGTAACAACCATAACCGCCGTAATCGCGTGTGTCGGCAACATAGGGCCGGGTCTCGCCGAGGTAGGCCCTGCAGGCAATTTTGCGGATTTTTCGGTATTCAGCAAGCTGGTGCTTTGCTTTGATATGCTGGCAGGCAGGCTGGAGCTCATCCCGATGCTGATGCTCTTCTCCCCCTACGCTTGGTCAAGAAAGTATTCGTGATATCTTAACAGTATAAAACTCCCACTTACATCTGTTGATGAGTGGGAGTTTTTTGTACGCAATTATCTTATACCGTAATTCTCAATAACATAGTCCATATCCTTGTCGCCTCTTCCTGAGAGGTTGATAAGAATTGAACCGTGATCCATGGTCTTTGCAAGCTTCATACCGAAGGCGACTGCGTGGGAGCTTTCGATAGCAGGTATAATGCCCTCAAGACGTGACAGCTTGTAGAACGCATCAATCGTTTCTTCATCGTCAATAACGTCATACTTTACTCTGCCGATTTCCTGAAGGAAAGCGTGTTCGGGGCCTGATGACGGATAGTCAAGACCGCTTGCAACGGAATAAACGGGAGCAGGCTCGCCGTTCTCATCCTTGAGCATAATGGAGTTAAATCCGTGCATAATGCCCTCTTCACCGTACTTCAAGCTTGCGGCGTGATCACCGAGCTTCGGACCTCTGCCGAGAGGCTCAATGCCGTAAATATCAACGGGATCGTTAAGGAACCCTGCAAAAAGGCCTGCCGCATTGGAACCGCCGCCTACACAGGCAACAATAGATGTCGGAAGATGACCCGTCATTTCAATGAACTGTTCTCTGGCTTCGATACCGACAACACTCTGGAAGTCACGAACCATCATCGGGAACGGATGCGGACCGAGAACAGAACCGATACAGTAGATCGAATCCTTATATTCCTTGCTGTAGGCGTCAAAAGCGGCATCAACAGCTTCTTTAAGAGTTTTGAGACCGTGAGTGACCTCGACGACGTTGGCGCCGAGAATCTTCATACGGGCAACGTTGGGAGCTTGTTTTTTGATATCGACAGAACCCATATAGATATCACATTCAAGACCGAAGTAAGCAGCAGCCGTAGCAAGAGCAACACCGTGCTGACCTGCACCCGTTTCGGCAATGACCTTTTTCTTGCCCATATATTTTGCAAGAAGAGCCTCACCCATACAGTGATTAAGCTTGTGAGCGCCCGAATGATTAAGATCCTCACGCTTTGCGTAAAGCTGAACCTTACCGCCGAGAGCATCGGAAAGGCGTTCGAGGTGAGTCACGGGAGTAGGTCTGCCCTGAAACTCTTTTCTGATTCTGCGAAGCTCGGCAATAAACTTTCTTGACTGACAGATCGAATAGTAAGCTTCGGTAATTTCTGCCATAGCGGCTTTGAGCTTGTCGTCAATATAAACACCGCCGTATTTTCCGAAGTAGCCGTTTTTATCGGGATAATTGTTAAAATAAGTATCAAAATTAATGCCGTTGAATTCCATAATAATAACTCCTTAAAAAATCAAATTTGTAAAGTTTTAACAAACCGATTCACCATCGTTTAGACAGAATAAACATAAAAGTTCCTCCAAAACAAAAATCCTTGACAGAAAATCTGTCAAGGACGAAAAAATTCGCGGTGCCACCTTGATTCACGGCAAAGAACCGTGCACTTTGCGGAGTACTGTCATACCCCCGACAACTGACGTATGTCAACACGTTGCAGAATACTCTGTGAAAAAAACACATTTGACTGCACCCTCAGCGGCCCATTATGACGACTTGTTTCTGTCCGATTCTCAGCACCACGGACTCTCTGTACAGGCATGATCGCCTTTACCCCCGCCTCAACGGTTTGGATATTTGATTTAAGGTCATTATACTACCGCAAATCTCACTTGTCAACAAAAAGTTATTATCGACAAACAGGAAAAAGTATGCTATACTGACATCACTAAATATGAATGGAGTTTTTGTATATGAAAAAAGCATCACTCAGTCTCGGACGTTTTACACAGTATGACAAGGTATTTCTTACTGCCGATAACGGTATCGACACGGCAAATGTCCGTTCGGTAGCCTTTGACGGTGAGACTCTCTATATCGCACAGCCCGACGGACTTATTGAATACGCTGACGGTAAGACAAAGCGCATCAATGCGGACGTTTCAAAGCTGTTCACAAGAAAAGGTACACTTTACGCAGCAGTCGGCAACACTCTTTCCGTAATCAGAAAGGGCAAGCTGTCAAAGCTCTATGAATTCGATTCACCCGTTGTTGATATATCGGTAGCTCTTGACGGTTCCGTATGGCTCATTACAGAGGATACTCTTTATCTTCAGAACGGTGATAATTTTGACAGCATCGTATCTCTTCCCGAGGAGACAACCTGCGTTGCCGCACTCAACAACAAAACAAAGTACGGCGAGACCGTTTATATCGGATCAAAGACAGAGGGTCTTTTGTCGATGAAGGGCAAGCGTCGTCATTGGGCAGAGCTGTGGCCTGTCAATACGGGAGTTCTCAGTCAGTGCATCAACTGCATCTCGATTGACGCACTCGGTCATCTGTGGGTAGGCTCGGATGACGGTCTTAACATCTATGACGGCAAGAACTATTGGTTCAACGGCAACGATTTTTATTCCGTACCCGACGGATCGTTCAACGATATGTTCTTTGCTGCAGACGGCAAAAAGTATTTTGCAACAAATACAGGTATCGTCGTTCTCAGCGAAGGTAAGATTTCTTACTTCTCATTCGGAGCCTGGCTTCTTCATCCGACAGTCAAAAAACTTGCGGTATCCGACAACGGAACAATTGCAGCAGTAACCGAAAGAGGCATCAGTCTTATCACATCAACGCTTATGACTCTTGAAGAAAAAGCGGCACGTATTGACGCACTTTCCGAAAAATACTTTGTCCGCAACGAGGGATATCACGTATCAAGAGTTCTTCGCAAGTATGGCGATCTTGATTCGGGAGTGCTTCTTAACACCGACAATGACGGACTTTTCACGGGACTTTACTGTGCAAGTCAGTGCTTCCGCTATGCCGTAACAGGTGAAGAGCAGGCAAAAATAAATGCAAAGCGTGCCGTAGAAGCGATGATAAAGCTTACCGAGGTTACAGGCAAGGCAGGCTTTACGGCAAGAGCAACAAGATACAAGACAGAAGAAAACTACGGTGACGGCAACCGTGAAGAATGGCATCCCTGCGAGAACATCCCCGATTGTGAGTGGCTCGGTGAGACTTCAAGTGACGAGATGACAGGTCACTATTACGCATACGGAATCTATTACGATCTTGTAGCGGATGATGAGGATAAAAAGAAGATTGCAAAGACGGTAAAGACCATTACCGATCACATTCTTGAAAACAACTTCCATCTTTGCGACGTTGACGGAGTACCGACAACATGGGCAAACTGGGAGCCCGATCTTCTCAACAACGATGACAGATGGTTCTATGAAAGAGGAACAAACTCGCTGGAGATTCTGTCTTTCTTAAAGACAACATACCACGTCACGGGCGAAGAGAAGTATAACGAAGTATTCAATATGCTTATCGAAAAGTATCACTATGCGATGAACTGCGTTCAGTACAAGGTAGAGGATGCACACATAGCACACATTGACGATCAGCTTGACTTTACAAACATTTATCCGCTTCTTGTATATACAGACAATGATGCCCAGAAAGAGATCTTCAAGATGGGACTTACACATCATTGGCAGTACGAGCGTGTAGAGCGTTCACCGTTCTTCAACATCACGTACGGAGCTTTGACCAACAACTTCTGTGACATCGAAAACGCAGCAAAATCACTTTCCGAGATGAATCTTGATTTTGTCAGATGGCCTGCCTACAACAGCTACAGAAAGGATATCGTCTGGGATACAGAGCAGGAAGAGCAGGGGGTACCCGCACAGCTCAAATATCCCGTAGAGTATTCATCAAGAGTACTTGTTCATTACGACGGCAACCAGTTTGTATGCGATGCGGGAGCAGAGGAATTTGTAAACATCAACAAGAAACAGATGAACCGTACCGTCACACTTCCGGGCACACATGCCGACGGAATGAGCGCATCCATGCCGTACGTATATCTGCTTCCCTATTGGATGGGCAGATATTACGGATTACTCGCTGACTGATAATCAGGATCAATTCACAATAAGAAACGGACACAAAAAAAGCAGTATGCCTCACACGAAGCATACTGCTTGATTTTTGTTGAATTACAGCTTCATTGCAACGTCCCATGCCTTCCAGATGACAGTACGGAGACTGCCGACCTTGAGAGCATCACCGACGATGTGAACGTGCTTGGACTTTTCTGCAATGGGAGCAGGCTTATAACCGACAGACAGGATTACGCTGTCTGCAGGAATATCCTGTGTTTTGCCGTCCTTGGTAGCTACCGTAACGCCATCCTTGCGGATTTCGGTTGTCTTTGTCTCAAGGAATACGGGAACTTTCTTTGCAGTAAAGAAGTCACGAAGATAGCTTGTATTGGCAAGACAGATCTTATCGGAAACGATAAGGTCATTCTGCATCTCAACGATAGTGGGATTCTTGCCCTGAAGATAAAGCTCGTAAGCGATTTCACAGCCTGTAAGACCACCGCCGACGATAACAACATTATCACCGACCTGCTTGTTACCGAGAAGGAAATCAACCGCTTCGATAGCGATATCGGCACCCTTGACGGGAATCTTGTTGGCAACTGCGCCTGTAGCAACGATAACTTCATCCGCACCGAGAGAGTCAATATCCTTGACTTCTGTATTCATATGAACCTTGATCGAATCGTATTTTGCGATTTCACGGTTATACCATGCGATAAGATCACGGTCTTTTTCTTTATATGAGGGAGCTGCCGCTGCGATAAATACGCCGCCGAGCTTGTCTGTCTTTTCGTAAAGATCTACGGTGTGACCACGTTTTGCACATACCATAGCAGCTTCCATACCGCCGATACCGCCACCGATGACAGCGATCTTCTTCTGCTTCTTGGCGGGAACGATCTTATACTTCTTGGACTGCATGACTCTGGGATCAAGAGCACAGCGTGCGATGTGGCTTGTATCGGGAATACTCTGCTGGTTTGCGGTTCCCTTATACTTTGCCATGTTGAAGCAGGCATTGTGACAGCAGATACAAGGACGGATGTCCTCAAGACGCTCTTCGATGAGCTTTGTAATCCACTGATCGTCAGCAAGGAACTGACGTGCAATACCCATAGCGTCGATTCTACCCTCTGCGATAGCTTCTGCACCGACATCGGGTTCCATACGTCCTGCACAGACAACAGGGATATCAACGAACTTCTTGATATGAGCAACGTCCTCAAGGTTACAGTTCTGAGGCATATACATAGGCGGATGCGCCCAGTACCAGGAGTCATATGTACCGTTATCGGCATTGAGCATATCATAGCCGGCATCCTGAAGATACTTAACAGCTCTTTCGCTCTCTTCCATAGTTCTGCCGATTTCCGTATATTCTTCACCGGGAATTGCACCTACACAGAAATCCTTTACCTTTGACTGTACGGAATAACGAAGCGATACAGGGAAGTCCTTACCGCATCTTTCCTTGATTGCCTTTACGATATCGGTTGCAAAACGGTAACGATTCTCAAACGATCCGCCGTACTTATCCGTACGCTTGTTTGTATAGGGAAGTGTGAACTGGTCAAGAAGATATCCCTCGTGAACAGCATGAACCTCGATACCGTCAACGCCTGCCTTCTGGCAAAGAGCAGCAGTCTTTGCAAAAGCTTCAACAATCTCTTCAATCTGCTCTATTGTCATTTCGGGACAGGTGATCTTGTCAGACCAACGCGAAGGAAGAGCGCTGGGACTTGCCAGCTCGTGAGCCGTGTCAATGATGGGTTTTGCGATTGCTCTGATAACAGGATTGTTGTGAACCATTACAAGAGGTGTCGGAATCGCCCATGAACGACCCATACCTGCAGTTATCTGGATAAACAGCTTTGCGCCGTACTTATGAATTTCATCCATAAACTCTTTAAGCTCGTCAAACTTCTTTTCGCCCTGATAGAGCCACTTACCGAAGAAGGTATCTCTGATGGGAGCAATACCGGGAATGATAAGACCGACATTGTTCTTTGCCTTTTCGATAAAGAATGCTGCAGCTTCCTTATCGAAGTGGTTAGGCTCCATCCAACCGAACAGCGATGTACCGCCCATGGGGCACATAACTATTCTGTTTTTGATCTCGACATTACCTATCTTCCACGGGGTAAATAATGCCTCGTACTTTTTATCCACGCAAAACACTTCTTTCTCTTTATATTGTTTACATATATAATAAATAAATTGGCGCGATATGTCAAGGAGTTATTGCAATCACAGTACATTTTAATCATTAATGTTATGACTGATTTCTGATATTTCGGTAACCGTCAGAACCCGATCCTTAACCGTAAAGCGGACATCGAATCCCGCAAATTCCATACCGTAAACTCTGTTTTCATCCTCCTGATAAGAAGGTCTCGGATCCTGTGACAGAACAGCAATAAGTGCATCGTGCTTTGCTGTCGGAATCTGCCGCAACAGCTCTGTCGGGAAATTAACTTTAAGGCTTCCCTCTTTTTCGGCGAGAGCAAAACCGTTTGATGCTTCGGGATGTGAATCGACATACGGCAGATACGGCTTGATATCATAGATCGGTGTGTTGTCAAGAATATCCGCACCGCTGACGTGTAATACCGTACCGAAGCTGTCTGTTTTTTCGATTCCCGTAAGTTTTACACAGGACATACCTATCGGATTCGGTCTGAACGGTGAACGTGTTGCGAATACGCCGACTCTTTTGTTACCGCCGAGCCTCGGCGGTCTGACGGTCGGTGACCAGTCCTGTCTGTCGTTAGCCGAAAATTCCCACAGCAGCCAGATGTGCGTAAAGCTGTCAAGGCCACGCAAGGACTCGGGATTTCTGTATTCAGGTTCAAATATTACCGTTCCTTCAAGCTCTTGTACAAGCGAGCTCTGACGGGGTATTCCGAATTTTGACGTAAAATCCGTATGAATTCTTGCAATTACTTTCATATCAATACCACAACCATCCGAACAGCAGTATAACAATTATCCATTGCCACCACTTATACTTTACCTCTACGGTAAAGGATGCCGACTTTGCTCCTTTTGTTACGGTTATTTCATTCTCGCCGTATTTGAGATTTTCCGTTCCCGACAGCGTAAAGCCGTCAGTCAGCTCCTCACTTGTACCGTCAGAGTATGTTACAGAAACCACAAGTCCGTTACTGTCAAAGCTTTCTCTATAATAGTATTCGGTTTTCGGCAGATTTTTGATCTCTACGCTGTATTCTTCGGTGCTTTCATAACGGTATTTGAATCTTCCGCCCGGTGCAACATCGCCCGATGTGTAAAAATTCAGTATATCACCGCTGAATACCGAGTATTCATAATCGCTGTCTGTTGTGAACTTTCCGTCGGACTCGTCGTGAACATTGTCGGTAATACAGTAATCAACCGTAAAATCATAACCGCTGATACCGAGCAATTCTTTCGGAACACAGACCTGCAGATATCTGCCGTCAACGCTGTAATTTATCTTGGCAACAGTCTCGCTCTCGTAGCCGTTACCCGTAAAGCGTTCAAGCGTCGTTATGCTGTCTGATTCGGGAGTCTTTTTGTTGATAACATAATCAAAGCTTTCAAAGCCTTCGTTTGTCCGATCTGTATCAAGATAAATATTCATCCACAGCTTGTCGGTATACGGAGTAATATCATCGGCACATTCAACAAGAATATAAATATTATCGTCATCACGTGCCATCTGCGTGCCGATAATATCGTTTCTTCCCGAATAGTCGGTGTAGTAAAGATCTCCGTAGCCCTCTGCTTCACGATCACCCGTGTTTCCGATATACGATGCAAAGTACGGTGTAACGTCCGACCACTGCGAAGCATCCTTTTTGATGTCGATAGTCTTTTTAAGACCGGGCAAGGGATTTTCACGTACGCCCTTATACTGTCTGACAAAGTTTACAAACTGATAATAGTATGCGTCACCGAGAACCCCTCTTGACGGCTCGATATCACGGCTGTTTTCGGCATTGTACTGATCGGGAAATGCGTTTTTGACACCCTGCCATTCTTCATATCTTCCTGCGATCCACTCGTTCCAGCCCGTTACAAAGATCACCTGCGGGTCAACGTCAAGAGCAAATTTAAACTGCTCCTCAAAATTCGCTCCGTACAGAACGGCATTCTCTCTTGTATCGTAGCCTTTTGACGTATATGTTCTGCCGGTGATGTTTTCTCCGTTCATTGCACAAAGCTGTTTCGTTACGTAATTGTGATTCTGTGCAACACCGACAGCTACCTGTTCGGGATTGTTCTGCCACTTGTCAATAAGATTTTTATAATAAACCGTCTGAGGATATACCGACAGCCAGCTCCACTGCAGATACTGCGGATCTTTGTTGATGTATCCGGAGTAGTTGTTTCTGAACGTGAAGAACGATGCAATCTCTTTGTGAAGATTTTTCGATTCATCAAGCGAACTCTGCCATGCCATAAGCATAGGCTTTTTGTCAAGGGTGTACCAGAGTGAACGGTATTTGCCCGGTCTGTAAATATCGCTGTAGAGCATTTCCATCTGTGCTATTGCATCATCGCTTGACCAGAACGGAAGCATAAATGACACTTTGGGAGTTAATACACCGTCTTTTTGTGCCTTTGACCACGTCTCGTAAAGAGGAATATAACTGTCACGCCACGTCATCTGACCGTTTGTGTTGTCGGTAAAAATTGTATCTACCATCGCATTTGACAGCATTTCCGACTGCTTTCTGAGCACCCACTTGTCATTTGTTTTGTAATATCCGTAAATCGGCTCATCCCAGAAATGATGATAATTACCCACAGGCCACCCCTCGTAATCGTAGTTGTTGACTACCGTTGACAGGTCAACACCCTCAGATACGAGCTTGTCAAGAAATTGCTGATTGTTGAACGGCGTTCTGCCCTCGCCCTGACCCTTGTGCCAGGTCCAGTAAAAAAGAGCGAGCGTCTTGTCATCTCTGACAGGACCTACATCCTTTGCAGTCAGTGCCTTTCTACCGAGAGAATCCGTGAATACCCAGGTATCGGGCATAACGTCGTTTTTCAGATACAGACTTTCCTCCAGGTTGTATCCCGAAAGATCTGTCTGATCGTCGGTTATTTCATCGTATTTCGGAGCATCTCCGAAAGAATCATATATACTCTCTACTTCTGAAAAGCAGGAATCCGCTGAATCTGTAAATGTCAGATACATCTCAAGCTCCGCTTCGATCTCTCTTGTTTCGGAATAGGCAAATCCGAGACTCACCTTATTGTCATGCCGTGCCCAGCATCCGACATTACCGTCGGTTTTTTCGATACAGAAGAAATATTCACCGGACGAAATTTCGTCAAACATCAGCTTGTTTACGGCATTATCAACAAGCGCCGTAAAGCGGTGTGTTGCAAGCGGTGATACCGACATAGTCGTTGTAAGATCCTTTTCCCACCTGTAAACAGACAGATTTGCCGAAAATTTTCCGCTGACGGAATTAGTCGGCATACAAAATGACACGGCACAAACAGGAGCATTGATACTAACTCTCATACCGAGCACGCCCGTCTCATCGCTGACACCGATATAATAGTGTTCAGCGTCGGCATCGAACGCCGGCTTTTCAACGCTTTCGCCAAAAGCACCGATAAACAGCGTGGGCACCGTCATCGCAACCACAAGCAAAAATATCATAGTTTTTTTAAACATAACATCACCCGAACGTTTATTTATAATGAAAGTATATCAAATCAATGCTTTCACGTCAATTTGCATAAAACAGAATTAAAAAAATCCGCAATCACCTTTCGGTAACTGCGGATTGCTGATTGTTATTATGCGTTGACTGTTTCCTTTTCAGCTTCGGCAGCAGCTTCTTCAGCTTCCTTTTCAGCTGTTCTTTCAGCCATAACAGCCCTGATCTTTTCAAGCGGAACACCGTCATCAACGAGCTTGAAATACTCTTCGGCAGGAATATTACCAACGAAGCAAGGTTTATACTTGACATCAATACCCTGTTTGAATGTAAGCATATCAACAACAAGGCTTACAACAAGCAGACCGATATAGACGAAAATACCCCAACCGATAGAAGAAGCCGTAACTACTGACGGGAAAAGAGCCATAATATTCTGAGAGAAGAGATAGAACAAAACGCAGGAAATAACGGGAAGCAGAATGTTGATGATTCCGAGAGTCATATTGCGTGCCTTGCCCTTCGGTGAGCAAGCAAGCGTAAGGAGAATAAGATGAGCCAGAATTCCGACAACCGACAAAAGCAGACATACGAGTGATGCTGCAAAGAAAATAAATGTTGTTCCGAAAACCTCAGATCCGAGCATTGACAAAAGTGCATCAAAATCAAGGTGCTCTGAAATAAGAGTGTAAATGGAAATGGCATTTACATTTGCCACGTCTGCTGCTGCAAAAGGTGCATTAAAAGAAAACTTTGCAAGCGGCAAAAGAACACCGAGAATCGGAATAAAGCTGAAAACGATACGGGCGATTGCAAGCTTTGAACCGATAAAAGAAGCCTTAAGACGGTCTACTCTCGGCTGCATACGGGCATGCTCTGCCTCTGCCTTATCAGCGTCAAGAAGCAAGCGTTCCTCCATACCGTAATAGACCATATTTACACCGCAATGCGGACAGTCGGGTTTCCAGTCTGTGATCTTAAGCTTTCCACCGCATTTAGGACAAGTAGCTGCCATTAATATTCCTCCCACAAAAAGTTATCAACATATTACTTATTGAAGTTTAACATAAAATCATTAAAATTGCAATAACTTTTCAGACATTTTTTAAGTAAATAAACTCCAAAAACACCATTTAACAGAATTTTGTTGTTTTGCCCAAAAAGTCAGCGTCGCTTTTATGAATGTCACACAATAAAGCCGCCGTCCGTACAAAGCACCTGACCCGTCACAAACGACGAATCCTCGGATGCAAAAAACATCACGGCTTTTGCAACATCATCGGGTGTACCTATTTTCATAAGGGGAGTTTCCTCCTTCAGCGATGTCATTGTATCGCTGTCAAAACAGGAATTCATCGGTGTATCAATGACACCGGGAGCCACGCAATTGACACATATTCCCGACGGTCCCAGCTCCTTTGCCAACGCCTTTGTCAGACCGATAACCGCCGCTTTTGATGCCGAATAATGCACCTCGCAAGAGGCTCCGCTTATTCCCCAGACAGATGAAACATTGATGATTCTGCCGTTTTTTCGGTTCACCATATACGGAATTGCTTCACGGCAACAGTTAAACACACCCTTGACGTTGACCGAGAACATCCTGTCAAAATCCTCATCGGTTATGTCGGTAAAAAGCTTTTGCTGTGCTATACCCGCATTATTGACAAGTACATCCACTCCGCCGAAGGCTTCATTTATTCTTTTGAACATTTCACGAACTGCCGAAGAATCCGACACATCCGCACAGAAAGCCTTTGCGCTGTATCCGCTGTCGCAAAGCTCGCGGCACAGTGCCTCAGCGCTGTCCTTTCCTCTGTTATAACCGATCGCTACATTATATCCCTTTTGCGCAAAAAGCCGGGCGACAGCTTTTCCGATGCCGCCCGACGCGCCTGTTATTAATACTGTCATGATACCATGCCTGAAAGCGCCTGTTCAAGCTCTTCTGCGTTGACCTCTTTGTATCCCGAAGGCTTCTTGAATACGCCGTTGTCCTCTACACCTGCTTTAAGCGCACAGGTCTGGGTGTTCTTTTCGCCCGATGCCATATCTACCGCTTCAATCTTTGTAAGACCTTCGCTGCTGAAATAGTAGTTGTAGCCGATGTTATTCTCTGTATCCTTATACATTTCGCAGACATAACCTGTGCCCGATCTTACACCGCAGTACTGCAGGTTATTCATACTGATGATGTCGTTAACATCGTCAAGCGCATCATTGAATCCGTCAGAAAATCCTTCTGCAGTTTCCTGCCTGAAGTACGACTTGATAAACGGAAGAACAATGTAGCCCGTGTCTCCGTCCTGGAAAAATCTGAATGACATCGCTATACCGTTATAGTTTGTCTCACCCTTGTAAGCAGTCTTTTCACCGTCGCGGAAAAGCGTGAAGGATACAGTTGTACCTTCCTGTGTGGTCTGCATTGTCATTGTGTAATTACCGCTTGCCAATACATCTGTAACAAACTTATCATAATATGTAACGTTAGGTCTCGGAACTTCCGTTATCTCGTTTACTCCGCCGAAGCCTACGTATTCGTCTTGAATGTTATTTGCAATTGTTGTAAAAATCTCGGTCTGTGAAAAAAGATTGGTGTCGATCTCGATCAAAGAGGTCGGTTCATCACCTTTTTTGGTAGTAGTCGGCTTTGTTGTCGTCGGCTTTGTTGTGGGTGCAGTTGTTGTAACGAGAGACTGCTTTGTGGTGGTTACCTTTGACTCTGTTTTCTTTGTAGTTGTTGATGTATCCGACTTTGCCGTTGTGGTCTCGTTTGCCTTGGTTGTTGAGATTGCAGGCGGAAGAGTGAGTTCCTCATAATCCTCTTCATAATGCTCGTTGGTTGTATGTACAACCTTGCTTACGGATTCTTCTTCCGATATCGCGACATCCGCCGCTTCACCGGAAACAGCGCTGTCAGCCGCAGTTGTATTGTCGGTCTCCTTATTTTTGCCGCAAGCGCCGAGAGCGAGTGCGAGCGAAAGAGTAAGAGCCGCTACCAAAATCAACGATAAAAATCTTTTCATAAATTACACTCCTATAAATTGTTTAGAAGAAAAGCTGTGCAAGATCCATATAAGCTTTAAGTGTTTCGTAATCACTCTCCTGAAGCTCTGCTGAGAGAGTAAAATAATTCTGATTGACCGATGAAGAAACGGTCATCGGAAGAGACTGGGAAGCACCGTCAATCACAACCTCCAGCTTCTGGAGCTGATTATTCTTGTACCAAAGCACGCAATCGGTGCCGTCCGAAGTCTTGAAGTGTTCGCAGGTATAGAACGAAAGTCCTTCACGGACGGTTTCGGTCTTCTGATAATTAAGTCCGGAGAAATTGTACATTCCCCTGTTGAACGTCGCACATCCCGTATCGTACTGTTCCTTTGTCAGTTCGCAATACATTGTTTCGGTAGCAAGATAATACTTGCCGTCCTGCGGGAAAATCTTAAACGCCATATTAGCCGCAGGAACAGAGAACCAGAAAGCCGTTTTGCCGCCGCTGACAGTTTTGATCAGCTTATCATCGGGACTCTTGTCCTTACCGAATGCGCTGATGGTCATTGTATACGAACCGCTGTTGATGGGACCGAGAACGCTTGAATTCAGAAGCTCTGCGGTACCCTGAGGCTTTTGTGCAGTTGTGGGCGCAGTTGTTGATTCGGTAGTAGACTCCGTAGTCGGCTGAGTTGTGGACTCCGTGGTCGGTTGTGTAGTCGGAACCGTTGTTGACGGAGCCGCCGTTGAAGCAGACTGTGTTGCCGATGTGTCCGGTGCTTTGTTCGGGATTGTCTGCACAGGGTTTGTTACGGCTTCTGTTGTAATTTCCGTTGTAATTTCCGTTGTTTCTGCCGCCTCCGTTACTGTTGCCGTTTCGGTAACGGTAACAACTGTTTCGTTGTCAGCGGGAGAATGAAACTTTGCAACCGCAAGCATTATTCCCAGAATTACAATTACCAGTATTACTACTGCAAGAACTTTTTTCATCATAATGTAAGGCTTAGTGCCGCAGCACCTGCCGCCGCCTTTCTTTTTAACTTCTTTTATTTTAAGGTAACATTACCTGACCCGGATCATCAACCTGTCTGTATCCGTCGGGAATCTCAAAAACCGACAGATCGACATCAGAAGAAATCTCAAATGTATCCACATCGTTAGTCTTGCCATCCTTTACGGAACGAAGCTTTTTGAGTCCGTCTTCCGTAAAGAAGTAGGTAACGGTTCCTCTTTCCCCTTCATCATACGTTTCCGTTTGGTAGTTGACACCCATAATTGTTTCTTCGCCCTGTCCGATAAGCTTTATCCCCTCAAAGCTGACAGATACATTGTTGAATGAAGCTGCCTGTTCGGCGTACTCCTCCGCTGACATTTCGACATACTTTTTGGTCGTCGGAACAAGCATAAAGTATCTGCCGTCCTTTGCAATCAACGTGATCTGCAATATACCGGAAGCGTTGCTTTCGATAACGCTGTTACTGCCGTCGATCGTTGTTATCAGTCTGACGCCGAGCTGCTTGAATCTCATTGTGTATGAGCCGTCGGAAATTTTATTGATAACATACTGTTCCATCAGCGGTCCGATATCCTTTTGTGCCGCCGTTGTCTCGGTAACCTCGACAGGTTCGGTTGTTGTCGCGGTCGCTGTCTCAACCGGAAGAGTTGTTGCTTCGGTAACAGGTGTCTCGGATACGGTTTCCGTCGTTGTTTCGGCAACCGTTTCAACCATTGTTTCCGTTATAAGCGGCTCACTGCCTGTTACGTCATCCCCCTTGTCGCACGATGCAAATGAAAAAACGGCAACCAATGCCAGAAGGAGCGCACTCACGCGCTTAATCATATTAACATTCCCCTTTGATATTTTTTGAATATCGCAAATCACATCGGCTCGTCCCGTCCGATCCGTTTTGCAACCGTTTATATTCTAACACAAACATTATTCAAATTCAACTGCTTTTCATCGATAAAAAAATAACATCCCGTAACTTTTTTATTGCGAAATTGTAAACGCTATTATTTGACAAGCATAAAAATCTTTGGTATACTGATAATACTAAACAACGGAGGTTACAATTATGGTATTAGCAGCAGTCGGTAAAAACGGCACAGGTAAAGATTTCTTCCTCGAATACATTGCAAAAAAGTACAATCTCCCCATGGTTTCCATCGGTGATATTGTAAGAGAGCTTGCAGCAAAAGACGGTCTTGAGCTGACAAGAGAGAATCTTCATAAGACATCTCAGAAATATATGGGCGAATTCGGCCAGACATTCTTCCCCGAGCAGATCGTTAAAAAGATCAAGGAATCAGGCGCTCCCGTATTCCTTGTATCGGGTATCCGTCCCCTTTCCGATGTACAGTATCTCAAAGGCGCTTTCGGTGACGATTTTGTTCTTGTTGACATCGTTATCTCTGACGACGAGGTTCGTTATTCCAGAATGCTTGCCAGAGGCTCTGCCAGAGACGGCAACTCTGTAGAAAAGCTCAGAGAGTTTGACGAAGGTGAAGAAAAGATCTTCCACACTTCCGAAACCGAAAAAATGGCTGACTACGTTATCAAGAACGACGGCGGCGTAGAGGATTTCTATGCAGCAATCGACAACTTCTATGCTGATGTAGTTGCTAAATAATAAGTTATAATCAAAAGCCCGACGGATTCTCGAAAAAATCCGCCGGGTTTTATTCTGTTCAGAAAAAGCTGATCCGGATAAAAAAATCCGACAAGTCGAAACTTGTCGGATTTTGGCTGGGGAATAGGGATTCGAACCCCAACAAACAGAGTCAGAGTCTGTCGTGCTACCGTTACACTATTCCCCAATAACGTAACGACTCTGAAGTTCGTTTACTTGTAGTATTATACAGCATTTTCAGAAAAAGTCAACACTTTTTTCAAAATTTTTTTGATTTTCTTTTATATGGAATTTCAGACCCGGCGATTCATTTTGTTGATGGTCGGCAAGAAAACCGAGACTCAACATCGTAAGCCTCGGTACACCTCTGATTAAAAGATAAGATCCGGAATACCCTTGGGACCTGTTTTTTCAAATATAGCCTGATTGAGCTTCTTTAATATCGGAGCAAAGAAGCTCTTTATGGCATTGCCTGCATTATTCTTTGCATCTTCAAATTTATCCTCGATGCTCTTTTTCGGCGGATCAGCCGTTGCAAATACTTTTTCATGGAATACACGGAACTTTTCGATAACCTTATCGTCGCTTTCGGGATCAATAACCGTTGTTGACGTCATTGCATCACCCTCAGCGACAAGAGCCTCCGCCTCTGCCTTGAAGGCTTCGTAATCCTCGCCGAGTATGTCGGAATAATGTCTGTCGGTTTTGTCGCCATATGCAACCGCATCGCCTATAAGGGCTGTTGCCGTACGGTAGTAATTATTGTAATCCTTCAGATTTCTTCTTTCGTTGAACTGAGGAAGCTTTTCCTCGTTGTAATGAATATCCTTGATGTTGCCCTTTGCAATTTCAAGAATGGTGTCGATGGCAACATTGTTATACTCCAGCTCGTGCTTCTGCTCGTAGAATACAAAGCAATGATCGGGGAATACTGCCGTTGACAGGTCAACAGATTTGTCGGGTGAGATATATTTATATGTGCCGTTTGCCTTTGCGTTCTCGATGTACGCATCGGAGAACCGAGTACCTGCAGTAACCGATGTAGCGCCGACGGTCGTTGAACCGATATGTATAATTTCGTCAGAGTTTGTAACTCCCGCAGACTCGAAGCACTTGAAAAATGTATACTCGGAGGTTACCTCTCCGAAGGGAAGTCCGTACCCTGCGATAAAATAAAACTCTGTACCGACTGTCCTGTTAAGAGTCTTCATCGTGTTCTTCAGCTCTTTCTGAGCGTTGTAATACGCATCGGCTGCTTTAAGAACATCCTCATAACCGGGACGTATAAGATATGTATTTCTGATAGCTTCATATCTTGAACTCGGTATAAGTGCCGTCATTGTAGAGGATTTGAGAATTACCTCATCACGAAGCGCATTTACAACATTGCGCACAAGCGGAGTCATCAGTTTATCCTTTGAGAACAGATGAAAAAGCACCTGCAAAGCTGCCGTTGTAGCCTCATCAAAGTAATTTCCAAGCAGATTAGAATAAAAAATCAATGACGAATCTTCCGCATACTTACCCTCGACAATATCCGCAAAAGCATCGCTGCCGTCCCAGCATCCAACGGCGCTGATGACCTTTGCAACATCACCCTGATCGCCGTACTTGTTGAGATATAGGCTGACAGGTGCGGCACCCATACTCATCGGAACAAGTATAACCTTTTGGCCTGGGAAGTATTCTTCCTGCACATTATTGATGTAATTGTTAAGCTCTTCGGCAAGCGTGTCAATGTTGCCGAAAGGCGAATAATTGAAGCAAAAAATTCTGTCCTCACCGTATGCTTCGATAAGCTCGGGATGCGGAACGGTTTTGTTAAATCTGTTTCTTGCATCCTCGTTATACTCCTTGACGGGATATGTGTAGAACGGCGTTACGACCTCTTCGGGGAGCTTTCCGTTCTCATCAGAAATATTGAGACGGAAAAGTTCTCTTGCCAATGCTCCTAAATCGTCATAATCAATCATATACTTTCCGCATATAAGAGAAAACAAAAACTGTGTCAACGCAGGTATGGACTCCTTGTTGAGCAGGCTTTTAAGTATCGCTCCCAAATCACCGAAATTGATTATGTTTCCCGACTTATTGTATTTGATAATATCTGTTTTAAATTCGCCGTTTTCATCGATACTCTTGTACGAAAAATCGCTTTTGCCGTTTTTCTTTTCAACGTACGAAACCGTCTGGCCGATGCCCGTCATAAAAATCATGGGCAAGTTTTTATTGTTGTCTGCCGCAAGACTCATAACAGGAAAAACCGAAAATGCCATAATTACACAAAGCAGGATGGATATTGCTTTTTTCATTTGTAACACTCCTTTCTGTTTGTAATTAAATTATAACACTTTTTTCTTTATTTTCAACATATCTCCCACCGTTTCGGCGCTTCTTCATTCCCGAAAACAACAGTTTCGTTCCGAAGAAACGCAAAAGTTAAAGGAGCCCTGCAGAAAACAATCCTGTAGGACTCCTCAGACTGTCGATAAAGCACCGAGAACACGCACATAAAATATCAAAGTCACTCGACAAGCTGAATTAAACATAAAAACAGCGATTTTTCATAATGAAATTTCGCTGTTTTTTGTCTATGTATGTGCGTTTGTCTAAGTTTTGCCCTCTCGCAGTACCTTTGTACAGCTTCGGGTCAAAGAACACGTCATCTCGTCACCTTTCCCGAAGTCTGTCCGAACCCATACCGAATTATTCAATTAAAAGATAAGATCGGGAAGGCCTTTAGGTCCCGTTATTGATTCAAGGAAATCGCTGAATTTGATGATTCCGTTTTCAAAGAAATCCTTTACGGGATTTGCCTTTTCCTCTGTCTCGACACCGAGCTTTCTGAGTGTCTGTGTGCGGAACTCTTCAAAATCCTCAAGAAGCTTTGCATCGGATTCAACATCAATAACGGTTGTTGCCTTCATTGTGTTGTATCTTGTCATAAAGCCTTCCGCTTCTGTCTTTACATCAGCGTAAGCCTCACCGAGGATGTCGGAATACTTTCTGTCTGTTCCGTCATCGAATGCAATCTCATCATTGATGATGTTTGTTGCAAACTCTACATAGCCGTTATAGTTCTTAAGGTTTCTGAAGCCGTTGAACTGCGGATAATTCTCGGGATCGTGATAAGCATCCTTAACGTTACCCTTTGCAATTTCAAGAACCGTGTCGATAGCTACGTTGTTGTATTCAAGTTCGTGCTTCTGCTGATAGAAGAGGAAGCAACGATCCGGGAATGCTGCTGTGGAAAGGTCAACGGACTTGTCGGGAGAGATATACTTTGCAGTGCCGTTTTCTTCTGCCTTATCAAGGTAATCCTTGGAGAACTGTGTACCTGCAGCAACTGCTGTTGCACCTATTGTTGTGGATTCGATCTGAATGATTTCGTCGGAGTTTGTTGTGCCTGCAGTTTCAAAGCACTTAAAGAAAGCGTAATCAGTCGTGACCGAACCGAAGGGAAGTCCGTAACCTGAGATAAAGTAGAACTCTGTGCCTACTGTTTCTTCAAGGTTTCTGAGTGTTGTCTTGAGAGAGGACTGTGCTTCGTAATACTTGTCTGCATCCGCAAGAACTTTTTCGTATCCGGGACGTGTAAGGTAAACATCTCTGATTGCCTTATATCTGTCGCTCGGAATAAGTGCTACCATTGTGGAAGATCTGAGGATAACCTCGTCACAAAGGATCTTTACAAGATTTCTGACAAGAGGAGTTGTAAGTCTCTTCTTTGAAAGCATACGAAGAACGATCTTAACAAGGCTTACCGTAACATCGTCACCGAGAAGAGATTCAAGAAGCTCGCCGTAGAAGATGTCTGCAGAGTTGTCTGCATACTTTCCTTCAACAAGGTCTGCGAAAACATCGCTGCCGTCCCAGCATCCGACAACGCTGATAACCTTTGCAACATCACCCTCTGCACCGTACTTGTAAAGGTAACGGCTGACGGTTGCGGCACCCATGCTCATGGGAACAAGAATAACCTTTTTGCCGGGGAAGTACTTTGTCTGAACATTATTGATGTAATCGTTAAGGCTGTCAGCAAGATTTTCAATGCTTCCGAACGGTACATAGTTAAAGCAGAAAACTCTGTCCTTGCCGTAAGCTTCGATAAGCTCGGGATGCGGAACAGTTCTGTCAAATCTGTCTTTTGCATCCTCATTATACTGAGAAACAGGATAGGTATAGAACGGAGTTACAACCTCTTCGGGAAGCTTACCGTTTTCATCGGGAATATTGAGATAGAACAGCTCTCTTGCAACCTCTGCAAAATTTTTATTGCTGATGACATATGTATTCAGGACAAGAGAAAGAAGAATCTGTCCGATAACTCCGAGTGCCTTAATGGTTGCCTTGGGGTTAGAAAAAAGATTGTCGAGAACAAGATCGATGTCAAAGTTAAGAATATTACCTCTGTTGTTGAAGGGAATGATTCTTTCCTTCATTTCACCGTTTTCGTCCGTATATTTGTAGGGAAAAGTATCAGATCCGTCTTCATTTTCCATAAACGAAAAAGTCTGACCGATACCTGTTACAAAAATCATGGGGAGATTTTCGTTTGCATCCTCTTCTGCCGCAAAGCACATTACGGGCAAAACAGAAAATGCCATGATAACGCTGAGTAAAACCGAAATAAACTTCTTCATAATTCTGTCTCCTTTACAATTACATCAAATTTGCTGAACGGAAAAACCTTATCGGGAAGCTGTGAAAAGCTCATCCTTTCACCTGTTACGGGATGCACAAAGCTTAAGCTGTAAGACCATAATGCCGTAGGACATTTGATCCTGCTGCCGTAGCGTGCATCACCTGCAACCGGCATTTTACGTGACGAAAACTGTGCTCTGATCTGATGCGTGCGTCCTGTCAGAAGCTTTACCCTCAAAAGAGATATGCAGTCGTCATCACATTCGACTGTACCGAGTTTCTCGTACTGAAGCGCCGCCTTGCGGACACCCTTTCTTTCACGCTTTACAACATAGGTTTTGTTCACCTTTGAATCGTGAAACAAAAGATCGTTAAGCTCGCCGCAGTCATCGGGATTACCCGATACTACCGTCAGATATATCTTTTCGCCGCTGTCACGAAACGATTCCGTAAGCTTGCCTGCCGTAGAAGCGTTTTTGGAATACACCATTACTCCTGCGACATTTTTATCAAGTCGGTGGATAACAGCTATCTCACCGTCAGCGTACTGCCTTATAAGATGCGGCATACAGTCCTCTTTACCGTTGTCTTCCGAAACAACTCCCGAAGGCTTTATGCACACAATTATATATTCGTCCTCGTACAGTATTTTCAAATCAGTATGCCTCCAGCCTTTCAATAGAGACGGGGCCTCTTGATTTTTCTATAACGAGCTTCATATACTGCACCCTGACCTCGGGAAAACGGCAAATTCGTTTGTATCCGATAACCGTACCCTCGGACAGCTTCTGCCACTCATCGTTCACCATACCGTACAGCGTAAACTCTTCTACGTGCTGACCTGTTCTGATATGCTCGGTAATGACAACCTTGTCGATATCATAATCATCCGTCAGGTCTATCATTATCCACGGGTTTTCATCATCCGCTGACGACTTCCAATAAAGATCCCTGTCAGCCAGAAGTACGTTTTCGGGTCCGCATCCCTTTTCGCTTGACGATGCCGACATCAGAGAATCAAGTGCCAGATCCTCGTTGAAGTCGATCTGAAGCTGTGCTCCGACCGAAAGTAATGTTTCGGCATCCTGCGGCGGGATCTTGCCGTTTTTGTCGGGACTGATTCCGAGCATAAAGCAGGAATTGCCTCCGACGGTATTATACCACGTATCCACTATCTTTGACAACGGTTTTGCGTCATACATTTCATATTCGTGATAAAACCAGCTTTTTCGCATCGGCATAACGGTCTCTGACGGGAACCATATAAGCCTGTGACCCTTTCTGATCTTTTTGCGCGAACCCAGATCAAGATCGGTAAAGCTTACCTTTCTCGGTGGTTTTACATCATCCTTCTGCATGGCTCCGGGTGCATAATAATACGGAACAACACTCCATTCCGCCTTACGGCATACGCCGACATAGTTGCCCGAAAATCTGACATCGGGTCCTGCTCCGCCTATTACCGCATCGGGCTGCAGCTCCCTGATAAGAGCGTAAATCCCCTCCATATCGTGCGACTGACGTCTGCCCTTTTTGCCCGGCACACAGGTGTTGTCAAGCCACACCATAAAGATATCTCCGTAATTTGTAAGAAGCTCACGAAGTTGATTTTTGAAAAACTTATCGTACTCTTCGCCCGTGCCGTAACGAAGATCGTGCTTATCCCAAAGTGAGATAAAAATTCCGAACTTCAATCCGTTTTCACGGCACGCATCCGACAGCTCTTTTACAAGGTCGCCCTCGCCGTTTTTCCAAGGACTGTTTTTTACCGAATGGTTTGTATATTCGCTCGGCCACAGGCAAAATCCGTCATAGTGCTTTACGGTCAGCAGAACACCTTTCATCTCTGCCATCTTTGCAGCCTTTGCCCAGAGTCGGACATTGAGGTCTTCGGGATCAAAAAGCTCGGGACTTTCGCCGCCGCTTCCGAACTCGGAATCGGTAAAGGTATTCATACCGAAGCTGTAAAGTCCGTAAAAGCCTGTTTCCTGCCAAAGCAGTTGTCGCTTTGACGGTACCACTTCCTGTGCCTTTTTCAGAATTTCTTCTTTAATCATCAAACTGTTCCTCACAGTCAATATATTCTTTATATTCTTTTTCGGTCAGCAGACGGCGTCTTATCATCGGTTCCGAAAGCTCTATAAGCCAGCTGCCGTACGGATCAAAGCCTATCTTTTCCGGATGATTCAACACATCATCGTTTACTCTTTCGACCGTTCCCGAAACAGGCGAGTATATGTCGGCAATACCCTTTGAATACTCGATATCGCCTGCCGTGTCGCCTGCGTTAAGATAATCGCCCTCGTCACAAAGATTGATAAACGATGCCGTCTTTTTCTTTTCGGTCAGATATTCGGTCACTCCGACAAATGCCGTTCCGTTATCCGTAAATCTGACCCACTCGTGCGTTTTGGTGAAGTAAAAAATATTATTTTCTATGTTCTGCACAGTCAGCACTCCAGACCGAAGTATTCTGCCGAATTGTTGAAGGAGATGTCACAAACGATCTTTGTAAGTGTTTCCTCATCGAAAGGATACTGTCCGCCCTCGACAAGCTCGCCGATCAGCTTGCAAAGGATTCTGCGGAAATACTCGTGTCGGGGATATGACAGGAAGGAACGTGAATCGGTAACCATTCCGACAAACTTGCCGAGACATCCGAGATTGCCGAGAGCCTTCATCTGTTCTGTCATACCGTCGATGTTATCGTTGAACCACCAGCCTGATCCGAACTGGATCTTGCTGCCTGTTTCGCTTGACTGGAAGTTGCCGAGCATCGAACCGAGAACGTAATTGTCCTTGGGATTGAGTGTGAACAGAACTGTTTTGGGCAGAAGATCCTTTTCTGCCATACTGTCAAGGAATCTGGAAAGCTTAAAGGCGATCTGATCGTCACCGATAGAATCAAATCCCGTATCGGGTCCTATCGCCTTGAACATCTTTGTATTGTTATTTCTCATCGGACCCATATGAAGCTCCATCGCCCAGCCGAGCTTTGCATACTCGCCTGCAAGGAACTGCATAAGTGCCGTTCTGTATTTGTCAATTTCCGTCTGACTGAGCTTTTCGCCTGCAATTGCCTTTGAGAAGATAAGCTCCAGCTCGATGTCATCCGACGGTTCAAACGGTACGTATGAGAAAGCCTGATCGCTTGCTCTGCATCCCATTTCCTCAAAGAATCTGATTCTGTCCTTGAGAACTGCCTTGAGTGCCGCAAAGCTGTCGATGACCTCGCCTGCTGTTGCTTCAAGCTGATGAAGCCACGGCAAAAAGCCCGCAAGCTCGATGTTGAGTGCCTTGTCGGGTCTGAATGCAGGCAATATCTTGCACGAAAAGTTTTCTTTTCTGATAAGCTCGTGATATTCCAGCGTGTCGGCAGGATCATCCGTTGTGCAGACGCACTTTACGTTTGATTTTTCGATAAGCTCTCTCGGTGTGAATCCGCCTGCTCTGATCTTTTCGTTAGCCTTTTCCCAGATGCTCTTTGCAGTCTTTTCCGACAATGTTTCATATATGCCGAAATAACGCTGAAGCTCAAGATGTGTCCAATGATACAACGGATTGCCGATAAGATACGGCATCGCCTTTGCAAAGGCTTCAAACTTTTCATAGTCCGTCGAATCGCCCGTAATGTACTTTTCGTCAATGCCGTACGATCTCATTGCACGCCACTTGTAGTGATCGCCTGAAAGCCACAGCTGTGCTATGTTGTCAGGCTCCTTGTTTTCGTAAATCTCTTTCGGTGACAGATGACAGTGCCAGTCAAAAATAGGCATCTTGTCTGCTTCCTTAAAAAGAATTCTTGCTGTCTCGGTTGTGAGAAGAAAATTCTCATCCATAAATTTTGTCATTGTGCTGACCTTCCTTCCCTTTTAATCTCCCATATCCTTGTAAACCGTCGGTAAACGGCGCTTATGTCTGCTTACATTGTAGTAACGCTCGATTATCTTTTTATCCTCTTCATCCGCTTCGCCTGTCAGAATGTATCTGTCAACCGCCGCATACGTTACGCCCATTTCTTTTTCGTCGGTCTGTCCCTCAAAAAGTCCTGCCGACGGTGCTTTATCAATGATTGATCTCGGTGCTTCCAGAAATTCAAGAAATTCGTAAACCTCTCCTACCGTCAGATCGGAAATAGGATTAAAGTCAAATGCACCGTCACCCCATTTTGTAAAGTAACCCATATATCTTTCGCTACGGTTGCCCGTTCCCGCAACAAGCATGGAGTTTGCGGCTCCGTAGGTATACAGCGCCGTCATGCGAAGTCTCGGAGCTATATTGGTTATTGCGCTGTTGTTAAGCTCGGTCACGGAGCCTACCGCCTCGGTCATCAGCTCCTTCAGCTTTGACAAATCTATAACCTTTGATTCAATTCCGAATTTTTCGGTAAGTGCTTTTGCATCGTCCATATCTCTGCCGAAATTCTGCTTCGACTGGCACGGAAGCATTATCGAAACCGTATTGTCACACGCCATCTTACAAAGTATTCCGACAAGCGCACAATCCTTGCCGCCGCTGTTGCCGAATACGATTCCCTTGGCGTGGCTCTCTTCCAGAGTCTTTCTTATGAAGCTGACTCTCAGCTCCGTCTCTTTTTTGTAGTCTCTCATTCTTTACACCTGTCTTTTCTGAATTCGACCGTTCTTTTTATGCCCTCTTCAAAAGATACCGTCGGCACAAAGCCCGTATCGTCCGAGAGCTCTTTTATATCTGCACAAAGATACATAACCTGTCTGTCGGAATACGGCTTTTTAAAGTATCCGATATCCCCCGTAAAGCCTGTTTCTTTTCTGATTGCTTCCACATATTCCTTAAGCGGTCTGCACGTTCCGCTGCCGACACAGTAAACAGCACCGTCTTTTCCCTTTTCTGCAATAAGGCTCAGTGCTTTTGCCGCATCACCGCTGTATATATAATCCCACATCTGCTCGCATCCCGTGAGAGAGGGCGATTCACCCCTCAGCATCATATCAACGCAAGTGCTGATAAGTGTTGCGTCACGGTCACGCTCACCGTAAACGCTCAGTATCCTTGCATGACAGTGACGGATTCCGTTCTGCCTGCACATAATACTTAAAAGCTTGCCCGATGCGTATTTTGCAATGCCGTATCCGCTGAACGGATCTGTAGCCGTTCTGCTGTCAAGAGGCTCGCTCTTTATACCGTATTCCGCCTGCGATCCCGCAGATACAAAAACGGAACATCCGACTCTTTTTGCAAGCTCTGCCGCACGCAACGAATACTCAATATTCTTTACCTGCGTCAATGTGTCGTTCCGCTCTTCTCCGAAGGTGGATGCCCATCCGAGATGAAAAAACACATCGTACCGTATGTCGGAGGTGAAGTTTTCTATCTGAGATAAATCGCAATACTCAACCGTCAGATTTTTATCCTTTATATGCGACAGTCCGTTGCTGCCGTGCCGTAAAAGTGCAGTAACAAAAGCGCCTTCGGACAAAAGCTGTTCTGTCAGCGCTGTTCCGATCATACCGCCTGCACCTGTTATCAAATACTTTTTCATCGGTCAACCTCTTTGAATTCTCACTCGACAGGATCAATGTACATATTGCTTAAAAGCTCCGCTTTCGGCAAAAACGGTGCAAGATCTTCAAGCGGTGCCGATACAAGTGTTCCGTCATCAAGCCGTTTTGTTGCGGATTTCGGTTCAAAGTTCTGATCTCTTGTGACAAAAACCTCACAGATAAGACTTCCGCTTTGCGAAAGAATTCCGTCAAGCTTTTCCATATCCGAGTTCGAATGTATCTCATAATACGGATAACCGTATGCAAAAGACAGCTTTTTCATACTCGGAAAAGACAGGTCACCGCTGTCCTCACCGATACCTACAAGAGGCTCACCGAAAAAGTTTTTCTGCGTCTGCCTTATCGAATGATATCCGCCGTTGTTGATTATAAAAATCTTTATCGGCAGTCTGTTGGTCAGAATCGTCTGCAATTCCTGAAGATTCATCTGGATACTGCCGTCTCCCGTAACACAAACGGTTTCCTGTCTGTCATTCGCTATACAGGCTCCTATCGCTGCAGGAAGATCGTATCCCATAGATGCTATGGCTGAATTTATGATAAATCGCTGATCCTTTTTGATTACGTAAGCGTGACTTCCGACAACACATGCAGAGCCGTTACCCACAACCGTAACTCTGCCCTCGGGCAAGCGTCGGCTAAGCTCTTTTATAAAGCAATAAACGTTTGCTCCGTCACCCTCTTCGTAATGCTTCGGCAATACAACGGGATATTTTTCTTTCCATTTTCTGCAGATACTCTGCCATTCCTTTTTATCGGGTAACTTTTTGCCGTCAAGCCTTTTAAGAAGCTTTTGAAGGAACACCTTTGCATCACAGTGAATCGGCATATCTACGTGAAGTGTCGGCTTTTTAAGCTCTTCGCTGTCAATGTCAACTACTGCCGTAAATGCCTCACGTGCCCACGTTTTATAGTTGTATCCTACCTGTCGGATGCTGAGTCTGCTGCCTACCGACAGTAAAAAATCGCTGTTCTGTACGGCAAAGTTGCCTGCACGGTCACCCATTATACCTGCTCTTCCCGTATAAAGAGGATGCTCGTCATATATGGCATCAATGCTGTTCCAGCCCGTCACAACGGGGATCGAAAGCTTTTCGATAACTTCGCAAAGCTCTTTATGTGCACCTGCTATCCTGACACCGTTACCGATGTTAAGAACAGGTCTTTTTGCATTGTTTATTCTATCAATAATCTCGTCAAGACAGCTGTCCGATACTTCGTCGGGCAACGTGTCCGAATACTCTTTTGTATTGTATGACAAAAGAGAATCCGTTTCGATATACGCACCCTGAACGTTAAGCGGAATGTCGAGCCACACGGGACCCGGACGTCCGTTTTGTGCAATGAAGAGTGCTTTTTGCAGACAGTAACGGATCATCGCAGGATCTGTCACCATCTCGCAATACTTTGTCATTGCCTGAGCCGCTTTGCAGATGTCAAATTCCTGATCGCCCATAGCACGTATGGAAAGTCCCGTGCTTCGTGCCGTTGTATCGTAACGAACCTGACCCGAAATCACAATCATCGGTATCGAATCAAGATATGCACCGACTACACCCGTCATGGCGTTTGTACCGCCCGGACCCGTCGTAACGCATACAAGAGGTATGCGGTTATGAATCCTTGCATAGCTTTCGCCTGCTATGGCGCACGCCTGCTCGTGATGATTGTAGGTACAGCGAAGCCCCTTATGATGTCCCAAAGCATCGTTAAGGTGCATAGCTCCGCCGCCCGTAACGGTAAATACATCGGTAATGCCGTTACTGCTCAGAAAATCTGCAATATAGTCCGCAACTCTGACTTTCATCAAAAGATTATTCCTTTCCAAGGGCGTTCCTGATAACTTTTATCATATAATCAAGCTTCTGACGGGTCATACCGGGATAAACCCCGATCCAGAAGCTGTTATTCATAATAAGGTCGGTATTTTTAAGATCACCGACAACTCTGTAAGCCTCTTTGTCATCACGGATGCTGTCAAAGCACGGATGACGGATGATGTTACCTGCAAACAGCATACGTGTCTGTATACCGTGTTCTTCGACAGTACGCACAAGAGCGTTTCTGTCAGTACCGTCCTTGCAGGTCATAATAAAACCGAACCAGCTCGGCAAAGAATTTTCGGTTGCTGTCGGCAGAATAAGCTTATCGGAAAGATCGCTTAAAGCCTTTGACAGATATTCAAAATTCTCACGTCTTTTTCCGACGAATGACGGAAGCTTCTCAAGCTGGGCACAGCCTATAGCCGCCTGCATCTCGGTAGCCTTGAGGTTGAATCCGAAATGAGAATAAACGTACTTATGGTCATAACCGAGAGGAAGCGAGCCGTACTGTCTGTCGAAGCGATGACCGCAGATGTTGTCACAGCCTGACGGACATACGCAGTCACGTCCCCAGTCACGCATTGAACGGATGATCTTTGACAAAAGCGGATTGTCGGTATACACGGCACCGCCCTCGCCCATTGTCATATGGTGAGGCGGATAAAAGCTTGATGTGCCGATATCACCGACTGTTCCCGTCTTTTTGTACTCACCGTCAATGAAGTACTCGCTGCCCAGGGCATCACAGTTATCCTCGACAAGCCAGAGATCGTTCTTTTTGCAGAAGTCTCTGACTTTTTCAAGATCAAAGGGATTGCCGAGTGTATGTGCAAGCATAACTGCACGTGTTTTATGGGACAACGCTTTATACATTTCGTTTATATCAATGTTGCAGCCCGGCAGACTGACATCAACAAAAACAGGTACTGCACCGTACTGGATAATCGGCGCAACCGTCGTGGGAAAGCCTGCCGCAACGGTAATAACCTCGTCGCCTCTTCTGATTGCTCTGTCACCGAGAAGCGGAGATGTCAATGCATAAAAAGCCAATAAATTGGCAGAAGATCCCGAATTGACAAGCGCACAATAGCGTACTCCGAGATACTGTGAAAGCTTTGCTTCAAACTCGTCGGCATATCTGCCTGCAGTCAGCCAGAAATCAAGCATACTGTCGGCAAGATTCACCATCTCTGCGCTGTCGTAAACTCTTGACGCATACGGGATTCTGTCACCGTCTGCAAAATCCTTGTGCACATTATGAAATTTTTCACAGTATTCCTTTACGCTTATGAGAATTTCTTCACGTGCCTGCTTTTCGGTTTTGTTTTCAAACATTTTTATCCCTCTTGAGATTTTATATATTCCGTAATCTGTCTTTTCATCGTTTCGTCGGCGGATTTGCCGTAAAGTCCGTCTTTTGTAAACTCTACTGTCATTTTTACCGCTTTTTCAACGTCCCATACGGGATGCCACGAAAGAATCTTTTTGATATGAGAACAGTCAAGCTTTAAAAAGTTTGCTTCGTGAACGGCATCCTGCTCGGATACGCATTTCCACGTCTGACCGTCTCCCCACTCCTTGCAGAAAATATCGGCAAGCGTTCCCGTTGTGATACAGTCCTTCTCGTCGGGTCCTACGTTGTAGTTGCCTGCAAGGGCGATGTCACCGTACTGCTTGCGGGCTATCAGAAGATACGCAAACAACGGCTCCAGCACGTGCTGATACGGACGTACCGATAACGGATTGCGTACGGTTATCTGCTCTCTTTTGAGTGCCGATCTTACGCAGTCGGGAATAATTCTTTTTGCGGCAAAGTCACCGCCGCCTATTACGTTGCCTGCCCTCGCCGTAGATACTGCCGTTCTGCCGTCAAAAAAGAACGAGTCAACATAGCTTTTTGTCACAAGCTCGGAACAGGATTTGCTGTTTGAGTAAGGGTCATATCCGCAAAGACGCTCGTTCTCACGGTAGCCCCATTCCCACTCTTTGTTTTCGTATACTTTATCTGTTGTAACGTTGACAAACGATTTGACACAGCCTGTCTGTCTGATACATTCCAGAACGTTGACCGTACCCATTACGTTTGTTTCGTATGTGTATCGGGGATTATTGTAGCTTTCGATGACTATCGGCTGAGCCGCAAGGTGGATCACTATATCCGGCTTATGCTCGTTGAACACGGAAAGAAGTCTGTCAAAATCACGGATATCGCCGAACACCGAAATCATATCATCGGCAACTCCCGATTTATTGAAAAGCGGCTGTTCGTCAGTCGGTGCCAGAGCGTATCCGACAACCTTTGCCTTTGTCGTTGTCAGAATCTTTGACAGCCAAGTGCCCTTAAATCCCGTATGTCCCGTAATAAGAATACATTTGTTGTCAAAAAAACCTAAATCCGACATAGTATCACCTCTCTTACCACAATTTCCACGGAGCCTCGTTATCTGCCCACAGCTTTTCAAGAAGCTGTTTATCTCTTTGTGTATCCATACATTGCCAGAAGCCCTTATGCGTGTATGCCATAAGCTCGTTATCCGCAACAAGCGATTCAAGCGGACCTTTTTCAAACACCGTCGTGTCGCCCTCGATATAATCAATAACCGAAGGCTCCAGCACCATAAAGCCGCCGTTGATAAGCGAGCCGTCAGCCTCCTGCTTTTCACGGAAGGCCTCTATTCTGCCGTTGTCCGCAACGTCAAGCACGCCGAACTTCTGTCCGACATTGACGGCGGTTATCGTTGCCTTTTTACCGTGACTTTTATGGAACTTCACAAGCTCCTCAATATTGACATCGGAAACACCGTCACCGTATGTGAGCATAAAAGTTTCGTCACCGATGTACTTTGCGACACGCTTGACTCTGCCGCCCGTCATTGTGTTGTATCCCGTATCGACAAGCGTCACCTTCCACGGTTCGGCAATATTGTTGTGAACAGTCATACTGCCCGAATCGGTAAAGTCGAATGTTACATCGCTTCTGTACAGAAAATAGTCTGCAAAATACTCTTTTATCACGTGCTGCTTATATCCGCAACAGATAACAAACTCGTTGAATCCGTAATGCGAATACTGCTTCATAACATGCCACAGTATCGGCATACCGCCGACTTCGATCATCGGCTTGGGTTTAAGATGGCTTTCTTCACTGATTCTTGTACCAAAGCCTCCTGCAAGGATTACGACCTTCATTAACATTCCACTCCCTTTACGGTATATTATTCATAAACAGCGGCAACCTTGTGTGCAGTATCTCTGACAGCATCACGCAGCGACTGAGGCTTTAACACCTCTATCCTGTCGCCGAAGCCCATTATCCACGATATGAGAAGCGGACTTTGACACACGTTCACCGTCACGGTAAAGTAATCGTCATACTCGATAGTCATTGTCTCTTTTCCGAATCTGTCAATAATGATGCCTATCAGCGATTTGTCACACTTAAGCACCGCAGAGATCTCTTCACCGCCGAACATACCGAAAAACTTGTTGGAATAAAGTGCCATATCAAAGCTTTCAAAAAACTCTTTACCCTCACGCAGCTCATCGGTCACCTCGGCAGAGACCATTTTGTCAACACGGTAATGCTTGATCATTCCTTTTTCGGAATCATAAGCGATCATATAATAATTTTCGTCATCCCATGTAAGTGCCCACGGACTGACTGTATATTTTTCGCCGTTCTTTCTGTATTTACGCTCGCCCTTAAAGTCCCAGTCAAAGTACTTGAAGGAGATTTTTTTATTCTCGGAAATTGCATCGTGGATAAAGTCCACGTTGTAATAGATGCTTTCGTTCATCGTCTTGATACGGTTGTGAACAAAAACCTGTCTTTGCAGCTGAGATGCCTCGTGCTTTCCCGTCAGACCCTCCAGCTTTTTGATAAGCTCCAGACTCTTTTTTGCCGTAATGAACTTTGACGACTGAACAACGTCAACCAACAGCTTAAGCTCGGGCAGTTCAAACATTCTGCCCGATATGTAGTATCCCGATGATTTGCCCTTGACGGATTCAACCTCTATACCGAAGCGCTGAAGCGCACGTATATCGTCATAGATACTCTTTCTCTCAGCTGTAATATCCTGCTTTGCCAGACGTTCTATTATCTCATTTGTCGTGATCGGATGATTCTCGTCAGAGTGCACATTCAGTATCTGCAGAATGTACAAAAGCTTGAGTTTCTGATTTTCACTTTTCGGCATAAGGTTAACCGCCTTTCTTTCAGACTATAAACAGCGTTGCAAACTTATGATTTTCGATCATGGAAAACACTTCGTCACCCGATGCGATTATATGATCGTAAAGCACAATGCCGAGATCGTTAAGCAGCTTGATAAGATCACGCGTGGCGGTAATATCCCCTGTCGACGGAGCCGCTACACCGCCCGGATGATTGTGTGCCAACACAATAAAGCTGGCGTTGTTGTTTATAGCGGTTTGCAGAACAGACCTTTTGTCCATCAGAACAGCATCGTTTTCGCCCATGGTCAGCTTGTTAAAGTTTGTCATAAAGCCGTCAGAACCAAACGACAATACATAAAGACATTCATCCGCTTCACCCATAAAGCGTGCTCGCACATATTTTTTTATCGCCTCAGTATCACTGCATTCCAGTCGGATTCCCGTACGTTCAAAGTAATACTGCTTTGCAATGCGACTTATCATTGACAGGTAAACGGCAGTATAATGCCCGATACCCTTTACCTTTTCCAGCACCTCTGTCGGAGTGTCCAACACACCCCTCAGCGAGCCGAATTCGTCAATCAGTTTATGCGCCAGCTCATTCGTATCCTTTTGCGGTATCGAATAAAAAAGAATCATTTCCAAAATCGCATGATCAGGGAATCCGTCAAATCCGTTTGTAACAAAAAGATCGCGGACTCTTTCCCTGTGCTTTGCGTGAGGATTCACCTGTGAAGAATTTTTCTCTTTCTCCACAATAACCCACCTTTCCTGTTAATCCTTGTTTTCTCCGTAGCCATAACCATAGCCGTAACCGTAACCGTATCCGCCGTAGCCGTACCGTCCGTAGCGTCTTGAGCCGTAATAACGGCTGTAGGAACCGAGAGCACCCTTTGTTGATGAAACATTATTATAGATACAGCCGATAATCTCCGCCTTGCCGGAAGAAAGGTCTTCAAGTGCCATTCTGATCTTGCTCTTGGATGAATGATCCTCTCTGATAACACAGATTACCGCATCTGCATAGTTGGTCAGAATCGATGCATCGGTGACAACACCTGCAGGCGATGTATCAAAGATAATAAAGTCAAACTCATTGCGCATAACACGAAGAACCTCTTCCATTGCAGGGTTTGACAGAATTTCCGTAGGATCAGAAACGGCATGAACACCTGCAAGCAGGAAAACCTTGTGTTTTTCTATATAACGAATAGCTTTTTCGATCGAACAGTTTCCGTTTATTACATCGCCGAGGCTGTAGCTTTTCATCTCCTTCGGAATGTTGATGTCAAGTGTACCGCACACAGACGGCTTTCTAAGGTCAGCATCAATAAGCAGTACCGAGTGACCGTTCTGTGCGAGTGAAATTGCAACGTTTGCGGCAACGGTAGTCTTTCCTTCATTTTCGGTTGCACTCGATATTACAAAGACCTTATGACCGTTCTTTGCCGCAATGTTTTCGATCTTTGTTCGTATCGCTTTATATGTTTCAACAAACGAAAATCCGACAAACCTGTTATTGATGAGCAACGATTTGTTTGCATTTTTTCCCTTGACATTTATTTTAAGCACAAGGCCGAGAACATTAAGGTCAAGACCTTCCTGGATTTCGGTAACATTCTGTACGGTATCCTTTGTAATGTTAAGGATAAGTATTGCGATCAGAGAGAAAACCGCACCTGCAAATCCGCCGACGATAACATACTTTATATTGGAATAATTAACATCAGGCTTTGTTGCGGCGGTGGGAAGCTCACAGATGGAAAGACGTGAGTTGGAGTATCCCGTCTCTTCTACAATACTTCCGTAATGATTGATTGCGGCTACCGCCAGATCGTATGACTTGGCAGCACTTGCCGTTGTTATCTGCATTACGATGATATTTGTGTTCTCGACAGACTTCATCCGTATCGCCTTGGATACCGCTTCCGCCGAAATATCGTACGAGCAGGTTTCGGCAATCTTCTGACACATTGTCTTGCTTGACAGAATATACTTGTACGTATTTGCCATTGTGATAGAAGCGTTAAGGTCGCTGCTGGAGTACGCATCCTCCTCCGTCACGGAACGGTTTGATACTACAAACGATATTGACGATGTGTATGTCGGAGTTTTGGTAAGCTCTGCAAACGTGAAGCCGAGCGATGCGCACAGAAGCGATACAACCACTATCAGCCACCACTTTGAAAAAATCATTTTTGCAAGATACGCGACATTAATCTCAACACCCTTGCCATTTGTGTTGTTAACAGCATTACTCATATATGTGTACTTCCTTTCGGAGAATAATCATTTTACCGCCTGTCTTCCGATTGACTCATAAACGATACCTTTGCCCTTTACCTCGCCTATCGCATAACAGTTTCTGCCGTCAATGACTATCGGTTTTTTCATACGGGATGCATATTCCGATATATCAAAGTTTATGACATCCTGCCATTCGGTAAGAATAAAGCAGATGTCCGCTCCGTCGATCGTTTCCTCAATCGTTCGGCAATATGTCACAACATCCGGGAACAGCTTTGAAAAGTTGCTGACAGCTATCGGATCCCACGCCTTGACCTTTGCTCCCGTTTCGATAAGTGCGGGAATAATCCGAAGCGACGGTGCCTCACGCACATCATCGGTACCCGGCTTGAACGACAGTCCGAGCACCGCAACCGTCAGACCTTTCAACGAATCATAATATTTTGCCGCCTTTTTCAGTATTATAAACTTCTGTTCCGTGTTGACGTCAATCGTTGCACGGATAGTCTTCAGCGCGGCACCCTGATTCTCGGATAACCAGTAAAGTGCCTTTGTATCTTTCGGAAAACAGCTTCCGCCGTAGCCTATGCCTGCCTTTAAGAACATCGAACCGATGCGCTTGTCATATCCCATTCCGCACGCAACGTCGGTGATGTCCGCACCAACCTCTTCGCACAGATTCGCTATCTCGTTGATGTAAGAAATCCGAAGCGCCAGATAGTTGTTTGATGCATATTTGATCATCTCGGAGGACTGAAAATCCGTTTCGATAATCGGGATTCCGAACGGTTCGTATACTTCGCGCACCGTCCTGATAGCATCGCCGTCATCGCTTCCTATAACGATTCTGGATGCGTGGAGAGTATCTTTGATAGCTGTGCCCTGTGACAAAAATTCGGGATTTGACACAACCGACAGCTGTCTGTCCTTTTCCATACGTGAGTTGATATATTTTTTAAACTTCTGACACGTACCTATCGGAACGGTCGATTTGATAACGATGACCGGATTACCTTGCGAATACTCAACGATATCGTCGGCTACCGAATAAACATACGTCAGATCGCAAGAGCCGTCCGCGCGTTCGGGAGTACCTACGCCAACCATAATTATCTGTGCATCAGAGTACGCCTCGACAGGATCTGTCGTAAACGAAATATTGTTTCTGTGCTCGCGGAGCATTTCTTCAAGCCCGCTTTCGTATATGGGTGATTTGCCTCTTTTTAACAACTCAATTTTACGGGAGTTGATGTCAACGCAGATGACCTCGTGACCGATGCTCGCAAGACATACACCCGTAACCAGACCGACATATCCCGTACCGACAACCGTAATCTTCATATACATACCGCCGATTCACCTTTCGTGTATCGGTTTGTTTCCTTTCGTTTAATTACCGCCAAGCAATATCGAACACATTTGTGTTATCCAATTTTCAATAGAAAAGTTCTTCTCGGCATACAGTTTATTTGTATCTGTTTTTTCTGACCTGAAAGCAGCCATAAGAGCCTTGTAAAGGGCCGCTTCATCTCCGGGATCAAACATTACCGCATCGGGAATCGCAAGCTCGCTGTGCGCCGTAATCTCACTCAGCACCACTGCCGTACCGCAATAAGCCGCTTCCATTGCAGCATAAGCAAAGCCTTCAGTTCTGCTTGCGGAAAGAAAAGCATCAGCAGCACGCATATATGTCGCAACATCGTTTCTCGGTGGCAGAATCCGTATCCGGTCCGGCATTTTTCCGAACCTGTCTTCTATATATCCGATTGCTTTTTCTCTGTGCGATGCCACACAGATATTCAGCATTATATCGTTATTTGTATCGTATCTGCACAGCGCTTCGATCGCCGTATCTATACCTTTGATATAAAAATCATATCCGAACATCAGAACAGAATATTTCCGACCGTTTCTGAAGCTTTCTTTATCAATAATGTCAAACTCGTCAAGTCTTTCAAAGCAGATGCTGTTCCTGACTGTAATACAGTTTTCAAATCCCAACTCACGGTATTTCACCGCCACACCATCGCTGACACACAGCAATGCATCTGCCGCCAAAAGAAAACGTCATGCAAAAGTTTTGTAATTTTTTGTTGCTTGTTTAGGCATACTGTGAGCGTGAAAAAAATGCGGAATTCTTGAAAAAAAGTTTGCGATTCTCAGCGGAATATACATATTGCTTCTGAGAAAGTGCGAGTGAATAGCCAGAAGATCATACTTTCTGAAAACAGATTTCAAAAACGCCGTTGCATCCGTTAACGAATCAGGCATAAACGTAACAATATAGCCTTCCTCTGACATCTGCGCTGACCACTCTCTTTGTCTTGCTCTTTCGGGAAAAACCATAACCGTTTCAACTCCGCGCTTTTTGAGCTCATCGGCAAGACTTTGTACAGAGGTCAGAAAGTTACCTCTGTACGCTGCGGCATAATCCATAATTTCCAGAACGGCTTTTTTCATAATTGAAGCTCCGTCAGATTACTTTTTTCATTGTGCGCTTTGTCGTTCAGGCATATGGCAATAAACGCCGCCGTTATGACTATGTGAACCTGCTCTTTGTAATAGTTGACCATTCCGTATTCAAATATCAGAAACAAAAGCATCATCGCCGAAAATACCAGCGCCGTTTTGTGACCGTTGATAATCTGCGCAACAAGCTTTATTGCAATATAAAGATAGAACCAATAATACATAATCAGTCCGATCGTTCCGAGGTCTGCTGCTATTTCACAATAATTGTTATGTGCATACGAAACCATACCGTCATACAGGCTGAGTCTGTACGCAAAATTGTTCAATCCTATTCCGAAAACGGGATTCTCGTAATAAAACATCTTTGCCATATCAATAAAGTACTGACGGATAGCCATACTTGAATCGGCAGATTTATCTTCCATAATGTATTCTATTATACTGTCGAGCCTGACACCTACCGTGTTATACAGTGCAGGTATCTCATAAATCATAAGAATGACCAGCGCCATCAGCGCAAATACGACCATCAGTCGCAAAACATAGTTTTTTGCTCTGAAGTTAAACATCGTTATCATTACAATCCCCAGTACACTCATAAAAAGCGCCTTTCTGGAGCTTGTCAGAATCGCCACAAAAAAGAATATCGCGCATAGCGCATACATATATTTTTTATGTTTTATAAATGCCTTGTAATATGAAAAAATAACGGCTATCGAAACTGCACAACCAATATCATTTGTGTTATAGCTTGTGACACTTCCCAAAAAACCGCTGAACCACATACTTGACGGTGTAAGCGCAAAAATATATACGACAAGCACAAAGCTTGCAATAATCGATGACGTTATATACGATTCCAGCTTTTCATAAGAATCAATATGAATTATCAGACAATACGATACAACCAGAATCTGTATCATCTTTGATATCGGACCGAACGAGCGGGAAAACACATCCGCCCATATACTGGAAACAACACCCAGAACGATAAACAGCCCATACCATATTGTATGAAGCGGAACAAAAATTTTTGTTGAAAACTTCCCTTTTACGATCGCCTCAGCAAGTGATACTCCAAGAAGAATAAAAAAGCTTGCGTAATACAGACTCGGAACATTGCCGAAGCATACGATGGATAAAAGTCGCATAAAGAAGCAAACATTCCACACAATGTCAAGAATGTCCGTCTGAGAATTCAGTTTTAATATACCTTCTTTATACGTTACCATAAATAACCCTTTATATATTACCGGTTTTGTTGATAAATCCGGAATAATTCTTTGATGCGGTAAACTTTTTCTGCCATATGTCAAAGGCATTCCGTCTCATTTCGGACAGATCCTTTTGCGATGCACAAAAGATACATCGTGACAGCTCTTCATCGGATACATCACACGGAAGCACAAATCCGTTCACTCCGTCTGTGATAATCTCACGGCAACCGCCGACATCTGTCACCGCACAAACAATGCCGAACGAGATTGCCTCCATAACCGATACGGGAAGCCCCTCACGCTGACTGACATTGACAAACAGATCAAATGTGTTTTCCCTCATATAGTCAATAACATCATCGTGTGCCATCTCACCCTTAAAGCTGACATTCATAAAACCGAGCTTTTCGTCGGCAAGCAGTTTTATTTCGTCAAGCGACGGACCGTCACCGATATGTGTCCAGGAAAGCTTCAGACCCTTTCCGTCAAGAAGCACCAACGCTCTGACGAGCCTGTCAAGCCGTTTAAGAGGTATCGTACGTGAACACGTCAGAATACGAAAAACGCCGTCATCGGAGCCTTTTGTAAAAATACCGCCTTCCGTTCCGAGATAAGAAACGGAAATCTTGTCCGAATATTCCGGATGTTTTTTAAGAATGTATTCACGACCGTTCTCGGAGCAGGTATATACGCCGTCAAGATTTTTCAGTAAAAAACATCTCAGCGGCAAAAAGTTCAGTCTGTTTGCATATTCATACACATCGTAGCTGTGCGCTCTGGAAATAACCTTTACTTTCTTTGCGCCGAGCGAATATATTTTTTCTTTAAGCAGAACAGCAGTTGCCGCTGCTGCAAAAAGCCAGTATCCGTACAGAACAACCTCGTCAAAAACGGAAAAGTCGATGTCGGATATACAATTATAAATTTCGTTGCAATGACGCTCGGAGCGTGATATCAGGTATCCTGCAAAAAGCCGTTTAAGCGGTGAGCATCCCGTCGCTGCCGCTTCACTTTTATATTTTTTGCCAAAGTGCAAAAGAGCAGGCAGGCCGTGAATCAGGTCAAGCAGCTTTGCCTTTTTTGCACTGCCTTTCGACGGATTGCAGACGATAACATTCTGCGGAATATCGGTATATCGAAGCTGCGCTCCCCTGTCAAGTCCTATCGTAAAAAGCAAAACTCTGTCAAAGGACTGTGCCGCATACGGCAATTCCGTCTCAAGATATGGCTCTCCCGATGTAAACGGAAAAGATGTCGTTATCATTATGAGGCATCGATTCACTCTTTTTGCAGTCCTTTCACAAAAGAATTACAGTTTTGCCGTATTCTTCTTTTTACCCGATGTTTTTTCGTTTGCCTTAAAACGGTTGACGATCATCGTCCTTGCATCCTCGATAAAGAATGACGGAGATACCGAAACCGCCTTGACGCCGTATTTTACAAAGTCGCCGAACTTTCCGCTTCGTTTTGATGTTACGGACAACACTGCCCAATGACGGAAATCGACATACTTTCTCTCCTTCGGAGTCAGCATATTCGACTTGGTTTTTTTCAGCTCGTACAGTCTGTTTTCGCCGTCGATCTTATTCTTTCCCACCGATATACGCTCGCCGTCGTGAAGATACTGAATGATATATGAAACAGGATAATACCCGATCTTTGTACCGAACTCAATCATCCGCCACATCAGCATAAAATCCTGACCCATCGGTACATCGGCAAAGCCGCCCGCCTCCAGAAGCGAGGACTTTTTTACCATAAAGGTAGATGTCGGTCCCAGCGAATGAAGTATATGCTGATGCATCAGCTCGCTGTTGGAACAATCCGTCACATATGTATGACGGCGGTACTCGACCAGCTTGCCGTTGTTGTCGTGAAGATATACATCGGTAAACGACATCTCAAGATCGTTTTCCACGGTAAACGCAAGCTGGGTCTCTACCTTTTCGGGAAGATAGATATCGTCGTCATCAAGGAACGTAATATACTCGCCCGATGATGCTTCGATACCTCTGTTACGTGCGGGACCGCCTCCGAGAGGACGCTCGTTAAGAACATAAACAACACGGTGGTTGTCCCTGTACTGCTTCATAATCTCGGATGTGCGTGCACGCTCTTGTGACTGAGGACTGTTATCGTCAACAACCACAACCTCTGTATTTTTGTAAGTCTGAGCCAATACCGAATCAATCGCACGCGCTAAAAAGTGCGGTCTTTTATATGTCGGTATTACAACGCTTACTCTGTAATTCAAAGCAATTCTCCTCTGCATGACATTCTGTCACTATACTTTAACACGAGTGCTTGAAATAAATAGTTTTAAATCGCAAATCGGATGTTCAATTTATGGAATCGGTATCAGTCGAATCAGCGTCAGCTTGCGGTATCTCATCCTTAAAAGCCTCCGTTGCCTCGGCAATAACTTCTTCAGATAATACAAAGTCAGTCTCTTCCTGCTCTGTCGGAAGCTCTGTCAGGAAGCCATCAAAGGTATTTGTCGCACAAGCAGCAAGCTTCTTTTTGCGCTTTTTAGAGAGGCAAAGACAAACAATCAGAATTATAAGAGTCAATGCGGAAACCGTTGCCGAGAACACAAGTCCGACGGGCTCGTAATCAAATACAACCTCGTGTTCACCCTGAGGCATTCTGATACCGAGAAGTGCATCGCCGATGCGCAGATAATCCTCTCTTTTAACCTCGACACCGTCAATCGTTATGTGCCATCCGTCATCATACGGGATTGAAGTGTAAAGAATACAGTCTGTTTCGGCATTGACCGTACCCTCGATATGCGTTTCTTCAAAAACTCTATACTGTAAACTGCCGCGAAGCAGCTTTTCGTATCCCGCCTCAAAGACTTCCATATCAATTCCGTATGCATAGAATTCGACGGCACCCGAAGCCTTATCATCCTTTATCGGAATTTCGACATTGACATTTTCGCCTTTTTCAATAAGCCCGAGATCAAAGATGTATGCCTCGTCAATGCTCTGGGATGCATCAATCTCTTCACCAGTAATGTAGATTGTTTCTACTTCGGAAGAGTCAACATACAGGTAGCAGTTCTGCGTTTCTTCGGGACTGACCGTTACGGTAAAGCTTCCGTACTCGCCCGAATCAACCTTATCAAAGTTTACATAACCCATCTGAATATCCGATGCAAACTCATAAATATTGTTGTAGTAAACATCAACAACATTCATCGGATAATAAACGCCCGACATCAGCGTTGCTCTCTGGAAGAAATCCGACTGAACGGCAAAGGGATTTGCATCCGAATGGTTCCATCTTTCGACAAGATTGTCAACACAGAAAGCTACCGGCAGATGATAGTTGTTTGCATACGCTTCGTACGTATCATTTTCAAAAGTCTTTTTATAAAACTGCTCGTTTTCAAGTCCGATCAGAGCACCTTTTTTTACAATATATTTAAGCGACATCATCGCATTGTAAACGGGAGTCTGCGGATTGTAGGTATAGCTGTTGATGTAGTTACCGTACATTCCGAGATGGCTTTGCAGGTTAGACAGCTTTTCCGACGCCATTGACGAGAATGTCGAAACACCGTTGTAATCGTACCACGCAGGATCCATTCTTGTACGAAGGTCCGAGAGCTCCATTCGGTAAATGAAATCCTCGTTTCTGTCTATAATCGCCTTAATGTCCGCAAAGCTCTCATAGTCACCCGAATAGTTTGCCTTTTCCTGATTCATCGAATAGTTGTCCGTGTTGGCAATAGCAGATTCCGATATTACACAGCACAGAAGCAGCAGCGATACCGATGCCGCCTGAAGCTTTTTATTCTGCATTGCGGCAAGCACCAGAACATAAACAAACGTAAATGCAATGCTGATGAGTATCGTGTTGTCGGAAACGTTCTTTGATCCGATTTCCTGTACTGCCACGATAAACGCCATAACACCGATTCCCGTCAGCAGAACCTCTCTGCCCGAAAATTCACGTATGCGGCAAATCGCCTTGAATGCCATACAAAGCAGTATGAACGAATACATATATGAGAAGCGGTACGGAAGATCGTTGGGGAAGTGGAAGCCGTGCCAGACGTAGTTCGCATAATTGATGTTGAAGCTGAAATACATTACCGCAAGAAGCAGCACGTACATAATTTTTTCCTTGACCTTGATCGTGCGTGACAAAAGGTACAGCGGAATAAGAACAACCGTCAGAATACCGCAATAAACGTTGGGTAAAACGTCGGTACCGCTGCTGCGGATTGTAGGCTCTACGCTGGCAAGATGGTTTGCCAAAAAGTCAAAGATCGTGTAATAGAACTTGATGTTATTGGGGAATGAGCCTGATGTTGCCGAACAGTTGCGAAGAATAAATACGGTCGGCAAAAGCGCGAAAAGCGCAAGCAAAGCAGCAATAACAGATGCTGCGGCAAAGGTAAATCCCGATGAAATAAAGCGGATATTTTTAAGATCAAACTTCTTGTCCTCGTCGTATCTGTCAGACAAAGAATGGTTTGACATAAATCTGACAAAAAAGTACAGTACGGAAAAGATGCAGACCATCATCGCCATATAATAATTTGAGATCATAATTATTGCAAGCGATACGGTATAGAGCATAAATTTTTTGTTCTCGATAATGCGTTCTATGCCGAGGATTACCAACGGGAACAACGCCATCGCATCAATCCACATAACGTTCCAGTAGTATGCGATAAAGAATCCGCAGAACGAATACAGCACACCGAAGGCAACCGTTACATAGTCGTCCCTGCCCTGAGATTTTCTTAAATAGTATGCAAAAAAGGCTGACGCAAACGCACTTTTAAGCAGTATCATCAACGCTATCGCATCGGGCAGATCAACGTGATCGAAAAAGAAAATTACAAAGAAAAGCGGACTTGCCAGATAGTTGAAAAAGTTTCCGAGAAACGTTCCGCCGAGACCCGTGTTCCACGAGTACAAAAGGCTGTCGCCGTCCTTGACACGCTCATACAACTCGGCAAAAAGCGGTCCGTACTGGTGATACAGATCCATTCGGAGAATCGTAACATCACCGAACGGAACCATATTAAAGCAGTAAAATACCAGAAGCATTATTATCGTTGTGCAGAAAAACGCAAAAAACGATACTTTGTTATCAGAAAAAAGCTTTGCAAGAAAGCTCTTTTTATTCAACTTATCCGAAGCATTTTTTTGAAGCATTTTAAACAATATCATCCTCTCGCACAATTATACATTATACATTTTATCATAATCATGCGTCATATTCAAGAAAAAGTTTTTTATTTAGTCCGCAACAATTTTTAATCTTTTTCATAACACCTTCCGATAAAGTTGAAATCACAAAGATTATTAAAAAAAGAAAAGCCCTTATACCAACTGCCGAAGCAGAAATTATCAAACAAAATTTCTTGTTTGACAACTCATTCCGACAAAATAATTCCGAATATATGTACTGTTTATCGTACAGGTGTTGCGATAGAATATGGTTGCAGAAAGACGAAAGGACCGTTCCGCACAGCGAAACGATCCTCTGGTTTTTGAAGTTTTGGTCAACTGAGCTCAGACAGCACGTGTAACCTTACCTGAGCGCAGACAACGTGTACAAGCGTAAACACGCTTGGGTGAACCGTCAACGATTGCTTTAACACGTTTAACGTTGGGCTTCCATGTTCTGTTGGAGCGTCTGTGTGAGTGAGAAACCTTGATTCCGAAAACAACGCTCTTTCCGCAAAATTCGCACTTTGCCATTAGTCGGCACCTCCCTTTGACTGCGATTATAAACTAAGATATTACATATCAAACGATAGCGTATAGCATTTTAACAGATAATAATAAAAAAAGCAAGCGTTTTTTTGATTTTTTCAAATGTTTTTTAACTAACATTAAAAATTACAGAAAATTTTCATAAATAAATACTTGCATTTGTGTAAAATATCATATATAATATGTACAAGTCGAACATTTGTACTCAACAAGGAGGAATATACAATTATGTCTGATAAGAAAACCGCTCTTGAAACCGCACTTACGCAGGTCAGAAAAAGCTTTGGCGAAGGCGCCGTAATGCGTCTTGGTGAGACAAAAGGTCTTAAGGTTGAAACAATTTCCACAGGATCAATTTCTCTTGATACCGCACTCGGTGTCGGAGGTCTGCCCAGAGGAAGAATTATTGAGATATACGGACCCGAAGCTTCGGGTAAAACGACTCTTGCACTGCACGTTATCGCTGAGGCTCAGAAAAAGGGCGGCGAGGCTGCTTTTATCGATGCCGAGCACGCACTTGATCCCGTTTATGCCGAAAACTTAGGCGTTGACATTGACTCTTTGCTTGTAGCTCAGCCCGATGACGGTGAACAGGCACTCGAGATTGCAGAGGCACTTCTTCGTTCGGGTGCAATTGATGTAATGGTAGTTGACTCTGTTGCGGCACTTGTTCCCAGAGCAGAGATCGAGGGTGAGATGGGCGATTCCCACATGGGTCAGCACGCACGTCTTATGTCACAGGCTTTGCGTAAGCTTGCAGGTGCTGTTTCAAAAACAGGCACTATTATCATCTTTATCAACCAGCTTCGTGACAAGATCGGCGTAATGTTCGGTAATCCCGAAACAACAACAGGCGGTAAGGCGCTCAAGTACTTTGCAAGCGCCAGAATCGATGTCCGCAGAATTGAACAGATCAAGGTCGGTAACGAATTTATCGGTTCACGCACTCGTGCAAAAATTGTCAAGAACAAGGTTGCACCGCCATTCAAGGAGGCAGAGTTTGATATCATGTACGGCAAAGGCATCTCCAAGGAAGGCGAGCTTGTTGACCTCGGCGTAAAGCTGGATGTCATCAAGAAAAGCGGCGCATGGTTCTCCTACGGTGAGATGCGTCTCGGTCAGGGTCGTGACAATGTCAAGGAATATCTGAAGCAGAACACGGAGCTTGCAAATGAGATCGAAGCAAAGATCCGTGCCAACAGCGAACAGCTTTTACAGTCGGCAAAGGCATCGTCCAAAAAGACGGCACCTGCCGCCCCGGAGCAGGAAAAGCCCTCGGCACCCGTTGCAAAAGCAGCGGCAAAAACAAAGCTTGACATAGCCGTGGATGATGATTAATATAAATGAAACTGACGGTACAACAAGGGAAAAAGGATAAAATACACATTCTGATTGACGGTGAGTACAAAACCACCGTCGATTCCCTGTATTTCGGCACCTGCGGATACAGGAACGGTCAGGAGCTGGATGATGAGGAGCTGGACGCCTTCCTGTCGGCGATAAACGTTCGTCGGGCGTTCAACAAGGCGGCAAATCTTTTGTCATACCGTGACCACTCCGAAAGGGAAATCAGAACAAAGCTTCGCACGGCAGGCTTTGATGACGAAGCGATATCGGCGGCTGTCAGGAGGCTTTTTGAGCTTCGGATGCTTTCTGATGAACGCTTTGCCGAAATGTATGCCAACGAGCTTCAGAGACGAAAAAAATTCAGCACGAGACGTATCTTACAGGAGCTTTCTTTGAAAGGTATCGACAGAGAAACTGCCCAAAATGCCGTCGAAGCTCTTGACATTGAGTCAAATAAGTGTATTATTGAATTGTTGGAAACGAAATTCAGAGGAAAATTTTCCGATGATAAGGGTAAACAACGGACAATGGCAACGCTTTTACGTATGGGATATTCATATTCGGATATACGTGCGGCGATGAGCGAGGTCGGCTGTTCGGTTGACGAAGACATATAGAAAGGAAAGGCACCGTATACTTTATATATATCGGTGTCGAGTGACTTGTATGAGAATCGGAATGGTATCGCTGGGATGCCCGAAAAATCAGGTTGATGCAGAGATGATGCTTGCACTTTTAGAGGAAGACGGTTTTGAGATCGTTGACTACGTTGACGGTGCGGATGCAGTCATTATCAACACCTGCGCCTTTATTGATGATGCCAAGCGTGAGGCGATCGAGAATATCCTTGATGTCATCGAAATGAAGGAAGACGGCATTATCAAAAAGATTATCATAACCGGCTGTCTTGCTCAGTCTCAGAAGGAGGAGCTTTTGCAGGAGTTACCGGAGATTGATGCCGTTATCGGTATAGGTGCTAACGGAAGTATTACGGAACTTGTCAAAAAGGCTCTTAGTGACGAGCGTGTTTTTGACTGCCCCGATCAGTCGTTGATGCCGCTTGACGGACAGCGTATTCTCACCACTCCCGAGCATTGGGCATACCTTAAGATTGCCGACGGCTGTTCCAACTGCTGTACATACTGTGCCATACCCGGTATCCGCGGATCGTTCAGAAGCAGAAAAAAAGAAAGCATTGTCGAAGAAGCAAGGCAGCTTGCACATTCGGGTATCAAGGAGCTTATTCTTATTGCCCAGGATACGACAAACTACGGTTCCGACATTTACGGAAAGCTTGCATTGCCCGACCTTCTTAAGGAGCTTTGTACGATTGACGGTATCGAATGGATAAGACTGCTTTACTGCTATCCCGACAAGGTTACGGATGAGCTTATCAAGACGATGTCATTTGAAAAGAAGATTCTTCACTATATGGATCTTCCTCTTCAGCACGCCGATGACAGGGTTCTTTCGGCAATGAACAGAAAAGGTACAAACGCCGAGCTTCGTGAGCTTATCGAAAAACTTCGCACGGCGATGCCCGACATCGTTATCCGCACGACCTTTATGACGGGCTTCCCCGGTGAGGATGAGGATGCGTTTGATAACCTTGCATTGTTTGTCAACGAAATGGAGTTTGACAGACTCGGTTGCTTCACTTTTTCACCGCAGGAGGGAACGGCTGCTTACGATATGCCCGATCAGATTGACGACGATACAAAAATCCGCCGTGGCGAAATTATCATGAATGACCAGTACAGTATCGTTGAAGAAAAGAATCTGAATAAGATCGGCAAGGTTTACAGAGCGATAGTTGATGATTACGATCCGTATTCGGACTGCTACATCGGCAGAACATATATGGATGCTCCCGAAATAGACGGACTTTTGTACTTCACATCCGACTGCGGTTACGATGTCGGTGATTTTGCGACTGTCCGTGTTACGGGTGTAAAAGAATACGACCTTATCGGCCGTGATATCAAGTCAAACTGAGCTTAATGTGTTTTTCGGAGGATGTTGAATGAACTTACCTAACAAACTGACAATTTCACGAATGATCATCACACCTATATTTTTATTTGTGCTGATGTTTGGCAGAATACCGCACAGCTTTCTTTTTGCTGCAATTATTTTTGCGATTGCGGCGATTACCGATGCTGTTGACGGAAAATTGGCAAGAAAAAACAATCAGATAACGGTTGTCGGCAAGCTGCTTGACCCCGTTGCCGATAAAATGCTGACAACATCGGCTTATCTCGGCTTTTTAGCGCTCGGCTATTGCGATGTATGGAGCATTATGCTGATCCTTGCACGTGAGTTTGTCGTAACTTCAATAAGACTTGTTGCTTCGGCACAGGGCGTTGTTATTCCCGCAAACATCTGGGGCAAGATCAAAACCGCAAGTCAGATGGTAGTGATAATTGTCGTAATGCTCATGGGTGAGCTTCGCTACTGCGCCGACAGATACGGCTTTATGTCGTTCCCGATTGAAACGATGCAGCTCATTTCACATATTCTTGTATGGATCACCGTTGTGCTTACCGTTATTTCCGGTATCACGTATATCGTGGCTGCTAAAAAAAGAATTGACTTTTCAAAATAATTTACATATAATCTTATAAAGGCGTTGACGGGAAAGAGTAACCGTGCTTTTTATACAGCAGAGAGAGGATCCGTGTGCTGAAAGATCCTTTGTATACGGGCGGTGAAGTGCGTCCCTGAGCTTGCAGGGGGAACTTTTCAGTATCTCTGCACGGTGCGAACCGTTACAATCCCTGATGAGTTATAAATTCGGAGTGGAACCGCGTGTAAACGCCTCCGTCGTGTATTGCGACGGAGGTTTATTTTTTTGGAGTGAGTTTAATGTTTTCAAGACTCAGAGAAGATATAGAATGTGTCAAGGAAAGAGACCCTGCGGCACGGTCTTTTTTGGAAATATGGCTTTTGTATCCGGGACTTCGTGCCGTTCGGATGCACAGAAAAGCGAATTGGTGTTACCGTCATAAGCTGTTTTTTTGCGCACGGTGGATTTCTCAACGAGCCGTCAGAAAGACGGGTATCGAGATACACCCTGCGGCAACCATCGGCAGACGCTTTTTTATTGACCACGGAACAGGTGTTGTTATCGGCGAAACGGCGATAATCGGCGATGACGTAACGCTGTATCAGGGTGTAACCTTGGGAGGTACGGGCAAGGATACAGGCAAGCGACATCCGACTATCGGTAACGGCGTTATGGTCGGTTCGGGTGCAAAGGTTCTCGGCCCCTTTACGGTAGGCGACAACAGCGTTATTGCGGCAGGTGCCGTGGTGCTCAATGAGATTCCGCCGAACTGCACTGCCGTAGGCGTTCCCGCAAAGGTCGTAAAGCAGAACGGCAAGCGTGTTTCGCTTGACCAGATTCATATTCCCGACCCCGTACAAATGGAGCTTGATGCGCTGAAAAAGCGTATTGCAGAGCTTGAAGAAAAAGTAAAATAATTTGCAAAAGGAAGATGGCAATGAAGATATTCAACACTTTGACAAGAAAAAAAGAAGAACTTAAAACCATTACCGAGGGCGAACTGAAGATGTACGCCTGCGGACCGACTGTCTACAACTTTATCCATATCGGCAACTCAAGACCTCTTTGCGTGTTCGATGTTATGAGACGCTATATGGAGTACAGAGGCTACAAGGTCAACTTTGTTCAGAACTTTACGGATATTGATGACAAGATCATCAAGCGTGCAAACGAAGAGGGCAAGACCTACCGTGAGATTGCCGATACATATATCGAGGAGTTCTGGACGGATGCAAAGGGCCTTAATGTCCGTGAAGCCACGACTCATCCCAAGGCAACGGAAAATATTGATGAGATTATTTCCATAATCGAAACTCTTGTAGAAAAGGGTTATGCTTATCAGGTTGATTCCGACGTTTATTTCAGCCCGTCACATTTCAACGAATACGGCAAGCTTTCGCATCAGCCTCTTGAAGAGCTTGAAGCGGGCGCACGCATAATGGTCGGTGAAGTAAAGCGTGAACCGATGGACTTTGCTCTCTGGAAGGGAGCCAAGCCCGGTGAACCTTATTGGGAATCTCCGTGGGGTCACGGCAGACCCGGCTGGCATATCGAGTGTTCCGCAATGGTCAGAAGATACCTCGGCGAGACGATCGATATTCATTGCGGCGGTCAGGATCTTATATTCCCCCATCACGAAAACGAAATCGCACAGAGCGAATGCTGCAACGGCAAGCCTTTTGCTAATTATTGGATGCATAACGGATATATCAATGTTGATAACGTAAAGATGTCGAAGTCGCTCGGCAATTTCTTTACCGTCAGAGATGTTGCCGAAAAGTACGGCTATGAGCCTATCCGTTATCTTATGATCTCTTCGCATTACCGCAGTCCGATCAACTACAGCGTTGATATTATCGAGCAGTGCAAGGCTTCGCTGACAAGACTTCACACCTGCCGTGACAGCCTTGACTTTGAGCTTTCAAACGTAACGGCAGATACTGCAGACAGTGATGATGCAATCTTTGAACAGCTCAACAAGAGAGTTGCACAGTTCTGCGAAGCTATGGACGATGACCTCAATACAGCCGATGCTTTGGCAAGCGTTTTTGAGCTTGTTCGTGATATCAATACAAGCGTTATCGGTAAGAATGCATCAAAGGCTGCTGTCGAGAAGTCGATCGAAATTTTTGACGAGCTGACGGGAATTCTCGGCATTGTTTACAACAGACAGAAAAAGACTCTTGACGAGGATATTGAGGCTATGATCGAAGCCCGTACCTCCGCAAGAAAGGCTAAGAATTGGGCAGAAGCCGACCGCATCCGTGATGAGCTGAAAGCACAGGGAATCATCCTTGAGGACACTCCCAACGGAGTCAAATGGCACAGAGAATAAGGAAATGTTTGTGCTTGTCTCGGATATAAAAAAGATTTCCTCGCACAGAAAGAAAAACTTAATATAAAAAACGGCTTGCAAAGGAATGAAAACCTTTGCAAGCCGTTTTCGTTACAATATGAAGGTCATACATAATACGGGTTTGGTTTACCTAAAATTGCAATAAGATCAATTAACCAACCGATACCCAACAGTCCGAAAGTGAAAATATATAATATTCCCCTACCGATTTTTCCTTCATAAAACTTGTGTGCACCCATATACCCCAAGAAAAAGCAAAGAAAGAATGCAACCCATTTATTTCTTGCGTTACCGTTACCTGAAGCGTTGATATTTTTGTTGACATTGGTATTTGTGTTCGTGTTTGTGTTGTTGATTACAATCGGAGCCTGCGCATTGCTTTTAAGTTCTTCGACCTGGCAACCGCAGACAGGGCAAATTACCGCAGCTTCGGAAATCTTCTGACCACAATGCTTACAAAACTTTGTATTTTGCTGTGTCTGATTCACTGTTGCTGTGTTTTGTTCGAAATTATCCATATAAAACCCTCCTTTTGGAAATAATATCACAAAATGAGATACAAGTCAATATCTCATTTTGTGATTTATATAATAATATTGAAGGAGGGAGTTTTATGAGACTAAAAGATATCAGAGAAGATAAAGATATAACGCAAAAAACTCTTTCCGAGTATTTAAATATAAAGCAAAACACATATTCGCAATACGAAACCGGTCAGCGGCAGATACCCATTGATGCACTTATTAAGCTGGCAATATATTTTAACACATCAACAGATTACATTTTGGGTTTAACAGATTTTTCTCAGAACTATCCCAGAGCCGAAAGGTATAAATAATCATCCGTTTTGCCTTTAACAAAACTATGAGACAGTCAATAAAGGTTCACAGAACACGAATACAGAATTAAAGATCCTTCACCTGCGGTTCAGGATGACACGACACAGTTTATGTAAAGCTGACAAATCGTGGCATTGTGAACGAAGTGAAGAATCTTTTTTTGTCACCTAAAAGCGTTTTTTGATTACTGTTTTACAACGATGATATCCATAAGCATATTGAGGAAATCGTGGAAGAACTTGAAGACTTTGAATGCGAATACGGACATTCCGGAAGCTTCGGGAAGCTTGGAGCCTTCCATTACAGCGATTTCGGCAGAGGTGAGAATATCTGTTTCATAAGTCCAGGGATTCTTCTCGTCGATAGTGAACATACGAACGCCTCTGTTGGTGTTATCCGAGTAGGATTCGAACGAAGCGGAGGGGGACTGGATGATGTCAATGCCCTTGTAGGTAGCGATAAAGCTGTTGACGTGATCGTGACCTGTTACGCAACCGAGAACGTCTCCTCTTTCGACGAAGGCATCCCACTGACCGTCGTTAAAGACTGAAGGACAGGGAAGCTCGTACATAATACCGCTGAACTTGAACATATTGGGAATGAACGAATAAGCAGTACCGTCATCGAACTTACGAAGAGAGAGTGCAGGAGGGCATTTGAAGAAAACGGCATTGAAGATTTCTTCAACGATAATGTGCTGGAATGCGATTGAGGGAACCTTGCCGCCGTTATCTTTTTCAAGCTGAGTGCTGACCTGCTTATACCAATCAAGCTGATCTTTTCTTACGCAGTCATAAGCGTCGGTGCCGTCATCGAAAAATACATAATCACCGCAGTCGAACATCCAGAGGTTAAAGGCAACCTTGCTGTTGTCGGAGCTCATAACAGGGAGATTGTGTGTAGCACAGCCGTGAAGCTCTTCTACAGCGTCGTAAGCGAGACAGAGGTCACCGCCTGCACGCTGATACTGCTTAAGCTGCCATTCTCTTGTAGGCTTGTCGCCCTGGGAATCGTGATTACCGAAAACGAGAGTAAAGGGAATATTTCTTTCAACAAAGGGAGCTACAACCTGATCAAAGACCTTTGTGTTGGAGCAATAGGGAGCATCGCAGGGACCTTCGGCGTGGAAGCCGTCCTCGTGAGCGTTTTCAAGCTCGACGTTGTCACCGCCGAGAACGACGATATCGGGCTGAGCAGCATCAAGAGCTTCGCAGACAAAAGTGACTGTTGCGGGATTCAAAGGATAGTCATCCTGGATGTCGCAGATGTTCATAATTTTGAACTTGCCGTCATCGCTGAAGGACAGTGTAACGTCGCCTGCGGGAGCTTCTGCCGATGCAAGCAAAGACATCGAAAGAACCATAACAACTGATAAAACAACCGATAAAAACTTTTTCATAATATCCTCCGTTTATTTAATACTGCCGTCAGCGTTGAAAAGAGGAAGCTTTTCAAGATAGATAATATCATCTCTGTTCTGAGCTTCGCCTTCAGCGAGAACGGTCATTTTTCCGACAATAATTCCGCCTGCAAGATTTACGAGCTTTTCAAGAGCGTTAAGCGATTCGCCCGTTGAGATAACGTCATCGACGATAAGGATTCTTTTGCCCTTTATCATATCCGCCTCAGCGGTGTCAAGATACAGCTTTTGCTCCTTGTCGGTAGAAATGGAGCGTACATCCGCTTCAAAAACACCTGTCATATAGAGCTTCGGGTACTTGCGTGCAATAAAATAGGAATCGTCGTCTCTCTGACGGGCCATCTCATGTGCCAGAGGGATGCCCTTAGCCTCAGCCGTAATGACATAATCGTAATCGGGAGCTTTTTTAAGAAGCTCACGTGCACACGCCACGGTAAGCTTTGCGTTACCGAAAAGCACAAATGCACCGATATAAAGGTCATCCGTTACACGGCAAAGAGGAAGCTTGTGGTCGATTCCCGCAATGTTCATACTGTAAAACATAAATTAATCACCTCTACGGATAGATTATACATCAAAACAGTAAAATCGTCTATACCTTTGCAGATTAAATTAAAAAATTTTTCTCAACACTATGCAAAAAATTTTTTTAAAATTTATTGACTTTTCAATGCATAAGCACTATATTTATATTTGTGTCAGTCTACTAAAAACAATCTGCCTCGGATGTTTCTATCATCCTTGTGAAAGGGAGGAGCATAATTGGAAAATAACCGCATCATTGACTTAAAAAACATTTCTATCTCCTTTGACGGAGAACAGATTCTCAATGATTTGAATCTTTACATCAACGACAAGGAATTTATTACTTTGCTGGGACCTTCCGGTTGCGGCAAGACTACTACGTTGCGCATTATAGCAGGATTCCTTGAGCCTGATGAGGGTAAGGTTATTTTCGACGGCAAGGATATCACCGATATGCCGCCACACAAAAGACAGGTTAATACCATTTTTCAACGTTATGCACTTTTTCAGCATCTTAACGTTTATGAAAACATTGCCTTCGGTCTGCGTATAAAGAAGATGAAGGAGCCTGAAATCCGTAAAACCGTTACCGAGATGCTGTCTCTTGTAAACTTAAGCGGATTTGAGAAGCGCAACATCAACTCTTTATCGGGAGGTCAGCAACAGCGTGTTGCGATTGCACGTGCTCTTGCCGTCAGACCCCGTGTGCTTTTGCTGGACGAGCCTCTCGGCGCACTTGACCTGAAATTACGCAAGGATATGCAGGTTGAGCTTAAGAGAATCCAACAGCAGATGGGCATTACTTTTGTATACGTAACTCACGATCAGGAGGAAGCTTTATCGATGTCCGACACCATCGTTGTTATGGACGGCGGTGTTATTCAGCAGATAGGCACTCCCATTGATATATATAACGAACCCAAAAACGCCTTTGTAGCCGACTTTATCGGTGAAAGCAACATCATTGACGGCATCATGCATGAGGATTTTGTCGTTGAGTTTTCGGGACATACCTTCAACTGTCTTGACAAGGGCTTTAACGACGGCGAAAATGTTGACGTTGTCATCCGTCCCGAGGATGTTGATATTGTTCCGATAGAAAAAGGTATGGTATGCGGTGAGGTTACATCCGTAACCTTCAAGGGTGTTCACTTTGAAATGATCGTTGATGTTGACGGCTTCAAGTGGATGATCCAGACAACCGACTATGTCAGCGAAGGCACAAAGATCGGCATATATGTCGAGCCCGATGCCATTCATATTATGAAAAAGTCCAAGTATTCCGGTCTGTACGGAGATTACAGCTCCTTCAGCGATGAGATAGAGATGCTTTCCGATGTCACCTATGAGAAGGAGGACTCGGAAAATGAAGAATAAATCTCTTTTGGCAAAATTCGCTTCCGCACCGTATACCGTGTGGATGTGCATTTTTGTAATAGTCCCGATCGCTCTGGTTGTCTATTACGCATTCACCGATGCTGACGGAAATTTTACATTCGGTAATATGACCTCCATCGTTGAATACGGTTCAACATTTCTCATATCCTTAAAGCTTGCGCTTATATCTACGGTAATATGCCTTCTGATGGCATATCCCGTTGCGTATACAATATCAAAAATGAAGCAACGGCGTCAAAGCACGATGATAATGCTTGTCATGCTTCCGATGTGGATGAACTTTCTTATCAGAACGTACGCATGGATGACCATTCTGGAGGGTAACGGACTTATCAACAGATTCGTCCGAATGCTCGGCGGTGAGGGTTTTTCAATGATCAATACCGACGGCGCTGTCGTTCTCGGTATGGTATATAACTTTTTGCCGTATATGATCCTGCCGATATACACCGTTCTGACAAAGATTGAAAAAAGCACCATCGAGGCGGCGCAGGATCTCGGCGCTAACCGTCTGAGCGTTTTCCGCAGAGTTTTGTTACCGATGAGTATTCCCGGCATCATTTCCGGTATCACAATGGTTTTCGTTCCCGCTGTCAGCACATTCGTTATTTCAAAGCTTCTCGGCGGCGGCAAAACCTTCCTTATCGGCGATATTATCGAAAACTTCTTCCTCGGCAATACGGGTACTGTCAACTATAACGTCGGTGCGGCGCTGTCACTTGTTCTGATGATTCTGATACTCATTTCAATGACGATAATGAATCATTTTGATAAAGATGAAAGTTCGGGAGGTATCATGTGATGAAGATTATCTCCAAGGTGTACAACTTTCTTGTTTTCGGCTTTCTGTATGCTCCCATCGTTGTAATGATCGTTTATTCGTTCAATTCCAAAAAGAGCCGAACCGACTTCGGCGGATTCTCATTCCGATGGTATGCCGAGCTGTTTCAGGATGATATCATTCTGCGTTCCTTATGGCTGTCGCTTCTTGTTGCACTTCTGTCCGCAATTATTGCAACAGTTATCGGTACTGCCGCATCGGTCGGAATCCACTCGATGAAGGGACTCAAAAGACGTGCTTACCTTGCCGTCAACAATATCCCCGTTGTCAATCCCGATATAGTTACCGCGATCTCAATGATGATCCTTTTTGTTTTTGTCATCACAAAATTCAACGGTCTTGAAATGGGTTTTGCAACTCTGCTTATATCGCATATCACCTTTAACATACCTTATGTTATCCTGTCCGTATTGCCGAAGCTGCGTGGTCTTAACCCGAACATTTATGAGGCGGCACAGGATCTCGGATGTCCTCCGGGAAAAGCCTTTTTAAAGGTTGTTGTTCCGCAGATCACCGAAGGTATCGTTACCGGTTTTATTATGGCTTTTACGCTGTCTCTTGACGATTTCGTAATCAGCTACTTTAACAGCGGTTCATCCGCACAGACGCTTCCCGTCACGATTTATTCGATGACAAAGCGTCCCTATTCACCAAAAATCAACGCTTTGTCTACGCTGCTTTTCCTGTCGGTTATGATTCTTCTCGTTATGGTAAATCTGCGAAAGACAAACGGTAATAATTCTAAAAAGGGGGAACTCAAATGAAAAAAGCACTTTCTTTTATTCTTTCAATTTGTGTCGTTCTTCCGATTCTGGCCTTTTCCGGCTGTGGCGGTAACGGCGACAAGATCACTTTAAACGTTTACAACTGGGGCGAATACATCGATATGTCTGCGGTTTACGAATTTGAAAAAACCTACGGCATTGATGTCAACTACACAACCTATGCAAGCAATGAAGAAATGTATGCAAAGGTCAGCTCAGGTGCCGCTTCCTACGATATAGTCATTCCTTCCGATTATATGATCGGAAAAATGATCGAAGAAGGACTTCTTGCAGAACTTGATTTTGCCAATATTCCCAACTACTCCTTGATCGGCGACGAGTACAAGAATCTTGCGTTCGACCCCGATAACAAATATTCCGTTCCGTATACCTGGGGAACAACCGTTGTTATGTATAACAAGTCCGTTGTTGATCCTGCAGATGTCAAGGATAAAAGTCTTGACCTTCTGTGGAACGAAAAATATTCGGGTCAGATCCTTATGTTTGACAATCCCCGTGATGCCTTCGGTCTTGCTCTTCACAAGCTCGGCTATTCGATGAATACGACTAACCCCGATGAATGGGAAGCCGCCGCTAAAGAGCTTAAAAAGCAAAAGCCGATTCTTCAGGCTTATGTCATGGATCAGATCTTTGATAAGATGAGCTCAGGCGAAGCAGCTATCGCTCCCTACTATGCAGGAGATGCGCTTATTATTCAGGAAAGCAACCCCGACATCGAATATTTCATCCCCAAAGAGGGCGCAAATATGTTTGTCGATTCGATGTGCGTGCTTAAAAATTCTCAGCACAAGACAGAGGCGGAAATGTTCATTAACTTTATGTGCAATACCGATGTTGCCGTTATGACCGCCGAAATGATCGGTTATGCAACACCTCATACAGAGGCGAAAAAGGCGCTTGATCCCGCAATCACATCCAACCCCGTTGTCTATGCATCGGCAGAAGTTCTTGAGAATACCGAGGTATTCCTTAACCTCTCACCCGAAATAAGCCTTCTTCAGAGCGAGCTCTGGACAGACATCAAAAAAGATTGACTTTAACCCGAGCAGAGAAAAATCTCTGCTCGGGTTCTGCTTGTCGAAAAAGCATTTTTTCGGCAAGCAGGGAGGCTTCGGGAAAGGTAACGAGATGGCGTGTTCTCGGTGCCTTTATCGACAGTCTGATTCCAAAAAACACAGCGACTGTACTGCTTTTGTACAGTCGCTGTCAACATTTAAAATATACTTTCAATCACCTTTTCGCAGCATTCGGGTGAATAGACAAAGCGGTCGATATGGTCACAATCGGTATAATATTTGATCGGCATCACCTGCGACGGATCGGAAAACGAGTCAACAATAATCAGCTTTATCTTCATCCTTTCGGGGATGATGCTTTTTATATACACACTTGCGGCGTTACCCGGCTCTATGCCTTCGGAATACTCGGCAAGTCCCGCAAGGTTCGGCGAAAGCTCAACAAAGATACCGTATTTTTCGACAGAACGGACAATCCCCGGTACGGTCTGACCCGGCATAAACTCCTCTACATTCTGTTCCCATGTACCGAGAAGCTCTTTATGCGACAGGGTAACTCTGTTCTGTTCATCAATTCCCTTGACAACGGCACGGATATCCTGACCCGTTGTAAAGCGTACAGAGGGATGCGGTATGCGTGACACGGAAATGCTGTCAATCGGCATCAAGGCGCTGATACCCGCACCGATGTCGGCAAATACTCCGAAGGACTCAAGGTGTGTCACTCTTGCTCCGATGACATCGCCCGACTTAAGAGAATTAACAAGCCTTTCCATACATTCCGCCTGAACTGCTTTTCTGCTGAGTATTGCTCGCTGTTGTGAGTTTTCATCCCTGTCAAATCCGATTATCTTGAAACAAACGGGCTTGTTGACTCTTGATATCAGCGCAATGTCACGCACGGTACCGTCATCGATTCCGAGTGCACCCTCATTCCTCGGGATAATCCCCTTCATACAGCCCAGATCCACGTGCAGGTTATGCTCGCTGTCGCAAAGCGTCACTCTGCCCTCCAGCGTTCTGCCGTCTGCATATGCTTCATTTATTCCGCATAAAGAAGATAATGTCCGTTTATTCCCGTATGAATTGAACAAAACTCCTTCGGGATAAAATCCGCTTTCCGACTGCTTTATCCCTATATATTCTTTTTTAAGCTGCGACGATACATTCATATGACGCCCACCTTTCCGATTTATAGTAAATCTATATGCAAAGTTGTTTTTTAAATTACTATACATTTCAAAAAATGTATGTTATAATGTATTTTAGAGTATTATTCAGGAGTGGTTAATGTGGATATCAATGTCGGAGATATTCTGATCTGCAAAAAAAATCATCCTTGCGGCAACAACCGCTTTATCGTTCTGCGTGTGGGAATGGATTTTCGCATCCGATGTGAAAAATGCGGTCACGAGCTGATGATACCGAGAAAAAAGATCGAACCCAACATCAAAAAAATCGACCGACAATGATTATATTATGCATTTAATTCCAACTCATTCATTCCGGAGGAAAATATGTTAGATAAACTTCAGAGCATCGAAGAAAAATACGAGCTTCTTAACGAAAAAATCTGTGACCCCGAAATTATTTCCGATATATCGGAATACACAAGGCTGTCAAAGGAGATCAAACAGCTGACAGAGCTTGTCGAAAAGTATCGTGAATACAAAAATTATCTGTCAACTGCCGAGGAGGCAAAGCTGCTGCTTGACGAAGGCGGACTTGAAAAAGATTTCCGTGAAATGGTTTTTGAAGAATACGAAGAGGCAAAGCAAAAAACGGAAGAGCTGACAGAGGAGCTGAAAATCCTTCTTTTGCCGAAGGATCCCAACGATGACCGCAACGTTATTGTCGAGATACGTGGCGGTGCAGGCGGTGAAGAAGCGGCTCTCTTTGCAGGTGTTCTTTACAGAATGTATACAATGTACGCCGAAAGCTGCGGCTGGAAATCGGAGGTTCTGTATGCCAATGATACCGAGCTTGGCGGCTTTAAGGAAATCAGCTTTATGATAGAGGGTGAAGGAGCATACTCACGCTTCAAGTTTGAAAGCGGCGTTCACCGTGTACAGCGTGTCCCCGAAACGGAAAGTCAGGGCAGAATCCACACCTCAACAGTAACGGTTGCCGTTCTTCCCGAAGCGCAGGAGGTTGACGTTGAGATAAACGAAGCCGATCTGCAGATTGATACATTCCGTTCCAGCGGTGCAGGCGGTCAGCATATCAACAAAACGGATTCCGCAATCCGTGTAACGCATATCCCGACAGGCACGGTTGTCGAGTGTCAGGACGAAAGAAGTCAGCATAAAAACAAGGAAAAAGCGCTTAAGATTCTGCGTTCAAGGATCCTTGAAGCCGAGCGTGAAAAGCAGTCTGCCGCCATTGCCGGCGAGCGAAAGGCTCAGGTCGGCACAGGTGACCGAAGCGAACGCATCCGCACATATAACTATCCGCAGGGCAGAGTAACCGATCACCGTATCGGTCTGACTCTTTATAAAATCGAGGCTATCCTCAACGGCGATCTTACCGAGCTTATTGATGCGATAATCACGGCAGACACCGCCGAAAAGTTAAAGGAACAGTAATAATGATAACAGAGTTTATAAAAACAGAAGATTTAAGCCGTGAAGAAACGCTCGTGCGCATCGGTGAAACGTTGCGGAATGACGGAATTGTTGCCATACCGACCGAAACGGTTTACGGTCTTGCCGCAAACGCGCTTTCCGATGAAGCGGTAAAAAAGATTTTCACGGCAAAGGGCAGACCGCAGGACAATCCCCTGATCGTTCATATCGGGGAGCTTGACGAGCTGTATCCTCTGGTCAGTGAAGTGCCCGAAAAGGCATTGATGTTAGCACAAAAATTCTGGCCGGGACCTTTGACAATAATACTCAAAAAATCGGATGCAGTATGCGAAAGTGTCAGCGCAGGGCTTGACACCGTTGCCGTCAGAATGCCGTCACACCCTGTTGCAAGAGCAATTATCAAGGCATCAGGCGTTCCGCTTGCGGCACCATCCGCCAATGTTTCGGGCAAGCCGAGTCCCACCACGGCAGAGCACGTACTGCACGATATGAACGGCAGAATCGATATGATTGTAGACGGCGGCGAAAGCGCTGTCGGTGTTGAATCAACCGTAATCACTCTGTGCACCGAAAAGCCGAGACTTCTGCGTCCCGGCGGTATAACCCTTGAACAGCTTCGATCTGTTATCGGTGAAGTCGAGCTTGACAATGCCGTATTCAATGAGCTTCAAAAAAATGAAAAACCGTCTTCTCCCGGTATGAAATATAAGCATTATTCTCCCGATGCCGACGTATTGATAGTACGGGGTGATCTGTCGGGACTTGTAAAGCTTGCCGAAAGCTGTGACAAAGACCGCACGGCAGTTTTCTGCTTTGACGGCGAAGAAGCTTCTTTCCCGAACAAAACCTACTCTCTCGGTGACCGTAATGATCCTGTGGAACACGCACACCGCATTTTTGATCTTTTACGCAAAGCCGATGAAGAGAACTTTACAAAGATTCTGGTACATTGTCCGCCGAAGGACGGTGTCGGAATGGCGGTAATGAACAGACTGCTTCGTGCTGCCGCATTTAATGTAATTGAGGTATGATGATGATGAAGATAATCGGACTTACGGGACCTACGGGTGCAGGAAAATCAACAGTCTCCGCCGCATTGAGGGAAAACGGCTTTTTCATAGCCGACGGTGACCTTATCGCAAGAGAAATCGTTATGAAAGGCTCTCCCGTGCTGACCTTGCTTGCCGATGCTTTCGGGCAGGAAATTCTTTCTCCCGACGGTGAGCTGATAAGAAGCGAGCTTGCCAAAAGAGCCTTCAAGGATGAAAAAAGCCTCGCCTTGCTTAATTCCGTCACTCATCCCGAAATTGACAGAATCATCTTTGACCGCATAGGCCGTGCAAAAGGCTTCAAGGCAGCCGTTATCGATGCCGCCGCATTGATCGAGAGCAAGATTGCAAACAAGTGTGATCTTCTTTGTGTGGTAACTGCACCCGATGAAATAAGACTTCAAAGAATTATGAACCGTGACGGCATAAGCGAAGAAGCGGCTCTTCTCCGTATGAATGCACAGCATCCCGCTTCGTTCTATACCGAAAGAGCGGATATCGTCATCAACAACTTCCCCCCCTACTCTCTTGATGAAGAGCTTAAAAAAATCACATCACTTTTCTGAAAGGCGCTCAAATGAAGAAAATCGGCTCAAGCATTAAACCGTTTTTTATTTTTACCGTATTTATTTTTGCTGTTTTGTTGCTCGCACTCTTTTCGGGCAAGACTGTTTTAAAGGCATTATACCCCGTAAAATATGAAAGTATTGTCGAAAAATACAGCTCGGAATACAATATCGACAAAACGCTGATTCTTGCAATAATCAAAACAGAAAGTTCGTTTGAACCGTCTTCCGTTTCCGATGCGGGAGCGATGGGACTGATGCAGATTATGCCCGATACTCACGAGTGGCTCAGCGGCAAGCTTCACAGAAGCGAGGATGTGTCGGTGCTGTTCGACCCCGATACGGGAATTGAATACGGAACATACCTTTTAAGAATATTATTAAATGAATTCCACAACATAGAAACGGCTATAGCGGCATATCACGCAGGCATCGGCAGAGTCAACGAATGGCTCTCGGATGAACGCTATTCCTCCGACGGAGTAACGCTTGACGTGATACCGTTCAAGGATACGGCACACTATGTAAACAAGGTCACCCGTGCCGTCCGAATATATGAAAACCTATATTAATATATCGAAAGGACAATAATTATGGAAGAAAAAACAATCGTTGAACAGCTTTCCGAGGAGTTGACTTACTCTCCGAAGCACGCTTGCCGTCTTGTCGAAGAGTCCGAGGTCGCAACGGCAGACAGCTTTTGCGAAGGCTATAAGGAATTTTTGAACATCTGCAAAACAGAGCGTGAATGTGTCAGATATATCGTTGATGCAGCAAAGGAAAAAGGCTTTACCGAATACGATTATGATAAAAAATATTCGGCAGGCGACAAGGTATATCGCATTAACAGGGATAAGTCCGTAATACTTGCCGTTTTCGGCAAAAAGCCGTGTAAAGACGGTGTCAGAATCGCCGCCGCACACATCGATTCTCCCAGAATCGACCTGAAGCCCTCTCCCCTTTATGAGGATGAAGAAATGGCTCTTTTCAAGACTCATTACTACGGCGGTATCAAAAAGTATCAATGGACGGCAATTCCCCTGTCTCTTCACGGAGTTATCTTCAAGGCAGACGGCAGCCGTGTTGACGTAAACATCGGCGAAAAAGATGACGAGCCGAAGTTTGTCATAACAGATCTTCTTCCCCACCTTGGCGAAGAACAGATGAAGCGCACTCTTGCAGGCGGTATCACGGGCGAAGAGCTCAACATCGTTGTCGGAAGCAGACCCTTGACAAATGACAAGGGCGGCGATCTTGTAAAGCTCAACATTTTAAAGCTTCTCAACGAAAAATACGGCATTACCGAAAAGGATTTTGTATCGGCAGAGCTTGAAATCGTTCCCTCGATGCCCGTATCCGATATCGGCTTTGACCGCAGTCTTATCGGCGGTTACGGTCACGATGACAGAGTCTGTGCATATCCTGCCGCAATGGCTGCCTTTGATGCAGACTCTCCCGAATACACCTGTATTTCCGTTCTGACAGACAAGGAAGAAACAGGCAGTGACGGCAACACGGGACTTCAGTCCTCTTACCTTAAGTACTTTATCGAGGATATCGCAAAGGCAGAGGGCAGCGAAGGCTACCGTGTTCTCAGCAAATCAAGCTGTCTTTCGGCAGACGTAAACGCAGCCTTTGATCCCACATTCTCATCCGTATACGAAAAGAAGAACACCTCCTTTGTCAACAGAGGAATCGTTGTTACAAAATACACGGGTGCCCGTGGCAAGGCAGGCACATCGGATGCTTCGGCAGAGTTTATGAGCTTTGTCCGCAACGTATTTGACAGCGCCGATGTCGTATGGCAGCACGGCGAGCTCGGCAAGGTCGATGCAGGCGGCGGCGGAACGGTTGCAAAGTATATCGCAAATCTTGACGTTGATGTTGTCGATGTCGGCGTTCCCGTTCTTTCCATGCACTCCCCCTACGAGGTCGTTTCAAAGCTTGACGTTTATATGGCTTACAAGGGCTTCAAGGCTTACTTTGAGCATAAATAAGAGGTAAAATCATGAGTATTGAAAAAAGAGTTTTCGGCACAACAAAAGATAACCGCGACGTTTATTCCTATTGCATCACAAACAAAAACTCCGTAAGCGCCTGTATCATCACTTACGGAGGAACTCTTCAGTCATTAAAAATAAAGGACAAGCACGGCACGCTTCGTGATATTCTTGTCGGCTTTGACACCGTAGAAGGCTTTGAGGATCGCTGTGACTATCAGGGCGTACTTGTCGGCAGATATGCAAACCGTATTTCGGGCGGCTCGTTCGAGATAAACGGAACAAAGTATAACGTTACCAAAAACGAAAAGGACATCACCTGTCTTCACGGAGGCGGCGAAATGTCAAGTGCTCTGTGGGATGTAAGGGTCATCTCGGAAAATTCCGTTGAGGTATCGTACACAAGCCCCGACGGTGCCGAGGGCTTTCCCGGTACATTAAAAACATCTGTCGTTTACACTCTGACAGACGATAATGAGCTTTCAATAAGCTACAGCGCAGTCTGTGACAAGGACAGCTTCATTAACCTTACCAACCACGCATACTTCAACCTCGGCGGTTATGACAGCGGTGATATACTCAACACTCTTCTGACAATCAACGCTTCTCACTACACCCCTACCGATGAAAATTCCATCCCCACGGGTGAGCTTCGCTCCGTCGAAGGAACCGCCTTTGATTTCAGAGAAGAAAAGGCAATCGGCAGAGACATAAACGATGACGATGAACAGTTGATTATGTGCAGAGGCTATGATCACAACTTCTGCCTTGACAAAACAGAAGAAGCAAACATCAAAGCTTTTTCACCGTCAAGCGGCATCGGCATGGAGGTTTATACCGATCTTCCCGGCGTTCAGCTTTATACAGGTAACTTCCTTAACGGTACACAAGGCAAAAAGGAGCTGCCTATGTACAAGCACGCAGGCTTCTGCCTTGAAACACAGTTCTATCCCGATACTCCGAACCGTCCCGAGTTTCCTTCCTGTCTTTACAAAGCAGGCGAAGAGTTCAGATCAACTACCTCTTTTAAGCTTTTTGTAAAGTAAAAATTCATAAATCCGTAATAAATCAATAACAAGCTGTTTAATACCGTATATTATAATTATTTAAAACAAAGGAGGGTTAACCAATGGCAACTGAAAAAATTCTCATAGTAGATGACGATACAAACATATGCGAGTTGTTACGACTTTACCTTGAAAAGGACGGTTACAGCACAGTTATCGCAAATGACGGAATGGCGGCTGTACAAAAATTCCGTGAAGAAAATCCCGATCTGATACTTCTTGACATTATGCTTCCCCGTCTGGACGGCTGGCAGGTATGCCGGGAGATCAGAAAAACCTCCTCAACTCCGATTATCATGCTGACTGCAAAGGGCGAAACCTTTGACAAGGTTCTCGGGCTGGAGCTCGGTGCCGATGACTATGTTACGAAACCGTTTGACGCAAAAGAAATCGTTGCACGTGTCAAGGCTGTTCTTCGCAGAACACAAAGTCAGTCCGGTGCAGATGTTAAGGAAGTCCGTTTCGATAACCTTGTCATCAATCTGACGAATTACGAGCTTCGTGTTAACGGTGAAAAAGTCGATACTCCGCCCAAAGAGCTTGAGCTGATTTATCATCTTGCAAGCAATCCCAACAGAGTTTTTACAAGAGATCAGCTTCTTGATGCCGTATGGGGATTTGACTATTACGGCGATTCCTCCAGAACTGTCGATGTCCATGTCAAGCGTCTTCGTGAAAAGCTTGAAGGCGTGTCCGACAAATGGGATCTCAAGACTGTCTGGAGCGTCGGATATAAGTTTGAAACAAAAGACTAATACTTTACGGAGGAACCGATTCCGATGATCAGATTCAAAAAAGTCCGTACCTCCGCAATGTTCCGCGAATACTTTTCGGTATTCATTCTGCTTTTGCTGATCTCTTTCACGATAATGGGCGTTGCGCTCGGCCTTTTTGTGCGGAATTATTGGGAGAAAGAAAAGTTCGCTCTTCTCGAATCAAACTGTTACAGAATCGCCGATTCCGTTATACAGCTTGTCGATTCCGATTATGCGCAAAAATATCCGTCAAGCACCGTCCTTATTATCAGTAACAACCTTGCTACATTCTCCGACTCAATATCTGCGGACTTTTTTATCTGTGATACGGCGGGAAACTCGCTTTATTGCCGCGAGATGCAGCAAAGGGATATGAACCTTTATACAGGTGAATGTATTATTCACAAAAGGATAGAGATTCCGTCCTTTATGCTTCAAAAGCTGTCGGACGGACCGCTGTCGTGTATATCGGACTTTGACGGTAACCTTGCCGAAAATAACTTTGTTTATATGGTACCGCTGAGCCTCAACGGTACGGAGATCGGTGCCGTTGTCGGTATGCAGCCTGTAAGCTCCAGTTTCCGACCGTACATCGTGCAGCTTTTACGTATGTTCCTTTTGTCAACGCTGTTTACGTTATGTGTCGCTTTTGTTGCTGTATATCTGATGTCGTATGAGCTGACAAAACCGTTGCGTCAGATGTCCGATGCGACAAAAAGCTATGCTAACGGTGATTTCAGCAAGCGCATAACCGTACGTGGCGATAACGAGGTGTCCGAGCTCGCTTCCGCCTTCAACTCGATGGCAAAGGCTCTTGCCTCTTTGGAATCATCACGACGAAGCTTTGTCGCCAACGTCTCGCACGAGCTGAAAACTCCCATGACCACAATAGGAGGCTTTATCGACGGTATCCTCGACGGAACAATATCCGAGGACAAGCACAGCTATTATCTGTCGATAGTGTCGGATGAAGTCAAGCGTCTGTCCAGACTTGTTACAGGTATGCTGAATATGTCAAAAATCGAAGCAGGCGAGCTGTCGCTCAACTACCGTGATTTTGATATCTGCGATATGATTTTCCGCATCACATTAGGCTTTGAACAGATTATAGAATCCAAGCAGCTGCAGATCACGGGACTTGAAAGTATGACAAGCACCGTTGTTCAGGGTGACGAGGATATGCTGACCCAGGTTGTCTATAACCTCATCGACAATGCTGTCAAGTTCACTCCCGAAAACGGCGAAATCCACTTTGACGTCACAAATGACAATCAGAATATCTGCATCCGCATCAGAAATACGGGCAAGGGAATCTCCTCAGAGGAGCTTTCAAAGATATTTGAACGCTTCTATAAGGTTGATAAATCCCGAAGCTTCGATGTAAAGGGTGCCGGACTCGGTCTTTATCTTGCCAAAAGCATTGTAGAGATGCACGGCGGCCAGATAACCGCCTCCAGCATCGAAAACCAGTATACTGAGTTTTCTTTTTGCATTCCGTCAAAAAAAACCTGTAATTTTTCACCCGATGTTTAAATTTTGTTCATAAATTAGTATTATAATATGTCCATATTAAAACAGAGAAAGGTAATTTATTATGAGTGACGAATATCAGAACGGTCTTTCCTCTACTCCCGACAACGAAAAAAACGAGCCTTTGGTAAACGATGATTTTGCAACAACAGCCGAAGAGCCCGTCGCAGAAATACCTGTAACCGAAGAAATTCCGTCTGCACCCGTACAGGAGGAGGCTCCCTCTCCTGAACGTATGGAAGAGAGAGTTGACTATGTTCAGCCTCCCGTACAGCCCCGGAACACGTCGGGCAATTCCTATTATGTCAACAATCAGGTTCCCCCCTACTCTCAGCCGTATAACAATAATCAGCCGTATCCCAACACTCAACCCTACTACGGCTATAATCAGTATAATGCCCCGCAGTCACCTGCTCCGCAACCGCAAAAGAAGAAAAAAGGTCTTCTCATATTCCTCATCATTCTTGCCTTCGTTATTTTTGTCGGTATCGTTTTCGGTGCAGTTTCGTTCGTTGTCAGAAGAACTGTCGAACCTAACACTTCCGTTTCGGATCAGACTAATGTTATCGTAGAAAACGAAAATGATGAGAACGCTCCCGTAATGCAGATCGAACCCAGTCCCTCCGACGGAAAAGCTATGTCTCCTGCACAGATCGCCGAAAAGGTAAAGCCCTCTGTTGTTGCAATTATCGTTTATTCCAACAGAACCGGCGGTGTTGTCAGTGAAGGTTCGGGTGTGCTGTGGAAAGAAGATGACAGCGGAAAATACACCTACATCATTACCTGCGCTCACGTTATCGCAGGTTCCGGCCAGACATATACCGTACAGACCGAGGACGGTACTCAGTACGATGCCGAAATGATCGGAGCAGATGCAAAAACCGATCTCGGTGTTATCAGAATCGAGAAAACAGGTCTCGCCCTTGCCGAGTTCGGCGATTCCTCCGCACTTCGCGTAGGCGATCCCGTATACGCTATCGGCAATCCCGGAGGTACCGAGTTCTTCGGTTCATTCACAGACGGCGTTGTCTCCGCTATTGACCGTTCCGTACAGAGCACCTATACAATGATCTGTATCCAGCATACGGCAGCCATCAATCCCGGTAACTCGGGCGGCGCTCTTGTCAACGCTTACGGTCAGGTTATCGGCATTAATTCACTTAAGATTATTGATACCGAATACGAAGGAATGGGCTTTGCCGTTCCCATCAAGTCTGCACAGCCTATTATCAACAGCCTTGCCGCTTACGGATATGTTCCCAACCGTCCGAAGCTCGGCATCAGCTATACCGAGGCTATCAATTATCAGCAGTACAGTATGATCATCAAGATCAAAGGTCTGCCCTCCGGCTCGCTCATTATTACCGAGATCAATGCTGACAGCGCGCTCGCAAATACGGACGCAAAGCAGTATGATATGATCATCGGTGTTAACGGTCAGGAAATGACATCTCCCAACGTTCTTCTTGATATTATCGAAAAAGGCGCTGTCGGCGACGAACTCACATTGACAATCTGCCGTATTGATAATAACTACCAGACAACGGAGTTTGATGTCAAGGTAAAGCTTGTCGAAGAAAAGAAGGTTGTCGAAGAAGAAACCACAGTATCCTCGCAGCCGATCGATCCGTTCGATTACTTCAACGGCTTCTTATGGTAATACCAAAAACGCTTATACAGGCGACGCACAAAAGTGTGTTGCCTGTTTTTTTATAAAAAGAAAAGGTGAAGGGATTTGAACCGAAGCTTTTGAGGTATAAATGTTATTGATCACTCTGTATAAAAGACTTGACAATATGGTATAACACTATTACAATCTAATTGTTCCGATATTTTTAGTTGGCTTAAACTGTTTATGCGGAGATGATAGATTGAGCCCGTCGAATTATATACCGATAATCATTATTTTTATCGTTTTGTTTTTGTTGTTACGCAACAGAAAGGTGATAACAGCACGAAAGATAATTGAGAAAAGAAAAACGGAGGAAAACAAAGAGATGAAAGAGCTTGCAAAAAGATTTATCGGAAAAGAATGCCTGATTTCTTCCTTTGACAGCAGCCATCAGTTTGAGGGCATTATCAGGGAGGTAAGCGACAGCGCTGTTCTTGTGGAAAAGAACGGAGCTGTTGAGGCAATTAATCTTGACTTTGTTATCCGCATACGTGAGTTTCCCAAAAACAAAAAGGGCAAGAAGAAATCCGTAGTTCTTGATTAAGACATATAAGGAGTGTCGGCAATGGGATTTTGGATTTTTATGCTGTTGAATGGACTGCTTTTTCCTGCAATTATGCTTGTGATGGGTAAGCTGTTTACGAAATCCGCACCTAAGGAGATAAACTACATATTCGGATATCGAACGGAAATGTCCATGAAAAACCGTGATACGTGGGAATTTGCTCACACGTTTATCGGCAAGCTGTGGTACAGGCTCGGATGGATACTTATACCGGTTACGGTTATTCCGATGCTGTTTGTGATCGGAGGAACAAAGGGTCTTATCGGAACGGTCGGTGGAGTTGTATGTGTTGCAGACCTTGCTGTTCTGATTGCCGGTATTTTTCCTACCGAGCGAGCGCTGAAAAAGAATTTTGATAAGGACGGCAACAGAAAGAACAGTATCGAAACATAATTTATTATACTTATAAAATATTAAAGGAGAATGAAAAATGGTAAATGCAATAATTGATAAAAATCTGCATCTTTACAGAAGCAGAGCAATTATGAAGACTGAACCGATTGATACGTGGCAGTACAGGATTCTTGATTACACGGACAGGGAGACGTATGTCCCCGAAACAGACTGGGCACCTTTTACTGACTACACGGTATTTTCTGATCGCAAAACCTGTATGATGAAAGGCAAGGTCACACCGAAAAGACCGCTTGAAGGTCAGGAAGCATACCTTGAGTTAAAGGTTCCGAGAGACTGTGAGGCTTTTGTTTCGATTGACGGTGTACGCTATGCAGGTATCGACAACAGCTCCCAGCGCTGCCGTGTGTACCTTGAGGATTCGATGTACGACAGAGAGATCACGGTAGAGCTTGAAATCTACGCTTGCGTATTCTGCAATGCCGAAAGAATCATCAAACCGCTTGAAAGCGGAGCATACATTATTGCAGACAAGGCATTGGCGGAGTTTTCATACCTTATGGACTTTGTCCGTGATATGATAAATTACTTAAAGAATGATTATACCAAGGCAAAGGTTATTGCTTTGTTTGAGAACACTATCCGCAAAAGCGATGTGTCGCTCGATTATGCCGAGTACCGTGAGAATGTTATTACAATTCACAAGGAGCTTGTTGACGGCTTGCAGGAGCTGAGAATCGGCAACGACGAATGTATTGTTGACTGTGTAGCCTCCACACATATTGACGTTGCGTGGCTCTGGAGATTCAAGGATACAATCCGCAAATCGGGTCGTTCGGCACTCAATCAGCTTCGTCTCATGGACAGATATGACGAGTTTGAGTTTTCGCTTTCTCAGCCGTCTGTTTATAACTACATCAAAGAGGTTTATCCCGATGTTTATGAGCAGATCCGTCAGCGTGTCAAAGACGGTAAGTGGCGTCTTGTCGGTCCTATGTGGGTTGAATCCGACCTTAACATTTCAGGTGCGGAATCTCTTGTCAGAGAGTTTTTGTACGGTCATCAGTTCTTTAATAAAGAGTTCGGCAAATCAAGCGATGTCTGCTGGATTCCCGATTCCTTCGGCTTCCCCGCATCGCTTCCGCAGATCTTCAAAAAATGCGGTATGAAGAGCTTTTACACCACAAAGGTTCGTTGGCAGACCGCAAACGAGTTCCCGTATAATGTCTTTGTATGGGAAGGAATTGACGGCTCCGATCTTTATGCAACGGTTCCGCTTACAAACAATTGTTATAACAACGCCATTGACAGCGAGGATGTCCGTCTTGTATCGGATAAGCTTCAGCAAAGAGAAACATGGGATCATGCCCTTATGTCCTACGGCTACGGTGACGGCGGCGGTGGCGTAACCGATGAGATGCTCAAAAATTATGAGCTGTTCAAAAAAGTTCCCGGTATGCCTGAGGTAAGGCTCACAAGAGCAGAAGATTATTTTGTCGGGCTTGATAAAAAACGTGAAGCACTTCCCGTCTGGAAGGGCGAGCTTTGTGTTGAGACACATCAGGGTACATACACGACAATTGCCGATATCAAGAGAAATAACCGCTATGCAGAGATGGCATTCCGCAGACTCGATCTTCTTTCCGTTCTTTCCTCTCTCAAGGGAAAGAATCCGGGATATGACGAAATCGTAAAGTACTGGAAAGATCTTCTGCTTTGCCAGTTCCACGATGTTCTTCCCGGCAGCTCCATTGATACCGTTTACGATGATGCGGAAAAAATCCATAAAGAGTTGTTCGCCTTTGCAGAAGCAAAAGAAAAACAGCTTGTTTCCGACTCACTCTGCTCCTGTGTCAACGACAAACTGACTGTTTACAATCCCAACTCTTTTGTCGGCAGTGCATACGTAAAGGTTGACAAAAAGTATCAGGGCTCGGCATTTACGGATGGTGAGACAACATCCAACGTCATTACCGATGCTGACGGAAGCTGTATGTTCTATGTAAAGGATCTTGCAGGCTTCAGCACAAGAACTTACACGAAAACTTCACCCATAGAGACCGAAACTGCTGTAACGGCAGAAAAGCTTGACGGAAAAATCAGGATCGAAACACCGTATTTTACGTTTGATATTTGCGAGGACGGCACACTTTCAAGCTTCTTTGACAAACGTGCAGACAGATTTGTAGGTGACAACCTTAATAACATCGTCACCTACAAGGACGGCCCCGAAAACGAGGATGCTTGGAACATTGATAAAGAGTATAAGATGCGTCCTGTTGATATGAAGTGGGAAAACTCTGTCGATGTTGTCGAAGCAAACAACGAACGCGTTACCGTCAGAGTAACCAAAAAGCATAATGATACCGTTCTGACTCAGGACATCACCGCATATGCAAAAATCGCAGGCGTTGACTTCAATTCGCACATTGACTGGCAGGAAAAATACAAGATTCTGCAGGTTTCGTTCCCTGTTAACGTTGCAGCTACTCAGGCAAGCTACGAGATAGCTTACGGTATCGTTAAGCGTAACACTCACGCAAATACTCCTGCCGAAAGATGGAAGCACGAATACGCTGCTCACCGCTTTACCGATCTGTCGGATGACGTATACGGTGTGGCAATTCTCAATGACTGTAAATACGGTCACAACGTCATTGATAATGATATGATCATGACTCTTTTGCGCAATACCGATAATCCGTCACGCTTCCGTGATACGGGCGAACACGATTTTTCCTACTCGATCCGTCCGCATATCGGTGGTCTTTCCGCAGGCAGAGTCGCTCAGCAGGGTTATCTGTATAACTCTCCGTTTGTCGTATTTGACGGTGAAAGCAACGAAAAGCCGATTGTTTCTCTGTCGGACGAAGGTCTTATTATTGACTGTATCAAGCCTGCCGAGGACGGTAACGGTTACATTGTCCGTATGTACGAGCCTTACGGTGTTCCCGGCAAAACAGTTCTTAAGGCTACCGACGGTATGAAGATCACAGAGGTTTCACCGCTTGAAGAGTATATTGCAGAGTGCTCGGGCGAAATCATCTACAAGCCCTTCGAGATCAGAACCTTCCGTGTGTCGTAAGAGAGTCTGAGGTGACGGTATGTTCGGATATGTTATTTCGATATCAGTCGGACTGTTGTTTATTGCTATAGGTATTGTCAATACAAAAGGACATATATCAATGCTTCACTCGTACCACACGCACCGTGTTACCGAAGAGAACAGAATTCCTTTCGGCAAAAAGATCGGATCGGGAATGATGATTATCGGCAGCGGTATCCTTGTGTCGGGAATACTGTCCGTTCTGATGCTTCGTACCGATATACGTATTCTTATGTCGATCGGCAATATCGTGTTGGCATCCGGGTTTGCCGTTGGTCTTGGTATAATCTTCTATGCTCTGTTTAAATACAACAAAGGGATTTTTTAATTAAATATGAAACAAAAAACGGTGAGGATGTGAATAATCCTCACCGTCTTTATTATTTTAATGTCAGTTGAGCTTTGCTTTGCGTTTTTTAAGTGTTACCGTCATTGCGAGTACGGCAAGGGCGATAACGCAGGTGACATAAACAAAAGTAAGGTTTTCGTCGGAGCCCGTCTGAGCGTTTACGATTTCGATCTCTTCGGGAGCGTCGGCTTTTGTTTCTTCCACGGAGGTATCGGTTGTCTTTTCCTCTGTCTGTGTCGGAGCAGTTTTATCAAGGGGGATTGTGCTCATCGGAATGAAGGTCTGATTGATAACATCGTTCTGCATAAACTGCGGATAAGCTTCGTTTGCGTGAACGTTATCGACTTCGTTCGTGTAGAAGAAAAGGTTATAGAACTTGCCGTGTCCGTCGTGAGTTGTGGAATGAAGCATATCTCTGATGAACCATGTATTTTCGGGAAGAGCACAGGTGGATGCATCGACAACTCCGTCATCGCAAAGGTGACTGTGAGAGCAGGCGGTTTTCTTCTGAGTATATCCGTCGGGAAGAGTGGATCCGAGATCGGCAACGGTACCGCCTACGGAAGCGTATTTTGCGTCAACGGTAGCATCGCTGTTTGATGCATCGGAAACGACAAGCGGAGTTCTTTGTTCGTTGTAGCCTGCAACGATCATTATTTTAACACCGTCTGACTTTGCCGTTCTGAGGATTTCGCCTGCACGGCACTGTACGTTGTAGTGATATTCGTCAAGTCTTGAAATAAGCTTTGAGCTTGTATTTTCGTCAAAGACCATACTCTTTGCGAGCTCGTAATTGTCATGGGGAACGAAGCTCCAGATACCGGGCATCGAGCCGAAAACGGGATACATAAACTCGTCAAAAACACGATCCATAAGCTCTGCAAGCAGGTTGTCGGCAACATCCGTCAGAGCGTGGAAAACTCCGCACTTGTACAGAAGCTGTAACACACCGTTAAGAAGACCTGTCTGCCACGGTTCGTCAAGCGGAAGCTGTGATGCATAGCGAAGAAGTGCATCGGGATCAATCTTCATCTGCTTTGTGAAGAGATCGCCTGCAACGGCAGTTCCCTGAATGGGACAGCACTGGAAAATACACGCATCAATGCCACGTGTGCCGTACTTGTAAAAGTATGCCATTGTCATAACTCCGCCCATCGAGGATGCACGGAGAAGTACGCTGTCGTGACCTGTGATCTTTTTGACCTGCTTTATAAATTCGTTAAGCTTGTCCGCTACGGTCAGGGGATCCTCACGAAGATCGTATCCGAAGTAGTAGCTGCGGTCAACACCGTGTTCGGGATCGGTCGGAAGCTCTTCTTTTGTTGTGACACGGTCGGTCGAATCACCGTTTTCGTCCATTTTAAGCATACCGAAAACGCTGTCAACGCCTGCAATCAGGCTGTCACCGAAGGCATCGTAATCCTTATCGACGGTGAGCTTTGCAATAGGCAGAAGCAGATCACCGACAAGCTTTAAATAAGTTTCGGTTTCGGGGCGGAAAAGGACTTTTTCGTTCTCGGTATCGGCATCAAGATAAAGTGTGGCGCTGCCGAGTGCTGCAACGTAGATCACGGGAGGATATCCGCAATCGCAGGAGTTTTTTGCACTTGCGGGGATGAGGGTTGTGCAGATAATCAACACACACATTAACAGACACAAAGCTTTTTTCATCGGAAATACGTCCTTTCTTTAATGCTTATTCGGATACGGGATTGTAGAATATGCTGAGAACCGTCTCAAAAACGGCTTCTTCGTCAACGATGTATTCGGGATACGGATCGGCATCGACAAGCTCACCCCTGAGCGATACTATCTCGTCGAAGGTTATACCCTTGGACAGAAGCGTTGTTGCAAGGTAGGTCAGCTTTGACAGACTGATGTTTGTAAATGAATACTCGGATGCGACGTTGTAAAGATCGGTGATTATACCGAAATTCTTAAGCGCAGAGGAAGCTGTTTTCTGAATGAAGGAACGCAGATACTGGATCTGTCTTTCACGACGGAGTGCATCGGAATTAAGCATAGCGGCATTACGTTCACGGACATAAATGACGGCATCGTCACCGTAAAGCGTGATCCGCTGACCTTTTGTGAATTTGTCAAAGGTCTCAAGCGATTCGACGGTAATACCGCCTACGGCATCGTTCAGAGCGGGAATTCCCTGAAGCTCAAGAACACCGTAAAGATTTACGGGGATACCGTAAAGGATACGCTCGACCGAAGTGATTACGTTTTCACAGCTGGTGACCTTGCCGTCACCGTAAGCGTACGAAAGACATATCTGCATACGGTCAACACCGACGTACGTTCCCGAAACAGAGTAAAGATCGACATCGACCATGGTATCACGGGGGATCATTACGGCAGAAACCTTACCGCTGTCAAGGTCAAGAGCGACAATAATGATAGTATCCGCCTGACCTGCCGTACCTACGGTATCGTTGACAAGTCCGAAGCCCTCACGGTCAACACCGATTCCCGCAATCGTAACAATATTGTCGTTAAGAGCGTATTTTTTGCCGTTATAAACGATGGTTTTACCCTCGTCGTACGATACGGAATATTTATTATCCTCGATACCTTTTTCGATCTCGGGCAGATTACTGCGTCCTACGATGTTAAGAACGGCAAACGCTGCCGAAAAGGCAATGATCAGGGCAAGCGGTATCGAGACAAGAATGATAACTGCTTTAGTGCCGGGACGAAGGCGTGAATGACGGTGACGTCTTTTTGGAGCCTTCTCGGTGACTCTTGAAGTATTCTCGACAACCTGATATTTGCTGACAAGGTTGTCAATCTTTTTCTGATCGGCAGGAGATATCCTTCTCGAAGAGCTGTGAGAATGATGATGCGAAGAATGATGATGTGAAGAGTGATGATGAGAGGAACTGTGGGATGAATGATGATGCGAAGAGTGATGCTTATCTTTTAAAATGTCATTTTGTCTGCTCATCGTTAATCAACACCCCGCTTACAAGATATCTTCCGCTGTAGCCGCCCGTAAGGCAGGTGCTGAGAACAACCAGCTTATCGTCGGTTGAAAGTGTTACACCCTCTCTGACATTGCGCAGCATTGAAAGCGGATTAAGAGTATAATCAAAGTATTCCCGTCTGACGGATTCGTCGGAAAAGTCGAACGAATTAAGAATGTGACGGTCATCGTATTTGTATGCCGATACGATTCTGTAGGTGAGCCGTCTGTCGGGAGTGTAAATATAAAAATACTCGTTTTCGTCGAAGAATTTTTTATCCTCAAAGTAATGAAGATTTGTGAACATACCGCCCGTGTAGTAGTTGTGACCGTAGATCAGCGTTACGGGATCGGAAAAATCACGCTTGTTTGCCGACTGTGTAAAGATCGAACCGAGACGTGACTTTTTGCCGTCGATATCACGGTCAAGATAGTAAAGATCGTCAGCATGGCTTTGCAGAATCGGAAGCTCGATATCGGTATTGGGCACAACGATCCATGCATACACTTCGGGATTTCTTTTTTTAAGAGCCGCAAAATCAACGGGATTGAAAACACGGTCATCAAGCGTTGTTTCGACGTAATCGGAAAGATTTTCGGCTTCTCTGCGGGCAAGGTAATCCTTGTAAAGACGAATACCGAAAAAAGCACCGACAGCAACAATTATTATGATAAAAAAGATCAGAAGAAGCTTTGATCTGTTATTCTTTTTGTTTTCGGAATTGTTCTTTGATGTCATAAAAGAACTCCTTTACACATAAAAAAGAGCCTGCTTCAGCACATATTGCCGCCGCAGGCTACTCTTGCAATAAATAACCGCAGAAAAAGCGATGAGAGGGATTATTCTTCCTCAGATTCCTTTTTCTTGCCGGAGAGAACAGCAGCTGTTGCAAAGAGAACGACAACACCTGCAAAAGCGAAAATGCCGGAAGCACCGTCGCCTGTTTCGGGTGATTCGGGGGAAGTATCGGAAACAGTACCTGTGACTGTTGAACCGTCGGGAGTTGTGGGAGCAACTGCAGAAGGAGTTGCTGTGGGAGCCGTAATACCGGGTGATGTGGGAGATGTAAGACCGGGTACGGTTGTGCCCGAAGGAGTGGGACCTACGGGAGATGTGGGAAGAGTGTGAGACGGATCGGGTACAGTGGGAGCAGTGGGACTGCTTTTAGCCGATACATCGACGGACAGCTCTGCCTTCAAAAAGAATGCACCGCAGACGAATACTGCTGCTGCAAGGAATAAAGCCAAAAACTTTTTCATTTTGAAACACCTCTTAAGAATTAGTGACAATTACACTTATAAACATCATTATGATAACAGAACAGCTGATTTTTGTCAATAGCAAACTTAAACAATTTGAAGTTTTTTAATTGTAAAAGCAAGCTATTGAAAAAATTATATATATATGGTAAAATAATTATTATGAATGTATACGACTTTGATAATACGATTTACGATGGCGAGAGTTGTTTTGATCTCTTTCTTTACTTTATCAGAAAGAAACCGTCGCTTGCGCTTCTTTTGCCAAAGGTTTTATTCGCCTTTGCAAAATATAAAAGAGGAAAGGTCACGGCTGAGGGATTTTTAACACAGTATGCGCCTAAGGTTGAAGAGATGTTTCTTGCCATTCCCGATATTGAAAAGGCAATGAGCGATTTCTGGGATAAAAACATAGGAAAAATCAAACCTTTTTATGACGAAATCCGAAAGGAAGATGACCTGATTATCACGGCATCACCCGATTTTTCTGTCAAAGAGGTGTGTAACAGGCTCGGTATCAATCACTATCTTGCTACGGTGTTTGATATAAAAACGGGAAAGATTCTTCACTTCAATCTGCGTGAAATGAAGATCAAGGCGTTTTTTGACGCTTATCCCGATTGTGAGATCGAAGCCTTCTATACCGATTCTCCCAAAAACGATAAGCCTCTCATTGATATTGCGAAAACGGCTTATGAGGTTAAGGGAGATAAAATTATCAGAATAAAGTGAGGTTTTAAAAATGAGCTCTGAAGTATTGTTTGCTCCGATGGCATTTGCAAAATACGATGAAAATGAAACGCTGCCTGCAAAGTTTGACAGACTTTTACAGCAAAGCGGTCTTAAGGAAAAGGTGAACGGTAAAAAAATCGCAATAAAAATGCACGTTGGTGACGGAAGCGGATACTCCACCATACCTCCGATATTCATCAGAAAGCTTGTTTCTTTTATCAAAGAAAACGGCGGTCAATGCTTTATCACCGATCATGCGCTTATCAATCGCAAGCCGGAAAACAGAGGTTATACCGAGTCGGTTCTCGGCTGTCCCGTGCTGGAGGCTTGCGGATACTTTGATAAATATTTTTATGAAAAGCAGGTTGACTTCAAGTCCTTCCGTCATGTTGATGTAGCGGGACTTATCCACGATGCCGATATGATGATCGACTTTTCTCACGTCAAGGGTCACGGCTCGTGCGGATACGGCGGTGCGTGCAAAAATATCGCCATGGGCTGTGTTACCACACGCACACGTCACGAGATTCACTCTCTTGAGGGCGGACTTGTATGGGATGCAGACAAATGTATTCATTGCGAAGCGTGTATCCCCTCCTGTAATCACTACGCAAACCGCTTTGACAAGGACGGCAACTACCGTGTCAATTATCATCACTGCACGCTTTGTCAGCATTGCCTTAAGGTATGTCCGACAGGTGCAATCACACTTGATGCACACGATTATGCCGATTTCCAGATGGGTATGGCTATCTGTACAAAGACGGTTCTTGACACCTTTGAACCCGGCAATGTTTATTACATCAATGTTCTGACTCAGATAACGGCACTTTGCGACTGCTGGGGAATGACGACACCTGCTCTTGTTCCCGACATCGGCATTATGGCAAGTGATGATATCGTTGCCATCGAACAGGCTTCGCTTGACGCAATCAAAATTGAAAACCTCATAAAAGAAGGCATCCCCGAGGGAATGGAACTGTCAGGCGAAGGACATCTTTTCAGACAGTTGCACGGCAAGGATCCTTTTATGCAGCTTGATGCACTTCAAAGCGTAGGTCTCGGCACAAGAGAATACGAGACAGTAATTATAAAATAAGGTGATCACGATGAAAAACATCAAAAGGATTACGGCGCTTTTTCTCTCGTTAGTAATGATTTTCACAATGACTCTTGAGGTATCATCGCAGGAGGAGACGGGTGTTGTCTGCCGCAAAACAGTCGGAAACAACGGCGACGGTACATATGACGTTGATCTGACGGCATATCAGTCAGGCGTTCTGATGCCGCTTGATATTGTTATGGTTCTGGATGTTTCGGGAAGTATGGAATATAACGTTGCCGTTGATACGGCGGATATTGATCCTGAAAAAGAATATTATATCGAATATCTGTTCAGAGACATAATTGACGGCGAAGAGGTTATTCGTGGTAAAAAGTATAAGGTCAGCAATACAGAGGGTGTATGGGTTGCAAATATCGAGGGTCAGCAGGTTGTTGCAACGCCCATCGAACCCGGCACGACCCCGAAGGAAAAAGGCGAATATGTCTTTTACACGGGCGCTATAGACGATCTTCAGGCGGCGGCAACGGGCTTTGTTCATGATATTGCAAAGAGTGCCGTGGAAAACTCTCTGTCGCACAGAATAGCTGTTGTTGAGTTTTCTTCGTCACAGAAAAAGAGTGATTCTTCGCTGAACACTCACGCACACAGCTTTTATGCAAATATTCTGTCAGGTGACAAAAATCCCGAAACGGCACTTGTGTCCGTTGCCGAAAAGACGGACGAGCTGGAGAGTATCTTCGGTTCATTGACGGCAGAGGGACCGACCTATTCCGACGATGCGCTGACACAGGCAGAGAATATTTTTAATGCAAATCCTTCACAGGACAGACAGAGGGTAGTTGTTCTGTTTACCGACGGAGGTCCCGGCTCATACGGTTGGAGTTCAAAGGTTGTTGATCTTGACAACTCCTCCGTTCCCACGGCAAATGCCGCAATCGCTTGTGCAAACAGAATGAAAGAAAGCCTTGATGCACTCATCTATACCATCGGATTTTTTGATGCAAACGAAAACGATGCGGCAGTTGACATCAAAAATAAAAAGTACCTTGCATACATCTCGTCAAACCATACGGGAGCCACCGGAATGGATGATGACGAAGAGCCGATTCTCGGCGATTACTGCTATATTGACAACAGTGATTCCGATCTTAATACGGTTTTTGAAAAAATTTCTACGGCACTCGGAGAAGGTCTTGACAGTGTTGAAATAAGAGATACGGTTTCACGTTATTTCTATATGACCGATGCACAGAAAAAGGCACTTAAAAAGGCTGTTCCGAATGCGGTTATTACCGAGATGCGTGACGGAACGACCGGAATTTCCGTTGCCGATACACAGCTTTCGCAGATTATGGTTGACGATAACGGAAATCCCGTTGACGAAAACGACAGCGGAATTTTTAAAATGAGCTATTCTGTCACACGCAAAAAAGATTTTATCGGCGGCAACGGTGTCCCTGTCGGCACGGCTGACAGCGGTGTTTATTCCGACAGCGGTAAGCCTATCGCAAAATGCAATACGGCAACGGCTTCGGTTGATGTTCTGCCGCAGGCCGTCGATGCGCTTCTTTCTGTCAACACTCCCGTGATTTTTGAAGGTGAGGAGCTGACGGCAGAGGACTTTTACAGTGATATGTCGGATAGTTGGTTTGCCGATTATGCAGAGGTTTCTTATGCGGTAACCGATAAAGACGGCAAAGCCTTTACGTCAAGGATTGTTACAGCCGATGATTCGGGCGAGACATTTACCGTTACGGTAACTGCAGTCATTGACGGTAAGTCCTACTCGGCAAGCGAGAGCGTTTCCGTTGATGTAACTCCCGATACGGTCACGGGATACGAAATTACAGAAAATATAGAAAAGACGGTTTACTTTGTCGGAGATACACTTGATACGACAGGCTTTGAGCTGAGCGAGGTTTATGTCAGCGGAAAGAAGCTTCCGGTAGAAGATGTGACGTTTTCTCCTACAATACTGACTCAGGCAGGTACGCAGAAGATTACCGTCAGTTGTAACGGTACAGAGCTTTACTTTAACGTAACCGTAAAAGCTGTTGTAACGCAGAGCGTAGAGCTGGTATCTGCCGCTGACAAGACAACGTATTTTGTCGGAGATACCTTTGATCCCGAAGGAATCGTCCTTAAGGTTACAAAAAACAACGGAACAACCGAGACTGTAACAGAGGGCTTCGAGTGCACTCCCGTACAACTCGCAACACCCGGCAGCCGCATTGTGACAATTACATATGACGGCAAATCGGTAACAATGACGGTTACCGTCAAAAAGGTTGAGGCGCAAAGCATAGAGATCGTTTCGTTGCCGAACAACAGAGAATTTGCTTACAAGCAATCACCCGACTTTACGGGACTGTCCGTAAAACTGACATATAACAACGGTGAAGAAAAAACCGTAACATCGCTTGACAAAATGACAATAAAGCGTGTAACCAAATCGGATGTACGTCGCGGAGACATTGAGTTTTCGGTAACGGCAGAAGGCAAGAGTGCAAGCTTTAAAATGCAGTCAAAGATTTTATGGTGGCAATGGATTATACTGATTCTGTTGCTCGGATTTATCTGGTATTAAAAGAGAAGGAGAATCACATATGTATACAATTCTGATATGTGACGATGATGAAGATATCGTCTCTGCGTTGAAGATTTTTCTGACTGCAGACGGTTATAAAACGATTGAAGCATATAACGGCAACCAGGCTATCGAGGCAGTCAAAACAAACGAAATTCATCTGATACTGATGGATGTAATGATGCCGGGTATGTCGGGTATCGAAGCAATGATAAATCTGCGTTCAATGGGATGCAATGTTCCCGTTATTCTGCTGACCGCAAAGAGCGAGGATTCGGACAAGATTCTGGGTCTCAACTGCGGAGCCGACGACTACATCACAAAACCGTACAACACGGTTGAAGTTATGGCAAGAGTACGCTCACAGCTTCGCAGATATACACAGCTCGGCGGCGGTACAGCTGCTCCGATCCCTGCTGATTCGTGCATAACAAACGGCAGTATCGTGCTGGATAACAAATCAAAGATCGTCAGAGTTGACGGCGAAGAAATCAAGCTGACACCGACAGAATTTGATATATTGCGTCTGTTTATGGAAAATCCCGAAGAGGTCTTTTCGCTGGCACAGATATACAGACGCGTGTGGAATGATGAGGCTCTCGGTGCGGAAAGCACGGTTGCGGTACATATCCGCCATCTCAGAGAAAAAATAGAGATTGATCCTGCCGATCCGAAATATATCAAGGTCGTATGGGGACAAGGCTACAAAATGAAGAAAGGATGACATATCCATGAAAAAACGAACGGACAAAAGCTATGCGCTGATAATTTCTGCGCTGTTGTCCGTTCTTTTCTTTTTTGCGGCAACGATTCTGGCAGGAATGTCATTTGTTGACAGAAGAGTCCGCGACATATACGGCAAGGAAAGCTATACGGACAGTGTTGTTGACTTTCTGATTGACAGCAAGACAGAGGATCTGTCGCAAAAGGTATTCAAAGCGTATCTTAACGGAAACAAAAAGCTGTCGGTTTCCGTACCTTCCGAATACCGCGAGGATCGAAGCAACTTCTTTTTCAAGGCGACAGACTCTGACGGCAGGCTTTTTTTACAGAACTATTACACCGACAGTTTTTCATATCATACAACAAAAATCGTAACGGTACAGTTTTCGGCAAACAAGGATTCTCTGTATGAAACGGATACGATAACGGTGGAATGTTATCTGAAGTCCGATCTGACGGCAAAGGACGCCTTTTACCGTGCCGACAGAATGATGCGCTTTTTTAAAAATATTGCAATAGCACATATTCTGATGACGGTTTTTATATTTTTGAGTCTTTGGTGTGCAGGCTGCTGTCTCAGATTTTTTTGGCATATGGGCAAAAAGAAAAACAGGAATATGCCGCTGTCATATGTCAGCGCCGATATGTTCTTCGCTGCCGTTTTGCCGCTGATGGTTTTTTGCATGGGAAAAATACGCGACATTATGGATGCACGTGACGAGATTCTGCGTGATTATATCCTGTCAGGTGTGGGACAAAACCATTTTTTCATATCATCAATATATCAGACAATACTGTATATGCTGATTTTTTCAGTTCTGATTCTGGTGTTTTATGACATTGCATTCGGAGGACCGAGCTATCTGGTTTCCTTTGCAAGATATAAAAAATATCCTTTTACGCACAAGAGCGTAGTTTATCTTGTTGCCATTCAGATAATAAAGTCGGTTGCTGTAGGCATTTATTTTACAAGCTACACGCACCTTGTCATAATGATGCTTTTGTTTGAAAAGCTGATAACCCTTCCCGTGCTGTTCAAAAGCATGCGTGAAATGCGGTCAATTATGGAAAAGACGGAAAGCTATGTAGGCGGCGACATCTCGTCATCAATAGATACCTCGGGATATTTCAGAACTTTCAAGGATCATGCTGCGGATATCAGATCGATTACGGATCGTATCAGCGTTTCTGCCGATGAGTATATCAGAAGCAGCAAGTTCAAGGCAGAGCTGATAACCAATCTTTCGCACGATATCAAAACTCCGCTTACATCAATTCTGAGCTATGCGCAGCTTCTGAAAAAAGATAATCTCAGCAAAGAGGAAAGAGATCAGTTTTTGTCCGTTCTGGGCAGACATTCGTTAAGACTCAGCAAGCTGATTGAGGATCTGGCTGATGTTTCTGATGCCACATCAGGCAAAATATCGGTAAATCCCGTTATGATCGACCTGTGCGATATTATACCGCAGGTGGTTATAGGTTTTGAGGAACGCTTACAAAAGAAAGGTATAAAAGTAAGGCTTTCTTTACCCGAAAAGCAGGTTGTTTTGGCGGACACTCGCCTTTTGTGGCGAGTTCTTGATAACCTGATGAACAATATCTGCAAGTACGCAAAAGAGAATACAAAAGCAGAAATTTCGATTATGCAAAAGGGCGATAACGTCATCATCGGAGTCGGCAACATTTCGTCGTATGTGATTGAAGTATCAGGCGAAGCACTTGCTGAAAGGTTTATGCGTGCGGATGCTTCACGTCATACAGACGGAAGCGGTCTCGGTCTGTCGATTGCAAAATCGCTTATGGAGCTGATGAACGGTACGCTGAAAATAGAAACGGACAAGGACAGATTCTTTGCATATGTAGTTTTTTTCGGACGGTGAGAGTGTGAGTGTACAAAAGCGTATTATAAACAGAATATGTGCAACGAATACGCTGAGTGCGCTGCTCAGCGCCGTATTCATTATCAATACTATCCTTGTAGCGGCAAGCCTGCAGTTTTTGCTGTATGTAAACAAAGAGGGTTTTTACGAGGATTCCGGACAACGTCTGCAAAACAGCATTGTCGAGGAAATGATGAAAAACAGCGGTCACAATGCGTTGCTGTATTTTCACTATCACCTTCTCAACATCTATTCCGAGGATACTCAGAACGCTTCGCTTGCGGCATACAGAGATATGTTCAGCGAAGAAAACAGTAATTTTTTCTTTAAAATAACCGATACATCAAAGGTGGAAAATAAAGTAATCTTCAGCAACTTTGATTCGGAGAGCAGAAAAGACTATTATCCCGATTCTGCCGAGTTCTTTAACAGCGGTGAAAATATAGCACTTTTGCGCAGTACCGATACGCTGAATTTTGAAGGACATCTCAAAAAAGATATGACGGCAGATGACGCATACTCCCGACTTGACGGGTTGTTCGGATTTATAAACGCCGTTAAATATTTTCTGGCTGTTTTTACCGTGTTTATGCTGATACTGGAGCTGCTCCTCGGTTATCTGGTTGTAAGATGTGCGGGGCACAAAAACGGCAGGGATACTCTGACAGAAAGCGAGATAGATCGTATACCCGCATATATTATCGCGATTTTTTATATTCCTGCGTTCACGGTGGGAACGTTTTTCTTTAACAAAAACTTTATGCAGCTTTGCGACTGGATGGCATATGCATCGGGCAAGGATATAAGCGCAAGCCTGTACAAGGTCATTCTTCTCCTCTTATTTCTTGCAGCCTGTCTCAAGACCCTTTTGTCAACAGTCGCTGTCAGAATAAAAAGTCCGAGACAGCATCACGGATCATTCATATACCGACTTGTCGGTCTGAGAAAGAATGTTCAGGCGGTTATCGGCATTATAATAGTTGCCGTTGTATGCGAGCTTGCGGTGTTTATGCTGTCAGGAATCCTCGGCGGAGGCAGTCTCAAGTGGCTTGCCGTCTGCGCAGAGGTTGCCGTAACGCTTTTTGTATGCTACATCATCTTTTTTGTTGAACGTAATACAAGAGTCTGGATACGCGGAACAAGAAAAATTGCAATAAACAAAAAAGGAAGCATCCCTCTTCAGGATATTACGGGCAGTCACCGTCTTCATGCGGAGAATATCAACTTTTTAAGCAAAAGTGCATCGGCTCAGACCGAAAAAAGATTTATAAACGAAAGCTTCAGTACGCAGCTTATCAACGGTGTTTCAAACAGTATCCGCACACCGCTGTCAAAGGTGCTGGAAAATGTCGAAGAGCTGAAAAGCGACTCTCTTGACAAATACGATCAGAATCGTTGCATCGAAGAAATTGATAAGCTGTCGGCAGATCTTAAAAAGACAATCGAGGATATTATTCTTATCTCAAAGGCAACTACGGGAAATATTGAGATCAATGCGGATTATACCGATCTCGGTGTGTTCCTGTCACAGATTATCGGTGAATACTACGGAATGTTCAAAAAGAAAAATATAACCGTTGCCGAAGAAAGGGACGAAAATCCCGTTATTGTCAATGCCGATCCTCAGTTTATGTGGTATGTTTTTGACGGGGTGTTATCCTCGGTGTGTAGGGAAAGCCTTTACGGTACTTCCGTACACATAAGAATAAAGCGCGTCGATGAAAAAGCTGTTCTTGTATTCAGAACGTGTGTGAAACCGTCTGAACGTGACGACAATATGCTCACAGAGGGCGATCTCGGTCTGCCCACGGCAAAGGTTTTTTCCGAGCTTCAGGGCGGCGATGTTCATTTTTCGTGCAAAAAGGATATAATGACGGTTGTTCTCCGTTTTCCTCTTGCACGTATCGGTAATCAGAAAAACGGTGTGGATACACAATAAGAAAGAATAGGAAAGAGTCCGTATCAATATGAAAAAGAGTGTTTGTTTAAGAGTTGTTTCGCTGTTGACGGCGATACTGTTTGTTATCCTGACGTTTGCATCGTGCGGTGAAGACAGCAGTGTCGGCAGAACATTTTTTTATCCTATGGAAAAAGAACCGAAAAGCCTTGATCCGCAGATATGTGCGGACACTTCGACCGCCATTGCGGTAGGATGTATGTATGAAGGACTTGTAAAGCTTGGCGAAAACGGCGAGATATTGCCCGGTGTCGCCGAGACGATGAGCGTGTCCGATGACGGTATGACATATACATTTACGCTTCGCAGTAATGCAAAGTGGCATATTATCAACAAGTTCGAGTATATATACGGTAAGGATTGTCATAAAAATATGACCCTTCCCGTTACGGCGCACGACTTTGTTTTCGCCTTTCAGCGTATCTTTTCGCAAAACACCAACTCTCCCGGAGCAGACACGCTGTATGCAATCAAGAATTCTGCCGCAGTCCATATGGGAACAATGATTCCCGAACATCTCGGCGTCAAAGCGACAGATGACCGCACCCTGGTAATAACGCTGGAGACACCGAGCGCAGACTTTCTGACGTTGCTGACACAGCCGATATGCGCACCGTGCAACGAAGAGTTTTTTGAAAAGACAGGCGGCAAGTACGGTCTCGGTCTTAATTATACTATGTGTAACGGTCCGTTCTATCTTTCAATATGGAATTCGGGAACAAATCTTTATCTTAAAAAGAATGTTGACTATACATCCGCTGAAGAAGTTTTGCCTGCAGCGGTCAGCCTTTATTTCAACAGCGACCGGAGCAGCTATGCATCAAAGGTAAATGAAGGCACATACGATGCGGCACCTATCGACAGACAGTATCTTTCAAAGCTCGGCGAAAACGCAGTTATAAAAGAAATCTCCAACATCACGTGGGGTTTTGCGTTCAACTGTACGGACGAAAGTCTGTCGGATGCCAATCTTCGCATTGCACTTTGCAAGGCTATAGATTTTGACACTATGGGTACACCTGAAATGAAGCGTGCACGCGGATTTCTTCCGTCAAGCTGTAAGATCGGCGGCAAAAACTACCGTGATGCGGCAGGTGATGCTGATTTTCCGATGAAAGGTGAGGTATCTGCAAGACAGTATCTGCAAAACGCTCTTGAAACAGCAGAAAAGAGTGCGGCAACCGTTACCGTTATCTGTGTGAATGAACACGAAACGGCGATCCGCCGCGTTATCCAGCAATGGCAAAAGGTCTTCGGTGTAGAGATCAATGCTTCGTTGAAAGTATGTACGTATAATGAGCTTGAATCGGCATTAAGATCGGGATCATATCAGATAGCTTTCGCTCCGTATACAGCTTCGACAACATCGGCTGTACTGAATCTTCGGGGATTCTTTACCGAATCAAAGAGCAATCGCTTCGGATACAGCTCCGCCGTGTATGAGCTGCTCGTTAACAAAATTGCATCGGCAGCGACATCCGAACAAGCCGCACAGTACTGTAAAAAAGCCGAATCAACTCTGATAAGTGACGGTGTGTTCTATCCGATATACGAGGATACCGGTTACTTCGCTTTTTATAATAATTCCGTGGATATCACAATTACTCCTTCCGGCGAGTCAATCAACTTTACAAAAGCAAGGAAGCTGAACTGATGAAAAAAAGAGCGGTCATTACACTGTCATGGCTGTTGGTTATCGCCTGTATGATGACGATTTTTCTGCTCTCGTCACAGACAGGTGAAAACTCGGCAGAGCTGAGCGACACGGTCATGGGACCCGTCGGTCGGCTGATTACGTTTCTTTTCGGCGAAGAAGGTCACAACATTTTCAGAAAATTTGCACACTTTTTTGAGTTTGCGGGACTTTCGTTCCTTTTGTATAACGCCTTTTTTCAGACGAAAAAGAGCAAAAAAATGTCACCGTATATACCGTTTTTCACATCGGTCATTTACGCCGTGTCCGATGAGGTGCACCAGCTTTTTGTCGACGGAAGGGCTTGCCGTATTTTTGATATAGGTGTTGATACGCTCGGTATCGTTACGGGACTTGCTGTTTTTTATTGCATTGTTAAGTGTATTGAAAAGCTGAAAAAGATAAAAATCCACGAATGTGCGTAAGATTCTTTATTTCAGACATATTGGATTGTCTTATCAAAAAGTATATAATAATAAAATCAAGGGATTCCGACAGGCTGTATGCACTGTAGGAATCCCTTGCAGTTTTAATATATTGATTATTTTGCAGAGTAGTTGGGAGCTTCCTTTGTGATGAAAACATCGTGCGGATGGCTCTCGATAAGACCTGCGTTTGTAATGCGGATAAAGCGAGAATTTGCTTTAAGCTCTTCGATGTTCTTGCATCCGCAATAACCCATACCGGAACGAAGACCGCCAAGAAGCTGGAATATTGTATCGGAAAGATGTCCCTTGTAAGGAACACGACCCTCAACACCTTCGGGAACAAGCTTTTTGTTATCCTCCTGGAAGTATCTGTCCTTGCTGCCGTTAGCCATAGCACCGAGCGATCCCATACCACGGTAAACCTTGAACTGTCTGCCCTGATAAATTTCTGTTTCACCGGGAGACTCTTCACAGCCTGCGACAAGTGAGCCGAGCATAACTACGTTTGCGCCTGCAGCAATAGCCTTAACGATTTCGCCTGAATACTTGATACCACCGTCAGCAATGATCGGGATATTATGCTTAGAAGCTTCATTTGCTGCGTCATAGATAGCAGTGATCTGGGGAACACCGATACCTGCAACAACACGAGTTGTACAGATGGAACCGGGGCCGATACCAACCTTAACAGCATCTGCGCCTGCTTCGATAAGAGCCTTTGTAGCCTCTGCAGTAGCAACGTTACCTGCAATAAGAGGAATATTCGGATATGCTGCCTTTACCTTCTTGACAGCAACCATAATATTTTTGCTGTGACCGTGAGCAGAATCAAGAACAAAAGCATCTACTTCGGAAGCAACAAGAGCAGCAGCTCTGTCAAGAACATCGGCAGTTGCACCGAGAGCAGCAGCACAAAGCAGACGACCCTTTTCGTCTCTTGCAGAATTGGGGTACTGAACGCTCTTTTCAATATCCTTGATGGTGATAAGACCCTTGAGGTTGCCTTCCTCGTCAATAAGCGGAAGTTTTTCGATCTTATGCTTCATAAGGATCTGCTGAGCCTCGGAAAGAGTAGTTCCGATGTGAGAAACAACAAGGTTGTCCTTTGTCATAACTTCGCTGATCTTCATATCAAAATTAGTCATAAAGCGAAGATCTCTGTTTGTCAGAATGCCGACAAGCTTGCCGTTTTCGCAGATAGGAACACCAGAAATGCGATAACGGTTCATAAGCTCGTTTGCTTCATAAACGAAATGATCGGGAGAAAGGAAGAAGGGATTGGTAATAACACCGTTTTCGGAACGCTTAACCTTATCAACCTCTTCAGCCTGCTTCTCTATAGGAAGATTCTTATGAACAACGCCGATACCGCCTTCACGAGCAATGGCTATCGCCATACGGCACTCCGTAACGGTATCCATAGCTGCAGTCATGATGGGTGTATTGAGCATAAGGTTGCCCGCAAGCCTTGTTTTAAGATCAACATCCTTAGGTAAAATATCAGATTCGGCAGGAATGAGCAAAACATCATCAAACGTCAGGCCCTCTTTTGCAAATTTATCCGCTACACAAAATCCCATATCAAATCCTCCTTGAAATACACCAAAATTTAATTGATTAATTATATCACACGAACGGCATCGTTTCAAGATACAAAACGCATAAATTTTTAAAAATTTTTCAAACCCCCGATGCATTTAAAAGAATTGACTTGACCCACTTGAAGTGTTAAAATACTTTTATTATGTATTAAGGAAGTTTAACGGTATGAATCAGAAAAAATTAGGGTTCCTTTTTTGTGCTGTGTACTTTGTCAGCTATATTACAAGAATGAATTATGCCGCCGTTCTTGCCGAGATTATCGTTGATCTCGGCATATCGAAGCAGCTTGCAAGCATTGCCGTTACCGGCAGCTTTATCACCTACGGCATCGGTCAGGTGTTCAGCGGAGTCATCGGCGACAAGTTCAAGGCAGAAAAAGTCATCCTCTTCGGTGTCGTCGGTACGTCTGTTGTCAATCTTTCGATGGTCTTTCTTCCCAACATTTATGCCATCAACGCTCTGTGGTGTGTTAACGGATTCTTCCAGTCGCTTTTGTGGCCGCCGCTTGTCCGCCTTGTTTCCGAATACTTTTCCGGTTACGATTATGCCAAGCAGATTTCACGCATATCACAGGCATCGTATATCGCAACGGTCACCGTCTACGCTCTGTCTCCGTTCATCATTCACCTGTTCAGCTGGAAAGGTGTTTTTGCCGTTTTCGGCAGTATCGGTGCGGTTTTCAGCATTATCTGGTATATGGGAACCAAAAAGCTCTGCACCGCTTCAAGTGTTCAGCGCAAGCAGTCCGACAGCAGAAAAATCCCGATGAGCGTTATGATCTCTTCAGGTATGATACCGATTTTTCTTGCAACCGTTTTTCAGGGCTTTTTAAAGGACGGTATCACTACTTGGATGCCGACATATATCACCGAGGTTTTCAATCTTGATACTTCCGTTTCCATTCTGTCTACTACCATACTTCCGATTTTCAGTGTACTGAGTCTCAGCGTTATCACACGTATCGGCAAGGCTATCAACAACGAAGTCAAGAGTGCTTTTGTATTCTTTGTAACGGCTCTTTGCTGTAATATCGTTATCATTGCTCTTTTTTCAAAATTTGCAGTTCTCGATATCACGGCAATGGCTCTGATAACCAGCTGTATGCACGGCGTCAACATTATGCTTGTCGGAAACGTTCCCGTACATTTTCACCGTTTCGGAAAGGTTTCGACAATATCAGGGATTATTAATTCCGCTACATACATCGGCTCTGCCGTATCAACGTACGCGTTTGCGCTTATATCCGACAAGTTCGGCTGGAACTTCACCGTTTCCGCATGGGCAATAATCGCCTCGCTCGGTGCCGTTCTTTGCCTTACCTGCATCAGAAAGTGGAAAGGATTCCGTACGAATGATTAAGGACAAGCTTTTTGATCTGCAGGATCTTCGCTATAAGGAGTTTCACCAAAAACTCATTCCCACAACAGATCCCGATACCGTCATCGGTGTGCGTGTGCCGATGCTGAGAAAACTGTCAAAAGAGCTTTACGGTACAGAGTGCGCAACCGGCTTTCTGAATACTCTGCCTCACAGATATTACGAAGAGAATAATCTGCATGCTTTTTTAATCGGACAAATCAAAGATTTTGACACGTGCATAAAAGAAGTTGACCGCTTTCTTCCGTTTGTTGACAACTGGGCAACGTGCGACAGTCTGCGTCCTGCTTGCTTCGGCAAAAGTCCGGAAAGACTGTTACCCTATATCGAAAAATGGCTTTTGTCAACACACGCGTATACCGTGCGTTTTTCTATAGAAATGCTGATGGTACACTTCCTTGACAAAAACTTTGACCAAAAACATCTTCACAACGTATCCCGTGTCACGAGCGACGATTACTATGTAAATATGATGATTGCGTGGTACTTTGCCACGGCTCTTGCAAAACAGTATGAGAAAGCTCTGCCGTTTATCACAGAAAACAGGCTGAGTGTTTGGGTACACAACAAAACGATTCAGAAAGCTACGGAAAGCTACCGCATAACAAACGAACAAAAGAATTATTTAAAAACGCTGAAACGACCGAATACCGGTTGAAACCATAGCAAAGCACCCCACCTGAATGTTGACTTCAAGCGGGGTGCTGTTCTCGTGTAGTTGTTATCTTTTTTTATATATAACCAATTCAGGGTTCTCACCGTTTTCTTCATAGGTGCATACGAGCAGAAAATCCTATTTGAAAAGTACAAGGATTGCACTATGGATATGTGTGGAATTGCTGAAAAGGACGCTTTTGTGGAGGGGGTAAAATTAGGGTTGAAAATCGTAGGGGAAACTTACACTGACGGTTCACCTGAGTTTAACGAAATATAAGAAAACACGCCTATGAGGTTAAATGCTAACTTCATAGGCGTGAAATATTGTTGCAGATTTATCGAAGGATTGAGTTTTATTCAATAAATTGAGAGTTGCTAAAACCGAGGCAGAACACCGAAATGTCCTGCCCTTTGTGTTAGTCCGTATTTCAGAAAAGCTGTGTCGGAAGTTTTAATTTTTCTTTTGGTGGGAATTGTTTGTCAAAGTCTTCCGCTTCGGCTTCATTTACAAAATACCCCTGAGGCGGAGAATATTCGCCTGCAATACCGTCAAGATAGCCTTTTTTCAGTTCTTTGCAAAGGAAGAATGATGCGTCGGCATTTTCGGGTAAATCGTGGTAACGGATACCGAATTCACTGGCATAAGTAAAACCACTTTTTCCATAGAAATCAATGTTACCTTCAAAACAGATTGCACCGAATCCCATTTCTGTTGCTTTTTCCAGAGAATAGTCAAGCAGAATTTTACCATAACCCTGACGTTTGAGTTCATTAGCAATACAGATAGGACCCATTGTCACGATTGGAATATATCTGCCATCATCGGCTTGGATAACAGCATTCATAAACATATTTTGTCCTATGATTTTGCCGTCCTTTTCCATAACAAAGTCAAGTTCGGGAATGAATGCATCATCATTACGAAGTTGGTTGAGTACATAATGCTCAAGGCACCCGGGACGATACACATTCCAAAATGATTCCCTTACAAGATTTTCAACTTCTCTGTGTTCTTCTTTTCTTTCTGAACGGATAATATAGTCATTTTTATTCATTGTTTTTCCTCCTGAAAATTGTTGACTTTCAATACTGGGAGGTTGGTGTGATTGTATTACCAAACCTCCCGGTTAGGATACAATCTCCAATGATACGATTGTCTTTCTCAAAAAGCAATCTCCTTTAAAAATAATATTTATAATCAAACCCGGAGGCAGGATTATCTGTCTAAAAATTTAAGTTTGCTGACAAAACAATACAGCATTACAAGTCCACAACTGAGTATAGCACCGCCAATTATATCAGTAATCCAATGTACACCTGAAAGAATTCTGCCGATAACCATAAAAAGAATAAAAACAATGATTGATAATGAAAT
>JAFQIG010000012.1 GCA_017397655.1 Clostridia bacterium | reverse complement strand
TTGAAGCTGTTTTCCGTTCATGGGACAACCCCCGTGCAAACGTTTACCGTCGTGACAACGATATCCCTTATTCATGGGGTACAGCTGTAAACGTTCAGATGATGGCTTTCGGTAACATGGGCGACGATTGCGGTACAGGCGTTGCTTTCACAAGAGATCCCGCTACAGGCGAAAAGGGTCTTATGGGTGAGTTCCTTGTAAACGCACAGGGTGAAGACGTTGTTGCAGGCGTTCGTACTCCCATGCCCATCGCAGAAATGGCTGAAAAGTTCCCCTCTGCTTTCGCAGAATTCAATAAGGTTTGCGCAATCCTTGAAGATCACTACAGAGATATGCAGGATATGGAATTCACAATCGAATCCGGCAAGCTCTATATGCTTCAGACAAGAAACGGCAAGAGAACTGCTAAGGCTGCTCTCAAGATCGCTTGTGACCTCGTTGATGAGGGCATGATCGACGAAAAGAAAGCTGTTGCTATGATCGATCCCAGAAACCTTGACACTCTCCTTCATCCCCAGTTCGATGCAAAGGTTCTCAAGGCTTCCACTCCTGCAGGTAAGGGCCTCGGTGCTTCTCCCGGTGCTGCTTGCGGTAAGGTTGTTTTCACAGCTGAAGACGCTGTTGCATGGAACGAAAAGGGCGAAAAGGTTGTCCTTGTCCGTCTTGAAACTTCTCCCGAAGACATCACAGGCATGAAGGCTGCTCAGGGTATCCTTACAGTCCGTGGCGGTATGACATCTCACGCAGCTGTTGTTGCTCGTGGTATGGGTACTTGCTGTGTTTCCGGTTGCGGCGACATCATTATGGACGAAGAAAACAAGAAGTTCACTCTTGCAGGCAAGACCTACAACGAAGGTGACTACATCTCCATCGACGGTTCTACAGGTAACATCTATGACGGTATCATCCCGACTGTTGATGCTGAGATCGCAGGCGAGTTCGGCCGCATCATGGCTTGGGCTGACAAGTACAGAACTCTTAAGGTTCGTACAAACGCTGATACTCCCGCAGATGCTAAGAAGGCAAGAGAACTCGGTGCTGAAGGTATCGGCCTTTGCCGTACAGAGCATATGTTCTTTGAAGCAGACAGAATCGCTGCTTTCCGTGAAATGATCTGTGCAGATACAGTTGCTGAAAGAGAAGCTGCTCTTGATAAGATCCTTCCCTATCAGCAGGGCGACTTCGAAGCTCTTTACGAAGCTCTTGAAGGTAACCCCGTTACAATCCGTTTCCTTGATCCGCCTCTCCATGAGTTCGTTCCCACAGAGGAAGCTGACATCGCTGCTCTCGCCGCTGCTCAGGGCAAGACAGTTGAGGATATCAAGGCTATCATCGCTTCTCTTCACGAGTTCAACCCCATGATGGGTCACCGTGGATGCCGTCTTACAGTCACATATCCCGAAATCGCTGCAATGCAGACAAAGGCTGTTATCCGTGCAGCTATTAACGTTAAGAAGGCTCATGCAGACTGGAACCTCGTTCCCGAAATCATGATTCCCCTTGTTGGCGAAGTTAAAGAGCTTAAGTTCGTTAAGGATGTAGTTGTTAAGACTGCTGACGAAGAAATCGCAGCTGCAGGCATCGACCTCAAGTACGAAGTCGGTACAATGATCGAAATCCCCAGAGCTGCTCTTACAGCTGACGAGATCGCTAAGGAAGCTGAGTTCTTCTGCTTCGGTACAAACGATCTTACTCAGATGACATTCGGCTTCAGCCGTGATGACGCAGGTAAGTTCCTCAGCGCTTACTATGATACAAAGATCTTCGAGTTCGATCCCTTCGCAAAGCTCGACCAGACAGGTGTTGGCAAGCTTATGGAAATGTCCGTTAAGCTTGGTAAGGGCGTTCGTCCCACAATGCATTGCGGTATCTGCAGCGAGCACGGTGGCGATCCCTCTTCCGTAGAGTTCTGCCATAAGATCGGCCTTGACTACGTTTCTTGTTCACCCTTCCGTGTTCCGATCGCTCGCCTCGCAGCAGCTCAGGCAGCTATTGCAAATAAATAAAAATTTAACTCCACCGGGTTTCCGGTGGAGTTGTTTGTTAGAGAAAGAAGGATAACTTGATTTACACAACAGACACTAAAAAAGCACTGAAAATTTGCTTTGAAGCACACAAAAACCAGCTTGATAAAAGCGGCATGCCTTATGTTTTTCATCCCTTTCATCTTGCAGAGCAAATGAAGGATGAAAAAACCACCATTGTTGCGCTCCTGCACGATGTTGCGGAGGACACAGATTATACTCTGAAGGATTTGTCAGATATGGGCTTTTCAAAAGATGTGACCGATGCACTTTCTTTATTGACTCACGATGAAATGGTACCGTACATGGATTATGTGAGTCTGATAAAAAACAATCCGATTGCAAAAGCTGTGAAATTAGCAGACCTTCGGCATAATTCAGATTTATCTCGCCTTGATGAAATAACTGACAAGGCTTTGGAAAGAAAAGAAAAATATGCAAAAGCAATAGCTTTACTTGAAGGATAAAGCTCATAATACTCACCAAGAAATCGGTGAGATTTTTGCGAACATGTCATCAGACAGCACCACAGGCAGCTATCAAGGGTTAAGGAATAACTTCTTCAAGTTCGCCCAGTTTACTCTGACACTCGAGGATGCACAGGAATATGTATATTCCATATCCCCGACAAAGCGTGTAAGAGGCTGGCGAGATATTGAAGTAAAACTCTATATTTAAAATGAACTCCTCATCGAGAAATCGGTGAGGAGTTTTTGTGTGTAGGGGTATTGAGATTGTTGGTAGAGATGTGATATAATTATAAAAATAGATTTTATTAAATAATTATCTCAAAACTTTAATTTATTTGATACTCAGGAGGCTTTGTTGTGGATGATATAATTAGCAAAAATAATGAAATCGATTTAGTTGATTTCGATGTAGAGGTGTTATCCCCAAGAGACCCTCGTTATGCTATTCATTTTTTGACTAAAAGCTTAAGCGATAAGCTATCAGAAGCTGATGCTTTTGCTGAAAGCATTTATAATGTAGTAATAAAGGAAGCATCAACTGCTTCTCAAATTGCTCAGTCTTTTGAAAAAGGTAGCCGATTTGTTGTCGATATGACAGAATCCACCAAAAAGGCTATTGACAATGGCCAAATTAAACTTGTGAAAGAGCACGGGAAGTTAAGAGCACAGTTGCTTGATTCTAACGGCCATTACAGCACAAAGTTAGATATAAAAGAAGAGTTCTTTAACAAAGGAATAAATCCCGTTGAAATGGCTAATGCCTTACAACTCAAAGCCTTGCAAGAGCAACTTCAAGGGATAGAAGAACAAATCGTAATGATTAATAGCAGTGTACTTGATGTTTTGCAAGGTCAGCAGAATGATAGAATTGCTCTTTTCTATAGTGGAATTAACTTGTATCTTGAGGCACAATCTATTAAGAATCCTGAAATGAAAAATGCTTTAATAGCGCAGGCTGTCAGAGCACTTTCTGATGGAACACAACAGCTTAGTATCACTATGGAGTCTGATATCGAGTTTTTAACAACGGGACAATATAACAAACACAGAGGCAAGAAACTGGAAACTATACATAGCAAAATGGATAGTATAAATAAGGCTTTTGGTTTCATTCATCAGGCAACCTTAGCTCGCGCCGCAATTTATTGCGAACAAAACGAATACTTAGCAATGGCAAATGTGCTCGATGAGTATTCTCGTTTTATTGAAAATACTGTTGTAAACAATGCAAACCTTTTATCGCAGTGTGATCCGTCGGACAATGGAACAGATCAGGGATTATGGCAATCTCGTGCAAATTTGAAACTTAATGCAAGTGACTTTAAAAAGGCACTTTTATCTAACAGTCAAGAATACTATTTATCAGTAGAGGGGAACAAAAATGAGAATTAAAGCAAAGAAAGGCTGTACTAATCCTGAGTGTGTAATGTGCAAGAAAAAAGTGCATGCTCATAAAGAAGATTCTTTCTGTCCAAGATGTGGCAGTAATCTCTCTTTTGTTTGCGAAAAGTGCCATACAGTTCTTGAAAATGGAGATACAAAACTATGTATTACTTGCCAAGCGAAAAAAGACGACGCAGATGAACGGAGAAAAAAAGCGTTTGGCAAAGCAATTGGCCCCGTTGCAGCTGGTGTTTCAGCAGTAGTTGCAGTGGTTGTAAAGAAAAAATAATGAGTTAAAAAATCAAATATACCGTTCCACACATTCAACATAACACATACCTCCTTGTAAAATGGTATTACCAAATACAAGGAGGTCAATTTTATATTCATTACACATAAATCAAGAATCTATTCACAAAATAAGACCGCAAATCTTTAGGAATGTTTAACTTTTATTTCTCCTTTCCTGAAAATATATTTTTTTATTGAGTTAAGTAATTCTCTTTGTATTTCGGAATAAACTCGTAGATTTTGAAAGTAAATGCCGATTTCGGAATAAACTGTTGACTGTCGGAATAAAATATAGTATAATAACCATACATTAAATCTGTAAGGAGGCACTTACTATGGTAGAACGCAAAGGGTATTTGGATTTGCTGAAGAAATGGAAAGATGATGAAGTTATTAAAGTTGTAACCGGTATTCGCAGATGCGGTAAGTCCACCTTGCTCAAAATGTATATGGAATTTCTGAAATCGCAAGGTATTAGTGATGACAGAATTATTTTTATCAATTTTGAAGAATTGGAATATGAACACATTTCGGATTATAAAATTCTCTATAATTACATTAAAGAACGTTTGCACCCTGCCGAAATGACATATATTTTTCTTGACGAAGTACAGCTTGTAGGGGATTTTCAAAAAGCTGTTGACAGCTTACAGATAAAAGAAAACACAGATATTTATATTTCCGGTTCTAATGCATATCTGCTTTCCGGTGAGCTTGCAACCCTTCTTTCGGGCAGATATGTAGAAATAAATATGTTGCCGCTTTCTTTTGCAGAATTCTGTGAGCTTAAATCAGGTGAAGATAAGGATTTACTTTTTGCCGAGTATATGAAAAACGGCGGTCTTCCGTATGTTTCCAAACTGGACAATGATGACGAAAAAATTAATATGTATCTTGAAGGTATCTATAACACAATTATCGTTAAAGATATTGAAGAACGTCAAAAAAGAAAAGAATCCGACCCCAACAAAAGAAAAGTAAACGATATAGCTTTGCTTAAAAACATTTCAAGATTTCTTGCAAGCTCTGTAGGTAGTCCTGTATCTGTAAAAAGCATAACCGATTATGTTACATCAACGGGAAGAAAAATTTCGCAGAACACGACAGATGATTATGTAGAAGCACTCGTTGAGCCTTATATATTCTATCCTGTTGAACGATATGATGTTCCCGGCAAACAGCTTCTTAAGAAAAATCAAAAAATGTATATCGTTGACCTCGGCATACGTCGTTATCTTCTTGCAAGACAAAGATATGATTTGGGATTCTCGCTGGAAAATATAATCTTTCTTGAACTGTTAAGAAGAGGATACAAAGTAAACATTGGCAAAATCGGCACAACAGAGGTGGATTTTGTGGCTCGTAAGGATGACCGTATTTATTATTTTCAGGTAACAGCTTCAATGGTTGAAGAATCAACTTTTGAAAGAGAAATAACACCTCTGAAAAATATAAATGACAATTATCCCAAAACAATAATGACACTTGACCGATTTACTCTCGGCAACTATGACGGCATTGAGGTTATCAATGCAATAGATTGGTTGCTGCAGAAATAAAAACAAATCCACACACCCGACAAAACACAGACCTACTTGTAAAATGATACATTTATTGAAAAGAAGAAATCCCCACAGAAGAAAAAATCTGTGGGGATGTTTGTCATTTACAGTATTCGATTACAGCCTTATTCACAAACTCGGCAGTACCGACGCCGTGTTTATCAATGTTTTGAGTAAATCGTTCATCGCAGACATACATCTGACCGAGGCCCGATAGAATTTCATTAGTGCAGGTATAGAAATTGTCTGTGATGTGCTTTTGCAATTTCTCTGCAAGTGCCTTTGCTGCCTTGGAATCAGGAGTGTTACCGCCTTCCATACACTCTGCAAATTCACCGAAAATACTATCTAAACCATCCGTAACAGACTGCCATTTGTCCTTTGAATAATCCTTGGTTTTCTCGGTGTGTTCCTTATATGCCTCGGTTTTGCCCCATCTTTCCTTGACTTCTGCTTCATATTGCTTCCGTGCAACCTCATAATCACTATTATTTAATGCTTTCATAACAGCCTCACTTTCTTCTGCATTGTCAATAGCCGAGATAATTCTCTCAAGACGCTCCTTTTTGAGAATAAGAAGCTTCTTCTGCTGTGTCAATGCCTTTTGTTTATCATAATCGGGTGAAGATAAAATCTCACAAATGCTTTTAAGAGGAAAATCCAACTCACGGTAAAACAAAATCTCCTGCATACGCTCAAGAGCTGTTCTGTCGTAAAATCGGTAACCGTTGTTTTCGTCAATCTCTGCCGGTTTCAGAAGATTGATTTCATCATAATAGTGAAGTGTGCGCACACTCACACCTGTAAGCTCGGCAAATTCCTTTACCGACATTTTCATTATCATCACCTCTGATTATGATTATAAACTATAACGTAACGTCAGTGTCAATACTTTTGCAAAATAATTCGGACATTGGACAGCAAAAATGGGTCATATCTGATTACAAAGGATTTCTTTACGCTTTTTACAAGTATTTATTTGACCTGTGAATTTTTATATGATATAATAAAATGTAAAATTGGGTGGAGTATATATGAAAGTGGATTTGTCTTTTTTTAAGAAAAATAAAGATTCATTTTTTATTGCGGGCTTTTTATTTGCCATGCTTTTATTAAAGTTGCCTGCTCCCGATGAAATGAGCTCTTTTTCAACGACTCCTTACTTTGTTTCAAACAAGCTCGGCATTGTTTCACGTTCATTTATCGGTAATATTATTTTTACATTCACAGACTTTTTATCCGAAAAAACGCTCTATACCGTTATACTCATTTTTACTTGTCTGATGATATGTATGCTGTCTTTTTTGGCAGGATATGTAATAAAAAAGCTTGACGGTGACCTTCAGCAAACAGCACGGTTTACGGCACTTTTGTATTTGCTTTTACCGACATCAGTTATATTTTTATTCAAGGACATAAACTTCGGCAGATTTGATTTGTATCAGATTATTCTTTCGATGATTCTGTCCGTTGTCGCATCAAAAAAAGGATTTCATTATCTGTGTCCCGTTATAATGGCAGTCGGAATAATGATTCATCAGGTCAATATTTTTTATATGCCTTTTTGCGTCATTGCTCTTCTGCTTGAAATAAAAAAATCAGGCTTTAAAAAGTCACGTATCATAACAACAGTAATTTCGGTTGTTGCTGTTGTCTCGCTGTTTTTTTACTATCAGTTCTATCCCAAAACTTTAAACTTTGCCACGGCAGAGGAAGCGGCAGCGTTTCTTCAGCAGTTTACGGATATTGAAATATCCTCGTCCGTTCTTTTCGGTGAATACTATTCAAATGTTTTTGAGCTGTGGCGTTCATATGTATGGCCGATATTAAGAGGAGATTCGATTCCTGATTTACTGTTTGTATTTCCGTTTTTGATTCCTGTTTTTGTTTTGTTTTTTGTACTGTGGAAAGGTGCTTTTAAAAAAGCTGAAGACTCTTTTTCAAAATTTATTTTCTTTCTCGCATTGATATCACCACTTGCCTCACTTCCGCAGTTTATTCTTATCAACGATTACGGCAGATGGTTTGCAGCTTTGTTTATCAATCAGTTTTTTACTCTGTTCTATATGCTTTACAGAAAAGAAAATGCTGTTTCCGAATCACTTTTGTCAATAAGAGATTTTTTTAAAAAGCATACGGTTGCTTTGGTGATGTTAATCATATGGATGGCGTGTGTGTTGGCTTCTGCGTCATATAATATGTGATCGGAGGAATATGTAATGAAACATAATGTAAAAAAACCTCCGTTACCCTTAAGCAAAAAAGAAATATATCTGTGCCGATGCTTTATATTTTTATCGTTCGCATTATTGCTTTTTCTCAGATCCTTTTTCAGAGGAGCCTCGGCAGATTATTTTGAAAGACTTTCATGGTTTTTAAAGTTTAATTTTATAACAAACAGCACATTTACAGAGGCATTGAACAGTAATTGGTTTAAACCTTTTGCCGCAGTTTTGTTTACTGTATTTTTGTATCTGATATCTGTGCTTCTTGAAAAGTTTTATCACAGCTTTTCAAACGAAAATCCTTTCGGAAAAATAACAACACTGCAGGCATTTATAGCTTGTCCGGGACTGTTTTTATACTATTGTTCTCCGACGGTTCAGGACAGAGCAGGATTTATTGTACTGATACTGATACTTATAAGACTGCTGTATTTTAAAAAGAATTTTTTAATCTGGTTTACACCTGTTTTTTCGGTGTTGTGTATTCTGATTCAACACAAATCCTTTTTAACATTTTATCCCGCTGTTTTTATCATTAATCTGATAATACTTGAAGAAGGAAAAAATAAAAAGTTTTTCCTGTTTTGTGATGCGGTAATTTCGTTAATAACTTTTGCATCTGTTTCAAGCTTTAATTTTATAGCTAAAGACATAACTGCATTTTATGAAGTTTTACTTGATCTTGTTTCATCGCTTCCCGTAGTTGCAATTATTCTTTTTGTGTTTATCAAAGCTTTTTCGGGTAAAAAAGAGATCGTATACTTAATTGTACCGATTCTGTTTTCAGCAGCGGCGTTGAGTATTGTTTCGGATAACGGAGCAGTTGTTGCAGAAATGCTGATTTCTCTGGCACTGATTATTATTTTCGGGGTAATAAATTCAAAAACAGTTTTCATAAATCAGGTTGAAGCAGTAATTGATTTCTGTCAGACAAGGGCAGTAACCGCATCGGCATTGCTGTTTTTTGAAGTATTCTTTTTAAGAATTGATCCGAGCTATTTCGGTAATGCGGGATATAGCTTATTTGAACATTTCAGCTTTTGAAAGAAGTGATGGTTTTGCAAAGAACAAATTTATACATGATTCAGTCAAGCTTTTTGTACGGCAATTCATTGTACCTTCCGTATGCGGTTGGTGCTATTGCCGCAAACGCTTTTTCGGAAGAAGAGATAAAACAAAACTATGAGCTGAAAAAAATAATTTTTTTAAGAGATCCTATTGAAGAAACCGTAAAATCTTTTGAAGAGCCTTTTGTTGCAGCTTTTTCCTGCTACATTTGGAATTACGAATACAACAAGGTATTGGCAAAACGGTTGCGTGAAGTTTATCCCGATTGCAAGATTATTTTCGGAGGTCACAACATAAGACCCGATAAAAAGATGGCAGACGAGCTTCGGTTTGTTGACTATTTTCTGTTCGGTGAGGGTGAAGAATCGTTTGCGATGCTGTTAAAGGATATTGCAAAAGATGTTTTACCGAAGGATGTCCCCGGACTGATTTTTAAAGACGGTGAAGAAACGCTTCTTAACGAAACCGTACCTGTTTGCAGAACGGATTATCCGTCACCGTACTTAAGCGGAGTATTTGATGAAATTATAAAGGACAAGCGATTCAAGTTTTCTGCAATACTTGAGACAAACAGAGGCTGTCCGTACAAGTGTGCATTTTGCGATTGGGGAAGCCAGAAGAGCAAGATAAGAGAGTTTCCTCTTGACAGAGCACTTAAAGAAATAGAATGGATGGCAAAAAACGGTATAGAATACTGCTACTGTGCCGATTCAAATTTCGGACTTTTTGACCGTGATCTTGAAATAATCGACTATGCGATAAGTCTTAACAAAGAATACGGATATCCGCAGAAGTTCAGAGTAAACTATGCAAAAAACAGCAACGACGCTGTTTTTGAGATCAACAGACGTTTACATGAAGCGGGAATGAACAAGGGTGTTACGATTTCGTTCCAGAGTCTGACACCTGCAGTGCTTGCAAATATCGGCAGAAAGAACATAACTCTTAACCGTTTTTCGGAGCTTATGTACAGATACGAGGATGCGGGAATTCCCACGTACTCTGAAATTATTTTCGGTATGCCGGGCGAAACGTATGAGTCGTTCAAGGAAAGTGCCGAACAGCTTTTTGAAGCGGGACAGCACGATTCGATGTTTGTGTATAATTGCGAGCTTTTAGTGAATTCAGAAATGGGCGATCCCGATTATATGGCAAAGCACAGGATCGAAACATCAAAGATTCCGTTTGTTCAGGACCATTGTGAGCAGACTGAAGAAGAGGTCAGCGAATATTCAAACATTATCGTTTCCACTGAAAGCATGACAAAGGATGAATGGATAGAAACACGTTATTTTTCGCTTTGTATCCAGGCGTTGCATTGTCTCGGAATGCTTCAGAAAATTGCAATTTATCTTTTCCGTGAAAAGAATGTACGCTATGTTGATTTTTATGAAAAGCTGATAAGCTATCTTGAAAAAGACAAAGAATCCGTATGCGGAAAAATTCTTTCCGATCTTAAACAAAAGCTCACTTCCTTTGTAAACGGTGACACTCCTTGGGTAACATTTTTTGATGACGCAGGGGATATTGCGTGGCCGTTGGAGGAAGCGTTGTTCTTACAGCTTGTCAGAAATTTTGATGATGTACATAAACAGATCGAACCGTTTATCCGTTCATTCTCTGTAGAATCGGATCTGTGCAACGAGCTTTTAAGATATCAGAAAGAAGTTCTTAAAAGACCGTTTGCAAATACTGAAAAACTCAGTCTTTGCTATGACCTGATATCATATTTCAAAAATGAAAAGCTTGTCAAAAAATCAGTTACCGTCACCTTTGCCGACAAGGACAGATTTGACAGCTTTGAAGCTTATGCACGTGAGGCGGTATGGTTTGGCAGAAGAAACGGAAAAATGACCCGTAGCATAAGTAATGTTTCCTATGAATAGAGGTTGAGTTTATTGAAAGCAGTCATCCTTGCCGGAGGACTCGGTACAAGATTATCGGGTGTTTCAAAAACGGTTCCGAAGCCTATGGTTGATGTTTCGGGCAAGAGTGTTCTTTTGCGACAGATTCTTTGCCTTAAAAAAGAGGGTATCAATGATTTTCTGATTATCACGGGATACCTTGGCGAAGTGATCGAGAATTTTTTCAAAGACGGAAAAGAGTTCGGTGTAAATATTGAATACTTCCGTGAAAAAACTCCTCTCGGAACAGGCGGTGCTTTGTTTCAGTTAAGGGACAAGCTGACGGAAGATTTTCTTCTGGTAAACGGTGACCTTATCTTTGATATTTATGTCGAAAAGTTTTTCAGATTTCATAAAGAAAAAAATGCACTCGTAACACTGCTTACACATCCCAACGATCATCCGTTTGATTCGTCACTGATTGTCGAAAAAGATGATTGTTCTGTTGAAAAGTGGATAAGTAAGGATGAAAAACCGCAATGCTTTGCAAACAGAGTTAATTCGGGACTGCACATTGTTTCGCCTGAGCTTTTATCAATGTTTGATTTATCGGGTAAAGTAGACTTTGATAAAGATGTGCTGAAAAAAGCTGTCTTCGGCGGCAGAATTTTTTCATACAACAGTACGGAATATGTCCACGATATGGGCACACCTGACAGATTGTTACATGTTACAAAAGATATCCGAAGCGGTATTGTTGAAGCAAAGAATTTAAGGCACAGACAAAAGGCAGTTTTTCTTGACCGTGACGGTACAATCAATAAGTATAAAGGCTACATATCCTCTTCGGAAGATATCGAACTGATTGACGGCAGCGGTGAAGCGGTGCGTCGTTTCAATCAGCTGGGATATGCAGTAATTGTCATTACAAATCAGGCGGTTATCGCAAGGGGAGACTGCACCTTTTCACAGCTTCGTGAAATTCACAATACGCTTGAAACAAAGCTTTCAGAAAAAGGTGCTTTTGTCAATGCAATTTATTTTTGTCCTCACCATCCCGACAAGGGCTTTGAAGGTGAAAGAATCGAGTACAAGATTCCTTGCGATTGCAGAAAACCGAAACCCGGTCTGATATTACAGGCGGCAAAGGATTTTAATATTGATATTTCGGCTTCATATATGATCGGTGATGATGTTACCGATATTTGTGCAGGAAAAAATGCAGGCTGCAAGACAGTTTTTCTTCGTTGCGGCAGACAGGTTGAACCGCCTGAGAATACAGATGTTTATGATACGCTTTCTGACTTTGCTGAGAGGATAGAGGATTATGTCATTTGAATCGGTTTCGATTCTGATAGTTACTTCAAACGAAACAACGGCACTGAAAGAGACTGTTGAAACGATTCTTTCTGAATGTGACAGCAGTGACATCAGTGAGATAATGATTATTACGGGTGACATATCAACACCTGAAAATCTTGAAACAGTGCGTGAGCTTTGTAAAAAAGACTGCGGTGTAAACATTCACAATTATCATCAGAAAAAACCGTTTGTCGGTATGGCTTTCCGTGAAGCGATAAAGCTTGCAAAAGGCAGTCATATGATTACAATGGTTTCCGACGGAGAGATGGATGTTTCGGCAGTCAGCAGAATGATCGCAAAATCAAAAGAATATCCCGATGCCATAGTTACTACCTCAAGGTGGATAAAAGGTGGAGGATTTGACGGTTACAGTAAAGTCAAGCTTTTGTGTAACCGCATTTTTCAGGAGATGCTGCGGATACTGTTCAGATCAAAGCTTACGGATATTACAAACTGCTATCAGATAAGTCCGCTTAAGGTTATGCAGTCGATAGACTTCAAGGAAGAAAAGCATCCGTTCTTTCTGGAATCGGTTCTGATACCGATGCTTCAGGGAACGGAAATAATAGAAATACCGTGTATGTGGAAAAGACGTACAGACGGTCTTGACGAGACAGTTCTGCTTCGCTGTTTTCCGTATTTCAGGACAGCATTCAGAATTAAAAAAGAATACAAGCGCTGAGGTATTATCCGATGTCAGACAGACAAAAGAAAAAAGTATATCTTGTTCAACCGAATTATCTTTACGGTACTTCGGCATACCTTCCCTATGCCGTGGGAGTTATTGCGGCATACGCCTTCAGCGATAAAAGAATTGCCGAAAACTATGAGCTCGGCAGATTTATATATCTTCGTGAGGATATTGACCGTGCGATAGAATCGCTTGACAATCCTTGCTTTGTCGGTTTTTCAAATTACGTATGGAATTTTGAATACAATAAAGAGTTTGCAAGACGGCTTAAAAAAGCTTTTCCCGAATGTGTCGTAGCGTTTGGCGGTCATAATGTTCCGCCCGATGCATCTTTGCTTTATGAAGAAAAGTCAATTGATATTCTGATGCACGGACAGGGTGAAGAAACGTTTCTTGAGCTTTTGCTTGCGATTAATGATTCAGGCTCTTTTGAAAACATTAAAAATATTTCTTACAGAAAAGGCTCGGACACAGTTTCTACAGAGCGAACCTGTACATTCAGAAGCGATTATCCGTCACCTTTTCTTATGGGACTATTCGATGATATAGTTAATAATGATCCTTATGAATTTACGGCAGCAATGGAGACAAACAGAGGCTGTCCGTACTCTTGCGCTTACTGCGATTGGGGCGGAGAAAAACACAGTATTGTAAAGTTTCCGATGGAACGCATTAAAAAAGAGATTGACTGGTTATCGGAACATAAGGTCAGGCATCTTGGCTGTGCCGACTCCAATTACGGTATTTTTGAGCGTGACAGCGAAATTATTGATTACGTTATAGATGTTAAAAAGCGTACGGGATATCCCGATAAGTTCAGAGTATCGTATGCAAAAAACAGCAACAAAACTGTTTTTGAAATCAGTAAAAAGCTTAACGATTGCGGTATGAGTAAAGGCGCCTCGTTGTCGTTTCAGACATTAAGTGAGGCTGCACTTAAAAATATCGGCAGAGAGAATATGTCTCCCGAACGCTTTAAGGAATTGATGGAAAAATATGAAAGTGCGGGAATCCCTACGTATTCCGAGCTTATCATAGGTCTTCCGGGAGAGACAAAGGAAAGCTTTTCAGACGGACTTGAAACGCTTCTTCGTGCAGGTCAGCACACATCGCTGTATGTTTATTTCTGTGAGCTTTTAGTCAATTCCGAAATGGGCAGCCGTGAATATATGGAACGTTTTGATATAGGATGTTCAAAGGTTCCGCTTAATCAAAGTCATTGCGAAAGCGTGGAAAGCGATATTGAAGAATACTCGCACGTTGTAACAAAAACTTATTCAATGAGCACAGAGGATTGGATTGAATCAAATCTTTTTTCTGTCGCTGTTCAATGCTTCCACTGCTTTGCGTTGCTTCAGTTTTTTGCGATATATCTTTTCTTTGAAAAGAATGTAGGCTACAGGGAGTTTTATGAAAAACTTCTTCTGTGGATGAAAGAGAATAAGAATGCACTTTGTTCAGAGGTTTTTAAAGAGATAAGAGAAGCTTTGTACAATGCTGCATATAAAAACGGATCGTTACAGCTTCACGATGATCGTTTCGGAACGATATCATGGCCTTTGGAAGAAGCGGCTTTTCTTAAGCTTCTTGCAGAGCGTGAAAGATTTTATAAAGAGATCGAAAGTTTTCTTGAATCTTTCTGTATTGATAACGAAATTTATGATCAGCTTTTACTGTATCAGAAAAGTATTTTAAGAGTGCCGGGTGAAGATTGCTTTAAGCTTTCTTTAAAGTATGACTTCCACAGCTTTTTTGCATCGGCATATAAGGGTGAACATATTCCGCTTAAAAAGGTTGACTGTGTCCTTTGCGTAAACAGCTCAGAGAGCGCAGATAACTTTAAAGATTTTGCCCGTGATATTGTGTGGTACGGTCGAAAAGGAAGTAACATGATTCACAAAAAGAACACAAAAGTAATTTATTGAAAGGATGCCGTCAAGCTATGACTGATAAAAGAAATATCTATCTGGTCGAAGCTTCTCCCGCATACGGAAAGAATTATTTTTTGCCGTATGCCGTGGGAACTATTGCGGCATATGCCTTCAGCTTTAAGGATATTCTTGATACGTACCGTCTTGCAGACATAATATATACACGTCAGCCCATAGAAGAAACTATAAGAAAAATGGACAATCCGTTTTTTGTCGGACTGTCCTCATCGGTATGGAATTTTGAATATAATAAGCTCTTTGCAAAAAGATTAAAGGAAGTTTTTCCGCACTGTTATGTAGCCTTTGGCGGTCACAGCGTAGAGCACAACGGAGAGCTTCTTAAAGAAAACGAAAATATTGATTTTCTGATGCACGCAGAGGGCGAAGAAACTTTTTTGGCTCTGCTGAGAGCGCTTGACAAAAAAGATTTTTCCGATATACCAAATCTTTCGTACAGAAAAGACGGATCCGTTTTTACAAATCCGATTTCAGCGAGCGAAAAAACAGACTATCCGTCACCGTATCTTACAGGAATTTTTGATAAGATAATGAGCGAAGCTCCCGATGATATTTATTTTCAGAGTGTCATCGAAACAACAAGAGGCTGTCCTTACCGTTGCAGCTATTGCGATTGGGATTCGCTTAAAACACGGGCAAGGCAGTTTCCGCTTGACAGGATAAAAAAAGAAATTGACTGGTCTGCCGAGCATAAAATAACATTCATCGTTTGTGCGGATTCAAATCTCGGTATGTACGACAGGGATATCGAGATTGCAAAGTATGTTGTTGACGTATACAAAAAAACGGGATATCCGCAAAGATTCCAAAGCTGCTTTGCAAAGGATCAGACCGAGAATGTTTACGAGATAAACAAAATACTTAACGAAGCGGGTATTTCACGCAGTGCAACAATCTCTTTTCAGAGCATGTCGGACAAGGTTTTGAAAAACATCGGCAGACGTAACATGTCATCGGAGCTTTTTACGGATCTGATGAAACGTTATCATCTGCTTAACATTCCGACATATTCCGAGCTTATACTCGGTCTGCCGGGAGAAACCGTTGACAGCTTCAGGGAAGGCTTGTCACAGCTTCTTGAAGCAGGACAGCATTCGACGGTTTTTGTACATAATTGCGATCTTTTGCCAAACTCTATAATGGATGACCCCGATTATGCAAGCGAACACGGAATAATATCTGTTGTCTCACCGATAAACAAGTATCATTGTGAGATAACGGAAGAGGATGTTGCCGAGCTGTCAAGAACGGTTATCGGTTGTAATACCTGTCCCGTTGAAGATTGGATCTTTACAAGTCTTTATGCAGACTGTGTACAGAACTTCCATTGTCTGGGACTTCTTCGCTGTTTTGCATTGTGGCTTCGGTTTGAAAAAAATACAAGCTACACAGAGTTTTATTCGGCACTTCTTGACTTTATACTTAACAATAAAAATACATTGGTCGGAACAGTTTATGACAAGCTCAGAAAACAGCTTGAACGCTTTACAAAAGGCGAAACAACGGCAATGTATCACGACGACAGATTCGGAAAGGTAATCTGGAGACATGAAGAGGGAACTTTTCTGGAATGTCTTTATGAAAATGAAAGATTCTTTTCAGAGATCGAGCCTTTCCTTCGCACCTTCGGAATAGAGAACGAAATTTTTGACTCTCTTCTGACTTATCAGAAGGGTATCATGAGACTGCCGTGTAAAAGCGATATAAAACTTCGTTTGCCATTCGATTTTCATGCATACTTCAACAGAATTTACGTGGGTGAGTATTCTCCGCTTGAGAGGACAGAAAAAACTCTGCACATTTTTGATACGGATCCTGTTGATAATTGGCCTGACTTTGCACGGTTTACGGTCTGGTACGGCAGAAAAAGCGGTCGTGCTCTTCTGAGCAAGGCAGAGTATGAAGATTAAGGTGTAATATCACCGTTTGCAGGATTATCAAGAAGCTTTCCGTCCTCATCAAAGCGTGATCCGTGACACGGACAGTCCCACGAATGTTCGGACTTGTTCCATTTAAGGGCACATCCGAGATGAGGACATCTTTTTTTAGAAACGGTCAGCAGATTCTGTCCTTTTCAACAAGAATATAAGGAATATTTTGCTGTTGCAAAAAATATGCGGTCAGGATACCTGTTATTCCTCCGCCGATTATCAGAACTTCTGTTTTTATATCTTTTTCCAATGTCGGAAACTGCGGTTGTTCTGCAGTATGTTGCCATAAATTCTTCAACTCACTCATCCTTTCATTATAATTTTTGAAAGACCGGTATAAATATGCCTGACAAAAAGTGTATTAATTATGTTGAAAAATTAATTCCGAAGAGGTGTTATCATGGGTGAAAGGCTCAAAAAAGCAATCGGTGTACAGGGTGACTTCAAGACGTCAATACTGCCGATGATCAACTACAGCTACGCCAATATTTTTATGGGCGGAGCAGGATACATTATCAGTATGTATTTCACCGTTTTTCTCACGGATGTTGTCAATCTTTCGCTCAGTAAGGCGGGAATTATCGTTATGCTTGCAACCGTATGGGATGCCGTTACAGATCCCGTTATGGGAATCATAACGGACAGAACACGTGCCGAAACAGGTAAGCACAGACGATACCTTCTTATCGGTACGCCTGTACTTATAATTTCTTATTCACTTCTGTGGAACTCCTATATGTTCAACGGAAAAGAAAATCCGACTGCGGCAATGGTATATTTTATTCTTGTATATATGCTTTACAAGACGGCATATACGATTATCGGTGTTCCGCATACGGCAATGCTTCCCGAGCTTGCACCCGAATACAATCTCCGTACACAGTATAATTCGGTCGGATATATTTTTAATTCGGCAGGAATGGTTCCGTCGTTTCTGATTGCCGTACTTATTTTTACGGCTTTCGGATCAAATGACAATATTACATCACAGTCAAAAGCACCGTTCCTTATTATCGGTATCGTGCTGTCAGTATTTTTCGGCGGTGCAGTTTTGCTGACATATCTCAAAACACGTGAAAAAAGCTCACTTAATAATAAGGTTGAAAAGCTTGACATAAAATATATCATTCACGAGTATATTCTTGTGTTTAAAAACAGATCCTTCAGACAGTATTTCTTTATGAGTCTTGCATATCAGTTTGCAACGGGATTTTATTCAAACTCAAAGGTATATTACATAAAATATCTTGCAAATCAATACAGCAAGTATGCACTGTTCAATGCGGTTGCAGGTGTTGCGGAAGCAGGTGCGTTTCCGCTTAATTACGCACTTACAATGAAGCACGGAAAAAAGAAGTGCGGCAACATCGTAACACCGCTGATGGTTGCAGGACTTGCGATAGGTCTGTTTATGGGAACGGACGGATCATCTTTTATCTGGATTGCGCTTATGATGCTTAGTATGATTCTGTATCCTTTCGGAATGTCGGGACTCGGTTTTGTTTCAAACAATATTTTTCCCGATCTTACCGATGTTGATGAAATGATTACAGGCAGACGCAGAGAAGGTGTTATTTCAACCTTCAGTACACTTATCAAAAAGAGTATAAGCGGTGTTATGGCGGCAATGGTAGGATTTACGTTGCAATCCTTCGGACTTATGACGGGCGATACCGTTTCGGAATACGAAAAGTCAACGGGTATGCTGTTTGCACAGACGGATGAGGCTGTTATGGGTGTTCGGATCTGTGTTGCGGTAATTCCGATTATTGCAGCATTGATCTCTTTGTATCTTCTTAAAAAATTCAAAATGACAAAAGACGATCATACCATGATACGTGCGGCAATTGCTACAAAGCATAAGTACGGAAGCGTTACTTTAAACGCTGATCAGCGTGAACGTTGTGAGCTGATTACAGGTCAGAAAATAGGGAACACGTGGCTCGGTCAGAGCGAGAATGACGAAGAACATCCTATTGAAATAAGCGAAAAAGGCGAGTATATAATTCTGCTTAAAAAGGAGAGTGCAGTCGATGGTTGATATTACAAAAAAGTATCCTGAAAAAAAGAGTAAGAGTGAGTTTCTGGATTTTTTGTTTTACCTTGTTCAATGGACGTGGGGACTGCCCGTAAACCTTGTTGGCTCAATAGCTTTTCTTATTTGCACAAAGATTAAAAAATACCGTTATCAGCGTTTCGGATATGCGTACATTGTATATATTCCGTGGAACGCAGGCGGACTGTCGATGGGACTTTTTATCTTTGTAAAGGAAGCACACAAAAATAAAAAGTGGACATACAATACAAGAATCCACGAATACGGTCACACGTGGCAATGTCTTTTGTTGGGACCTCTTTATTATTTGGTGGTTGCATTACCGTCGGTTATCTGGTGCAACTTTTTTGACGGATACCGAAAGAAAAACAACGTCTCATACTATAAGCTTTATTGTGAAAAATGGGCAAACATCTGGGGCGAAAAATTTTCCGGTCTTACTATGGCATAAAAAGGTGCTGTAAAAAAACGACAGTTTTTTTACAGCACTTAGGGGATAGGAAAAAAGATGAAGAACGGACAAACTGAGCAAAACTATGGCTGTAGCCTTAAGTTTGTTTGCCCGAAGGCGTACAAAGGTACGCCGAGAGGCGAAGTTTGTTCGTAGTATAAAACAAAATCTGAATCAGTTTTTATTCATATAATATTTTTGGGGTTTTGCAGGCTGATTTTCCTACAAAACCCCTTGTTTTATATGGTTTTATACGGTCTTCGCTTTTTTTTACATCCCTTTAACTTTTTATTTGTTGTTATTATCAATAATCCTGCATATCAGAGCAAATAAAACTCCTGCAATCGGCCATATTATCCAGGAAATGCCCCAGGAATTTTTTAAAAAGCTGAAGCCGAGATAAAGGGCGGTTACAGCGATCCAATAGACAGATCCGACAGCTTCTTTTGTCTTGACGGTTTTCTTTTTTTCTGCCGAATAATCGTCCTGCTGTAAAAGCTTTTTAAAAGCGGAATTGCGTATGCCGGAAAAAACGAATAACGCAACTGCAAAAGCGATTAAAAGAAGCATCACACAAAGCGATATAACAACGTAAAAATCGTTTTCCGTAAACGCTCCGATAATCAGAATTACGGGAGACAGAACGCACATTACAACGCCGATGATGTTTGTCAAAGAATATGTGCGACTAAAGCTGTTTTGTTTTTCCTTTATCATACCTTCGACGCCGTAAGCAGGCTCAAACGGTTCTTTTTCCAGAAACTCGTACGGAGCGTTTTTGTAACCGCTGTATATAAAAATTCCTACAGCGACAGCAATGGCGATAAAAAGGAAAATAAGTCCCGACAGAAGACCGAGCTTTTCGGATACGGCAAACATATCAACGGCTACGGAAAGAATGATCAGCGGTATCGGAGAAATAATGCAAAGCGCAACTGCTGCAGCTATCAGAAAAGAAGCCTTGTTTCGCTGAGCGATAAATCCGTTTGCAAAGGATAAATCTATACGTTTTACATTGGAATCGGATTCGCCCTTTGCGTACTCTTCGTTTACTATTTCATCCTTTAAAAGATAGTCCGTCGTGACACCGAACAACTTACCCATCAATAAAATTTTGTCAAGATCGGGAACGCTTTGTGCACCTTCCCATTTGGATACGGACTGACGGGAAACGTTCATTTTTTCTGCAAGCTCTTCCTGCGACCAACCGTTCTTTTTGCGTAACATTATAATTTTGTCTGCTAATATCATAATCGTCACCCTTTCAATAAACTTTAAAAGAATCAGGATTTATTCTTCGTATTTATTGTAGCTTAACAGGTCGGTTGCATCTACCAATTACAGTTTGCAATTTGTCAACCGTCGGTTGCAACTGAAAATTAAAGGCTGTTAAGAATATCAAGAACGCAACGAAGCTCGTCTGCCTTTACCTTTTCGACAGGCTTGTTGTTAACAACACAGTCAGCAAAGTAAATAATTTCGTTTGCATAGGCGTTGCTCTTGGGAAGATTGATATTTCCCGTATCGCCTTCAGCTTCTTCTGACAGATCAATCTTAAGATCATCTCTGCCGAAGATCATCATTTTTCCGTTCTCGTTAGCAACAACTGCATCTTCAAACTGGAAGCGGAATTCTGCTGTGAACGGATAGCAGGATGAATACCAGGATGCTTCGGAATTGATTGAAAATTCTCCGAAGTCGTAGCTGACGGAAACAAAGTCCTGATCGGGACGCTTTGAGCGGTATTTGTAAGAAACCTTCGGCATACCGAAAGCGTAAACCATAAAGTCAAGATCGTGAATGTGAAGATCAAACGGTACAAGACCGCTTCTCTTTTCGTCCATCATCCAACCGTCCCAGCTCCATCTGGGATAACAGCCGAGTCTTGTCATTGTTCCCGAAAGAAGCTTGCCGTATTTTTTGGTTTCATAGATTTCTTTAAGAAGCTCGTATTCAGGCCAGAATCTGAGTACCTGTGCAACCATAAATTTTACGTTGTTCTTTTCTGCTGTCGAATAAACTCTTTCGACGTCTTCTTCCTTTAAAGAGATCGGTTTTTCGCAGATGACATTGATGCCTCTTTCCATAGCCTTTACTGCAAAATCAGCGTGAAGATATGTGGGCAGACATATGTCGATAATGTCGAACTCTTCATTGTTCAGCATTTCATCAAAATCGGTGTACTTACGTTTGCCTTCATACTTTTCCATACGCTCGGTACGGATATCACAAATAGCCGTAAGTTCTGCATTTTCCATTGCCTCCCATACAGGGATATGTGCGCCGCTGATGCCACCGACGCCGACAACTCCTACTTTTAACATAAATAAAACCTCCGTTTTAATTTTATCTTCCTGAATATCTTTTTGTGATGACCCTTTCAAAAAAATCGGGGGCAACACGGAATTCCCATAAAAAACCTTTATTATTTTCTGACGGTGAAGAGACTTTTCCTATTCCTTTAAAACCGCAAAGCTTTGCGATCTTTGAAGCTCTGTAAAGATGAAAATCTGATGACAGAAAAGCAATCTTTTTATTATCGGAATTGCCTGCGGAATGTGTTTTTATAATTTCCTTTGCAAAAAGAAAGTTTTCAAAGGTTGTGGTAGATTTATCTTCAAGAAGGATCCTGTTTTCGTCAATGCCGTGGCTGATCATATAATCCGCAATAATTGCCGCTTCTGATTTTTTTTGACCTTCACGGAAGCAACCACCGCAAGGAACGATAAAGCAGGTTTTGTTTTCCTTAAGATAATCGACAGCGGATTCCATTCGTCTGACAAGATTCGGACTTGGAGTATCAGCACCGATAACACCGCAACCGAGTATCAGAAGATAGTCACATCCGTCACGGTGATTACGCTTTGCATCAAGAAAAACAAGCGTCATATGTGCACCCATTACGGAAGCGGCACCTGCAACAACAGTACCTGCCGTACCTAACAGAATTTTCGGTAAAGCCTTCATAAAACTGTCCTCACAAAAATCAGATTTCTTTTAAGTACATAAATAATGCACCGATGACACTGCAAATTTTAAAGAGCGGTTGAAGAATAAAATATATTCTTTCAGGCTGTGTGATTTCTTTAAAAGTAAAGCCGTCAAGGATAATGTGTTCTCTGTACAGCATATCAACAGCCTGACTGCTGTATGAACGGAACTTTGCGTTGTTGTCTGTGCTGTAAAATCTGTATCCGAGCTTTCCGTCGGAGGTGGAACGCATCGAATTGACAAGATTGATTTCGCCGCCTGACAATATGTAAGAATACTCTGTTTTTGAAGAACCGTCAAGTCCGACATTTATGATTGTTGCAAAGCTGTCCTTTGATTTGAGAAATGACTTTCCGCCATAGATAAATGAATTAAAGACGGTAACATTATCACACGAATCAAGCTCGATATAATTTGTATGAATTCTTGTAATCGGAATAAAAACATAGTCAAAAAGCTTGTCCTCTGTCAGACGGTCTGAAAGCTCGGGAATGTCAAAGTTTGCGTAACCGTTTCTCGGCAGAGTGTTGGCATTCTGCAGACAGCCTTCAATAAAAGCTTCGTTGCAGTCTGTCAGAGAAAACATTGACTCGTAACAGCAACCGATAATTTTTTTAAGAAAGACGTTATCGCATCCGTCAAGCTTTATTCCGCAGGATGCAAGAGTAATATATGAATTTATCACATAGATGTTATCGGAGTTGCTGTAAACTGCGGGAGAGGTGGCAGAAAAAACACCGCTGTTGTCGGTCGGATTGTTAAGCGGATAATCTATTCTGATTCCGCTGATGCCTGAGCCTTTGTTTAACGTTATGAGAGGATCGCTGTTTTTGTCATAGCCGTAATATGAAATGATCAACGTGCCGTTGCTGTCATCACGCTGACAGCGTGTTGCGACTGATGACGAGCCTCTGAACTCTACATTATCGGGTACGGTAACAGGTCCGTCAAAACGGTAAAGACCTGCGGGAAGATAGACGATACCGCCTGTTTTTCCGGCAGTATCAAGCACACGCTGAACGGCTGCGGAAGCATCTGTTTTGCCCGATTTATCGGCATTAACCGTATACAGTATATCGGCAGGCTTTGTGTATGTTCTGTTATAGCTGATTTCCGTCAGCGTAGCGTCGGCTACATATGATCGGATATTTTTGCCTTTGATTTTTCCGCTGACATCAACATTTGTCAGCAGTAAAGCATTTTTATTCGGATCAAAGACAGCAATCTCGGATCCTTCGATGACACCTTTATAAATACCTGTTCCCCAAGAGTAATCACGGTAAGAAAGAACTCCGTCGGGGATATAGATACCGTAATCACAATTCCTGATATAAAGATCGGTAAAGATTCCGCTGAAGGCATAACGGATACCTTTTTTCATAAGTATACCGTAATGTCTGTCAGATATTTTTACATCGGCAAACTGAGGCCATTCAAGATCTCCGAGAACAAGACCGTAACCGTTTTTGCGGGTGAAGCTGTCAAGCTTGTCCTTGTTTGGAGCATTGAATTCTTCGCCTGCTTCGATCCAGTATTTGTTGAGAATATATAAAGTTTTAACTGTATCAACATCGGCAGAATTGTGCGAATTAAGACCTTCATAAAGACAGGTTCCCTTGACGTTTTCAACAGTCAGCATTTCGTGACACTGATATATACCGTTTTCACATTCAGAACACGCACCGATACCTCTGTATGAATTGATGAGTGTGCAGTTCTGTATGGTCTGAAGCATATAATCGCTGTTACCTGTGATATAAAAAGTGTACGGATACGGTTTGACACAGTCGATACTCTGATCGGGATACCATACGGTAAGACCGACAGCACCTGCACTTGCACCGACTGTAAAAAGTCCCGGTGTCATTGCATCGCTGCTTTCGACATCTGCAATAATTATTGTTCCGTAATCTGTACCGATATCGGGATCCTGATAGTCACCTCTGAGCGTAACAAACCGACGGATATAAATATTATCGGTAACCTTGTATTTTCCTGCAGGCATAAACACCGTTCCGCCACCGTTTGCGTAACAGTCATCAACAGCTTTCTGAATTATCCCGGTTACGTCTTCATTTCCGCTGTTGTCGGCATTGTAGGGAGCTTCGGTTATAACTATATCGGCAACAACGGTATCGTCGGTAGGATAAACCGTTTCGACAATCACGGGATTCTGAGATACTTCCTCAGCAGAGCAAAGAAGCGTAAAGCTGAATATAAAGGAAAGACACAGTAATACACAGACTGCTTTTTTCATTTGTTTATCCTCACTTGTTCTGTAAAAAAGCTCTGAGCTTTTCAAGATTCTTTAATGCTACATCTCTGCCGATATCATAGACAACCTGCATTTCATCAGGCTCATGATTGACTCTGCCGATGGGAAGAGCTTCTTCGGGACGGATTACAAAAATCTCACCGTTTTTCTCTTTTTCCTTTATGTAATCAAGAGTTTCGTTATAAACGATATGTCTGTTTTCGAGCGTTTCGGCAACAGCCGTATATTCTTTCAAAAAACGCTTCATAAGCTTTGCTGCAGTGCTGGGCTTTTTAACAAAATCATATGGCTGAGTCAGAATAAGAACAAGTCGGTCATAGCCGATGCTTTCAAAATATTTTATGGGAACAGAATCGGCAATACCACCATCGAGATATCGTTTACCGCCTATTTCAACAGGCTGTGAAACAAGAGGCATCGAAGCGGATGCACGGAAAAATTCAAGCGAATTTTCACCTGCTTCGTCAGAGTTGATATAAACTGCTTTGCCTGTATCCATATCGGTACAGACAACATAAAATTCCATCGGATTATCAAGATAGGCCTGCGTATCAAAAAGATCAAGAGTATCAGGAATCGTATGATAACAGAACTCTGCTCCGAAGAGGTTTCCTGTTTTAAGCAGGGAACGGATACTGCAAAAACGGGGATCCTTGGCATACTGTTTACTGTAACGAATGACTCTTCCTGCCTGACGTGATTTGAAGTTACTGCCGAAAGCAGCACCTGCAGACACTCCGACAGCACCATCAAACTCAATACCGTTTTCCAGAAAAATGTCGGTAACGCCTGCCGTAAAAAGACCACGCATTGCACCGCCTTCCATGATAAGACCTGTTTTCATTATCTCAACTCCTGTACGACTATTTACTGTTTATAAAACTATAACATATTTTTTGTTGTAAAGAAAGGGGAAATAATAAAAAATCCGCCTGTATTTCTGCAGACGGAAAAATGATTATTGCTTATATTTTTCAAAAGTGTTTACGACGGGTTTTACCGATATTATTGCCATACAGGCAACAGCGGAAAGCACAGCCTCGGGTAACATATATGAAGCGTTGTATATGAGGGAATAGATAAGGCTGAGTGTTATTCCGCTATAGCGTGAAAGTATTGTTTCGCCCCATGAAAAGAAGCCTTCTTGAGAAAAGAAGTATTCGGCATAACTGCCGTAGAGAATGACACCCGAAACGGTGTGTGTGACAAAACGCAAAAAAGAGGCAAAGACGGAGCCGACACAAAGTGAAGCGGCAGGCTTTGTGATATGTTTTTTAAAGATTCCCGCCGTACCGACAGCGGAAAAGGCAATAAAATAATCAAGACAGATCATCAGCGCGGCCGACATAAAACTCAGTCCTGCAAGCGCACCGGATGATGATATTCCGAGTATGCATTGAAAAATGCCGTTTATAAATCCGCACAGAATACCGTATCCCGTCCCGTACAAAAAGCCTGTCAGCATTATCGGAACCATACTGAAAAGAGTTACCGATCCGCCGAAGGGCAGAGCGAATACTTTTATAATCGACAGAACAACAGATAAAGCAATCATTATACCGCATACGGCAAGACGCTGTGTTTTCTGAGCTGTACTTTTCATAAGAGTCACTCCTTCTGAGAATAAAAAACGGACGGTGGAAAAATCCAACGTCCGAAAAAATATATCACGATATACTTCCTACGTCGGCATTATCCGAATCAGGTTAAAAGGGTATGATCTCAGCCTTACGGCACCCCTGTAATAGTGTTTTTTATTTTGCCTTTCCCTCAGGCGTATCACGGTAGTAATACGTTTTTGTAGTGGGATGTGTTGTGGAGTTCCAAAGCTTTTCAGCTTCGGGAGCCCATGCTGCCGCAAACTTGTCACAGCGAGAACAAAGTGTTTCGGCACTTTCGGGAGCTAAAAAGTCAGTTGACTTTGCGTTTGTTTCGCTGATAATCTTTCTGAGACAATCGGGATTTTCAAGCATCGGACACGGACGCAGATGATTGTCGTTAAACGGCTGTCCGTGGAAGAAAGCTTGGAACAGAGGTCTCTGAAGTGCTTCAAAAAGAGTATGCGTGCGGATGTTGGAATCCGAGTAGTGAATAAATACGCAAGGTTCGATATCGCCTGCAGAGTTGATATGGAAATAGTTTCTGCCTGCTGCGATACATCCGCCGACGTATTCGCCGTCATTCTGGAAATCCATTACGAACATAGGCTTGCCTGTTTTCTGGTCACGCATACGACGAAGCCATGCATACATATGCTTTCTTTGTTCGGGAGTGGGGATAAGCTCGGGAACGGCATCCTTTCCTATCGGCATATAGTTGAAGTAAAGACCGAATTTTGATCCCTTTTCAATCATCAGATCAATAAAAGCATCGCTTGTTACCTGATCAACATTGGCAGATGTATAGCAAACGGAAATACCGAAGATACATCTGTTCTTTTTAAGAAGATCCATTGCGGCAATTGTTGTATCGTAGCTGCCTTCGCCACGGCGGAAGTCGTTGCTTTCGGGAGAGCCCTCAATGCTGAGAGCAACGGTAAGGTTGCCCAGCTCGTTCATCTTTTTACAGAAAGCATCGTCGATAAGCGTGGCGTTTGTATAGCAAAGGAACATACAGTCGGGATGTTCTTTACATACTTCATAAATATCGTTTTTACGGATAAGCGGTTCACCGCCCGTAAGCATATACAGATGTGAGCCGAGTTCGACACCCTGGTTTACGATACTCTTCATCTCATCAAGAGTCAGCGAATATTTGTTACCGTATTCAGCCGACCAACAACCCTTACAGTTTCTGTTACAGGCGCTTGTCGGATCAAAAAGGATAATGTAGGGGAAGTTGCACTTGTACTTTTCACGGTTTTCACGAACGGTTTTGGTGCCGATGTAATTACCGTATCCCATCGCCATAAAGCCTTTTTTGATGGTGTCACGGTCAATGTCATTAAGGATGGAAAGAGCAAAACCTGTCCAGATGTTGCTGTCATCGTGAAGAGCGTTACGGAACTTTTCAAAGTTTTTCTGCGGGAAAATTCCTTTAGTGAGAGACTCTGCCTTATCAACAAGCTTCAGAAGATTTTCCTGAGGATTTTTGTCAATGTATTTCAATATACCGTCAAGAGCGGCAGAGGTAGCCGCAAACTTTACCTTGTCAAGGGCATTCATCAGACACACTTCCTTTCTAACTGAGACTATAATTGTATCACGTGTGTTGTCGAAAGTCAATAAAATTCACTTTCTTTTACGCAAAATGATAATTCGGAAAAATAAAAAACATCCGGTCGTGTATAGTAGTTGTACATCCGGAAGGAGACGGTGTTATTGGATAAGAAAAAAACAAAAAAGACCATTCTTAATGTTATAAAAATTGCAGTAGTTGCGGCACTGTTTGCCGTTATCGCTTTTAACTATGAGTTTTTATCACAGCTTGATGTGCGAATTCTTATTGAATCCGCATCATCCGTAACGGCAGCAGCGTTGATGGTGCTTGCGGTATACGGTGTAAAGTCAGTAGTATTTGTAATTCCCGCATCGCTTATATATCTGTCCGTCGGAATGGCTTTTGAAACACCGTTGGCTTTGCTTATCAACGCTTTGGGAATTATGATAGAGATTACCCTGTCATACCTTCTGGGCAGATTTCTCGGCGGCGAAAAGGTTGAAGCTATGCTCAAAGGCAAAAAAGGCTATGGCCTGCTTGAGAAATTAAAAAGCAAGGGGAAATATGCCTTTGTATTTCTGCTTCGGTTTCTGTCTTTTCCGATAGATTTCGGCAGCCTGTTTTTCGGGGCATCGGGATTTTCTTTTGTGTCGTATTTCTTTATGTCTCTTCTGGGAATATTACCGAGAGTTTTGCTGATGACGGTACTCGGTTACGGCATATATGAGCTGATTCCGACAAAGTATATTCTGATTGCTGTTTTATGTGCCGTGCCGACAGCGGTTATCGGAGTTATCGCGGCAAAAGCTGTGAAAAGAAAAAATTCCAAAAGTAAAAATTAGCTGTATCGGAGAGAACGTTTTGACGATTCTCTCTGATTTTTTTGAGGAAACAGACAGTATATTGTTCCACGTATAAGGAAAATATATACAATATCTAAAAAATATTGTTAATTTTTTAATTTTCTCTTGATACCGGACACATTTTCTGTCATAATAAAATATAGTATCCTGATAATAGGATTAGTATCTTTAAACATACGAGGTTGTGAAAAAGTGGATAATAATCAAAAACTTGCAGAGCTTTTATTTCCGAATGTCGGCACGGTAGAAGAGCTTGAACAAAGATTTCCCCAAAGAGATCTGCCTGAAGGCGCAAAGGTAACAAGATTTGCACCGAGTCCGACGGGATTTTTGCATATCGGCGGACTTTTTACGGCATTTGCAAGCGTGCTTGCCGCTAAAGAGTCAAAGGGTGTATCTTTTTTAAGAATTGAAGATACCGACAAAAAACGTGAGATCGAAGACGGTGTTACGGGAATTATCGAAGGCTTCAACGCTTTCGGAATTGAATTCAACGAAGGTGTTACGGGCTTCAATACGGAAAAGGGCGAATACGGACCTTATGTACAAAGTCACCGTGCAGAGATTTATCACACGGTTGCAAAGCAGCTTGTACAGAACGGTCTTGCATATCCGTGCTTCTGTACGGAAGAGGATATTTCCGCCATCCGTGAAAAGCAGGAAGAGGAAGGTGCCGTAATTAAAGGCTACTTCGGCAAATGGGCAAAGTGCCGTGATCTTTCGTTTGAGGAACAGGAAAGACGCATAAAGTCGGGTGAGCCGTATGTTCTCAGACTTCGCTCGCAGGGAACAGGTGAGAAACGATTCAGCTTTGACGATGTTGTCAGAGGAAAAATCGAAATGCCCGAAAACTATACAGATGCAGTTCTTCTGAAAACAGACGGGATTCCCACATACCATTTTGCACATGCCTGCGACGATCATTTTATGAGAGTTACTCACGTTGTCAGAGGCGACGAATGGATAGCATCGGTTCCGCTTCACATTGAGCTTTTCAAGAGCTGCGGCTTCAAGATTCTTAAGTATGTACACGTAGCTCCCGTTATGAAAGAGGATAACGGCGGAAAGAGAAAGCTGTCAAAGAGAAAGGATCCCGAAGCGGCAGTAAGCTTTTTCGTTGAGGAAGGTTGTCCCAAGGAAGCGGTTCTTGAGTATCTTCTTACTCTTATCAACTCAAACTTTGAGGACTGGAGAAGAGCAAATCCCGACAGTTCGCTGTTTGACTTCGGCTTTAATTTCAAAAAGATGAGCCAGAGCGGTGCATTGTTTGATCTTGTAAAGCTTCAGGACGTCTGTAAAAATGTTATTTCAAAGATGGATGCCAAAACCGTCAGCGATTATGTACTTGAATGGTCAAAGGTATACGATCCGGAATTCTATAACATAATTTCAAAGGATACCGGTTATCTTCAGAGTGTTCTTTCCATCGACAGAGGAACCGCAAAGCCGAGAAAGGATATTGCAAAGTGGTCAGAAATCAAGGACAGCGTTTCTTATCTTTATGAGGAACTGTATTCCGAGGACTACACGCTTCCCGAAAACATTTCTGCTGATGAAGCTGCAAAGATTCTTGAGGCATATCTGAGTGTTTACGATGCAGAGGATGACAAGGATACATGGTTCCAAAAGATCAAGGAAATGTGCGAGCCTTTGGGATACACACCCAATGTCAAGGAATACAAAAAGAATCCCGATGCATACAAGGGTCATGTCGGAGATATTTCTTCGGTAATCAGAATCGCTGTTACATCGAGAAGAAATACGCCTGATCTTCACGCAATTATGTCGATACTCGGCAAAGAAAAGGTTACTCAGCGTATAAAGAATGCCATTGATGCGTATACGAAATAAGAAAGGAAGATTATAATGGAAGAAGTCGTAACAAAAGCTTCAAATTTTATATATGATTTTATTGATGAAGACCTTGAAAACGGAGTCAATACGAGAGTTCAGACACGTTTTCCTCCGGAGCCGAACGGATATCTTCATATCGGTCATGCAAAAGCTATCTGCATAGACTTTATGACGGCGAAGAAGTACGGCGGAATCTGCAATCTTCGTCTTGACGATACCAATCCTTCAAAAGAAGATGTAGAATATGTTGATGCCATCAAAGAGGATATCGAATGGCTCGGATTCAAGTGGGAAAAGTGTCTTTACGCATCCAGCTATTTTGATTTTATCTATGAGTGTGCAATAAAGCTTATCAAAAAGGGCAAGGCATATGTCTGTGATCTTTCTGTTGACGAGATCCGTGAGTACAGAGGAACACTTACAGAGCCCGGAAAAAACAGTCCTTACAGAGACCGCTCGGTAGAAGAAAATCTTGATCTTTTTGAAAGAATGACCAAGGGCGAGTTCCCCGACGGATCAAAGGTTCTCCGTGCAAAGATTGATATGGCATCGCCCAACATCAATATGAGAGACCCTGTTATTTACCGCATAGCTCATGTCAGCCATCATCAGACGGGTGACAAGTGGTGTGTATATCCGATGTACGATTTTGCACATCCTCTGTCAGATGCAAAAGAGAATGTAACTTACTCTCTTTGCTCACTTGAGTTTGAAAATCACCGTCCTCTTTACAACTGGTTCATCAACGAAATCGGTTTTGAAGAGCCGCCCAGACAGATAGAGTTTGCAAGACTCAATCTCAACTACTGCGTAACAAGCAAGAGAAAGTGTCTTGAGATGGTAGAAAAGGGAATCGTCAGCGGTTGGGACGATCCCAGAATGGTCACGCTCAGCGGTATCCGCAGAAGAGGATATCCCGCAGCGGCAGTACGTGATTTTATCGAAAGAGTCGGTGTCGCAAAGGCTAACAGCGTTGTTGACTACGGACTTTTAGAAGCTTGTGCCAGAGATGCTCTCGGTGATACAGCTCCCAGAGCAATGGCAGTTCTTCGTCCCCTGAAGGTTATCATTGACAACTATCCCGAAGGACAGTCAGAAGAGATCGAGGTCGAGGTCCATCCCGATCATCCCGAAATGGGAACAAGAACAGTCACATTCTCCAAAGAGATTTATGTAGAGCAGGATGACTTTATGGCAGAGCCTGTCAAAAAGTATTTCCGTCTTTATCCCGGTAACGAAGTACGTCTTAAGGGTGCATACTTTGTACGTTGCGAAAGCTATGAGGCTGACGAAAACGGCAATGTAACCTGCCTTCATTGTACTTATGATCCCGAAAGCAAGGGTGGCAACTCCCCCGACGGACGCAAGGTAAAGGGAACTCTTCATTGGGTAAACGCCGCTGACTGCGTAAAGGCGGAGGTCCGTCTTTATGACAGACTGTTCAATGTTGAAGATCCGGGCGATAATTATGAAGAGCACTTCAATCCCGAATCGCTTGTTGTTCTTAAAGGTTGCTTGCTTGAAGGCGGTCTTCGTGATGTAAAACCCGGCGATGTGTTCCAGTTTATGCGTCAGGGATATTTCTGTGCAGACAAGGACAGCACTCCCGACAACATCATCATCAACAGAACGGTTGCTTTGAATTCTTCCTGGAAATAAGAAAGGATTGCCGATATGGTATACAGAATAGTTTATAAGTCGGTTGCGGCGCTTCTTTCGCTTGCCATACTTCCGATTGCCGTTTTCAGTCCGATGTTCCGAATTGTAGGCGATGTAGCGTTTCTTGATTCCTATGTCGGAGAGGCTGTCAGCTTTTATGATATTTATGTTCTGTTTTTTTCAAAGGGTTCGTCCTTTGAGGGATTCGGAGATCTTGCATTGTCGGAAGAGCTGAAAAGCACTCTGCCTGCACTTATCACATCAGGTTCGTTTCTTGTCGCTATGCTTTTGACTGCAATAGTTACCGTTGCAGTAGCAATATTCGGCAGAAAAAAGAGAGGTATCCTTATAACATCGGTGCTGACTGTGATTTTTGGAATCGGTATGTTTGTATCCTTCAACGCGTTTGCATCTCCGTTTGTTGACGGAACCATCGGTGTTTCCGATCTGGGACTTATCGGATCGGGAATACTCAACTGGCTTGTAGGATCGGTTATTGATATCAAAGTATTGCAGATTTCTTCGGCAGGATTTCTGATGATCGGATGTGCCGTTGCGACTCTTTTGTGGACACTGGCATTCATCCTTGTCGAAGTCGGAGAAGAGCCTGCAAATAAAAAAGTAAAATAAATCCCGTTATATCGACTTGTGGGGAAAGGAATGGGCATAATAATGAATAAAAGGATTTTCTGCATATTTCTTGTTTTTACCGTGGCGCTGTTTTCGTTTGTTGCTTGTGAAAAGCGCAGCAAATACGGTGTGCTGATCGTTGATGAACAGGGAATGGAGCATGTTCTGGCAACGGATGAAAACGGAGTTACGATTCAGGACAGATACGGAAATCTTGTAGAAGTTATGACAGACAGCAAAAGTAAAAAGCCTATCGATGCTCCGACACAGACGGTAACGGATGAAAGCGGAGAGGTTATCTCTGTAGTTCATGAAAATGAGTATGCAACAAACTCCATTACTTTCCCGACACTTATGCAGAACGGTAACGTTGCCGAGAACAAGAATTATGCGGTAACGATTCCCGAAGGCTGGGTACAGGAAGGCTCCACACGTGTACTTCTTAAACATACGGAAACGGGTGCAACGGTATCGTTCTATGACGATATGGGCAAAAGTGTAGCTGCCGTTCTGGAGGAAATGGAGAATTCGCGCGCGATACTCGGTAATAATGCGGAATATGAGTTTGAGCAGACTGATGTGAAAATCGGTGATAAAGATGCTGTTTGTGTAAACTATAAAATCGGAAACGTTGTCAGAAAGACATATGTTCTTTCTGTATGGAATACGGTTTTACAAATTGCCTGTACGGTTGATGCAGACAAAGAACAGCTGGTTGATTTTGACAGCGTTCTCAATTCAATCCGATTCAAATAAGGAGGATATCCGATGTTACTGTTTTCACAGGATATAGGTATAGATCTCGGCACGGCTAATACGCTTGTTTTTGTAAAGGGCAAGGGTATCGTTATCCGTGAACCGTCGGTTGTCGCCGTTGACCAGAGAGTTAACCCTCCGAAGGTCGTTGCGGTTGGTGCCGAGGCGAAAGAAATGATAGGACGTACTCCCGGTTCGATAACGGCAGTCCGTCCGCTTAAAGACGGTGTTATTGCAGACTTTGAGATCACTGCAGAGATGCTCAAGGCATTTATCCGCCGTGCAGTCAGCAGCTCACCCTTCAGCAGGGCGAGAGTTCTTATCTGTATACCTTCAGGTATTACAGAGGTCGAACGCCGTGCTGTTTATGACGCGGCAAAGAGCGCAGGCGCAAAGTTCGTCAGCCTTATTCCCGAACCGATGGCGGCAGCTATCGGTGCAGGTCTTCCCGTAGGCGAAGCAACGGGAAGTATGGTTGTTGATATCGGAGGCGGAACGGCGGAGGTAGCCGTTATATCCCTCGGCGATATCGTTACTTCACGTTCGGCAAGAGTTGCCGGCAACACCTTTGACGAAGCGATCATTGCGTATATTAAAAAGAAATACAATCTTCTTATCGGTGACAGAACCGCTGAAGAAATAAAGATCAAAATCGGCTCCGCCTATCCGTATGACGGGGAGGGTGCAATGTATATCAAGGGCAGAAACCTGATGGACGGACTGCCCAAGCATATCGAAATCACATCGGAAGAAGTGCGTGAAGCGATGGAAGATCCGGTTAATGCCATACTGGATGCAGTAAAGCTTACGCTTGAAAAAACTCCTCCCGAGCTCGCTTCCGATATTATTGATCACGGTATTATGCTGACGGGCGGCGGTGCACTTCTTCGCGGTCTTGACAGACTTATTGCAGAGGAAACGAGAATCCCTGTATTGGTTGCGGAAAAACCGCTTGACTGTGTTGTTGACGGCACGGGAATCTGCCTTGAAAGCAGTGCTTTGATGAAGTTTTCAAGCAACAGAAAATGATTTGTGGTGATTACACGGAATGAAACGGTTTTTTAAAAGCTACACATTTAAAGCGTTTGCGGCTGTTATAGCAGTATTGCTGTGCGGCTCGGCGCTTTCTGCTTTGACATATGAAAAGGAATCGCCGTTTTCTATGGCAGTAAGCTTTGTTTTCGGACCGGTGGAAAGGCTTGCTGCAAAGGCGGCAGCGGGACTTGACGGATTAAAGATCAGCTTCCGTTCTTCATCTTATTACGAAGAGCAGATACAGCAGCTTCAGAAAGAGCTTGCCGACAGCCGTGCGCTGGTTGCCGATCACGAACAGCTGAAGCAAAAGCTGGTGCTGTATGAAAAGTTTCTGGAGATTAAAGAGGACAACCCCGATTACAAGTTTGTTCCCGCATCCAACATTTCATCCGATCCTGCAAGTGCATACGGAACAATGACTCTTAACAAGGGCTCTATACACGACATAGAGGTTGACGATCCCGTAATTTACGAAAGCTATCTGATCGGTGTCGTAACGTCGGTAAGTCCGACACAGTGTACCGTCAGCACGCTTTTGAATCCCGGCGTTTTCGTCAGCGCTTACGAGATCAGAACAAGAGAAGCAGGATATATTGAGACTACGGCATCGCTTGCCGATAACGGCCTTATCCGTCTTGCAGGTGCGACAAGAACAACCGCTATGTCAACGGGCGGTATTGTATGTACATCGGGAACGGGCGGTATCTATCCCAAGGATCTGCTGATAGGAGAGATTACCGAAATTACGGATGCTACCGAAAATATTTCAGCATATGCCATCATAAAACCGTATGTGGATTTTGACAGTCTTATTGATGTTTTTATCATCACCGATTTTAAAAAATAAATTTCGGGAGTCAACAAAGTGACGGTAAACGAATTTGACAATAAAAAAACATACATACGCAAGGCTTGCTATGCGGCAGGTCTTGTTGTTGTTGCTTTGTTACAGAATACCGAAGGCTTGTTACCGTCTTTCTTCGGAATCAGGGCGTTTGTTCTGATACCTGCACTTGTGAGCATTGCGATGTTTGAGAGAGAGCTTTCAGGAATGTTTTTCGGCGTTTTTGCAGGACTTTTGTGGGATGTTTCGTCGGCATCGGGAGGTCACTTTCAGGCAATAATGATGACAGCAATCGGTTTTATCTGCGGAAGTCTGATTACATATCTGATGCGTAACAATCTGATTACGGGAATCCTGCTTTCGTCGGGTTCGCTTGTTGTTCATTCTTTGCTGTGCTGGCTTAAGGATTACATTTTCAGCGGAAATTTTGACGGAGCGTACAAGCTTCTGACTTTTTATATTCCGTCTTGCATCTATACAATGTTGTTCTTTCCGCTTTTTTATTTTTTGGTCAGATTTGCACGGAAAAAGCTTAACTGATTTTAAAAAAACCGTAAAGGAGGTCGGTACGGTTGAATTCGTTTTTTTCAAAAGGGCGTCTTATCGCAAGTCTCAGCGCAATATTTCTGATATTTGTCGTTTTTGCATTCACGCTTTTTAAGATTCAGGTAATTGATGCAGAAAAATATGCGTCGGTGCGTTCTGTTTCAAAGCGTTCTGTCGTATCGGCGGCAAGGGGAGAGATGCTTGACAGAAACGGCACACCTCTTGTATCAAACAGACAGGGAAATTCCGTTATTTTTGAAAGTGCGGATTTTCCGAAAACCGACGAAGAAAGAAATGAACTTATCTTCAGCCTGATAAAGCTTTTTGAGCTGAACGGCGAGGAATGGATTGATAACATACCGCTTCTTTATCTGCCTACGGGTACGCTGATGTTTGAAGCAGACAGAGAATACGATATAAGTGTAATGAAGGGCAAGGATCTGCTCTCACTCAACGATTACGCCACTCCCGAAAACTGTATGGACGAGCTGATAAGAATGTTCTCACTTGAATCATACAGCATCGAGGATGCCAGAAAGATCGCTTCGGTTCGATACGAGATGAAGCGACTGGCTTTCAGCGAAAACTATCCGTACAAATTTGCGGAGGATGTGTCCACACAGCTTGTTTCAAAGATAAAAGAGAACAGTAATTATTACCGAGGTGTCAATGTAGAGATAGAATCCTACCGAGAGTACAACGACGGTGAGATTGCGCCTCATGTTCTGGGACTTGTCGGGCCCATCAGTGCCGAGGAGTATGCAGAGCTCAAGGATGACGGCTACGGACTGAATGATATCATTGGTAAAAGCGGACTTGAAGGGGCTTTTGAAAGCTATCTTAAAGGTACTGCCGGCGAAAAAACCGTATACACGAATCCGGACGGAAGCAAAAGAACAGAAATAACCAAAGAACCGGAGCAGGGAAATACAATTATTACTACGCTTGATATGAACCTGCAAAAGGTTGTTCAGGATTCATTGGCAAGAGTACTTGATTCTATTTATAAGCCGATTCCGTCGGCAGGTGCGGCAGTTGTAATAAAGGTCAATACGGGCGAGGTACTCGCTTGTGCCACATATCCCACATACAATAACGAAACATACAACGAGGATTATGAAAAGCTGATTGCGGACAAGGACTCGAATCCGCTTTATAACCGAGCGCTTCTGAGTACTTATGTCCCCGGTTCGACCATCAAAATGTCGGTAGCGATAGCGGCACTTGAGGAAGGTATAATCGACGGCGAAACACAGGTATTTTGTGACGGTTCGTACAAATATCTTGACCAGAACTTTAAATGTGAGCAGGCGCATACGACATCGTTCCAGAATGTTATAACGGCACTTTGTGAATCGTGTAACTCTTTCTTTTACGATTGCGGCGCAAAGCTCGGTTATGCAAAAATGAACGAGTACCGTACAATGTTCGGACTCGGTCAGAAGACGGGTATAGAGATAAGTGAATCTGTCGGTGTTATGGACAGTCCCGAATACAGAGCATCGCTCAACCAGAACTGGTATGAGGGTTATAATGTTCAGACAGCTATCGGTCAGGGTAATCTTTTTACACCGATTCAGCTTGCGAACTATTGTGCCATTATTGCAAACGGCGGTATCAGATATAACCTGCACTTTATCAAGTCGATAAAGAGCTACGATTATTCAGAAACAATTCTTGAAAAAACACCTGTAATTCTCGGCAAGGTCGGTTTCCGTGAAGAGAATATTGCGCTGGTTAAAAAGGGTATGTACAACTTCTGTAAATACGGTCACGGTGCAAAGTATTTCAGCGAGCTTCCCGTTGATGTAGCGGGTAAGACGGGTACATCACAGGCGGTATGGACAGGCTCGGACGGCAAATCAATCAAGGTCAACAATGCATTCTTTGTATCGTTTGCTCCGTACGAGGATCCGGAAATTGCTCTTTGTATTGTAGGAGAAGGTGTTTCTTCATCAACAAGTATTCTTCCGATAGCAGCCGATATTTATAATTACTATTTTTCAAAGGGCGGTTCGGTTGATGCCGCTCCCTCTGAGGATACTCTGATCGGTTAACCGTGTGAAAGGAGAAAAATCATGGCTCGCAAAATAGTTATTGCTTCGGGCAAGGGCGGCGTAGGCAAGTCATCAATGACAAAGGGCATCTGTCTTTCTTTGGCTGATCTCGGCTTCCGTGTGCTTGCCATTGATTGTGATATAGGACTTCGTTGTCTTGACATTCTTTTTGACACAGGATCAAGGTGTGTTTTTGACTGGGGAGATATCATTTGTGAAGTCTGCGGTCCTTTCAAGGCGATAACCGAAGCAGGTAGGGTGGATGTACTGGCAGCTCCGTCACAGCTGCTTCCCGAGTTTACGCCCCTTGCTGCCAGAAGTATGGTCAAAAAGTTTGATAACGATTATGATTACATAATTCTTGATGCTCCCGCAGGTATAGGCAGCGCCTTTATGTTGGCGGCGGCAATGGCTGACGAGGGAATTATTGTTTCCACGCCCGATCCCGTGTGTGTCCGTGCTGCCGAAAAAGCAGGTGCAGAGCTTAAAAAACAGGGCGTTGGAGAGGTTCGCCTTATCATCAACAAATTCAACAAGGGCGCAGTCGAAAATAAATTTCTTTTGAACATTGATGATACGATCGATTCGACAGGTATCCGTCTGATCGGTGTTGTTCCCGAGGATCCGGAAATTCCGTTTCACTACACAAGCGGTAAGAATCTTTCTAAAAAGAGTCCTGCATCGAAAGCGTTTATCCGTGTTGCAAAAAGAATCAGCGGTGAAAGGTTACCGCTTAATTTAAAGCTGTTAAAATAATTACATATACGAAAGGAAGTATTTAGTATGAAACCCGTATTAATTGAAACATCCGCAAGACATTTGCACGTAACAAAGGAAGTGCTTGAAACTCTCTTTGGCGAAGGTTATGAGCTTACTCCCAAAAAGGATCTTTCTCAGCCCGGACAGTTTGCCTGCGAAGAAAGAGTTGAGGTTATCGGCCCCAAGAAGAGCTTTCCCGCAGTTTCTATTTTAGGTCCCGTCAGACCCGAAACTCAGATAGAGCTTTCTGCATCCGATGCACGTACGATCGGCGTTGCTTCTTTCGTCAGAGAAAGCGGCGACATTGCCGGTACTGCTCCCTGTAAGCTTGTCGGCCCCAAGGGTGAGGTCGAGCTTGACTGCGGCGTTATCGTTGCAAAGCGCCACATCCACATGACTCCCGAAGATGCCGCAGAATACGGCGTTACTGACAAGCAGATCGTTTCCGTCAAGGTTGATACTGATGACCGTTCACTCATTTTCGGTGACGTAGTTGTCAGAGTAAGCCCCAAATATGCTCTTGCAATGCACATCGACACAGACGAAGCAAACGCAGCTCTTGCGTCAGGTAACACATACGGCGAAATCATTAAATAATCTCAATAAAATTTCAGGTGGACCGCAAGATTTTTCTTGCGGTCCACCTACATTTGATTTGAAGATGAGTTGATTTCAAAGCTTTCTTGCCTTGATTACAACGGACAGCGGAAATTTTTTGGCTTTGGAATCGGCATAGTAGCCGGAGTTAAAGTCTGCCGATTTTTCAATAACGGTGTTGTCTGTTTCTTCAACAACTCTTTCGACTGCAAAGCCTGCATCGGCAAGGGTGTTTATATATGTTGAAAGCTTGCGGTTTTGTAATGTTAAGGGATTACCGTATTTCTCGAAAGTATAATAATCTTCTTTAAGATAGTTGCCGCTGAAAATGATGCGTTCTTTGTTTTCAACCGTTCTGTTGCCACCCGAAACAGAAACGCTTTCAAGATCAACACAATGCAGAAGCGGATGATCCCAGGAAAAAATATAAATGCCACCCTGTTTCAGATATGATGCAGCATTTTTGACGGTACGTTCAAGATCAACAGTCCAACCGATTGCATATATTGAATATACAACATCAAAATAGTTTTGCGGAATGTCTGAACAGTCTTCCATACACTGATGAAAAAGCGTGCAGGAATATCCGTTTTCGGCAAGGAGCTTTTTTGCGGTTTTAAGCTGTTCTTCTGAAATGTCAAGACCGAAAAGCTCTTTTGCGCCGTGTTCTGCACACCACTTGAGCGAATGTCCGCTTCCGCAGCCCATTTCAAAAACAGCCTTTCCGTTAAGGTCGGGAAAAAGATGCAGTTCATTCTCTGTCGGAATCGAACAGCCAAGGACGGGTAAAGCGGTAACACCGAAGAAAGCTTCGGACAGGATATTCCAGCTTTTTTCGTTTTGTTTTAATATATCGGTTCTCATATTTTTTCCTCTTTTAAAAATACAGCTTAATTGTTGTTTAGCTTACAATACATTTCCTGTGCTTTGGGGATAAACCCGAGCTTTTCATAGAGTTTGATTGCGCCGGTATTGTTTATAAGAACATCAAGGTTTATAAATTTACAATCCCGTTCTTTTGCCCATTTCTTTGCAGCGTTCATTAAAGCTGTTCCGAACCCTTTACCACGGTGATTTTCGGTGACAAGTATATCCATTATGTAGCAATACTTACCGGGAAGCATAAACGAAAAATCGGGTCTTGTTTTGGACTGAAGCAGGATAAAACCAACAATCATACCATCGTTCTCATAAACAAGAATATCTGAATCTTCATCGTTAATCGTATTCTCTATAAACGCTGTGTTCTGATCACCCTCTTTGATAAAATCGGGTATCAGCTTTGCCATTTCTCTGAATTGCTCACGGTATAATTCTGATATCACAGGTATATCGTTATTAGTTGCTTTTCTTGTCATGATCATAAAACCTCCATCTCGGTATCATAATATTGCTCCTGAAACCTGATTGCGTCCGCAATTTCTTCCTTGGAAAAGTTAATACCAAAGGGTGCGCCTACAAGCTTGTCTTCAACATCATTATGTCTGTGAGCAATTGCGATAATTACACATTCGTATTCGGTAACAGGCTCTCTGACACCCAAAAGGTAAACATCAAGTTCTTCTCCGTCACCGCCGAGAACGTCGGGGATATAACCGTAGTTTATCGGATAAGTAAGCGAATAATTTTCCTTTTTGTGAACATATCCTATGGGTCTGTCTATACCGATAGTTACTGTTTTTCCGAGGTAAGATTTCACCTGTTCTTTTCTTTCTTCAAAAGTCATTTTTTATATCCTTTACTGTATGGTTAAGATTAGTTTATATAAAGCTATGCATCGGATTTATTTGCTTGCCCTGATTGTGAATGTTGCACCCCAACTGTTTAAGACTTCAACAGAGGAAAATCCGGCTTCAAGTAAAGCTTGGGTTTCGTGTTCAACGGTCAACGGGGTGTCATAATGATAAAACTCATTATCATCAATGTGTTGTTCCTTTTTGAGGCGAATCAACTCGTTCCGGAGCGTTTTTTCGTCCTCGACCGACAAGGCAAAATAATCGGTAAGAATAAAATACCCGCCGTTTTTTAATGCTTTGCACAGTTTTGTATAAAGCGGAATTTTTTCTTCCTTTGTAAAATGGTGCAGGGATTCAACCGAAACCGCACCGTCAAAAGTGTTTTCATCAAACGGAACGTCAAAATATGATCCGCAAATCAAAGTTAAATCCTTTTCGGAGAACTTGTTTCTCAATACATTCAGCATTGATTCAGTCAAATCAATGCCTGTTATTTTTGCCGAAGGGTTGATGTTGAAATAATGCTCTAATTCCAGACCCGTACCACAGCCTAAGTCGAGGATTCGTGCACCGTCGGTTTGTGGTAAAAGTTCAGCGGTATAGGGATAAAATTCTTCTGCCGCTTCAATGCAGGTCATCATATGTTCATCGTAACCGTCTAACCGTTTATCAAAAAAATCATTCATTTTTTCAAGCGTTTTCATCTGTCTGCACCTCATTAAAAAGCAGTTTTTCAATAGTTATACGAGGACGCCACCAGGCTCTTGCCTGTTCAAACTCGGGATACGGAGTATACCATTTCCAGGTAATATCAAAGCCGCCGTCTTCCGTTTGAAGTTTATATAAAATTTCTTTTTCTGCGGCTATTAACGGTTTGATTTCGGGAGCAATAAGTTCCTGATATGTGCCGGCAAAGACAGAGGAAGGCGTCGGTACATATTCGACACCGTATTTTTGGGTATCCTTACAAACAGTATTATCAATGGCTTTACACAATAAATCTTTGAAACGTTTCAAATCAACTATATTGCCGATACGGTTTGTTTTTAAAAGCTCATATGCCAACAGAAAACAATTCAGATCGTCTCCGCTGACGTTTTCGGTTTTTTCAAGGTAGTCAAAACCCTCTTTTACAATTTTTTCGTAAAGAGAAGTGCGATTACCGTAGCAAATCAAAAAAGATGCCAGCGATATTGACGGATTAAAGCTGCTGATGCCGTCACCTTTTTTCTCCCACCAAACAGCATGAGGATAATTCTTGTTGCTGTCAATCGCAAACAACCAACGCTTTTTATCTTCATCAAAAGAATCGTGAGATTCTAAATATCTGACTGTTCCTTTTACAATATCCGAATCCCTGTCAAGTGCATTCACACGGTAAAGAGTGGTTATTGCATCGTTTGTTGCAATGGGACTTGAATCAGGGTTGAAAAAATCGGGTTCAAGAGCATTGCCGAAACCGCCATCGGTGTTTTGAAATTTTAACAGCTCATCAACAACAGCCCTGTTTGATGCGTTTTCAAAGAAATATCTGTAAACAGCCAGGTCAAGAGGGCGTGCATTTTTTAAAACAAAATTTTTTGCTGCACTTATATTCATTGCGGCATATCCTTTCTGCAGATAGTTTAAAACTATACTTCATTATACATTAGTTATTATGACAATGCAACAACACCTCTTCCGAATGGTTGAGGTGTTGATTTTGTTTTATTCTTTTGTATAATACTGTGCCTGTGCATTCCAGAGGATGTGATATTTGCCGTTTTGGTCAGCGAGCAGCTCGTCGTGAGTGCCCTCCTGTATAATCGTACCGTTATCAAAAACAGCTATGCGACTGCAGAACCGACACGAGGACAGGCGGTGTGAGATATAGACGGCAGTTTTGTTTCTGACAATATCGTTGAAACGTGAATAAATCTCGCTTTCAGCTATGGGATCAAGTGCCGCTGTCGGTTCATCAAGAATCACAAACGGTGCGTCCTTATACAGAGCTCTTGCAATAGCGATTTTTTGTTCTTCGCCGCCGGACAGGTCAATGCCGTCTTTTTCGTAAAGCTTGTATACCGATTGCTGAAGCTGTTTTGGCAATTCCTTCACCCGATCCTTTATGCCTGACATTTCAAGGCAATTCCAAACCTTTTCTTCTGAATAATTTTCATCACAAGCGATGTTTTCGCCTATCGGAAAGGCAAGAAGCTTAAAGTCCTGAAAAACTATTGCAAACAGCCTGAGATATTCGGTATAGTCGAATTCACGTATGTCAATTCCGTTGACGGTTATGTATCCGTCTGTCGGGTCATAAAGACGGCAAAGCAGTTTTATCATTGTTGATTTTCCGCTTCCGTTCATTCCTACAACGGCAAGGCGTTCACGGGAGCGTATACGAAGCGAAAGATTGCGAAGTACCAACGGCTCCGTATCGGGATAGCGGAAGCTGACATTATGAAACTCAAATTCAATATTGTCTATATCAAGATCATCAATTGTTTTTGTACCGTTTTTCATATCGGAGACAAGATCGAGATATTCTATTTCCTGCTTAAGCTGTACACTGTTTGCACGAAGATAACCGATGTTGCCTGCGAAGTCGGAGCAGGCACTTATCAGCTTTGTGATAGCACCGTAGTATTCGACAACCTTGCCTGCACCGAAGGCTCCCGACAGCGCTTTGAGTCCGACAAAAACATAAACCATTCCGCCCAACACGTTTGCCGAAACATTTGATACAGAACCGATCGTTGAAAAGACCTTTAAAGCATCCTTTCTCATCCTTCTGTGAGGCTTATAAATTTTTTCTTCGAGTTCTTCGTCAATAAGCGGCTTTTCGTCAAAGATTCTGACGTCTTTTCCGCTTTCGTTTTCGTTCAGATATTTTTTGTTATAGTATTCGGCAACGGTGTTGAAAACGGAAGCGTTGTTAAAGATATGGAACAGCTTTTTTTCGCTGAGACCGTGACACTTGACAGAAATAAAAATTGCCGCAATAGTAAAAATTACAAGTCCTGCCGCAAGGAAGGGTGAGTTGACGATTTTCAGTATTCCGCTTTGCGTGAGAGGCGCTTTGCTGATAACCATATCGGAAATCATAAAGACGGCAATTACCGCTGAAAAGATGCAGGCGATCATCTCGGAAAGACAGGTTGCAAGCCACGAAAGACCGTTTCCGTTATTGACACATTCCTCGATTTTGCCGCGCAGCATCTGAACTGAGGCGCTTTCAGCTTTTGCATAGTCAAGAGACAACGCCTTTTTTGACAAAAGTGCGCTGTGTGAGTACCACGAGTTGTTAAGCATAATAAGACAGCTTCGGTTTACGGTGCGGATGATTATGTCAATTACAAATGTCGAGACCGTTGCGATTATTATATATTTCAGAATTTCCCTGAACGGTGCATTTTTGGTTAAGGAGGTAATGACAAGGCTTGTGCAGTAAATAGTTATATACGGGCTGACATAGCGAAGCGTGCATACGAGACAGTTTAAAAGCAGATACCATTTTCCGAGAAAAAGCTCTATAAGCTTTGATCCCTTATACAGGATCACCATATCGTTTTTGAGGTCGGTAAAATACTTTTTCATACGGCTTCCTCCTGTCTGTAGTATTTACTTTGCGTACGGAACATTTCGGCATATTTTCCGCCGAGAGCCAAAAGCTCTTCGTGTGTTCCCGATTCGATTATCTTTGCGTTGTCAAGCAGTATGATCCTGTCACAGAATCGTGTTGACGATAAACGGTGCGAGATGTATATTGCGGTTTTGTTCTCGGTGAGCGCACTGTATTTCAGATACATTTCATTCTCGGCAATCGGGTCAAGCGCAGCCGTCGGCTCGTCAAGGATAATGATCGGCGCATCCTTGTACAAAGCACGTGCGAGCAAAAGACGCTGAAGCTCACCGCCCGAAAGTGCCGTTGCTCCGTCGTGAACCTCACGGACAAGCAGAGAGTTTTCTTTATCGGGCAGACTTTCAACCTTTTCTTTTATTCCTGCAAGGTGCATACAGTCGTAAAGTCTTTTGCGGTCAATTTTTTCCTCTTCGCAAAGGCAAATGTTTTTTGCGATTGATGCGGGAAGCAAAGCGCAGTCCTGAAACAATGTTGAAAAAAGAGTATAGTATTCATCACGGTTAAACAGAGCGCTGTCCGTACCGTTAATCAGAATTTGTCCGCTTTGCGGAATGAACAGACCGCAGATAAGCTTTACAAGAGTTGATTTTCCTGCGCCGTTTACTCCGACAATAGCAATACGCTCGCCGCCGTTTATTTTGAGTGAAAGGTTATCGACGGAGGGTGAGTCTGCACCGTCGTATGTGAAGGAGAGATTTTTCAGTTCGATTTCGACTTTGGTATTGCGGTCGGGAAGCGGCTTGCCGACGGATTTATTCATGTTGTCGGGGATGTTCAGAAAGTTTCGCAGATCGTTAACGTTATGATCGCTTTCGATGATTTCCGCAACAGAGTCTACAAGTCTTGCCAGGTATGCACCGAAGCCGGTTATTGCACCAAAGTAAAGAGAAAAATCACCGAGCGTCATTGAAGAATTGAGTTTAAGATGAACAAGATAAATGTATGCACCGAGGCTGACCGAGAATTTGAAAAAATCTTCGATCAGCACATTGATGTAATGTCCGTTGTTCTTTTTTGTATAGAAGCCCTGCATTTCTTTGAGATGCTTTTCGATTTTTCTCATCAAAAAATCGGTCATATTATAAACGCGTATATCCTTAGCGTTTGCAAAATCTTTTGATCGGAAGGTGACATATCCGAGCTTTAAGTGAACGGCGGAAAATTTGTCCTTTACGGAGTCCTTGTATTTCTGCAACAGAAGCCATCCTAAAGCGCTGATACCGTAACACACAACAAGAATCGGTATAAACCACGGATTGCACTCGACAATAATTGCCGTAAAAGCGCTGAAGCCGAAAAAGGACGATATGAACGAAAAGTTAAGCTCAAGATAACGAGAAGCAGAGCCTTCCCAGGAGTTGATTGCGTTCCACGCTTTTTCCCTCAGCACACGTGTTTCGTTGTATATGTAATTGTTATAATCCATACCCATTGTTTTTTCACAGATCAGCTTGTGAAAAATGATACATCGGGCATTGTTGCGCTCGTGATGACTTTTTACCGAAAGAAAATTGCGAAGGTATTCGCAGATACACAAAAGAAGCGCAAGTGACGTAACTTTTGTTAACAGAGACAGCGGCGGTACCGAATTCTCGACACAGTCAAGAACGATCTTCGGTAAAAAGGCGGCAACAACAGATGTGAGAGCACCGAGCGGTGCCAGGAAAAGCTGGATAAAAATATAGTTTTTATGTCCGTGCCAATGATGCTTTGCCATAAACGAAAGATTGCTGAAATATCCGTATTTTTTATTTGTTACTATCAATGCTTTCCCTCCTCAATAGAATAAATATTCCGCTGATGATAAAGGATCCCGTAACAAGCAAAAAAACTGTGCTTTTTATATCGGTAATTACGACAATGCCCAACATAACAAGCAAGGCTGAAACGAGAATAAGGGAGCTACCGACAAACCGTGATTCGCCGAAGGCATCCTTTTTCAGTTTTTTTAATTTACCGCAGCAGATCAGTATGCCGATAATAAGCAGAAGAGCTGCTACAGAAAATAACAGTATAGTGTAGATCTTCATATTGATTCCTCCTGTATTTTATTGTTGTTTTTGTCTGAAGATTTTTCATGTCTCAACTCTCCCTTCACATAATTTCGACTCAAAATAAAAGCGTTATATTACCATCTTCTTTTCAGAAGAAAGGTATCATAAATTTTTAATGCCTCCTGACGTCTGCGGACACTCATCATAACACGTGTACCGTCGGTCAGCTCGATGTCTGTCAGACCGAAGCTTTTTATATAATGCATATTGACGATAAAACCTTGATGAATCCGCACAAATCCGTGATGACATAAGGTGTTGAAAATTTCTGAAAGCTTGCCGACGGCCTCATAATCTCTCCCGGCAGTATGTACTGTCAGATGACGCTGGTATCCCTCTACAAAGCTTATTTCATCAACAGGGATACAATAGCGTTCGCTTTCCCATTTCAGAATAACGGTAGAGCTGACGGCAAGAAATTTTCTGATAGCGCGGTCAAAGACTTCATTAAACTCCGTTTCCTTTATCGGCTTTATGATAAAATGAAGCGCCTCGACACGAAAGGCATCTAATATAAAGTCTGTGTAACCCGAGACAAAAATTATAATTGATTTGGGGGACAGCTCCTTTATCCTTTCGGCGGCTTCGATGCCGTTGATGTCCTGCATTTCGATTTCCATAAAAACTATGTCAAACCCTTTTCCTGTTTCATAGCTTTTTATAATCTCTTTCCCGTATGAAAAGTCGGTTATTTCAAAATGATTTTCATCGTTTTTGAATTTTGCTATTAACTTTTTAATCTTACTGTGAACGGACAGGTTGCCGTCGCAAATACATATTTTCATAGCGTACCTCTGGAGTTTGAGTGGATTATATAATATTTTTTCGGTTATGTCGGCACTCGGTGCAAAAGTGTCGCTTTTAAATGCGAAAGTGTTGTGCTTTAATAAAAAAGAATAAAAAAAGACACCTTCGCATAAACGAAGATGTCCTGAATGTAAACGGATACAGCTCGTCAGCTGATATCGGCAGACAAAAAGACACTTCGCTTGTATTTGGTCATATCCACAAGATGTTGCTTCATAGTTGTCAATTTGTCCACCTGCCTTTCAAAAATTTTTACCACTATATCACACGGTACAGAAATTGTCAATAGTTTACTGTAAAGATTGTATCAGCTTGTATAAAACAGGTTCAAATGCAGCACCGTACCAATGATTTTCAAGTGTGCCCGTATATCTGATACATTCAACGGCATAATCTGCTGCTGTCTTTGCGGCATCGAACGCACTCTTTCCGCGGACGAATGCTCCTGTAAAGGCAGACGCGTAAATATCACCGGTACCGTGACAGCTTCCGGGAAGGAAATCGTGTTCGTAGTATGAGTAGCTTCCGTTTTCAAAAACAACTACGCCTGTCTTGTCTTTGGCATACGATACGCCTGTGAGGATAATATTCTTACAACCGATGGAGGTAAGCTTTGAAATGAGTTCATCAATATATGCACGGTCATACTCAGTTCTGAAAGCTGTGCCGGTCAGAAAGCACGCTTCGGTTATGTTGGGAATAACGTAGTCTGCTGCAGCACAAAGAGATCTCATTGCTTCAACAAACTTTTCATCAAAGCCGTAATAAAGCTTGCCGTTGTCAGCCATGGCGGGATCGACGATTCTTGTGCCGCCGTCTTTTAAACACTCGTTAAAAATACGGATAACATAGTCAATCTGCTGTGTACTTCCGAGATAACCGGTATAAATCGCATCAAAAGAGATGTTTTCCTTTTTCCAATGATCTTTTATGGAGGGCATATCCTCGGTAAGATCACGGAAGGTGTATCCCGAAAAACCGCCGGTGTGTGTGGAAAGAACTGCAGACGGAAGAACACAGGTCTCAATACCGCAAGCAGAGATAACAGGCAACGCAACAGTCAAAGAGCACTGCCCCACACAGGAGATGTCCTGAATTGTCAAAACCTTTTTGTATGTCATAAAGATCACTCCTTGATACAGATGATATAAAATTTTACTCCTATTTTTATAAAGTGTCAAGAAATTTTTGGTGATATTTAAATCAGGATAATTCACATTATCTGCAACAATAGTTAAATGTTTGTTCATTCATTTTTAACATTTGTGCATTAAACTTATAACTGTTCCGAAGGGAAAGGAGCCGCACCGAGTACCGTCGGAGCTAACCTCAAAAGAGGTTACCCCTCCTCAAAGCAACCCCTCATAAAAAGGGAAAGAGTCGTCGTATGACGGCTCTTTTCTTTTGTCGAAATTTTTCGACAAAAGGCAGACATCGGGAAAGGTGACGGGATGCTTAAGTTTTGCCCCGAAGCTGTACAAAGGTACTGCGAGAGGGCAAAAGTTAAGCAAACGCACAAAAAATAATGAACAAAAGATTCTTCGCTTTCGCTCAGAATGACCGGACAGGAAGTTTTTGTGTATTGGTAAAAGGAGAATAAAAATCCTTGTGCGTGTTCACGGTGATTTTACCGATAGTCTGAATGAAAGAGTCGTCGTATGGCGGCTCTTTTCTTTTTTGTAAAAATGTGTTGATTTTTACAATATATTGTGCTAAAATAAATTTCACAAAGAAAATTATGTGGTGCTGATTTATTTCGGCAAAAAGGAGAGGGCTTTATGAAAAAGAGGATTATTTCTGCTTTGCTTTGCTGTGCAATGATTTTTTCGTTGTCAGTACCGGCTTTTGCGGCAGAAACGGAAGCTGTGACCAAGGAGTACACAGGCAAAATCTTAGCGGCAATCAATACCGACCGCAAAGAGGATCTGACCTTTACTGCAGAGGTGCTGAACGAATCCGACGAGGACGAAGAGACGGAAGAAGCGGAAGAAGATCTTGCGTTTTTGCAGGGTGAAAATGCGGTATTGAATTATCTTTCAGAGCAGATGGTTCCCATGACATATGAGGAAGCTCTGCAGGCTGAGAGCGAAGAGGACGAAGTCTCTGCACAGTGCCTTTCAAAGGAATATAAAATCGGGGATAGGAAGAGAATCATTGCTGATCACACCTCGTTAAATATTAATACAATAACCGGAGCATTGAGTTATGTTGCAAACAGCAAAAAAACCGTAGAATGTGTTTATATTGGTGAACACTGTACCGTGTGGTTGGAAATTGAAAAGCTGAATGAAAAAGAAAAGGCTATTGAATTTGGTGAATTTGCTGACGAAGTGATACCGACAGAGCTTGATATGTTCGGTGATTACAGAATTGATACCGACAAGGACGGCAAGTTTGCTATATTTATGTATGATTTTTCGGAAGGCAGCGCAGCGGCCGGATATTTTGTGGCAAACGATACCATCGACACATTGGGCAAGGTCGGTGATGTCTGGATTAAAGATGTTTTTTCCGGTATGTTGGGCAATAAATGCGACTGTGTTCATATAAACACTTTAGAGAAGGATGTCAGGCAGTTAAAAACAGTATTTGTACACGAATATCAGCATTATATCAATCACTCTTCTTTATATGTCGGAAAGACAAATATTGATGAAATAGAATCAACAGATACATTTGTTGATGAGGGATTTTCTATCGCAGCACAGATGTGCTTGTTTATAACAGAAGAATATTTAAAAACGTATATTTATTCATTTTCTGATTTTGTAGATTATACAAGCAATTCGCTTTTCAATTGGCAACAGCTTGATTACGGTAATTACGGAATGTCATTTGCGCTTTTCCAATATGTACGCACTCGTTATGCGGCACTTATCGGGAATACCGAGGGGGAATATCCGGGAAAAGAAGTTTATAAGCTGATCAGAGAGAAAAAGTGTGAGGATTCACTCAAAGATACTTTTGATATAATTGCTGATATGTTGTATCCCGTATCGGAATATCCCGAGCTTGCGGATACAAAAGCAAGAGTCAGACAGCTTACCGTTGACTTCTGGCTTGCAGCCCTTTGCAAGGAAAAAGAGGGTATACACGGCTTCAACGGAGAATTGTGGGCGAACAACCTTAATGTAAAAATTGAAGGGTTGAAAAATCAGGAATACACCATCCGCAGTGGTATGGCGGCATTCTTTATGATCAATGATGAAAACGAAGGAACCGCAAAAATCGAATGTGACAATGACAATATGGTTTTTGTTGAGTTTTCGGATGTCGGAAATACTCTGACATTGGATCCTAACGGTGGTGTTGGAGAAAAGATAGAGTATAAATACAAAACAGGATATAGGTTCGAGGATCCTATGTGGACAAAGGTAGGTTGTGAATTCCTTGGCTGGTCAAAGAATCCCGAAGCTGAAACGCCGGACTATAGAGTCGGAGACGGTGGCATAGTTGAAGAGGATACAACGGTTTATGCCGTATGGGGTTCTGCAACACAGCTTGTTGTTGATAATGAAAATACTGTTGAAGCAAACGGCAGCAGAGGATACCAGTTCACACCGGAAGAGGACGGAGCATATTACCTGGAATCCGCTTCAGGCATAAGCGGATACATCCTGAGCGAAGACGGCAAGGTTCTTACCGAGGATTTTTCAGGCTTCGGTTTAGAGGCAGGCTCCTTGTATGACTTCAGAATAAATCTTGAGTCGGAAGAGGACGGTACGTTTACATTTAAGAAACGAGATTCATATTATAATCTTTGCTATATTACGCAGGGTGAAACGGATCAAAATTATTCTTATAAAGCTTCTTATATTGTTCAAAAACCGGCAAAAAATAATATAGTTGAAGAGAAGGAAGTTTTTGTCGGTTGGTCTGAGGATAAAGATGGCGGTATGACACTGTATCAGCCGGGCGATACAATAACTCTTTCAAAGGACACGACTCTTTATGCCGTATTTGCTCCGTGGCACGCTCTTTCTGACGGAGAGGAATACGCTGTTCCCCAAAACGGAGCACTTTGGAATTATGTTACATTCACTCCCGAAAAAACCGCATCATATAAGCTTGAAATTGCAGCAGAAGGCGGTTTTGAATACAAAATTTATGATGAAGCTGACGAATATTACTGCGGCGGTAGAGAAAATACAGTTGTTAACCTTGAAGAGGGAGAAACGTACACAATTCATCTGAATAATGCGAAAAGCATTACATTAAGCTTTAATTCGGATTCGCTTAAGCGCAAGTTCAGCCTGAATTTTGAATATCTTCCTGGAGGATATGTCGGAGACTATTATAAAAATGTCAACTCGATTAGCGTAAGAGCGGAAGGAAGTATTCGTATTCCGGACTACGCAGTATATATAACTGGCGGAATATATGATTTTGTAGGATGGAAAGACGAATATACCGGTAAGATTTATAAAATCGGTGATACTGTAGAAATTAAAAAAGATACCGCATTGACAGCGGTTTATGAAATGAATACTACTATTAACGGAATGGAGGATGCTGCAGAATTTATGTTGAGAGCATACAGTCCGTTGGAACAAATCAAAATGTTTCTGATGAGGTTCAAAAGAATTGTTCTTATCTTAAAATTCTATTTATTTGGAACATTCTGATTAGGTATGAGCTGTAACGAATAATGTTGAGTTGTTCGTTACAGCTCTTTTTAAGTTTTTAAGAATCTGCAATTTATTTAAAACCGAAAGCGATACCGAAAAAGTTTTGTTGAAAACAGCGAAAAAGTTCTTGAAATCGGTAGTGATGTATGATATAATGTTCCGTACTATGGAAAGATTTATTTTTCGGAGGTGGATCCGTGGCAGATCAGAAGAACAAAAGCGTTCCCGTCGATGCAGAGCCTGAGGTTATGCAGGAGGGGTATGCCCATCAGAACCGTCGGTATGTCGGATCGAAAGAGACTATTGCGTACGTTGTGTACGATATGTCTCAGAGCTTTAATATCGGTAAGTTCGATGAAAGATTTATCACGAGTATTTTGCAGATCAGCTTTAATCTGCAGACATTGACAAAGGCTATCAACGGTGTCTGGGACATCATCAATGATATTTTCACAGGTGCCATTGTTGATAAAACACGTACACGTTGGGGTAAGTTCAAGCCGTATCTTATGGTGCTTGCAATTCCCGGTACGATCCTCTCGCTTTGTTATTGGATTATGCCCTTGCTTTTCCCGGGACAGGCTCCCGATCACATGGGTAAATTCATTATGTATCTTTTGCTTGCTCTTATCCGTGAGGGTGTTGGTACATTCCAGGGTATAGCACAGCTCGGTATTCAGGCGACGATAACGCCGCATCCTGTTGACCGAACGAGGCTCATCACCGTTGCAAACTTTGTTTCCGGTTTTGTTGGTGAAAAGCTTCCCGAACAGATTATGACGATTCTCCTTGACCTTGTCGGTAACGGCGTTATCAAGCTTGACTATACTAAGCTGTTTGTCGGCATGGGTAGCGTTACCGTAATCATTGCAGGTGCAGGCGCGTTCTGGTTCTTCTCCATCTGTAAAGAACGTGTTATGCAGTCTATTGAAGAGCCCAGTATTATTCAGGGTATCAAGTCGATCATTAACAATAAACCGTTGTTGCTTATCACGCTTTCGGAAATGCTTAACGGCTTCTCCATCGGCGGCAGCAAGACGGACTATCTTATCGACGTTCTTAACTTCGGATCACTCGCATTTATCACAGGTATCCCCGGATCTATTGTTCATCCGTTCAGCTATGCGCTGGTACCGTGGTTCCGCAGACACTTCTCCAGCCGTACGTTGTATATTATTGCTACATACATAGGAAATCTTTTGAACATTCCCGTATTCTTCTTTGGCTCACTCGGCGGAAAGAAGAACGGTATGTACAAGAGGGTCGTTCCGATGGGAATTGCACTCACACTTTGGGAGACTGTATTTATGTTCTTCTACGGTGTCAGAACCGTTATCCCGTCAGAAATGTTCAACGAGTGTATGGACTATTGTGAATGGAAGAACGGTTACCGCTCAGAGGCTATGACTTCTGTTGCAAAGGGACTTGCAAAGAAGCTTACAGGTATCGTAAGCGGTGTTATCTCCACTCAGATCAAAAAGCTTATCGGTTATGATCTTACCGCATATACAAGAGGTACTGCTCAGTCCGATGATACAAAGTTCGGTTTGTTTGCAATGTTTACGATTATTCCTTTCGTAACATCTTCTCTCGGTATTATTCCGATTCTCTTCTATGATCTTAACGGCAAAAAGCGTGACAAGATGTATGAAGAGCTTCTGGCAAGACGTTCGGCTGTTAATACTGCTGTTGCATCCGGTGATGCAGAAGCAATGGAGCTTGCGGCTAAGGCACAGAAGTTGGTCGGCAACGAAAACGACCTTAAGTAATCAGTTTTTTCAGGGGCTGTGCATAGTTTGCAGCCCCTGTTTTGTTTGGAGGACGGAAAATGCTGTTTTCAAGCACAGAATTCCTTGTGATTTTTTTGCCGATAGTTCTTTTCGGATACTACGTTCTTTTTAAAAAATCAAGATCTCTTCAGAATGTTTTTCTTTTGGTAGCTTCACTCATTTTTTATGCGTGGGGTGAACCTCGGTTTGTCTTTATAATGATGGCATCAATTGTATTCAATTGGTTGATGGGCTTTCTTGTTGACAAGTACAGGGAGAAAAAGAACGCTGCAAGAGTGATAATAATTATTGATGTTGCATTCAATCTTGCACTCTTGTTCGTATTCAAATATCTTATGTTCACATTGGAGAATGCGAATTCTCTGTTCGGTCTTGAAATAAGAATTCCGGAGATTGCGTTGCCTATCGGTATCTCTTTCTTTACGTTCCAGGCCATGTCCTATGTTCTGGATGTATACCGCAAGGATGGCGAGATGCAAAAAAACATTCTCAATGTCGGACTGTACATTGCACTGTTTCCTCAGCTTATTGCAGGTCCTATTGTCCGATATCAGACCGTCGCTGATGAAATAAAAAACCGCAAGGAAACTCTTGAAGATTTTACGGAAGGTGTCAAGCGTTTTATCGTCGGCTTTTTGAAAAAAGTTTTGCTTGCAAATTCTATGGCGATTATTGCCGACGGAATTTTTGACAGCACAGAGCCTGTCAGTACCGCATCGGCATGGCTCGGTCTTATCGCTTATACATTCCAGATTTATTATGACTTTTCAGGTTATTCAGATATGGGAATCGGACTCGGAAGGATGTTCGGCTTCCACTTCCTCGAAAACTTTAATTATCCGTATATATCACTTTCTGTTTCCGAGTTCTGGCGCAGATGGCATATATCGCTTGGTTCGTGGTTCAGAGACTATGTTTATTTCCCTCTTGGCGGAAGCAGAGTTTCAAAAAAGAGCAGACTTATATTTAATCTGTTTGCCGTCTGGTTCCTGACAGGTGTATGGCACGGTGCAAACTGGACTTTTATCATATGGGGTCTGATGTATTTTGTTCTTATTGCAACAGAAAAGCTTTCGGGTATGGAGAAAAAGCTTTCAAGTAAGAAATTTGTACCGTTGAAATATATTTATACGATGTTCTTTGTCTGCATCGGTTGGATGATTTTCAGAGCCTCCGATATCGGTGCTGCCGGCGAATACTTCAAAGCGCTTTTTGGTATCGGCGTTTCCGGAACAGACGATACATTCCGGTATTACATAAACAACTATGCCGTACTTACGATAGCTGCTGCCATATTCTCGTTCCCGATTGCGCCGAAGCTGCGTAAAAAGGTTGAGTCACTTTCAAAGGGTCCGAAGGTTGTTTGCGATGTGCTGTATGTTGTTGCGGTTATGGCGTTGTTTGTGGCTGCATTTTCATTTATAGTCAAAGGTTCTTATAATCCGTTTATCTACTTTAATTTCTGAGGGTGGACGGTATGAAAAAAGTTATTTCTGCGTGCTTTATAGCTTTTATTTCTTTCCTGTTTATCGGAACTTCACTTCAATTTGCGCGCGAAGCCGTATGGTATGCACGTGAAGAAGGAATAAAGTCAGGTGTTCTTCATATCTGGGATATTGTCAATACGCTTGACACCGCTTATCAGGAAAAACTTGTCGGACACGATGCATTCATATCACTTAACGGAGCATTCAATAAAGTGACATTCAGTGATGCCGTACCGTCTGTTAATAAAGCAAATTCGGTTTACAGACTCAAAAACGGCTACATTGCTTTTGCTGTCAACGAGTTTAAGGAATTCAGCGAAGCTGAAAAAGACAGCATAAAAAGAGCAAGGGCTGCCGCAGATGAAACAGGTGCAATGGCGTTGTTTGTTTCGATACCTCCGAAAGTCTGCGACGAAAATGATTTTGCGCTTAAGGGAGTAAAAAATTACGAATACGATGTAATTGATTACAGGATTGGATTCTTTGAAGAAAACGGATTTGAAATATTGAATCTTCATGATAAGCTTCACGAGCAAAACCTTGACCACTACAGTCTGTTTTACAGAACGGATCATCATTGGAATGCCGACGCGGGACTGTGGGCAAGCAAAGAGTTATCAACGTATCTTTCGGGCAAGGGTTTCAGTATAAACAGCAAAACTTTTGACAAAGAGAATTATGACGAAACGGTAATTGAAGATCTGTTTCTCGGCAGTCAGGGAAAGCAGGTGGGCAAATACTATGCAGGTACGGATGATTTCAAGTATTTTACGCCCAAGGCAGAAACAGACTATTCAAAAACAGGTGGCTCGGACAGTCTCAGAAACAGCGGTGGTTTTGAAGATGTTATGTTTGAAAAAGCAAAGCTGACAACCGACCTGTTCGGAAGCTTTAATTACAGCTCATTCCTCGGCGGGGATTTTGCGCAGACAAAGGTTATAAATAATCTGAACAAAACGGGACCCAAGGTGCTGATTATAAAGGATTCTTTTTCCAATGTTCTTTGTACATACTTTGCGGCGGAATGTTCAGAGCTTCATATGATTGATCCGAGGCATTACAAGGAATCTGTTTCGGATTACATAAGTTCAAATGGTTTTGATGTTGTCATTATTTCTCTGTCGGCAAGAATGACAAACAGCGATTTTAATTGGGAAAAGTAAGGAGCAATTTCTGATGTATACAGATTGGGAAGATTTAAAAAAGGCGTGTTTCGGCTGTGACAAATGTCAGCTGGCAGAAACCAGAACAAATCTTGTTTTTGGTGTAGGGGTCAACGATGCAGAGGTACTGTTTGTCGGCGAGGGCCCCGGAGAGCAGGAGGACCTGAGCGGAGAGCCGTTTGTCGGCAGAGCAGGACAGCTTCTTGATAAATATCTTGAGGCAATAGGACTTTCGCGTAAAGAGAACATCTATATCGCAAATATGGTGAAGTGCCGTCCTCCGCAGAACCGCGATCCGAAGCCCGAGGAGCAGGACGTATGTATTAACTGGCTTCGTGAGCAGGTAAGGCTGCTTCGTCCGAAGATTATTGTTTGTCTCGGAAGAATTTCTGCACAAAGACTTATTTCTCCGAATTATAAGGTAACGCAGGAGCACGGAGAGTTTTTTGAAAAGAACGGTGTATTGATGATGGGCACATTCCATCCTGCAGCGCTTCTGCGAGATCCGAGAAGAAAGCCCGATGCGCTCACGGATTTTTTAAAGCTTCGTGACAAGATAAACGAGGTGTGTGAGCAGACAAAGCTTCCGTACTGATTTATCATTTTGTTTTTTGTTTGTATACAAGCTATTAACATTTATATTATATACTTGCAAAAGGAACTGTCTGACTGTTGAAGATGATTCCGTCTTATGTTAAAATAAAGTGATTACAATTGCAAAGGAGACCGACAATGAAAGTAAAAATCCAAAAAGCAATATGTGTTGCATTGACATTATCGTTGCTGGCAGTATTTGCGTCATGCGGTAACAGCTCAAAAGAGCCTGCCGACAGCCTTTCCGTAAACGAATCCTATACTCAGGCAACCGAGCCGAGGATGGAGGAGTCGGAAATTGATGAAATTATCAGAGAGGTTCTCGGAGAAACCAAGTGGGAGGGCGACTATGCTTCGTTAACTGAGGAGCAGAGACTTCTTATCCAGCTGGCTCTTCGCAAAAAAGGTTATGAGGCGGTCGTTACAGAAAACGGAATAACATTCTTTAACTATACTCCGACAGCTGACGAAGAGGAAATCTCGGAAGCGGTCAGCAAGGTTCTGGGTGAAAAGGAATGGGACGGAAACTATAACAGCCTTTCCGATGAAGAAAAGGAAGATGTAAAAGAGCTTCTTGAAGAAAAAGGCTATGATGTCGAAGTCGGCGAAAGTGAGTTTGACTTCAAGAATGAGGCAGACAGAAAAGAGGAAACCACTTCTTTACATTATAACAATCTGCCGACAAAGGAACAGATCTATGCGGCAATCTATGACGTAATCGGTGCGGATGCATGGAGAAACTGGGACGAGAATATTATGAGCCTGTCCAAGGAAAACCGTGACAAGATTGTTAAGGAGCTTAACGATTACGGATTCCATATTGCAATCAATGAAAAAGGCGAGTTTTACGTTATCCATAACCCGACAAAGAAAACTTCCGTTGCTAATGCGGATACAAAGGTAACGCAGAATTCGACGACGGCTTCCTCATCGACAACAGGAACAACCGCTACAACAGCATCTCCACAAGGCACAACCCCGACAGCAACACAGACAACGCAGAATAACACGGGAACAACGGCAACAAAGGAGCTTTCTGCTCCAGAGCTTGCCAGAACGGCTCTTTCGACATTCGGAGGAAACGCAGGAGATCTTTTTGTAGATGTAGCGGCAACAAAGGACGGCGGATACGTAGCGGCAGCGCGTTATCAGTCGGTAACAGGTGACTTTGCAGATTCCGATAAAACCTGGAGACAGATGAAATCGGCTGTTGTCAAGTATGATAAGAACGGTGAAGTCGAGTGGAAATCGTTACTCGGTGGAAACGGTACTGCAATTGGTGTATGGTTCGACGCCGTAACGGTTCTGAATGACGGAAGCGTTATCGCAGTAGGTCAGACAGACTCTAAGAATCTCGGTGAAAAGTTCTCCGGAGTTATTGACGGTCTTGTTGTTAAGTTCTCAAAGAACGGTGACCGTGAATGGGTCAAGGTCTGTGGTGGCACAAAGGGCGAAATGTTCTACTCAGTAGCGGCGACTCCCGACGGAGGTTTTGTAGTCGGCGGAAAATCGGAATCCTCTGATAACTATTTCAGCGAGCTTCGTGAAGGCACGATTTCTTCTGTGCTGATCAAGATGAATGCTGACGGCGAAAAAGAATGGATAAACTCTCTTGACGGAAGCAAGCACAGCTCGTTTGATGAAATTGCCGTAACCGATGAAGGATATATCTATGCAGTATGTAATACAAGAGCTTCGGATCTTGACTATGCAGAGTATGCGGGCTTCGGTGGCGGTGATGCAATTGTGTTCAAGTTCTCTCCCGAAGGCGGTACGGTTACGCACAAGGCAATTTACGGTTCGGGTCTTGATGAAATCGGAGCAATAACTCTCGGTCAAAACGGCGGTGTTGTCGTTGCGGGACACTATTTTGAGAATTCGCATACAGGTACGGTTTTTGACGGTAAACACAACTATGGTGAATCCGATATCTTTGTTATCAAGCTTGACGCAAAGCTTCAGGTTGAATGGATAAACACCTACGGAGGTGTCGGTGTAGAACAGGCGAACGGAATCGTCAGAGTCAAGGACGGATATGCGGTTGCAGGATTCTCGACATCAAAGAATAACGATTTCTCATTCCTTGGCGGCGGAAGCAGTGACGTATTCGTTATGACTGTCAGTGAAAACGGCACAAGCTGTGAGAAATACTCGGTCAAGGGACCCGGATCCGAGCAGTGTATGGGTATGGCGGCAGTATCGGACGGCAAGTTTGCAATTGCAGGCTCAACCCAGTCCGCAACAGGCTCCTTTGCAGGACTTTCACCTGCACCCGCAAATGATAAATATGTCGCTTTCTTTGCAATGTATAAAGTGAATTAATTCAGCTTATGGGGATGCAAAAACGTTTGTTTTTGCATCCCCATACAGACTGTCGATAAAGGCACCGAGAACACGCACATAAAGAAATCACGGTCAGACGACAAGATAATTTTAAACTTTATAACATAAAAGCGGTGATTTTTCGTAATGAAAATTCACTATTTTTGTTTTTATGTGCGTTTGACGTGTTTTTGCCCACTCGCAGTACCTTTGTACAGCTTCGGGGCAAAGAACACGCCATCTCGTTACCTTTCTCGAAGCCTCCCTGCTTGTCGAAAAAACACTTTTTCGACAAGCAGAAGGGGATGCCAAAACGTTTGTTTTTGCATCCCCATATTGTAATGTTTTAATGTTTTGCCGACATAAGAAAGAAAAAATATAAAAAATGTATTGACTTTATCAAACAAATGATATATAATACTTTAGCACGTAAGCGATCCATTAGCTCAGTTGGCAGAGCACTTGACTTTTAATCAAGGTGTCCGGAGTTCGAATCTCCGATGGATCACCAGAAAGACCGCAGTTTTTGCGGTCTTTTGTTTTTCAAAAAGTATACAAAAAGTAAAGCCGAGGAAAACTTTTGCAAGTTTTCTTCGGCTGTTGTTTTTTAAGATGAATCAGATTTCGACTTCGCTGATGATGGCATAATGATCGGAAGGCATCTGTCCGTCAATGTCATCTCTTAAAATCTTGTAGCTGTTGACCTTTACACAGTCCTTTTTGACAAAGATAAAGTCGATGGGACTGTCATTTTTTGTTGCTTCGGGGTCAAATCCCGTAAAGGTGTTACCGTTGTCACTGTCTGCAGCAAGATACTTTACATCTGCCATAACACCCGATGTCATAATTCTGTATGCTTCGGAATCCTCATAGGTGTTAAAGTCGCCCGTACAGAAAACAGGAAGATCCGTAAACGTGTTGATCTTGTCAACAACAAGCTGTATTCCTTTTACACGAGCCTCTTCGCTGACGTGATCAAGATGTGTGTTGACAGCTGCAAAGCGTGCACCTGTCTCTTTATTTCTGAGTATAGTCCATGTGCAGATACGTGTGCAGGCGGATTCCCAGCTCTTGGAAGGAACTTCGGGTGTTTCGGACAGCCAGAATGTACCGTTTTCTTCTGATTCATACAGATCCTTGCGATAAAATACGGGCGAGAATTCACCCTTGTCCTTGCCGTCATCACGGCCGGCGCCTACATATGTATATTCGGGAAGTCCCGCACAGATATTATCCATCCACTCGATATGAGACTCCTGTGTTCCGAGAATATCGGGCATCTGTTCACGGATTCTCTTGACAACCAAAGGTACACGGCTTTCAAAAGAGTGTTCTTCTCTTCCCCAGCACAAAACGTTAAATGACATAATTTTCATAGGTCAGACATCCTTTCTTTTTATATCCATATAAAGTATAATTGCTTTAACAGTCAATGTCAACATTTGAAATCGGATTACAGATTTCTTCGCCAATGAAACAGATACTGCTGGGCTATGCCTTCGTAGTCTCTGATGCAATCGGGCAATCCGTCGCTGTACAGTTCGTCAAGGATGCGTCGCACCCATACATCTATCGGAAAAGCCTGCATACGTCCTGCACCGTAAAGCAGAGTACACTCGGCAACCTTGGGACCGACTCCCTTTATCTGCATAAGCTCAGCACGTGCTTCTTCCAAAGAAACCGTACCGAGTTTTTTTAAATCAACCGTTCCGTCACAGCACTTGACGGCAGCGTCAATTATGTATTTTGCACGAAAGCCCGAACGTAGCGGAGCCAGATCCTCTGCAGACAGAGAAGCGAGCCTTTCGGGTGACGGAAAGGAGAAATCTCCGTTGCCGAGATCATCTCCGAACATCGCACACAAGCGGTCGATGATACCGCAGATTCTCGGAATATTATTGTTCTGCGAGATTATAAAAGAACACAGAGCCTCCCACGTGTCCTGTCGGAGAATATGTATACCGGGATATTCATTCACAGCTGTTTTCAGATGCTCATCTGCAGAAAAAGTCTCACACAGCTTGCCGTAATCGGTATCAAGATCAAAGTATTTTCTCCAGATGTTCTCAAAATCTTCCTCGGAACATTCAAAAATCAGTCCGTTGTCACTCTTTTTAACGGTAAGCGGTTTTGAAAACGCTACACCGTGCCAGCCGTCTTCTACTTCCTTCCAACGGAATGCCTGACCGCAAAAAAGAGTCAGCGGTAAATCAAAATTTTTGTCATACGGAATCGTTATATAACCGTGTGTCTGCATATTGCACATATTTCAGCCTGCTTTCGCTCAAAAAACCGTTATTTAAACGGTTATTTTTTGTAATAAAATTGTAATATTTATTAGTTAAAAAGTAAAAATAATTTAAAGTTTCAATAAGGTGTAATAACGTGAGGTGTGCAAAAAATTGGTCGAAAAAACTTATCAACAGGGCAAAAGTCATTAAAATAAAGGCTTTTTTCAAATGTTATTCACATTTTCCACCGACTTTTCCACAGGTAGTGGATAACCGATATTATACACAGAGTAATATTTTTTGTTACAATTTTTAATTTTTGCAGTCGGTATAAACATAGTGTCAACAGGTCACAATATCGGTGTAAATAAACGATTGAGAGGGTAATAATATGATAAAAGGTGTCAATCGTCAGGTGGTGGAGATAACACAGACGGATTGCGAATATTTTGAAAGAATACTGTTTTTTGTAAAGCCCGAATTTGCATCGGTCAGCGAAGGTAAGCTTCGTGAACGTGCAGGAATGATGAGTTCGTCAAATGACAGACCGCCCGCAACCAGAATCAGAAAGAACAAGCTGATACAGGCTGCCTGTCTCGGAGCATCAGCGATAATCGGCGCAGGAGCCTATGCGTTAGCTGCGTTTTTGATATAAGTGTCACAGAATTCACGCATACAGCACTTTTCGCATTGAGGTCTTCTTGCGATACAGACGGCTCTGCCGTGCAGTACGCATCGGTGACAGAAATCGTTGCTTTCTTCGGGAATGAGAAGCTCACGAAGAGCCATTTCTACCTTGTAGGGCTCCTTGCTTGATACAAGTCCCAGAAGATTAGTTATTCGGATTAAGTGTGTATCGGCAACTACCGCAGGCTTACCGTAAACGTCACCGCATATAAGATTTGCCGTTTTTCTGCCTACACCGGGCAAGGATGTCAGTTTTTCGATGGTATCGGGAACTTTTCCGTCAAAGTCGGAAAGTATCTTTTTTGCCATACCTATTATATCGGCTGCCTTTGTACGGTAAAATCCGCAGGAATGAATCAATGATTCAACCTCGCTGACATCGGCATCGGCATATTCTTCTATGGTTTTGTACCGTTCAAAAAGTGCAGGTGTAACAAGGTTCACACGTGCGTCGGTGCATTGAGCGGAAAGCCGTGTGGCGATCAGAAGCTCAAACGGATTACCTGCATTCAGCGAACAGACAGAGTCGGGATATTCTTTTTTTAAGGCGTTGATACAGTTCAACGCTTTTTCTTTTTTATTCATAGCAATCACCGACACCATTATACAGGATTTTACGAAATAGAGCAACATAAAAAGTTTTCTTTTCTATTGACCGATGACGAAAAGACAGTTATACTTAAGACAATAACCGCAAGGAGGTTTTATAATGAAATTAAGAGCACCGTCGGTTCCGCTTATCACGGTTGATCCGTATTTTTCGGTATGGTCAGCAGCAGACAGGCTTTATGAAAAAAATACGGTACACTGGACAGGAAAAGAGAATAATATTTCTGCCGTTGTTACTGTTGATTCGGAATCGTTTTCTTTTATGGGAAAGAACGATCTGCCCGTTATAAATCAGACATCGCTTGATATCAGTGCAATGTTTACCGATTACAGGTTTGCAAACGAAAAAATCGAGCTGAGTGTCAGCTTCTTCTCAACTTTATTTACTGACGATCTTTACATACTGTCAAGACCTGCTTCGTATATGAGTGTAGGCTACAGATCGCTTGACGGTAAAAAGCACGATGTCAGTGTCCGTATAACAGTTGACGAGACTCTTTGCACAAATGAAAAAGGTGATCTTCCGATAGAGTATTACGAAGAGAAAATCGGCGACATCAATGTCGGCAGAATGGGCACAAAAACTCAGAACATTCTTAACCGATCGGGCGATGATCTTCGCATTGACTGGGGATATTTTTATCTTTGCACAAAAGACGGTTCCGTCAAAAAAGAAGAGGATTCTCTCAATGCGGATATTGCTTTGTCAGAGAATGAAAGCTCTCTGATCGTTTTTGCTTATGATGATATAAAGTCTCTGATCTATTTTGAAAAGCAGGTTGATGCTTATTTCAGAACAGCGGGCAAGACTTTTGAAAAGGTTATTGAAGAAGCATTCTGCGATTACGCTTCGCTTTGTGAAAAAGGCAGAAGCTTTTCCGCACAGCTTTATAACGAAGCCTCGGAAAAGGGCGGAGAAAAGTATGCAGAGCTGTTGAGCCTTGCATACAGACAGGCTATAGCTGCACATAAGCTTGCAGTTGATGAAAACGGAAATGTTCTGTTTGTTTCCAAAGAATGCTTCAGCAACGGATGTGCCGCAACTGTTGACGTTACATATCCGTCATCACCGCTGTTTCTCAAGTATAATACAGAACTTCTGAAGGGTATGCTCAGACCGATTTTCCGTTATGCCGAAAGTGACGCATGGGAATATGATTTTGCGCCTCACGATGTCGGTCAGTATCCGATACTTAACGGTCAGGTTTATGCCGAAAACAGACTTGAGTACCAGATGCCCGTAGAAGAATGCGGTAATATGCTGATTCTCTGTGCAGCTATTACGGAAAAAGACGGTAACTGTGATTTTGCAAAGCAGTATATGGATACGCTGACAACGTGGTGCGACTATCTTATCCGTTACGGTGAGGATCCCGGAAATCAGCTTTGCACAGATGACTTTGCAGGTCACCTTGCACACAACTGTAACCTTTCGCTCAAGGCGATTTTCGGTATCGTAGGATATTCAAAGATTCTCAAGGCAGACGGCAAAGAGGCTGAAGCTGAAAAATATCTGCAGATCGCAAAGGATATGGCACAGAGCTGGACTGTCCGTGCCGCAAACAGCGACGGAAGCTTCAGACTCAGCTTTGACAGACCCGAAAGCTTCAGCATGAAGTACAATATTATCTGGGACAAGGTATGGAAAACGGATATCTTTTCACCGTCAGTTATCAATTCTGAATTTGCAAGTTATCGCAGACACATAAATCCTTTCGGACTTCCGCTTGATGAAAGATCGGATTACACAAAGTCCGACTGGCTTGTATGGTGTGCCTGTATGGCATATACAAAAGCAGAGTTTGAAGAGTTTGTCGAACCGTTGTGGAAGAGTTATCACTACACCTCTTCAAGAGTTCCCATGACGGACTGGTATTTTACATCTACAAGTATTCAAAGAGGTTTTCAGAACAGAACCGTACAGGGCGGTTTGTTCATAAAGTTATTGATGGATTAAGGAGATGTCATTATGGAACACAAAATGATTTCCTGGTCAGTTCTTCCCGATCTTGAAAAAGAAGATCTCGGTTTACCTACCGTAAAGAATGAGACAATCAAGCTTTTTAACGGTACGGCGGAAAAGGCTCTCGGAGCGTTTAACCTTCATCCGCACATTACATATTTTGACGGTGTTCTGTATGCACATTGGAGTGTTCACTACAGAGATGAGGATTCGCCCGGACAGTATGTCCGCTATGCAATATCAAAGGATAACGGTGAAACGTGGAGTGATCCGTATTCCGATAATGCAATTCTGTTTCCGCCCATGGAGGTTCCCGTTGCAAATCCTGATGAAAAGGATGCTGACGGAGTCCGCATAATGGGTCACAGACCGCACGACAGATGCGGTACGGGCGAGCATTCCGATATTTCGTGGATGAACGATCTTTGCGGATATTATCATCTTATGCTTTGCTCAAACGGCTTTGCAGAGGTTGACGGACATCTTTATGCAATTGCCGAAGCGGCTAAAGGTGTTAACGGTGGTATCGGCAGAGTTGCAAGAGAGATCAGAGCCGACGGAACAAAGGGAAAAATTTTGTGGCTTAATGAAGATGTCCCCGATCTTCGGGCACTCAATCCCAACGCAACAAATGTTAAAGAATATGATAATTCGGGATATGATAAAGAGCTGGCAGAAAAAATAATTTATTATCTGACAGATCCGAAGCATATGCCTCAGTGGGATATGCTTCCGAGAGGCTGGAAGCAGAGAGACGGCAAAACAGTACACGACTGGAGCCGTGAGTTTGCATCACGACATAACGGTGCAGGATGTGGCGAGACAACCTACTCTTATGAAGCTGTTGACGGTACGCATATCAGATTCTGGAGAAACAATCAGAAGATTCAGCACGTTCAGTACAGCTATGACAAGGGCGAAACGTGGACAAACGTGCTTGATACGCAGTTTCCCGATACGGGTGCCAGAACAAGCGTCGGTAATCTTCCCGACGGCAGAGTCTATGCTGTAGGAAATCCCGGTGTCAAAAGAATGCAGCTTTGTCTCAGCATTTCAAAGGACGGTTACCTTTTTGATGAAAACTATATTCTTGCAATGAAGCCCGAGCTTATGAAGTACAGAGGACGTGCAAAGGGTACAGGCTTCCACTATCCGCACAGCACGCTTACAGAGGATTCTTTGTTTGTCATCTATTCACAAAACAAAGAGGATATCTTTATTGCAAAAATCAGATTAGCGGATATTTAACCGTAAAGTAAAGGCACGGAAAAACAATGACACACAAAACAAAAACGGAAGCTTTACTTAAAGACTACAATAATAAATATCCTGTATCGCAGGTACAGGATATTTTCAAGTTTCTGCATCAGAGCTCTTTCGGATGTGAGCACATGATAAAATCACTTGATACGGCAGAAGAACGCATCCGTTCGGAAGCGGAAAATTTTGTCGGAAACACAAGTGAAAAAACAGAACCTCTTGACGGTGATTACAGCCGTGTCAGTCTTGCATATGTCAAAGAGGGATTAAGCGTCAGAACACTTGCAAAGCTTTTTTATATGTCCGCCAAAACGGAGCCCGACGGAATGAACCGTCTCAAAGAAAAGCTGTCGGTTGCAAAGGCACTTGCCGAAAAAGGTGTATTCTCTTTTTCGTATGACGATTTTTTAAAAGCTTGTGAAGAGTGGAAGAATAACGGATACGAAGCACTGCATCATTCCGAAATCTTTCGCAAAGAATATAATCCGTCATACCGTGTTGTTTCCGACAGATTTGTTCCGTTTTTACCGCTTCTTGCAAGGCTTGATACGATGCTGCAAAAGGGCGCTGTCCGCCTTGCCGTTGACGGAGGCAGTGCAAGCGGAAAGTCAACCTTGTCAAAGCTTCTTGAAGAATTGTACGGATGCTCGGTTTTTCATATGGATGACTTCTTTTTACAGCCACAGCAACGAACCAAAGAGCGTCTTTCACAAATCGGAGGGAACGTTGACAGAGAACGCTTTGAAAGCGAAGTACTGATTCCTGTGAGCAGAAACGAAACCGTAAGCTACCGTCGTTTTGACTGTTCACGTCAGGAGATTTTGCCACCCGTCGATATCACACCGCAAAGACTTACCTTGATCGAGGGTGCATATTCGATGCACACATCACTTTCGGGATATTACGATCTTTCGGTGTTTCTCGATGTTGATAAAAAGCTTCAGAAAGAACGTATACTGAAGCGGAACGGGGAAATGGCAGAAAGATTTTTTAACGAATGGATACCGCTTGAAGAGCGTTACTTTGACGGTATGAATGTCAGAAACAGATGTTGTATGACGATATATATCAATAAATAAATTTAGAGCTGTCTCAGCAATTTTTGCTGAAACAGCTCGTTATTTTTTGTAAGAAAGAGATGTGAAAATATGGAATTAAAAATTTTTACCTTACATCATTCAACCCTAAAATATAATCAGTCGTTGTATTGTGATATTTGGCAAGAGCAATCAAAATATATGTCGGGATATCACGTTGTCCGAGTTCATAATTAGAATAGACTTGTTGTGAACAATTTAATATTTGTGCCATCTGTTTCTGAGTCAAGTCTGCATCTTCTCGCAGATCTCTTATTCTATGGTACATAAAATCACCATAAATATTATAAACTATTGAAATTCGTGTATTGACAAATACCGCAAAATGCGGTAAAATGTTATTGTAAATTATTTGTTAGCAAAAAGCGTCAATTAGGAAAGGATATGTGTAATATGGATGCAAGAAAAAAGAAAAACTTGATCAACGAGTATCGCAACTGTCTTATTAACTCAGTTAATACAGAAGAGTTTCCTGAGAATGATGATGAAATGGATGGATATTTGTCTTCGTCATTAGGAGATGATTATTTTTTTGGTACAGATGAAACGGCAAGAAATGAAAAAAAGGCTTGTTTTTTCTATGAAAATTCTGCTGATAACGGTAATGCATATGGTCAGTATAAAGCAGGAATGTTAAACGCAGTTTTAGCTATGGAAGAGGGTGATGATGTACGTTTAGTTTATGGTATAAAATATTTATGTGATAGTTATAAGAACGGATATCCGTATGCTTATAATGCTCTTGATCTGTTTGTTAAGACAAATTTTTTCCCATTTAACAGTGTTACAGCTCTTGTGGATTTTATTGATAAAAACTCATAAGATTTAATATGATAATTACGAACGAAGCTTATTTGAAGATGATTAATTCGCCGGTTGTACCTCCGGAAACAGGGGGGATAATGGGGAGCAAAAACGGAATTATTTGTGAATATTTTTTTGATAGAGGTATATTGAATTCTAACTTCGCAATTTATAGCCCCGATATCAATAATCTGAACAAACAAATATTGGTATGGGAAAGTAAAAATATTGTTTTTTCGGGTTTTTCACATACACATCCCATAGGTCAACAAACTCTTTCGGACGATGATATTGTTTATATTAAGTCCATAATGATTAATATGCCCGATAATATTAATTCATTATATTTTCCAATAATAATACCTCGATTGAAGATATTTCCCTACATAGCTGTTTGGAACAACAATTGTTTTTCAATATTTAAAAGTAAACTAAAGATTATATATAAGGAGGTGAAATAATGATGGAAAAAACTTGTGATAAAAACATAGTCATTCCCGAGGGAAAGTTTTGCGGAAAAAATTGCTCAAACGGCTGTATTCATTGGAATCCTTACAAAAAAGATCGTAATGGAAGACAGTATTGTAACTATTATGGCTCTTATTATTACCCAAGCGAAAGACAAGGATGTCTTTCATTCAAAGACTAAAAAGAATATTTCCTACTAATCAAAGAACAAAATAAACAGATAATAAAAAAGCGGGTTGCATTGGATTTTTACCTTGCAACCCACTTTTAATTGCGCTTTGAATTAAATTGTTCGATGTTAAGCTTTTTGTGTTTTACAGTTAGTTGTATTAACCTATCTCAACTTCCCAATAGGCGATCTTTTCTCTTTGATATGTATATGTCATATACAGCTTTTTGCCGACGGCAACAATGGCGGGGTAGGAGAATTCGTCATCCTTGTCACGACGTTTTTCAAGAACAAGAATTTCTTCCCAAGTTTCACCGTTGTCTTTTGACTGCATCAGCGTAAGCGGAGCACGTACGCCCCAGTTACGGGAAGCAGGATTGGAGATAAGGATAAGAGTACCGTCCGAAAGCTGTGTAACGTCAACACCGCTGTTGGGGTTTTTAAGCTTTGTGGGATAAGCCCTTGACCATGTCACACCGTAATCGTCGGAATCGCTTCTGTACAGATGACCTCTTGCCGAACGCAGAAGTGCGTGTACCTTGCCGGGCTCAGATTCCCATACGGTAGGCTGGATAAGCTTAGCAGGAACACCGTTTATCTTTTTTGCGGGAATGATCTGCTGTTTTTCCCATGTTTTACAGTTATCTTTTGAAATATCCATAAAGCAAAGCCAGTCGGGCTGTTCGGAAGATGCAGGAGCAAGAACGGTACCGTCGGAGAGATAGATGGGCTTGTTTTTAACGGGACCTCTGCCGCCCGTTTCGTCACCGGGAACAAGCTCCTTGGGTGTTGACCACGTTTTGCCGTTATCGGTCGAAGTACAGAAGTATGTCTGCCAGATGGAGATCTTTTTGCCGACTTTAAAGAAAAGCCATACGGTGTTGTCATTTGTCTTGAAAAGAACGGGATTCCAATGGGGCATATCAAGATCGGCACTGATGCGTTCTGCAGGAAGCCAGCCGTCAGCGGTGCGTCGTGCTACCCAGATATCAACATCGTCTTTGCCCTCTTTCTCACCGCCGAACCAAGAGGCAAGAACCTCACCGTTTTCGAGAGGAAGAACGGTTGAAGCGTGGCACGAGGGAGTGGGACAAACCTCATCAAAGATCATTTCCTTTTTTGCACTTATAATCACTTATATTACCTCCGTATATTTTTTATTTATTATAAATGTATAACAAACCAAAATCAAGAAAAACAGCATAAAATGTAAGGAATAGTATATATTATATAAATTAAAGACAAAATCATTGTCAAAATAACCAAAAGTAAAGCGGTCAACTTGTTATGCTTTTATGAGAGCATATGAAATATTTTAAATCGTACTCCGAAACATTGACGGCAAAAAGTTTTATGATATAATATGTATTACAATGTAAAAGGAATATATTTTGTGGGAGTTATAGAGTTATGTATGTAAAAGATGTTACGGTTCAGAATCAGGTTGGGCTTCACGCTCGTCCTGCAACATTCTTTATTCAGAAGGCAAATGAGTTCAAGTCTTCTATCTGGGTTGAAAAGGAAGAGCGCAGAGTCAATGCAAAGAGCCTTCTCGGAGTTCTTTCTCTCGGCATTATGGGCGGAACTCAGATTCGCATTATCGCAGGCGGTTCGGATGAAGAGCAGGCTGTCGATGAGCTTGTCCGCCTTGTCAATTCCGGCTTTGCTGAATAACAGTCGGTAAACTGAATTTTAAAAAAGACTGCCTCCGTGCCTTTGCAAAAGCATGGAGGTTTTCTGTTTGGAGGGATTTTGTGTCTGAAAAAGTACCGCTGACGCTGTCGGAGCTTCGCAAAAAGGCGATGAGTCTGCCGCTGACTCCCGGAGTATATCTGATGAAAAACCGTAATGGCGACATCATCTATATCGGCAAGGCAAAAGCGCTTAAAAACAGGGTGAGTCAGTATTTCGGATCACAAAAAAATCACGGAATCAAGGTCATCAGAATGGTCGGAAATGTTGCCGACTTTGATTATATTCTTACCGACAGCGAATTTGAAGCACTTGTTCTTGAGTGCAGTCTGATAAAACAGTATTCACCAAAGTATAATATATTATTGAAGGATGATAAAGGCTACAGCTATATCAGAGTCAGCACCGACGGCTGGCCGAAGATTTCTGCCGTGCTTCAGAAGGCGGATGACGGAGCGAAATATATCGGTCCGTATACAAGCCACTATACCGTTGCAAATTCTGTTGACGAAGCGGTAAAGATTTACCGTTTACCGACATGCGGCAAGGTTTTTCCTCGTGATATAGGCAAATCACGTCCGTGCCTCAACTATTTTATTTCGCAATGCTCTGCTCCGTGTGCAGGAAAGATAAGCGAAAAAGAATACAGAGAATCGGTTGAAGAAGCATTGTCTTTTTTAAAGGGCGGAAGCTCGGCTGCCATAGGCGACCTGCAAAAGCGTATGGAGCAGGCGGCGGAGAATCTGGAGTTTGAAAAAGCGGCAAAGCTTCGCGACAGAATCAATGCCATTAAGCGTTCGCTCGACAAGCAGAAGGTTTTTTCCGTTTCGGTAGAAGAGCAGGATGTTTTTGCAGTAGTTTCCGATAATGAAAAGAGCTGTCTTAACGTGCTTCGTTTTTCTGACGGCAGACTGACCGAAAGCGAGCATTTTATTTTTGATACTTCCGAGAATCTTCCCGAAAGTCGCAGCGAGCTTATCAGAAGCTTCTATTCCTTCGGCAGAAAGGTTCCGCCGAGAATATCCGTTGACGGCGAGATAAGCGATGAAGAGCTGATGACGGAGTGGTTATCATCGATTGCAAGCAGAAGGGTTGTTATTGCTACACCGCAAAGAGGTGTACAGGTGCAGCTTATTGAAATGTGCAAAAAGAACGCTGCGGAAAAGCTGATACAAAGTCTCGGCAGAAGCAACAAAAAAATTACGGCTTTGCAGGAGCTGGCGGCATCGCTGGGACTTTCATCAATTCCCGAATACATCGAAGCTTATGATATATCGCATACGGGCGGAAGCGACAATGTTGCCGGAATGATTGTTTTCAAGGACGGAGCGCCGCTTAAATCGGCGTATAAAAGATTTGCGATAAAAGGCTTTGACGGACAGAATGACTATGCATCAATGGCAGAAGTGATTGAAAGAAGATTCAATCATTATTTTGAGGAAAAAGACAGCGGTACGGGATTCGGAAAGCTTCCCGATCTGATACTTCTGGACGGCGGAAAGGGTCAGGTACAGGCGGTTTTGCCTGTGCTCAGAAAGTTCGGTATTAACATTCCGCTTTTCGGCATGGTAAAGGATAACAAGCACCGCACACGTGCCATCGCTACGGGCGGCGAGGAAATTTCGTTGACATCAAAGCGTACGGCATTCAACCTTGTCAGCGAGATTCAGGACGAGGTTCACAGATTTGCAATTTCGTATCACAGAAGCAAACACAGAAAAAAAGGCTACGGATCGACTCTTACCGAGATCGAGGGCATAGGCGAAAAGAGAGCAAAGGCACTTTTGCGCCATTTCAAGACGGTAACTGCCGTAAAAAATGCTTCGATAGATGAGCTTTTACAGGTAAAGGGCATTTCAAAATCTGCTGCAGAAGCTGTTTTTTACCATTTTAACAACGAAAAACAGTAATTTTTAGTTGAAATTTGCAAATATTTCCTGTTGTGGATAAATAATGGTTGACAAACCTTTATAAATAATGAGATAATATAATGCAAAATTGTTTTGAAAGAGTGACACAATGAGAGTTATAACAGGCATTGCAAGAGGCAGAAATCTTGAGGCCTTGCCGGGTGACGATGTCAGACCGACATACGACAGGGTCAAGGAAGCGATGTTCAGTATAATACAGTTTGAAATCGAAGGACGAAGAGTGCTCGACCTTTTTGCAGGATCGGGACAGCTCGGAATCGAAGCGCTCAGCCGTGGCGCTCAGAGTGCAACTTTTATCGATAACAGCAAAAAATCCATAGAGATTGTCCGCAAAAATCTTGCCGCAGTCAAAATGTCGGACAAGGCAACGGTTATCCAGGCTGATGCGGCATCGTTTATGGCAAACTGTGCCGGAAGATTTGATATAGCGTTTCTTGATACTCCCTATGACAGCAAGCTTATTGAAAAGGTGTTGCCTGATGTGGCACGCAGAATGGCAGAAGGCGGAGTAATTATTTGCGAGACGGACTTGTCGGGCGAGCTTCCCGAAACGGCAGAGGATTTTAATATATACAGAACCTACAAGTACGGAAAAACAAAAATTACGGTTTACAGAAGAGAAAACATTTGACAAAGGGCGTGATGCGATGGTTCATGCAATATATCCCGGCAGCTTTGATCCCGTGACGAACGGTCATCTGGATATCATCAGACGTGCAGCAAAAATGTTCGACTGTCTGACGGTTGTTGTTGCTCAGAATGCAAGCAAGCCTTCGGGATGCTTTACGCCGACAGAGCGTGCGGAGCTTTTGAAAAGAAGCACGGCGGATATTCCGAATGTGTCGGTTGATATCTGTACGGGACTTTTGGCGGATTACGCAAGGGATAACGGTATTGCCGTAATAATAAAAGGCTTGCGTGCCGTTTCCGACTTTGAACACGAGTTTCAGCAGGCACTTACCAACAAAAAGCTGAACCCCGAACTTGAAACGTTTTTTATTTCTGCTGAGGCGGATTATATGTTCCTGTCATCAAGTGTGGTAAAACAGATTTGTCTGTTCGGCGGTGACATATCTGAGTTTGTTCCCTCGGCAGTAAAAGAGGATATTATCAGAAGGATTCAAAATAAAGATTAAGAAAGGGTTTTAACTTATGAGCTTCGAAGATTTATTGGAACAGATTGAAAATGCGGTTGATTCAGGCACTAACGTTGCATTTACCAACAAAACCATGGTCGATACGAAAGCTATCAAAACTTGTCTTGAGGATATGCGTTTAAATCTTCCTGTTGAGATCGCACAGGCAAGAAACGTTCTTGCAGAGAGAAACAGTATCATCGGCAAGGCAAAGTCCGATTCGGCTGCACTTGTTTCAAGTGCGCAGGAAAAGGCAAAGGAATTTGCAGAAAAGTCAGAGGCTAAGGCAAGAGAGCTTGTCAGACAGGCTGACGAGTTTTCTAAAAAGACTGTAGCTGAAGCGGAAGAAAAGGCTGCTCAGATCATCGCAGAAGCAGAGGAAAAGGCTCAGAAGATGGTCGAAGAAAGCGAAGTTGCAAAGCAGGCTCAGGAATACAGAGATGAGCTTATTGCAAAGACTGAAAAAGAAAACGAAGAAATGATCACGGCGGCAAGAGAAAAGCTTACCGAAATGGTCGAAGAAAAGCGCAACGAGGCGGAGTCCATTATGTCCGATGCCGTTGCCAAAGCAGAAGAGATTGCAGAAAAGGCAAATAAATACTCTGCCGATGTCAGAGGCGCAACAACAGCCTTTGTTGACAAGGTTATGAAGAATGCTGACGACGTACTCCAGAACAGTCTTGAGGAGATTCGCAGAGCTTGTCAGAGTATGCACGCAGGCGAATAAGAGCCGAGATTCGTTTGTTCATTTTACGCAATTTTAGCCATTAAAAAATCTCGGATATACCTTTAAAAAGTTTATCCGAGATTTTTATTTGTTTTTAATCTTAATAAAATCTTAATGTAATTTTAATGAGATTTGTGTTGCTTTTTATCGCCATACATTATAAAATGATAGGAAAATTGGATATTTTTTTGAATTGACAAAAGGCGCACATTGCGAATAAAATTATTTCTGAAGAAATTCGAGCGTTATTTCGCACAGCACGTCCGAACGGTCTTCGATACACTGATGACCGCCTTCGACGGTATGCTTTTCGGCATCGGGGAATGCCTCCTTGAATGCGTTTTCCATACTTTCCGAAATAATGATGTCGCCGTCAGCATTTATCAGAAGCACGGGACACTTGATTTTATCGGCAGTCTCAAGTGCCGTCGGACGTACGGTGGTCATCATCTGACACATTCCGGATCCGATTCCTTCGTAATTGAACGGATCTGTCAGACCTTTCAGATCATATTCTTTTGCAAAGTCAAGGTTTCTTGTTGCGGCATAGACAAAGATTCTTACAAGGAAAGAGATCCTTGTGCCGTATTTAAAGAAGTTTTCCATAATAAAGCGCATTACCGAGTTGTTCATAATTTTGTTCATACCCTCGGGCATTGTGCTCTGAGGTGCGGGACAGTACAAAAGAAGTGCCGAAAGTTCTTTTTCCTGAGCAATGTTTGTTGCGACACCGCCACCCATGGAGTGTCCTGCAACGATCCACTTTCCGTTGGGATCAATGCTGTTCATCAGACCGATGATAAGCTCTTCGCGGTCGGTGATTTTTGTTTCGGGAGTCTCTCTTGTACTGTAGCCGAAGTTAGGAAGATCGGCAAGGACACATTCGTATCCTGCTTTGCTGAGGGTATCTGCCATATTTCGCCACGCATACGTAGAGCATAAAAATCCGTGAAGCATCATTATGCGGCCCTTGAATTCGCCCTTGTGAGGGATGATGCGATAGTGGATTTCATAGTCGCCAAAGCTGTAAAACTTGCTGTCCTCGTACATTGTATCAACGGCACAGAAGGCTGTTGTGCCGCACGACACGGCAATTATCGAAAAAACAAGCAAAAGGGATAAAAACTTTTTCATAAAAACATTCCTTTCTTTTATTATATATTAAGTATATCACATAGGAGGCAGAAATGAAAGACCCGTTATTTTATCGAGTTATGAGAGGTCCCCTTGCAGGGATATTTACTCTTCTTTACAGGCCTACCATTATCGGCAAAGAGAATATTCCCAAAGAGGGACGTATAATGCTTGCAGGTAATCATACCAATGTATTGGACTGTTTTCTTGTCGGAACGTCAACAAAGCGCTGTGTTCATTTTGTAGCAAAAGCAGAGCTTATGGATACTCCCTTTAAATTCTTTTTCAAGGGTATGGGTATCGTTCCCGTAAACAGATCAAGCACGGGAAGCGGTAAAGCAGCTATGGAAACTGCCGAAAAATACCTTGAAAGCGAAAAGCTTATTGCAATTTTCCCTGAAGGAACGGTTAATCGCACAGACGATATAATGATGCCGTTCAAGGGCGGCGCTGTCAAGATTGCAAGCGATGCAAAGACAAATATTGTCCCGTTTGCCATTACAGGTAAATATAAGCTGTTCAAAAAGAGTGTTACGATCAAGTTTATGCCGGCTATTGAAACAGAGAATGCCAAGCTGAAAGCTACCAACACGCTTCTTTATGAAACAGTCAGAAATGAATTAATTAACGCAGGAGTGAAGAAATGAAAAAGCCTCAGGACAGAGAGTTCGGTTATAAGCTTTTGACCCCCTTAATGCGACCTTTATTCAGATTTTATTACACCCCAAAGGTTTACGGTGCCGAAAAAATACCGAAAGAGGGTCCGATAGTAATCGCAGGTAACCATAAGCACGTCTATGACCAATGCATTACCATTATGGTAACCAAAAGAGTTATTCATTATATGGCAAAGAAAGAATACTTTGACGGTAAGTTAGCGCCGCTTTTCAGATTTGTGGGATGTATTCCCGTTGACAGATCCAGAAAAGATATGGCAAGCGCCATGGCCGCAATGAGAGTACTTAAAAAGGGTGGTGCCATCGGCATTTTTCCCGAAGGAACAAGAAATAAAACAGATCAGTTTTTGCTCAGATTTAAAACCGGTGCCGTATCTATGGCAAAGAAATCGGGCGCTATGATCGTGCCCTTCGGTATTGTCGGTGACTATACCTTCAGAAGTAAGAATCTGGAATTAAGATACGGAGATCCGTTTTCCGTTGAAGATATGACTATCGAAGAAGCGAATAAAAAGCTTTATGACGAGGTGGCACGTCTGATGAGAGAGGGACTTGCCAACAGGGAAAAGGAAGCGACTGTGAAAGACGCGTAAATAGGAGTGAACAGATATGAGAATAGGTATGGACGTCGGCTCAACTACGCTAAAGTGTGTTGCGATCGACGATGACAACAAGATACTTTACAGTGCATACGAAAGACATTATTCCCACATTTCCGAAAAAAGTGCAAAGATGCTCCAGGATATACTGGAGAATGTTCCCGGTGCTGACAAGGCAACTCTCAGCATTTCGGGTTCTGCAGGTATGGGCTTTGCCAATGATCTCGGCATAGACTTTGTTCAGGAGGTTTATGCTACAAGAGTTTCGGTATCAAAGTTCTTGCCCGGCACCGATGCGGTTATCGAGCTTGGCGGTGAGGATGCAAAGATTCTCTTCTTCACAAACGGTGTAGAAGTCAGAATGAACGGCTCTTGCGCAGGAGGAACAGGTGCATTTATTGACCAGATGGCATCTCTTCTCAACATAACACCGACGGAAATGAACGAAATAGCAAAGAAGCATGAGAAGATTTATTCCATAGCTTCACGTTGCGGCGTTTTTGCAAAATCGGATATTCAGCCTCTTCTCAATCAGGGAGCTCAGAAGCCCGATGTAGCTGCGAGTATTTTTACCGCAGTTGTCAATCAGACGGTTTCGGGTCTTGCACAGGGCAGACGTATCGGCGGCAAGGTCGTTTATCTCGGCGGACCTCTTCACTTTTTATCGGAGCTTCGTGTTGCGTTTGACAAGGAGCTCGGTGTAGAGGGTATCTGTCCCGAAAATTCTCTTTACTACGTTGCACTCGGTGCTGCTCTTTCTCCCACGGCAACTCTTCTTAATATCAAGGATATTACCGAAAAAATCAAAAACCTTGAAGATAACAAGGATTACATAAGCGCAAAGGCTCTCTTTGCGAATGAAGAAGAATATAAAGAGTTCAGCAAGCGTCACGCGAAGGATACTGTCAAGTGTGACGGAAAGCTTCTTGACGGCGGCAAGGTCAGCATCGGTATTGATGCAGGCTCCACAACAGTCAAGGCGGCCGCTATCAACGAAGACGGCGAGATTATCTTCAGCCGTTATATGCCCAACAGCGGAGACGCGGTTTCTCTTATCAAAAATTTCCTTGCAGATTTCTATGAGAATTATCCCTCTGCAGTTGTTGTTTCCAGCGCCGTTACAGGTTACGGTGAGGAAATTATCAAGAACGCTTTTGCGATTGATTTCGGTATCGTTGAAACAATTGCTCACTATACAGCGGCTAAAAAGTTTAAGAATGATGTTGACTTTATCATCGACATCGGCGGTCAGGATATCAAGTGCTTTAAGATCAAAAACGGCGCAATCGACAACATTTTCCTTAACGAAGCGTGTTCTTCAGGATGCGGATCTTTCCTGCAGACATTTGCGGCAGCATGGGGCTACGGTATCGAGGAGTTTTCACGTCTCGGACTTCTTGCGGAAAAGCCGGTTGATCTCGGTTCACGCTGTACCGTATTTATGAACTCTTCCGTTAAGCAGGCTCAGAAGGACGGTGCCTCTATCGAAAATATTTCGGCAGGTCTTTCGATAAGTGTTGTCAAGAACGCAATCTATAAGGTTATCAGAGCCGCCAGCGCTGATGACCTCGGTAAGAATATCGTTGTTCAGGGCGGAACATTCCTTAACGATGCTGTTCTTCGTGCTTTTGAACAGGAAATCGGCAGAGATGTTGTCAGACCCAATATTTCCGGACTTATGGGTGCTTACGGTGCCGCACTTTATGCATTAAAGAGAGCTCCGCAAAAGAGCACCATCATCAGCGCAGAAGAGCTCAAGAGCTTTGAACATACAACAAAGAATATCCTTTGCGGCGGATGCAGCAACAATTGCCGTCTGACAATCAATACCTTCAGCGGCGGCAGAAAGTTCATCGGCGGCAACAAGTGCAGTAAGCCGATCAAGTCAAAACAGATTGACAATCCGATCAATATGTTCGACTATAAAAAGAGTCTTCTTGACAAATATCAGAGCTTCAAGGGCAGCCGTGAGACAATCGGTCTTGCAATGGGTCTTAATATGTTTGAGCTTCTGCCGTTCTGGCATACATTCTTCAAGGAGCTCGGCTTCGGCGTTGAGGTTTCGCCCAAATCAACAAGACAGCTTTATACACTCGGACAGCATACAATCCCGTCGGATACGGTCTGCTATCCCGCAAAGCTTCTTCACGGTCATATCCAGGCGCTTCTTGACGGCGGTATAAAGCATATCTTCTATCCGTGTATGACATACAACCTTGATGAAAATCTCGGTGACAACAACTACAACTGTCCCGTTGTTGCGTATTATCCCGAGGTTATCCGTTCTAATGTATCGGAGCTTAAGAACATCAACTTTATGTGTGATTACTTCGGACTTCACAGACGTAAGTACTTCCCTGCAAAGATTCACGAATCTCTTGTCAAGAGCTTCCCCGATCTGACAAAGGCTCAGGTCAAGAATGCCAGCGACAAGGCGTATGACGAGTACTACGCATATATGAAGAGCATCAGAGACTACGGTGTAAAGGCACTTAAGGAAGCAAAGGAAAGAGATCTTCCCGTAATCATTCTTTGCGGCAGACCGTACCATCTTGATGAAGAAATTAATCATAGTATTGATAAGCTTATTGTTGAATGCGGTGCCGCTGTTATTACAGAGGATGCAATCAGCAATCAGATAACAAAATTCCCGACAAGCGTTCTTGACCAGTGGACATATCATTCACGTCTCTATGCGGCGGCAAAATATGTTTCCGATAAGAATGACAACGACATTAACCTTGTTCAGCTTGTATCCTTCGGATGCGGTGTTGATGCCATCACCACCGATGAGGTCCGTTCGATACTTGAAAGAACGGGAAAGATCTATACACAGATCAAGATTGACGAAATTTCAAATCCCGGTGCGGTAAAGATAAGACTTCGCAGCTTGTTTGCCGCTACAGGAAGATAAGGAGGCGTTACCGTGAATCCTACAGACAGAGTGGAATTTACCAAGGATATGATGGACTACACTATCCTTGCACCCAATATGCTTGATATTCATTTTTCGCTGTTCCTGAATCTTTTCAAGCAGTACGGATATAACGTAGAGCTTTTGAAAAATGACGGAAGAACAGTTGTTGATGAAGGTCTTAAATATGTTCATAACGACACGTGCTATCCTGCGCTTCTTGTTATCGGACAGCTTATTGACGCACTTAATACAGGCAAATATAACCCGGACAAGACTGCTCTTCTGATTACACAGTCAGGCGGCGGATGCAGAGCCTCCAACTATATCCATCTTCTCAGAAAAGCGCTTAAAAAAGCAGGTTATCCGCAGATTCCCGTAATCTCTCTGAACCTTTCGGGCCTTGAGAAGAACAGCGGATTCAAGATCAGAATTTCCATGGCGCTCAAGATGCTTTCTTCGCTTATTTACGGCGACCTTCTTACTCTTCTTAAGAATCAGGTTGAGCCGTATGAAAAGAATGTCGGTGAGTCACGTGCTCTGGTTAATAAATGGGTTGAGGATCTCAGCGCGATGTTTGCAAAAGGCAAGGGTTACTCGTTCGGAATAATGAAAAAGATTCTTCCGAAGATCACGGAAAGCTTTTCAAAGATACCTGTTAACAATATCAAAAAGACACGCGTCGGTGTTGTCGGCGAGATTTACGTAAAGTATTCTCCGCTTGCCAACAACAATCTGGAAGAATTCCTTTTCTCGCAGGACTGTGAAGTAATGGTACCGGGACTTCTCGGCTTCATACTTTTCAAGGTTGATAACCGTCTTGAGGATGTAAAGCTTTACGGAGGCAAGTGGGCAAAGGGTGTTGCTATGAAGATTGCAATGTGGTATCTTGCCAAGTTTGAAAAAATTCTTCGCGATGCTGCAGCTGCATACGGAAACTTTGTAGTACCCGAACCTTATGCTCATATCAAGGAAATCTGCACAAAGATCATCGGCCCGGGTTGTAAGATGGGCGAGGGCTGGCTTCTGACAGCAGAGATGATGGAGCTTATTGAAAGCGGTTACGGCAACATCGTTTGTGCACAGCCTTTCGGATGTCTGCCCAACCACATTGTCGGCAAGGGTATGATCAGAAAGCTGAAAGAATTGTATCCGCAGTCAAATATTGTTCCCATTGACTACGACCCCGGTGCAACAAGAGTCAATCAGGAGAACAGAATCCGTCTTATGCTGGCTGTTGCACGTGAAAATGACCGTGCTGCAGAGGAGCAGACTGTTTGATTTTAATAAAAAGGATTTTTGTCTTGCGGGATAAAAATCCTTTTTTTGTCAGCCGACATATTGATTTGTTGTTTACAAAAATGTATTTTTGTGGTACAATTGACAAAAGAACAGGAGGTATAATAATGAGAAAATTCGGAAAAACATTTTTATCGGTGCTTTTAGCATTGTCTGTAGCAGTTCTTTCGTTTTCTTTCTGCGTAAGTGCAGAAGGAGAGAGAGACTACACTATCGTGTCCCCCTATGAGGATGTTATCTGGGACGGAGAAAACGCCTGGGGCGCATACAAAGGCAATCTTCACACACATTCTACTGCAAGTGACGCTGACGAGGATCTTAACGCAATGATTCTTGAGCATTATGAGCAGGGATTTGATTTTCTCAGCATGACCGACCACGGTGTCACAGGTGTTGAGTGGAACAAAAAACCGTATCAGAGACTGCTTTACTCTTATCAGTATCTTATGGGTAAAAGCGTTACTCCTCTGACAGATGAGCAGTACTACGGCGTTCTTGCAGGAACATATCCGCTTGCAAAGACAAATGAGCCGAGAGGCTTCGGAATGACCTGCGTTACCGGCGGTAACGAGCTTAACGCTCTTACATTGACAAAGAGCCACGTAAACGGATATTTCCTTCCCTCAAATTACGGCAATCAGAATCTCGGATTTGAAAACGGATTTGAGTATGCCATAAACCAGGTTGACGAAATCGGCGGTCTTTCACTTATCAACCATCCCGGTGACTGGCTTGCTTCAAACCAGAACAAGGATGCCGTTCACGACAAAAAGAATATTGAATTCTTTGCAGATCTTCTTTTGAGATATGACACTTGTCTCGGTATGGAAGTATTCAATGAAGACAATGGTACCGAACCGTACAACCGTGAGCTTTGGGACAATCTTCTGATGGAAGTCATTCCTTATGGCGATACGGTAGTAGGCTTCTCTAACAGCGATGCACATACACTTGATAACGTTGATTCATCTTATGCTGTCTTTATGATGGAGGAAAACAATATAGAAAACATCAAAAAGACTATGAAGAACGGTGCATCTTTCCTTGTAACTCACAATGTAAGAGCAAATGAGCTTTTAGGTCCCGATGAGGAAATGGATGTCAAGAACTGCGGCCTGCCCGTACCTGAATTCAAGAGAGTTGAGGTTGACGGACACAAGGTCAAGATCGTTTTTGAACACGCAAACAATCTTACTTTCGTTGCAAACGGCGATGTTATCGCAGAGAAGGATTATGATACAAACGGCGAGTATACATATGTGCTTGACCTTGACAGCATCGACGGCAGCGAGGACTTCCTTTATGTCCGTGCACAGCTTATCGGTGAAGGCGGTATGACTCTGACACAGGCACTCGTAATTGACGACGGTACAGAGCCTTTGAAGTACGAAAGAGACAATTCTCCCGCAGCAATATTTGAGCGTATTATCTTTGCACTCAAGAGCTCAAGATTTTATTGTATATTCCAGGAATTAATCAGACTTATCGTTGATTAAATCTGAAAATCAGGAACAGGAAAGGAAGCTCATCAATGGATAAATATTTAATTATCAATGCCGATGATTTCGGTATGTCGCATTCCTCCAATGTTGCCATTATGGATATTTTTAAAAGTGGCGGATCACTTACTTCCTCCACCATAATGGCACCGTGTCCCTGGGCATATGAAGCGGCACTGTTTGCCAAAGAAAATCCCGAGCTTGCCATCGGTGTTCATTGGACACTCACAAGCGAGTGGGGCAAGTATCGATGGGCTCCCGTCAATACAAACAACAAGTCGCTTATGGACGAAAGCGGTCACTTTATGTGGCACGAGAGCGATCAGGTCGAAGAAAATGCAGACATTGACGAGATCGAAAATGAGATAAAGGCACAGATTGAGCTGCTTAAAAAGTACGGTTTGAATCCTTCTCACGTTGATAACCATATGGGCTCTATTTACGGTATCGAAACAGGCAGACTTGAACTTCTCAATGTCGCTTTTGATGTAGCAGGCGAGTACGGTTTTCCGTTCCGTTTTCCGTCAAACTTTATGATGGATCACCTTGATAACGAAACGCTGGATATCAAGATTGATAAGGAAATGATTGCTCAGTATGCAAAGAACGTTATCGCTTATGCTAATGAGAAAAAGGTTGCAATGCCCGACTACCTCATTCCCAACGAGTGGAACGGTCCTCAGAACGACAGCTATGAGAATTTCAGAGAATATCTCTACGAGCTTTACAGATCCTTCCCTGCAGGTGTTACCGAAACGTATCTCCATCCGGCAGTAGAGAGCGACGAGCTTAAAGCCATTACAGGCAACTGGAAAAAGCGTACGTGGGAATACGAAATTATGAAGGATCCCAAAACACGTCAGCATATTGAAGCTTGCGGAATCAAGCTCATCAATTACAGAGATCTTAAAAAGATGCGCTTCGGCGAATAATAAAACAACTTAAAACAGGCTGTAAAAAACGAAAGTTTTTTTACAGTCTGTTTTTTGATATTCGCTTGATATATTCATCGGAAAAATCGGTAATTTTTATTGACGATTGATAAATTGTTCTATATAATAAATTGAAAGTAGCATTATTTATCGGAAAATTAGGGTGTTGTGAAGATGAAAATTCTTGTTTGTGATGACGAAAGGGTAATAGTTGACACGGTATGTGATATGATAACAGAACGTTATCCCGACAGCTTCGTTATCGGTATACAGAGGATGAAGGAGCTTGTTGATTCCTACAGCGAAGAGGTATTTGATATCGTGTTTATGGATATAGTTCTGGAAAGCGAAAACGGTATTGATATGGGCTTGTATTTAAGTAAAAAAATGCCTGATGCAAAGATTGTTTTCATATCGGGTTATCAAAACAGGGTGTCCGAGATTTTCTTTTCTTTGACACCTTTCGGAGTTATTGACAAGCCGATTCGACCCGAAATGCTGTACAGATACATAGAGGCAGCGATGAGTGAAAGCGAAAATCCGAAGAGTTACTTTACCTTTAATGAAAAAGGCAAGGAAAAAAAGGTGCGCTACAGCGATATTTGTTATATGGAAAGCAGTCGCGAAAAGGTGTTTGTAAATACGACGAGTACACAGTATCACATCTATAAAAAGATGAGCGATGTTGAAAAGGATTTTCCCGACTATTTTGTAAAGTGTCACAAGAGCTATCTTGTCAATCTCAGATATGTTGTTGAATATAAAAAACAGATCTTTACAATGATTGACGGAAAAAAGATAAATGTTGCCAGATCAAAAAAGGAAGAAACAGAGCTGAGGTATTACAAGTTCAAGGGAGGTATCAGCTGATGTCGTGGTACATAGGAAACGGATTGGTATTATTACAGATGGTAGCGTTCCTTTTTGTCAACATGAAAACCAGAATAAACAAGACGGCAGCTTTCTTTATTATTGCAGTACCGTATATCACGTGGGCACTTTTGCAAAAGACCTTGACACAGATAAATCCGCCGCTCCACGTTGCTGTCGGTTGGGTAATATTTATTGCGCTGACGTGGCTTTTGTTTGACGAAACGGTAAAAACGAAGGTGTTTGTCATTGCTCTTGATATGGTGATAAACTATGTGTCGGCAATTTTTTTGGTCGTAATTTCGGAAATCGTTTCGGCCGATGTACAGACGGTAACGCCCACAATGGCTGCATTGTACGTCACCTTAAACGGATTGCTTTTAACGTTGTTTTCAGCAGTAAGAAAAAGAATAAAGATATCAAATTACAACCTGAGCATATTTATTGCAATTGCAATAATACAGCTTTTATTTGCGGAAGTATCTGCATTATTTCTGGTCTACGGTAAGGATATGAACCTGCCGGAAATACCGTTTCTGAAGTCGGAGACAGATCCGTTTGTACTTCTGGTAATTGTTGTTGCGTGTCTGTTCTATGTTGTGTCAGATATCGTGCTTTTTGTTATGATGCGAAAGCTGACACAAAGCGAAAAGGAAAAAGAGGAAATGCGATTTGCTGAATACAAAAACGAAATCAGTCTTGATTATTACCGGTCGATAGAAAAGAATGCGGAGGAAGCGAGAAAAATTCGTCACGACATGGCTAATATTCTGCAGATAGTCGGAAGTCTTGTTGACGGAGACGAAAAAGAGAAAGAGTATTCACAGGAGATTCTGACACAGATCAAGGGAAGAATATCGGAAATACATCTTGAAAAGTATACAGAGAATTCACTTGTCAATGCAATTGTTTCAAACAAAGCATCGGTATGTCGCGACAAAGGGATCAAATATGATTTTGACATACAGATACCGTCCGAGCTGGATGCCGAAAAAGCGGATATATGCAATGCGTATGTAAATATCCTTGACAATGCCATCAATGCGGTATCGGGTCTGTCGGAAGACAGCAGAAGAATCGAGCTGCGAAGCGTAATCGAAGACGGTAAGCTGATAATAGCATCAAAGAATCGATTTGATACGGAAAAACGTGAGAAAAAGCGTTCTGACAAACACGGCTTCGGTCAGAAAATCCTCAGGGATATTGCAAAGAAATATGACGGCAGTTTTATGACGGAACAGCAGGGCGATATGTATACGGCATTGCTTGTGATAAATGTATAAAAAACAGTAGAGAACAAAAGGCGGTGAAAAAATGTTGTGGTATATAAGCAATGCTCTGATTTTTGTTCAAACGGTAGCCTTTCTTTTCTTTAATATGAAATCGAAGATAAATAAGCTTGCCGCATTTTTCGTAATTTTTGTACCGTTTGCGGGTTGGTCGCTTTCACAAAAGGTTTTTTCTGTCAATCCGATAATCCATGTTATGATCAGCTGGATGATTTTTGTTTTGTTGGCATGGTTTTTGTTTGATGAAGCGGTAAAAACAAAGGCGTTTGTCATTGTGCTTGATATAGCGGTAAGCTATGCTTCATCAATAATTACGGTAGTTGTGCTTGAAATGCTCTTTGCAGATGTACAGACAACGACGCTTCCGATGCTCTTATTTTACAACACCTTGAATATTTTGCTTCTTACAGTATTTACGATGATAAGAAAGAAGATAACTATATCAAATTACGGATTGGGTATATTTATCGCAATGGCGACAATACAGCTTTTGTTTGCCGAGGTTGCGATCTTGTTCTTGGTCTACGGTAAGGATATGAACCTGCCGGAAATACCGTTTCTGAAGTCGGAGACAGATCCGTTTGTACTTCTGGTAATTGTTGTTGCGTGTCTGTTCTATGTT
>JAFQIG010000011.1 GCA_017397655.1 Clostridia bacterium | reverse complement strand
TTAATAAGCGATAGCTGCGATAAGAACTGCCGCTGCAGAGATGATTGAAGCGATAACGATGGGTACTACTACCATTTTATTTTCTCCTTTCCTGTGATTTTGGTTTATGTTAATTAATAAGCGATAGCTGCGATAAGAACTGCCGCTGCAGAGATGATTGAAGCGATAACGATGGGGACTACTACCATTTTGTTTTCTCCTTTCTTGTAATTTTTTATGTTGATTAATAAGCGATAGCTGCGATAAGAACTGCTGCTGCAGAAACGATGGAAGCGATGATAACGTATACCATTTTGTTGACTCCTTTCTGTTTTTTGTGGTGTTCCCTGTTGACATCCATATAATAGCGCACTTTACAGAAGATTTGTGCAACTTGTAATTTTTGATGTAATTATTGTAATTTTTGCAAAAAAAAATACAGCGTTTCCCGATATGAGAAACGCTGTTGATGGTTTTATTTTATTTTGCGTAACCGACAGTTCTGCTTTCTCTGATGAGATTGACCTTGATCTGTCCCGGATATTCAAGTTCCTGCTCGATCTTCTGAGCGATGTCACGGGTAAGAAGTACCATTGCATCATCGGAGACCATTTCGGGCTTGACCATAATGCGGACTTCACGACCGGCCTGGATAGCGAAGGAACGTTCAACACCCTCAAATGAGGTTGCGATCTCTTCAAGCTTCTCAAGACGCTTGATGTAGTTCTGAACATTTTCTCTTCTTGCACCGGGTCTTGCCGCGGAAACAGCATCGGCAGCCTGTACAAGACAGGCGACGATTGTTTTTGCCTCAATATCGCCGTGGTGGGCGTGGATTGCATGAACGACCTGTTCGTTTTCTTTATACTTTTTAGCGAACTCAACACCGAGATCGATGTGAGAGCCGTCCATTTCGTGGTCAAGAGCTTTACCGATATCGTGAAGAAGTCCTGCACGCTTTGCAAGCTTGACATCGGCACCGAGCTCGGCTGCAAGAAGTCCTGCGATATAGGAAACCTCAAGAGAGTGATTGAGTACGTTCTGACCGAAGCTGGTACGGTATTTAAGTTTACCGAGAAGCTTGACGATTTCGGGATGAACACCGTTTACGCCTGCATCGATAAGTGCGTGCTCACCGGTCTGCTTGATTGTAGCTTCAACCTCACGTGTAGCCTTGTCAAACATTTCTTCAATTCTGGCGGGATGGATTCGACCGTCGGAAATGAGCTTTTCAAGAGTGAGACGTGCAATCTCTCTGCGAACGGGATCAAAGCTGGAGACGGTAATTGCCTCGGGAGTATCGTCGATAATGAGGTCAACACCTGTGATTGTTTCGAGAGTTCTGATGTTTCTGCCTTCACGGCCGATAATGCGACCCTTCATTTCGTCATTGGGAAGGGCAACAACGGAAACCGTAGCTTCTGCAGCGTGATCCGCAGCACAGCGCTGGATGGCAGTAGCGATAACCTCTCTTGCGAGAGTATCTGCCTCGTCCTTTGTCTTCTGACGGTATTCCATAATTCTGACAGCTTTTTCGTGTGTCAGCTCGGATTCAAGAGCCTTTAACAGGTAATCCTTTGCCTGTTCCTTGGAAAAGCCGGAAATACGTTCGAGCATATCGAACTGGCCTTTTTTGATGCTTTCGATCTCAGCAAGCTTTTCTTCGGTCTCTTTGACCTTTTTGCTGAGAAGCTCTTCTTTCTTTTCAAGGTTCTCTGTCTTTTTATCCAGACTTTCTTCCTTCTGAATGATTCTTCTTTCCTGACGCTGTACCTCCGTACGGCGCTCACGAAGCTCGCGTTCCGTTTCTGTTCTTTGCTTATGGATTTCGTCTTTTGCTTCGAGAATGGCTTCTTTTTTCTTGGATTCTGCCTGAGTTATTGCATCGGAAACGATCTTTTTTGCCTGCTGAGTAGCGGAACCGATCTTAGCTTCGGAAGTTTTTCTGTTATAAACACCGCCGAGAACAAAGCCGACAACAGCAAAAACAACGGCTGCAATGGCTGCGATAAGAATAGCTAACCAAAGTTGCATTGGGGTAACACCTCCTGTAAAAAATAAAAAAACGATAAAGATTTGACAGCGAAAGCTGTCGAATCTCACCGCAGAGAATAAAATACAGTATTACAGTTAAAACAACTATTTTTAAAATGTCCTATAACGAGGGGATCACTAAAAAACTCTCTATAAAAAGCGTTTTGAAGCGCAGTTATGATTTCTGTATGTCTGTATATATATAAACGCGGTGAAAATCCAAATATATGCATGATTCGGATATATCACACATCATCTATGTAATTCTAAAACTTTTTTAAAAGTTTGTCAAGGTGAATTCTTTACATTTTTTAAGAAATTTTTAATTTTTATGCACGATTTTTCTTAATAGGCATTAAATATCGAATCGGATATGTTTTCGGGAATCGTATCGTGTGAAAGAGAAGAGCTTTATTCCTCAAAAAAGCATATTTGTTCCGAAACGGTTGCAATACGTGTGTACATATATTACAATTCAGTTACGGAATGTTAATAACTTTGTTACAACATTGCCGAAAATACAGTAAAGGACGGGTTAATATGAAAAGATTTAAACGAGTTTTGTCGTTTGTGATGGTAATCTTTATTCTGTGCGGTACGTTGCAGACGGTGACGGCGATTCCCGGTGCGACAGGAGGCTTTTTAGCTTGTGATATAACGGGTGAAACACACACCGATGCGGATAATGATTACATCTGTGACGAATGCGGCGAGGACGCCGTTCTGATTGAGATCAGATTCGATAATTATTCAATAGTCAAAACGGATTTTGCCGTACTGTACGCAAACGGTGATTTGTTTATTGACGGAGTGGAAAGTATCGAAGTGTATGACAGCTATTATGATTTTGCGTATGACGAAGTAAAGAGAGTTTTTATATCGGAGAATATCTATTACATAGACGAGCTTCCGAAGATGAAAAACAATAAGGAATTTATTGTTTCGCCGCAGAATCCGTGGCTTAAAAGTGACGGCGGTGCGGTATTTACAAAGGATGGCAAAGAGATGGTTTGCTATCCCGACGGTGCAACGGCAAAAAACTACACAATACCCGACGGAACACAAATGCTCAGTGATGACCTGTTTTATGAAAACGATTATCTGGAATCGGTAACGCTTCCCGAAAGTGTTGTCAACATCGGTTACTGTTTTTACAGTCCTAAGATGTATGCAAATGCATATACTGAGAATCACGTCACATACATTGGTGATATTGCGGTAGATTCCGATTTTGATTTCGAAGAAACTTATGACAAGGTTGTCATAAAGCCCGGTACAAAAATTATTGCAGCAGATGCAGTAACGATATATAACAGCGGCATTGAAATTGAGCTTCCCGATTCATTGACGGCGATCAGCGACAATGCTCTTGACTTCGATGCTGATAAAATTACCTTACCGAAAAATCTTAAGTTCTTCGGCTACGGTAACGGTTGGAATCTTTATGACATTCTTGTTGACAAGGACAACCCGTATTTCAAGAGCGTGAACGGAGTTCTTTTTAACAAAGATTTAACAGAGCTTGTCAGATACCCGGATGGAAAAGACGGGGAAATATATCAGGTTCCGTCAACGGTAAAAACGATAGGAAGATATGCTTTCTATTTTACATGGTTAGACTCCTTGATTCTTCCGCAGGGGTTGGAGGTTATTGAAAAAGGTGCATTTTACTATTGCGATGTAAGCTATTGGTCAGCAGACTTTATTCAGGAAAATGTCAGATATATCGGACCGAAGGCTTTTATATATTCGGGCTTTGAAGCATTGATAATTCCCGAATCGACAGAGTATGTCGGCGAGTTTGCTTTCGGATGGGGTGACGAAGGACAGTTTGACGGTGAAGAGTACGACAGTAACTTTTTGGCGGTTTTCAGAAATCCCGACTGCACCATCGGAAAGCAGAATAAAAAGGTTATGATTATGTGCGAGTCCGGCTCAAAGGTTGAGCAGACGGCAAAGGAAAACGGAAATGTGTTTGAAGCGATTGATTCTCCCGATCACAAGCACATATATATTCCGATAGTTGAAAAGCTTCCTACCTGTACCGAAGAGGGTCAGATGAGATATGTATGCGTGTCTTCTGATTCGGAAATCCTCGTTGAGCTTTCTACGGAATATCACGATTATGACGAGGAATATGTCTGTGTTGACTGCGGATTCGAGCTGTTTGACAAGGACTGCAAATGCATCTGTCACAAGCTCGGAGATTTATCCGATGATTCGGGATTTTTCAGACTGATATATATGGTCGTCAGAATGTTCTGGCGTATGTTTGGTATACACGATGTATGCTCGTGCAGAAACTGATTTGAAGGGTTTATAAATATTGAAAGGAGCTGTATAAAATGAAAAAGATTAAAGCTTTATTGGCAGCTGTGCTTTGCGTGACGGTGCTTCTCGGTACAGCGTCAATGCCTGCATCGGCAAGCGAGCCTTATCCCGAAAGCGAGCATTTTTATGCAAATAATTTTTACGGCGAGTGGGAATATGATTACGGAAAAGATACCGAAGGACTTTATATAACCTTCTCAAAGGATACATATACGGAGCTCGGCGATGTGTATTACGAGATAGTTTTTGATCCCGAAAACGGAGAGGTCGATGTCAAGGATGTTATCGAAGAGGGTTACAGCCATAAGGTCGGAGACTTTATCTCGGTATTTGATTCGGACGAAAATCTTATCGGTGTTTATCAGGGCGGCAAGCTTGGCGGAATGACAATATATGTCCCCGGCAGAAGCTTCAAAATTACCCTGACTACAGACAGCACGGTAACAGGCTACGGATTCAGGATTGACTCTGTAAGCGAAACCATCCCCGACGGTGTCGGAGTTGTCCGTGTGCATCTTCCCGGAGGCAAGATTGAGTACAAGCCTGTTCTTTGCAATCAGGGGAATGAAGCGGAATGGGGATATAGTGATTACGCATATAAAATGTATAGCGGAGAAGCTGTTATAGGCTGGAAATATCCCGATGGTAGTGAGTATTATTATAAGGGATGGGGCGGAGCTCTTTATTCGTTTGAGGTAACAGAATCCAAGCTGTACGATGTTTATGCAATAACAACGGCTGTTGCGCTGAATCCCGAGGATGTATATTCCTTTGCAAATTCGGGCGAGTACTTTAATGTAAACGGTGAAAATAATTATTATATGACAAAGGAAGATCACCTGCGTCTTCTGGCAAGCGTATGTATTACGGGAGCTACGATACCGCTTGCGTTGCCTGCGGCGATAACATCGGTTGTTCTGCTTGCCTATCCCAACTTCGATTGGGCAGGATCATGTATCGGTTTTGCCAATACGGTATGCTTGCAGAAAGCAGGGATTCTGGATGTTGTTTCCACTCAGGAGGGAGCAACCTGTGTCAGCGATCTTTTGCCGACAGAGGATCTTATCAGTCTTTTGAATTATTACAACGCTCAGTCTGCAGGCGGCTTCCTGCCGAAGAACAAAGCTCTCATTCCGAATACAAAAGAGTATACAAGACAGCTTAAAAAGCTGTATGAGAGTGCGGAAAAAGGAAACGTTGTTCTGTTTGAATTCTTCCCCGTAGGCACACAGGATATCTTTGAGCTTTATCACGGCTTTTCGATTTCGGGAGCATACACACGTCCCGACGGTGTTCATGTAATTCTTTATTACGATAACAATGCACCGGAATATGCAACACAGGGTGTTGCCGAAGCGATGTATATTTCTCCCGATTTTTCGGAGATAGATATCACATGGTATTGCGCACCGGGAGAAGCGGCATTTGTATGGATGGATGACTTTGAGTGTTATAAGTCTCTTGACATCAACAACGAGTACAGCCCGATTCATTTCCATATATCGCTTATCAAGCATATTTTTGAAGTGCTTTGGGAGTGGATCACAACGTATGTTTTCGGGATTTTTAAGAAGAATTGACAGACGTTGACAGCTTTAAAGCTGAAAGGAGCTGCTCTTGCTAAAGTAAAATAAAATAGCGGAGATACAAAAAGTGGTGAAAATTCATTGCGAATAATCACCACTTTTATTGTTTTTAAATTATCTGGTTGAACTGCCGATTTGGAAGATGCCGAAGGCTGTTGAAAGTGCTGTCCATACGGCGGTATAGATAGTTATGAATCCCCAGCCGATACCTTCAATTCCTTTTGCAAGGAGCATTATAAACAGAACCAGCCAGCCTATTGCACAGAAGCCGATCTGTGCAAGAGCACAGAAGCGCTGAATATTGTTAATGACGGCAGAGGAGGCAATACAGCGAAGGAATGATTCGGTCGAACCCGAGTGCAGAACCTTAGCACTTGCCGAGGCGGTTTCGCCGTTTCGTCTTGCACGGAACAGCTTGCCGCTTTCGGGAGAGATAAGCTTGACATTACCGGGAGTCAGGCTGAAGCCTTCGTTTATAAATTCTTCGGTTATGTTACAGTCAACGGAATTGACAAGTATTGAAATGCCGTTTTTCTCAATGACCTGAAGCGGTTTTGTAAGGTTTTCGTTTTCGATGTAATTGAGAACGAGCATAGCGGCAATCTTGTTGCCGATGGCGATAAACAGAACACGCTTGCCCTGTTGAAGATGCTTCATTTCGACTGTTTTCGGCGGAGCTTCTATACTGTGATTGATAAGAAGATTTCTGTTGCCGAGAAGCACACTCTGACCGTGAATGAATCCCGAAATGCCGAGCTTTTCTTCATAAACCAACGATTTGACGGGAGGCAGAATGTCGCGGTTGCCGATGATGTCCTCGAACGCTTCGCTGAGCGGTCCGTTTGTACCCATAATAAGAGCCGCGGCATACAGAAGAACATCATCAATGCGGACTGTTTTGTAATCCTTGAAGCCGTCAAGACCACAGCTTTTTGCGTCATAAAGCTCAAAGGAATCGAGAATTACCGCATGAGCGTTTGCTGTTTCGGAAGCCGCTGAGGGCGAAGCGATCATTCCGCCGTGTTTATTAAGGTTAAGCATTGTGACAACAACGGGAATAATTACAGCGAAAGCGGCACTTGCGGGAAGAGATATACAAAGTGAAGCTGTAAATGCGGACAAAGCACCGAGAAAGGCTTTTGTTTTGATTCCTGCGGAAAGAGCCGTGATCAAGCTGAGAATTACAGAACCCGGAATCATCAGCTTGCACAGTCTGTCAGCAGAGCAGGTGAAATCGGAATTTTCAAAAAACTTTGACGGAAAGCGTGTCTTTTTGGAATATTTGAGATTGGGTTCGCCGAGGGACAGCGGACTTGAAATTTCAAGACTTTCTTCACGCGATTCTACCGATCTGACGGCGTGAAGGCTGTCGCTGTTGGCAAAAGCGCAGAATTTGAAATTTTCGAGAATGCCGACCGTACGGAACAGCTCGGCAAACTTTGCAAACAGCAACGACATACCTGCCGCAGCACAATAGATACCGCCGGGAGCGGAGGGAACGATAAAAGTCACAACGGTATGAATCAGCGTTATGACAAGCAGTATCGAAGCGGCGCTGTTGCAGTTCGGCTTAAGCTTGAACAGATTGTTGAAGCCTGAAATGATGTTTGAAACGGAAAGTGCGGCAGAAACGGACAAAAGAAGAAGGCAGATGCCGAGGTAAACGGTCTGTGCGGTGCCTGTGGCATCTTTTGACAGAGCACTCATAACGATCAGAGCAATTTCGGCAACAACAAGGCCGCAACAGGACAGGAAAGCGGAGCGTCTGTCCTCCTGAAGCATCTTTCCGAAGTTCATTTTCTGATCGGAGTGACGGTATTCTTTCAGCGAGTTGCGCTCTTCATCCTCGTCATAATTCTCTTCGCCCGGCTTTTCCTCTTCATCAAACAGCTCTTCGTTTACGGGAAGATCAGGTTCATATGCATCGGCGACACGGTAGAGGCTGAATTTTTTCAGCTTTTCCATACGTCGTTCGTTCAGCTCTTTTTCAGCCTGCTTTTCGTCAAGCGGAGCGAGAGTTTCTTCATCGATGAAGCCCTGAAGAATTATCTGGCCGTCAACCATTTCGGTATCGGTAACAGAGGACTTGGAAGCTTTGGGTGCAGGCTGTACATCGCCGATGATTTTGGTCTTTTCGATATCGGCAGAATCATCTTCAATCTGTGCGCCTCCGTTTTTGACAAGCTCGACTATCTGAGTCCAGTCGGGGTTTTCCGGATCGGAATGAGAATCGGAAAAAACATCCTCGAAATCAAAATCATTGGAGGGGGCAGGTGATGTGAAGGCACCGAAAATATCCTGACCGTATTTGCCTGTTTCGATTTCGGGCGCTTCCTGCGGAGAGGGTATCGGATCGGGAAGCTGTTCGGAATAATCCGAGAATCCCTCAAGCGATGTCACATCATCGTTGAACAGACGGTCAATTTCGGATAATGCGTCATCAACCGAACCGTCACGGATTATTTCGGGTTCTTTCTGTGTATCGCCGCGCTCGCTTTTCATACGAGCGATATCGGAGAGGATACTGTCTATAGAAAAATTATCCTTGTCTGTGTTATTCACTTGACATTACCTCCGTTCTTTAATCGTTGTCTGGATACTTCAAACATCAGAATACCTGCGGCAACCGATGCGTTAAGAGAGTTTATTTTACCCTTCATGGGAAGAGAAACAATAAAGTCGCATTTTTCACGGACAAGACGTCCTACACCCTTGCCCTCCGAACCGATAACAAGGGCAACTGCTCCGCCCATGTCGGTGTCGCACCACAGCTCGCCGTCCATATCTGCGGCATAGACCCATATACCGCGCTTTTTAAGGTCATCAAGAGTAGAGGCAATGTTTGCGACTCTGACAACAGGCATATATTCGAGTGCGCCTGCCGAGGTTTTTGAAACAGCATATGTCAGCGAAGCGGAACGCCTTTTGGGAACTATTATTCCGTGAGCGCCCGCCGCCTCGGCAGAACGTATGATTGCACCGAGATTGTGCGGATCCTCGACCTCGTCACACACGATGATAAACGGAGCCTCACCTTTCTTTTCGGCAGATTCAAAGATATCGTCAAGCTCTGCATATGCGTGTGCCGCCGCTGTGGCAACAACTCCCTGATGGTTGGAATGACTGCACAAAAAGTCGAGCTTTTTGGAATCAACATCCTTTATGACTATGTTATTCTGTTTGCATAAGCTGACTATTTTTCCGATCGAGCCGCTTCTTTCGCCTCTTGCGATCATAACGCTGTCTATTTCGCGGCCACTCTGAATAGCTTCAAGCACGGAATTTCTGCCTATTATAAGATCATTTTTTTCTGAATTGACATCATTCATCCGTGTAAAACTCCTTTTATCTCTTATAGATATAAATATTCATTTCATTATAACATATATAATCGAAAATTTACACAAAAAAATATAATTTTATTAAAAAATTTTTTTATTACCTTATTTTTTGTGATTTCGTCATTAAAAAACAGTTTGCAAGGGTGTGAAAATGACATTTTACTGATATTCCGGCGTGTAAACTTGTCCTTATAAGAGTATAAGGAGAGTTGAGCCTTGGAAAAGCTGAGTAAAAAAACACGGGCGGAATCGGCCGTGCGGTTAATAGCGTTATTTGCCGTTAAACAGGTGATATGTGCTCTTATTTCGTTTGCACTGTCGTATACGAGACTGTTTGAATGTCTGCCGTCGTTCGCGATTGCTTTTTCTGCGGCTGTGGGCAAACATTATGTGGTATCAGCGGTGCTGGGAGGTGTTGTCGGTGCTGCCGTTTTTTCTGACAACCTGCTTATCGGGATAGCGGGTGCGGCGTGCATACTGACCGTCGGTATAATCAATGCATCGGTGCGCTCTGTTTTTACGGACAGAGAGGTACCCGTCATATCGTTCCTGTCCTCTATGCTTTGCTGTACGGCAACGGGTGTTACGGTTCTGGTTTCCGACGGATTTTACTTTGCGGGTCTGTTGCTGTTTGTCTGTGACGGAATCATATCGGGCAGTGCGGCATATTTTTTTGCCCGCAGTATGACTGTTGCGCCCTTGATAAAGGGAGGGTCGGCGTTAGGTCCTTTTGAGATAGTGTGTTCGCTGGCGTCGGCGTGCTCGCTGATTATGTCGTTTGCGCGTTTTTCGGTGTTCGTCTTTGTGCCGTCAAGGATTGCGGCTTTTTTGCTTATACTGCTGATAGCGTATGTCTTCGGTGAGACGGCGGCAGGCTCTGCAGGGATCTTGTGCGGTGTTGCATTGGAGGTTTCGACTCAGGTCAGCGGACTGTCGTGCTGTGTATCGCTCTGCGGATTGGTATCGGGACTTTTTGTGAAACGGGGACGCATTTTCGGCGCTGTATCCGCTGTTATTATTTCGGGAATGTTCGCTGTTATTTCCGGTACGGCGCAAAGCGGTGCGGTATTTTTTGAGACGGCGGTTTCTGCGATTGCTTTCTGCCTTATACCAAAAAAGCTGTTATACTCCGTAAAAAAGCTTTTTGTATATCGGAATGACCGTGTCGATGAATACTCGCAAAGGCAGAACAGGAAGCTGTCACAGGCGGCGCAGGCGGTATCACAGATATCTCCGTGTATGGAAAGACTGAAAAGCGGGGAAAGGTCACTCGGTAATCAGTCAAAGGCAAGGATGACCGCGTTTGTAAAAGAGAATGTGTGCCACGATTGCGGAATGAACAATTCCTGTTGGGGCGATGCACGGCAGCAGACGGCAGAGCTGTTCAGAGAAACGGCAGAAACGGCAGAAAGAATAAAGACGGTCACGCCGTACAATCTTCCGCAGAAGCTGACAGAAAAATGCATCAGAAAAAATATGCTGTCGGCAGCGTTTATGCAGGCATACACAAACATTTCAAAAGAAAAAGAAAAGGCGCAAAAGGATGATCGCTTTTCCGATGCATCACACATACTTTACGATTTTGCAAAGACGCTGTCTGCTCCGAAAAAGAATCAGCACGAAACGGCTGTCTGTGCTCAGGAAGCTTTCAGAAAATTCGGAATAAACGCATCGGATGCCGAGTGTTGTGAAGAATCGGGAATGGCGGTTCTGAAAGTGCGAGTTACTGATTATGACGGTGTCGTAAATAAAACGCTTCTGGCAAAAGAGGTGTCAAAGGTGTGCGGATACAGCTTTGATATACCGACAATAACAAAAGAGGACAAAGGCTGTACGCTGACCTTCACGCAGATGCCGCTGCTGAGGCTTCGCACGGGTACCGTTCAGTATGCGGCGGACGAGTCGGGAGTATGCGGAGATTTTTTTATAACCTTCAAGGAAGAGGGAAAACAGTATTTTATCCTGTCTGACGGAATGGGAACGGGTGAGCAGGCATCATCGGATTCGCAGGCAACGGCAGAGATTTTTTCGTCACTTGTGCGTGCGGGAATGAGCTTTCCGGGAGCACTCGGAACAGTCAATTCCGCACTTTTAAAAAGAGAGGACGTTGAGTCGGTTGCAACGCTTGATGTTATGTGCGTTGATCTGTACAGCGGAGAAACCGTTTTTCTCAAAGCAGGTGCGGCACCGTCATATATATTAAAGAATAAGAGGGTAATGCGTGTTGAAATGCCGTCGATGCCGATAGGAATACTGGAATCTGTTTCGTTCTCAAAAAAAGAGACGGTGCTGTCAAAAGGAGATGCCGTTATTATGATTTCCGACGGAGCGTGTGCAATGCGTGACGACCATATAATAAAAAGTCTGTCGGAATTCAACGGAACAAGTGCGCAGGAGCTTGCCGAAAAAGTGTTGAAGGCTTCAGGTAAAAAAACAGATGATTCGACTGTACTTGCTGTTGTTTTTTAATTGCAATCACCATCGCATTATGTTATTATTAATGCGGTGGTGATTATATATGTATACAACGGTGCTTTTTGATGCGGACGAAACCTTGCTCGACTTTCGCAGATCGGAGCATTCGGCACTTACGGAAACGTTCAGACAGAACGGCTTGCGTGATGACGAAGAGTTTCTTCGGAGCTACTGTGAAATAAACGATTCGCTGTGGGAAAGATTCAACAAAGGCGAAATAGCAAAAAGTGAGATTACCGATTTGCGTTTTACCTTGCTTTTTGAAAAGTACGGCATTCCCCTTGACGGAAAAGACTTCAACCAAAAGTATCTTAAAAATCTTTCCGAATACGGTTATGTTCTTGACGGTGCAAAGGAGCTTTGCCAAAAGCTTTATGAATCGGGATTAAAGCTTTACATAATTACAAACGGCATAGGCTTTGTTCAGAAAAAACGCTTTGCGGCGAGCGGACTTGCACCGTTTTTTGACGGAGTGTTCATATCCGAGGAGGTCGGTGCGGCGAAACCCTCAAAGGCGTATTTTGATTATGTTTATGCGAATATTGACGAAAAAGATAAATCAAAAATCATTGTTGTCGGTGATTCGTTGACTGCCGATATCAAAGGCGGCAGAGAGTACGGCTTTGTGACGTGCTGGTACAATGCAAAGAAGCTTCCCGATGAGGGCAAGGCGCACTTTGCGGCAAATAACTTTTATGATTTGGAAAGGATTGTAACAAATGGAAAAGATCGAGCGACTCAATGAAATAATCAGAAAAAGTAATCGCATTGTAATTTTCAGCGGAGCGGGCGTTTCCACGGAAAGCGGTATTCCCGATTACAGAAGCGAAGGCGGATTGTACGACAACAGAGGGAACGGAGTTTCTCCCGAAAAGGTTTTAAGTCACGATTTCTTTATGTACTTTACCGAAGAATTTTATGATTTTTACAAAAGTAAAATGATGCATCTTGATGCAAAGCCGAATCCTGCGCACACAAAGGCTTACGAGCTTGAAAAATGCGGCAAGCTTTCTGCGGTAATTACACAGAACATTGACGGTCTGTATCAGTCGGCAGGCTGCAAAAATGTTTTTGAGCTTCACGGCAGCGTAAATAAAAATACCTGTATGAAGTGCGGAAAAAAGTATGATGCCCGGTTTGTCAAATCGTCTTCGGGCGCTCCGATGTGTACGTGCGGCGGTACTGTAAAGCCCGATGTTGTTCTGTACGAAGAGATGCTTGACGAAAGTGTTGTATCGGGTGCGATTGAAGCAGTTGCAAATGCCGACTGTCTGATTATTTCGGGAACGAGTCTTGCCGTTTATCCTGCGGCAGGACTGATAAAATATTTCAAAGGTGAAAATATTGTTGTCATAAATAAGGATGATATTAAGGTGAATGCAAAAGTCTCGCTTATCATTAACGAAAAAGTCGGCGAAACAATGGCACAAATTTGCTGTATATGTGATTAAATGTGTTGCAATTTTCATAAATTATGGTACAATAACAATTGTATATTTATAGTCGGTGACAAATGTTGCCGCAAAATTCTTTAAAAAGGAGAAATTTATGGATTTTTCAGTTTTTCTCGGATTGGACAAAGCGGTATTTCAATGGGTAGAGCGGATTTTTGATTTGGGAATCAGCTCGGTTATCACTCCGATAATGAAGTTTGTCACAACACTCGGTGATGACGGCATCATCTGGATTGCACTTGCCGTTGTTCTGATGATTTTCAAAAAGACACGTAAGGTCGGCTTCGTTATGGGCGGAGCACTTATCTGTATGCTTCTTTGCAACAACATCGTTCTTAAAAACCTTTTTGCAAGACCCCGTCCCTTCAATCTTCCCGAATGGCAGGATTGGTTTGTATTCCCTGAAATTGTTCACAGACCGTCAAGCTTTTCGTTCCCGTCAGGTCACACATCCTCTGCTTTTGCGGCGGCAACAGCGCTGGCTTACAGCAAAAAGTGGGGTGCAATAATTCCCGTATATCTGTTTGCGGCTCTTATGGGCTTTACCAGAATCTATGTTCACGTTCATTATTTCACCGACGTTCTGTTCGGTGCGCTTCTCGGCATTGTTTACGGAATCATTGCGATCGTTATCTGCAGATTCGTAATCAAGCTTATCAACGATAAGACAAAGCTTAATATTTTCAGATAAATTAAAGAAAGGAGCAGGACTGAGTTACAGCTCGGTCCTTTGTTGCAGGTTATGCTTAAAAACATCTCTCCGATTATTTCTCCGGAGCTTCTCAAAATCCTTATGGAAATGGGTCACGGTGACGAGATTGTCATCGGTGACGGCAATTTTCCCTCGGCTTCGATAGCACAGAGACTTGTCCGTCTTGACGGTCACGGTGTTCCCGAAATCCTTGATGCGATTCTTGCTCTTATGCCTCTTGATACGTATGTTGAGGCTCCCGTTGCACTTATGGATAACGGTGATGCCGGGAACCGTCCCGAGATCTGGGCAAAGTACGAACAGATCGTTAAAGACCGTGAGGGTGACAAGAACTTCGCTCTTGAAGAACGCTTTGCCTTCTATGACAGAGCAAAGAAGGCTTATGCTGTTATTGCGACAGGCGAAACCGCAATTTATGCAAACATCATCCTTAAAAAAGGTGTAGTTATAAACTAAAGGGAGGATATGATCCTTTTGAAAAAGAATTTTCGTGCTTTGGCATTTGATTTCGGAGCATCAAGCGGACGTGCGATTATCGGTGATTACAGCGACGGTAAAATAACTCTTCACGAGGTTCACCGTTTTTCCAACGATCCCGTTGATGTTCACGGAACGACTTATTGGGATGTTCTTCGTCTTTTTTATGAGATCAAGCAGGGTATTCTCAAGGCAAAGGAAGCAGGCGGCTTTGACTGTATCGGTATTGATACATGGGGCGTTGACTTCGGACTGCTTGACGAGTTCGGCTGCCTTATCGAAAATCCCGTACATTACAGAGATCTTCGTACAAAGGGTATGATCGAAGAAGCCTTCAAAACCGTTCCCAAGGAAGAGTTCTATGAAAAGACCGGTATCCAGTTTATGGAGCTTAATACCGTGTTCCAGCTTCTTTCGCTCAGGAAGAACCGTCCGCACATTCTTGACAAGGCGGACAGACTGTTGTTTATGCCCGATCTGTTTGCGTATATGCTGACAGGGGTCAAGACAACCGAGTATTCAATAGCAACCACATCCCAGATGGTTGATATCAAAACAAAAACGTGGGACAAGGATCTTTTGAAAAGACTTGACATTCCGCAGAATATTCTCGGAGAGATCGTGCCTTCGGGTACCGTCACGGGAATGCTCGGCAAGGATATTTGCGAGGAATGCGGCGTAGAGCCTGTTCCCGTAATCGCTGTTTGCGGTCACGATACGCAGTCGGCGATCAGCGCAGTTCCCAGCGGCGAAAAGGACTTTGTATTCATAAGCAGCGGAACATGGTCTCTTTTCGGAACGGAAATCGACGAGCCTATCGTCAATGAAAAATCGCTTGAAATGAACGTTACAAACGAAGGCGGCTTCGGCTATGTAACGGGATTTTTAAAGAATATTATCGGTCTTTGGCTGATTCAGGAAAGCAGACGCCAATGGAGTCGTGAGGGTACCTCCTACAGCTATGCCGAGCTTGAAAAGCTTGCGCTGGAGGCAGAACCTTTCAAGTGCTTTATTGATCCCGATGCTCCCGAATTCGTTCCCAGAGGAAACATTCCGAAGCGTGTCCGTGAATACTGTGAGAGAACGGGTCAGTACGTTCCCGAAACTGTAGGCGAAATCATGCGATGCATTTATGAAAGTCTTGCGATGAAGTACAGACAGACGTTTAAAAAGATCTCAGAATGTACGGGCAAGGACTACAGCTTTATCCATGTTATCGGCGGCGGTACAAAGGATACTCTTCTTTGTCAGCTTACTGCAAATGCCTGTGACTGTCCCGTCAAGGCAGGACCTATCGAGGCTACCGTTCTCGGCAACATTGCGGTTCAGCTTATCGCATCGGGAGAGGTAAAGGATATTGCGCAGGCGAGACAGATCATATCCGACAGCGAAGCTGTTCGTGAGTATCTGCCGGAGAATGCCGCAAAGTGGAACGAAGCTTTTGATAAATACGTAAAGGCAACAAATTAACAATTTATATATGTGAAAGGAAGATTTATTATGGCAGAAAACAGATTTATCGGTGATTATCCCGTAATCGGTATCCGTCCCGTTATCGATGCAAGAAGAGGTCCTCTCAAGGTAAGAGAAGGACTTGAAGATCAGACAATGGGTATGGCTAAGGCAGCCAAAAAACTCTTTGAAGAAAACATCCGCTACTCCAACGGCGAACCCGTTAAGGTAGTTATCAGCAACACAACAATCGGTCGTGTTGCAGAAGCGGCAGCTTGTGCGGCTCAGTTCAAGAAAGAGGGCGTTGATATCACTCTTTCCGTTACTCCTTGCTGGTGCTACGGCTCCGAAACAATGGATATGGATCCCACAACAATCAAGGGCGTATGGGGATTTAACGCAACAGAGCGTCCCGGTGCTGTTTACCTTGCATCTGTTCTTGCAGCTCACGCACAGAAGGGTCTGCCTGCATTCGGCATCTACGGCCGTGACGTTCAGGATGCAGACGAATCCGAGAATATCCCCGATGACGTAAAAGAAAAGCTTATCCGCTTTGCACGCAGCGCAGTTGCTGTTGCGACAATGAAGGGCAAGAGCTATCTTCAGATCGGTTCTATCTGTATGGGTATTGCAGGTTCATCAATTGATCCTGACTTCCTTGAAGAATACTTAGGTCTCAGAGTTGAATCCGTTGATGAGGTAGAAATCATCAGACGAATGGAAGAGGGCATCTATGATGAAGAAGAATATCAGAGAGCCCTTGCATGGACAAAGGCAAACTGCCCCGAAGGCTTTGACAAAAACCCCGAAAATATGCAGAAATCTCCCGAAAAGAAAGAGGAAGAGTGGGAATTTGTTGTAAAAATGATGTGCATAATCAAAGACCTCTACAACGGCAATCCCAATCTGCCCGAGGGATGTGAAGAAGAAATGG
>JAFQIG010000010.1 GCA_017397655.1 Clostridia bacterium | reverse complement strand
ACGCAGTTTTGAAAGAGAAGATTTTTGTCACAACAAGGCAAAAATCAGCGGAAATACGAGGCTATTTCAATGATTTTTAACGCAGTTGTGGCGAAAAGATTCCTTTCAAAACCATATTAATTGCCTTTTCAAAAAGTATACAAACAAGGAGGTTCAAATATGAAATACATCCCTTATGTCAATATTAAAATGGGCACAAAATCTCATCCGCGTCGTTCTTACGGCAACACTCTGCCTCTGACACAGCTTCCGTTCGGAATGGCTTCGTTTGCTATCCAGACTGACGGAAGATCTCAATGGTATTATCATCCCGATCACGAGTTTGCCGAAGGTGTGCGTCTTACTCATCAGCCCAGTCCTTGGATCAATGATTACGGCACATTTCTTATGATACCGCAAAACGATGTTATTTCAAACACGGGAAGCGGTGCCTGGTCAGGATACAGAATTCAGGATTCGGTTCAGCGTCCCGACAGACTTTCACTTAAGTTTTTACGCTCTAACTGCATATTTGAGCTGACGCCTACACTTCGTGGTGCCGCCTTGCGTCTTACTTTTTGTGATGATCGCCCCTCTGTACTGTCTTTTTTGCCTGTAAAGGGTAATTATGAATACCGTTTCGACAACGAAACAGCTACACTTTTCGGCACAACCGACGGTCATTCCAATGACAAGGCAAAGGATTTTAAAATGTACTTTGCTGTTAAGTTTTTGAATGACTGTGCAGACAGCAAAAGAATCGAATCCTTTGGAAACGGTGAAAATACTGCTGTTCATGTAGGGCTTCGTTCCAAAGTTTGTGAAGCACGTATCGGCATCTCTTATATAAGTCACGAGCTTGCTCTCGCAACGATTAGTCGTGAATGTAAAAATCTTTCTTTTGACGAGCTTTGTTCTCTTGCTGAGGAAAACTGGGAAGAAAAGCTTTCACGAATCGAGATTGATGCCGATGAAGATATGATGAAAACATTTTACTCGTGTCTTTACCGTCCGTTTTTATTCCCCCATATGGCATACGAGCTTGACAGCGACAACAATCCCGTTCATTACTCACCCTTTGACGGAAAGGTACATCCCGGTGTAAGGTATACGGATAACGGCTTCTGGGATACATACCGAACAGTATATCCCCTTTACACACTTGTTGCACGTGATGAATTCGCAGAAACACTTGAAGGCTTTGTGACTGACTATGTCGAAGGCGGTTGGTTGCCGAGATGGCCTTCTATCGGCGAGGTCGGATGTATGCCCAGCACGCTTATCGATGCTGTTATAGCGGAAGCTGCGGTAAACGGTATCGGAAGCCGTGAGGTGCTTGAAAAAGCTCTTGAGGGAATGCTCAACCACGCAAACAATCCCGCTCCCGAGGACAGATTCGGTCGCACAGGTGTTGAGTTCTATCTTAAAAACGGCTATGTGCCGAGAGAATACCGTGAATCGGTCAATCTGACTCTTGACGCGGCATACGGTGACTGGTGTATCGCAACAGTTGCAAAAGTGCTGGGACGCGACGATCTTGTCGATGAGTATATGGCACGTTCAAAGAACTATAAGAATCTCTTCGACACTGAAAGCGGTTTTATGCGGGGAAAAGACAAAAACGGACAGAAGGCAGAGTTTTTTGATCCTGCCTCCTGGGGTGGCGAATACACCGAAGGCTCTGCCTGGCAGAATTCCTTTGCAGTACCGCATGATATAGAAGGTCTTGCCGATTTGTACGGCGGTAAAGAAAATCTTATCAAAAAGCTTGACGAGCTTTTTGCATCCGATCCCTCCTACCGTGTTTTCGGATATAACGGAGAAATTCACGAAATGACCGAAATGGCATTGATAGATTTCGGTCAGATGGCAATATCAAATCAGCCGTCTTTCCACATTCCTTTCATCTATGCGGCACTCGGTGAGCAGGAAAAAACCGACTATTGGGTAGAAAGACTCGCCCGTGAAGCTTTTTCTGCTACGGATGACGGATATCCCGGTGATGAGGATAACGGCACAACATCCGCCTGGTTTATTTTTGCCGTGCTCGGCTTTTACAGACTGTGTCCCGGAAAAACCGATTGGATCAGATGTAAACGTCTTGTCCGCAGTGCAAAAATACTCGGTAAAGAAATTTAAATATTAAATAAGCATAACAGATGGACATCTTCAGAAAAAATCCGAGACTCGCTTTTCGCGAATCTCGGATTTTTTTAGGTTGTTTTTACAGCCCTTTATAAATACATACAAAGAGGTCGTATCAAAAGTCCCTGTATTTTGTTTTCTTAACATTTTCTTAATTCTTTTTTAATCTAATTTTAATTGCATTGTTACTTGTTTTTTAATCACTTTTTGTTTTATAATTATCTCATAAAGAAGATTCCGACATCAAAAAGTACAATTATCTTATATTTTTTTACAACACGTAAGTTTTTATTTTTATATGTGTCAAAATTTACAAAAAAAGAAAGTGCGGTGGTTTTGTTGCTGAAGAGGCTTCATATTTATTTTAAGGAGATGTATCCTATTATCCCGAGACTGCTTTTGGGATTCATCGTTTTTCTTGAGATCCACTTCTTTGTTCTGATGAATGAGGGTATTTCAAAATTCGACTTCGGATATCAGGAACTGATCGGAGGTTTTACGGTTTTTGCTTTTCTCATGTGGCTGAGAATTGCCGATGATCTTAAGGATTACGAGACTGACAAAGTACTTTTTGCTCACAGACCTCTTCCTTCCGGCAGAGTAGAAAAGAAAGACATCATCATTGTCTGCTCAATAGTTCAGGTAATTACCATTGTGCTGAATGCAGTCTTTATGAATAACTTTCTTTTTTTCGTTATTCTTTATGTTTACGGTTTTCTTATGAGTAAATGGTTCTTTAAAAAGAGCAAGATTCAGCCGAGTCTTCCTCTTGCCCTTGTCACTCACAATCCCGTTCAGATGTTCGTTAATATGTACATCATTACTTTCACCTGCATAAAATACGAACTTTCTCCGTTCTCTCTTACTACCATAATGGCATTCTTCACGCTCTACTTCCCTGCTCTTATCTGGGAAGTTTCAAGAAAAATCAAAGCACCTAAGGATGAAAACGATTATACAACTTATTCAAAGCTGTTCGGCTACAAAAAGGCTACAAAATTTGTTCTGATTCTGACTCTTGCCGATATCGTGACAAATTTGATACTCGTTTATAATCTCAATAAAATATCTGTTGCAGTTCTTCTGTGCCTTGTATCGTGGATGACGTTAATGTTTATCAGATTTATTAAGAATCCTGAACGCTTCCGTCTCGTAAAAATGGTTGAAATCTATACATATCTGCAAGAATCCACTATGTTGCTTACTGTGGTGATATTCCTTTTATTCGGGGTGATATAATGTTCGGTACTAAAGCAGACAATCTGTATAAACTTAAATCCAACGGATTCAATGTTCCTCCTTTTACCGTAATTACTTTTGATGAAGCTTTTGATAATGATCCCTGTCTTTCGGAATTCCTGAAGAATCACATCGACAAGACGGAATCTGAGCTTAGCGCTTTGCTGAAAGAGCACATCGGCATTTGCCTTAAAACCGATTTCAAGGTAAATGCTGACAACGAAAGCTATGCCGTCCGTTCGTGCGCTAATGCAGAAGACGGCTTCGGCGACAGCTTTGCAGGTCAGTTTGATACATATCTCAATGTTTACCGCGAAAATCTGAATGAACGAATCCGTGACTGTTTCAAATCTCTCTATAATGAAAATGTACTCACCTATATAAAGAAAAGAGGTATTCCCGCAGAAACACTCCGTATGAATGTCATAGTTCAGAAAATGGTACAGTCTGAACAATCGGGAATCATCTTTACTGCAAATCCAATGGGTATTCTTAATGAAGCGGTGATTACCGTCGGCGAGGGTCTCGGCGAAAACGTTGTATCAGATAAAACAGATACAACAAGCTACTATTACAACCTTTCGGATAATGTTTATTATTACGAAGGCGCAAAGAACATTCTCGACAGACACACCATTGATGAGCTGATTAATCTGTCAAGGAACATAATTCCTTTGTTCGGAAAATATCTTGATATTGAATTCGGCATCTGCAACAATGTGATTTATGTTCTTCAGGTCAGAAATATCACTACACTCGATGACAGCAACCCTCTCATACTCGATAACAGCAACATTGTTGAAAGCTATCCCGGTATCAGTCTGCCTCTGACGGTTTCATTTGTAAACTCTGTATACAGCGGTGTATTCAAGGGTGTCAGCTACCGTATACTTAAAAGCAAAAAAGAGCTCGCAAAGCACGAATCGGTTTTTAAAAATATGGTAGGATCTGCAAACGGAAGAATATATTACAAAATCAGTAATTGGTACACCGTTATAAAGTTCCTGCCGTTCAGCGAAAAAATCATCCCCGTTTGGCAGGAAATGCTCGGAGTAGGCAATAAAAGCTATGACTCATCAAAGGTCGAACTGTCACCATTCAGAAGAGCTATGACATATTTCAACTCGGTTTACGAGCTTTTATCCGTTCCGAGAAATATGAAAATGATAAACCGATGCTTCACTAAAATCAACGAGGAATTCTACTCGGAATTCCCCAAAGCCAAAACAGCCCGTGATATACTCCGTCTGTACGGCAATGTTGAAGAAAAGCTGCTGTCGTGCTGGGATATCACGCTTCTCAATGATACATACGCCTTTATCTTTACCGGTCTTCTGAAGGCTCGTCTTAAATCAAAATATGAAAATTACGAAGAAATTGCAAACAATTATATCTCCGGTATGACAAATATCGAAAGTCTGAAGCCCATCCGAGAGATGATCGCCCTTGCCTATGAAAAGGACTCTCTTTCTCAATCAGCTTTTGAAAAAAGGTTTTTTGACTATATCAAGCTGTACGGTGACAGAAACCTTGAAGAACTCAAGCTTGAAAGTCTCACCTTCAGAACCAATCCCGAGCTTTTGCTTGACAAAATCGAGGAATACAGAAAAGATCTTCAAAGACTCGGTAAATCCTTTGCCGATATGAATTCTTCTTCAAAAACAGACACCTCAAACGAAGATTTCCTGACAAAATTATTCATCAAAAAGTGTATGTCAGGCATTATGAGCAGGGAAATATCAAGACTCAACAGAAGCAGAATTTACGGAATGGCACGCGAGAGTTTTTTACGTCTCGGTCAGATATACAAATCATATGATTATATCGAAAATGCCCGTGATGTCTTTTATCTCACACTCGATGAACTCAAAGCTCTTTCCGTTGTCGGCTCCGATATGAAGAATACCGTAAATTCCCGTAAAAAGGCATACGAGGCATTTTCAAAGCTTCCCGCATACTCAAGGCTCGTATTCAGCGAAAACGAATTTGACAAGCATCACGCAAGCATCAATTCCGAGAGAGTTTATTCTGACGAGAACGAGCTTCACGGAACACCCTGCTCAAACGGAATTGTGAGAGGCAAGGCTCTTGTAATCAACAATCCGAGTGAGGCAAAAGATGTCAAAGATAAAATTCTGATAACAAAGATGACCGATCCCGGTTGGGTTTTTCTTCTTGCATCGGCAAACGGTGTTGCCGCCGAAAAAGGGTCTCTTTTGTCACATACCGCAATCATATCAAGAGAGCTTAAAATACCGTCTGTTGTCGGTGTAAAGAATCTTCTCGATGCCGTAAGAACAGGTGATGAAATCGAAATAAACGGTACTGAAGGTACCGTAAAAATTATAAGGAAGTGCGACAATTTATGAAATGTATAAAATTTGACTGTGAAAAAAAATATATCAGGGATTTTTTGAGCTTGCCAAAAAAGCTTTATACCGATGATAACATGGAAGATGAGGGTGATGTCAAGGCACTCCTCAACGGCACTCACACAATGAGCTCCTATTTCAGACTTGATAAATTTATTATCTACGGCAAAAATGAAACACCTGTCGGAAGATTCGCAATAACGACATATCCCGATGACAAAACCGCTTATATCGGTTTCTTTGAATGTATCAACGATTCGGATACGGCAAAATTTCTTTTTGACAGCGCTTACGCCTTTGCTGAGAAAAACGGATATGATAAAATAGTCGGTCCCGTTGATGCTTCTTTCTGGATAAAGTACAGACTTAAAATAAATATGTTTGACAGAAAGCCGTATACCGGTGAGCCGTATAATAAGGATTACTATTACAAGCTCTTCAAAGAAAACGGTTATTCCGTTCAGCATCATTATACATCCAACCTTTTCAAGCCTTTAGATGAAACATATACCAACGAATTATACGAAAACCGCTTTGATGAGTTCACAAAAAAAGGTTACAAAATCATAAGCCCCGACATTAAAGATTTTGATAATATCCTGAACGATCTTTATTATCTGTTGACAGAGCTTTACAGCGATTTTCCTGTTTTCAAAAATGTTGAAAAAAACGACTTTCTGAAAATGTTTGACAGCTACAGAATTATACTTAATCTCTCTATGGTAAAGCTTGCTTACTATGAAGAAAAAATGGTCGGATTCTTTATCAGCGTTCCTAATTACAATAACCTCGTTTATCATCTGAATCCCTTAAACATCCTGAAAATAATGAAAATAAAAAAGCATCCTGCCGAGTATGTCATGATGTATATGGGTGTCGATCAGAATCACAGAGGACTCGGAAAAGCGATTGTTCACAGCATCATCGAGGAGCTGAAGGTCAATAAGCTCACGGGCATAGGCGCTCTTGCAAGAGACGGAAAGGTCACCCAGACATACGGATCGGACAAAATAGATTCCGTTTATGAATATGTATTGCTGGAGAGAGATATTAATGTTTGATATGGAAAACACGCTCAACCGTGCATACCGTGAATTCAAGGACAACTCCTTTGTTTCGGGTAAAAAAGACGGTAAAAGCTACAGTATAACCTACGGTGACTTTATTGATAAAACACGCTCAACTGCAAAAGCTCTGATTAACAAGGGTCTTTCGGGTAAAAGAATAATCATTTTCGGTGAGAATTCGATCAACTATATGATTTCTGACCTTGCCGTATTTGCTTTTGTCGGCGTTAGCGTTAATATTAATCATCAGACAAAAAAAGAAGAGCTGTGCAGCATAATCAGCAGATTAAATGCAAAAGCCGTTCTGTACGATTCAAAAAAAGATGACATAATCCAAAGTATACGCCATAATTTTGACAACATTTGTTTTTTGTGTATGAATGATATAATTCCCGAAAAATCCGAAAAAGCAGACGATCCTCCTCCCGTAAAAAAGGATGAAAACGCTTGTTCAAAGATTATTTTTTCAAGCGGTACAACGCATAACCCAAAAGGAATTATGCTCTCTTTAAAAAATATGCTTTCGGGAATTGTTCCTTTTCAAAAAAGAATAAAATTCAGTGAAAACGATATATTATATCTTTTCATTCCTCTTCATCACACCTACGCAAACATTTACAACTTTCTTTATTCTTTTTTTTCGGGTTGTCAGATATATCTGTGCAGTAAGACCGAAAATATCGCAAAAGAGCTTCTTGAGGTAAATCCGACAGTTTTATGCGGTGTACCCATGACCTACAAGAAAATATACGAGCTTTCAAAAGACAATCTCAAAAACGCTTTCGGCAACAGAATCAGATACCTTTTTACCGGTGGTGCCGTGCTTGAAAGTGAGATCAAAAAAGCTTACAAGCAATCAGGTCTGTACCTTCTTGATGCCTATGCCATGACAGAAACGGCATCTTCATTCTCTATCGAATACCCGAATCTTGACGATTTTGAAAGCGTAGGTACGGTATTTGAAAACATCAGTGTAAAAATATTAAATCCCGATGAAAACGGTATCGGCTCCATCACCGTAAAGGGCGATAATGTATTCCTCGGCTATGCCGAAAACGACGAATTAACCAAAGCTTCATTTACCGATGACGGATATTTTATCACGGGCGATTACGGATATCTCTCGGGCAATAAGCTGTATCTTTGCGGAAGAAAACAAAATATAATCATTGGTGAAAACGGCGAAAACGTTTATCCCGAAGAAGTTGAAAAAACTCTGAAAAAGTACAGCAATGACATAATAAAGCTCAAAGCGTTTCTTGATAACGGAAAGGTCAATTACAGAATTTATCTGAAAAAGGATTCATGTATTGATATTGATTCGATCATATCCGATTACAATATGAAATCCGCAAAAAAAGATCGGATCATTCTCTATACCACCTTTGATGAATCACACCTCAACTTTAAAAACACATAACATCACCTTATAATTCATAACAAAACAAGACAAGGGGTTCCGCCAGGTAATACCACACCTCGCAGAACTCCTTGTCATATATTTTTTATGCACCTTTTGCTTCCTTATAATGCTGAGCCTGTGCATTCCAGAGCTCCGAGTATTTGCCGTTTACATCTTCAAGAAGCTTTTCGTGCGAACCGTCCTGAATTAGCTGACCATCGTTAAAAACAAGAATTCTGTCACAGAAACGACAGGATGCAAGTCGGTGCGAGATATAAACCGCTGTTTTGTCCTTGACCATATCATTGAAACGAGAATATATTTCGTGTTCGGCAATGGGATCAAGAGATGCCGTAGGTTCATCAAGAACGACAAATGCCGCATCCTTGTAAATCGCTCGTGCGATTGCGATTTTTTGCGCCTCACCGCCGGAGATTTCAACGCCGTCTTCTTCAAAATCCTTGTAAACGGAAGTTTCAAGTCCTTTCGGCATAGCTTTGACACGTTCAAGCATACCCGCCTTTTCAAGTGAAGACCATACTTTATCTTCATTATAATCAATGCTTGCGGCAACATTTTCTCCTACGGAGAAGGCGAATAATTTAAAATCCTGGAATACGACAGAAAACAGATCAAGATAATCGTTATATTTATACTTTTTGATGTCTATTCCGTTAAGCGTTATGTATCCCTCGGTCGGGTCATACAGACGGCAAAGCAGCTTTATCATCGTTGTTTTACCGCTTCCGTTCATACCGACAACAGCCACCTTATCTCCCACTCTGAAGCTGATATTAAGATTCTTGACGGCATACTCCTCGCTTCCGGGATACTTGAAGCTGACATTATGAAATTCGATATCATATCTGTTATCCGATCTTTTTTCCGTCGGTATTTTGCCGTAGTACATCTCGTTCGGAATATCTGCATATTCAAAAAAGTCTTCGACATATCTGATGCTTTCATGCCAACCGACAAAAGCCGCTCCCATAATCTCCAAGCTTTGTTTTAAATGTATAAAACCGTTTATGCATTTAAGGAAGCTGCCGATGCCGATTGCTCCCGAAACCGTTTTAAGCGCCACAAACGCATACACAAAGCCGTCCACTGCTTTTTGAACTACATTCGATTTGTTATTCTGCTTGTTTTGAAATTCCGCTTTTTTTCTTAAAATTGACAGAACATTAAAATGGATTTTTTCGGAGGTATCGTTTATAAGCTCTTTCTGATTATAAATATGCACATCCTTACACGATTTTATATCGGCAAGATAGTCATGCATATAATACGAATAGAGTTTTTTCGTTTCCGATAAATTCTTGTGACTTTTATAATTATATTCGGTTGCTTTTTTGCTGTTTTTTATCGAAACAACACACGAAAGTGCCACTAACGCAACAAGCAACAGAGCGCTCCACCATGTGTTTGCAAGATACATAACACCCGAAAGCTCGTTTTCACTTTTGTTAATAAAAACATCCAGAATCAAAAGCAGCGAAGCCGCAAAGTGGCCAACCATTTGAAATATCCTTGTCAAAGCATCGGTGAATCTTTCGAACACGCCGTTTTGCTCTGTTATAGCCTGACGCATTTCTCTGATTTTTGATGATTCGATAAGCTTATAATCCATTGAAAAGCTTTTTTCGTTCAGATACATTTCTTCACGCTGTTGCAAAACAATGCAGTTGGTATTTATTTTTCGCCATGAATACTTGCTCGCTATCACAAACAAGAACTCTGCAATAACCATAATGACAACCATTATTGCCATCCGTTCTTTATCCCTGCCTCCGGTCACCTCGTTGATAATTTCGGCGGCAAGGTATGTCTTGACAAACGTTGATATCGGAAAATGCAACCAATAAAGAAGTGTATGCAAAATAAATTTCGGTGCAAGTGAACGTATAAGATTTATCGCTTTTTTTGATATCCTGATATCTTTTTTAATGACGTCAAGCTTCTCTTTCAGCTTCATTTCGCTCACTCTCCTTTTTATAATACTGCATCTGAATATTGAAAATTTCGGCATATTTGCCATTCAGAGCCATCAGCTCGTCATGCGTTCCGCTTTCCGTTATCGTTTTGTTGTCTATCAAAACAATTCTGTCACAGAATCTTGTTGACGATAACCTGTGCGATATGTATACCGATATCTTACCCTTTGTCAGCTTGTTGTATTTAAGATACATATCGTTTTCCGCTATCGGATCAAGTGCCGCTGTAGGCTCATCAAGAATGATTATCGGCGACTGTTTATAGATCGCTCTTGCCAACAGCATCTTTTGCAGTTCGCCTCCCGACAGCTCCTGTGCATCCTTGTTGAGGTTTTTCATAAGCTTCGTTTCGATTCCGTCTTTAAGTCCTTCAACCTTTTTTGAAAGACCCGAAAGCTCAATGCACACCTTGACCATCTCGATGTCCGTTTCATCCATCGGTCGCATAGATATGTTTTCCGCTATGCTGACAGGCATAATGCGTATATCCTGAAAAACTGCAGAAATCAATTTGTAATACTCGTCCCTGTTAAACTCCGATATATTAACTCCGTTAAGCAGAATTTCACCCTCGGTCGGTCTGTACAGGCCGCAAAGCAGCTTGACAAGTGTTGATTTACCGCTTCCGTTAAGTCCGACTATGGCTATTTTTTCGCCTGCATCAATATGCAGATTAACATTTTCCAGTACAGGCTCCTCGCTTTCGGGATAAGTAAAGCTGAGATTTCTGACATCTATCGTGTAGCCGTCCGCCTGCGGTACGGGCTGCCCGTCATAATTTTTCATTACGTTCTCAATATCCAGAAACTCTCTGAAATCGTTGACAACATAATTACATTCGATAATTTCATCAATGTGATTTACAATATTGATGACATAGCTGTTAAACTCAAGTATCGCAGTAATGTAAAGCACAAGCTCGGCACCGCTGAGATCGGAGGTCGTGCACATATAAATCAGATACGCATATGCACCCCCCGTAACTATCAGAGTCATAAGTGCTTTTACAATATCGGACAGGAAGTAATAGAAATACACCTTGCTTGTCCAGAACTTCTTTTCACCGGTAAAGTATTCTGCTATTCTCACAAAGCACTCTTTAATGGCAAAAAGACGTATATCCTTTGCCATATAAAAGTCTCTTGAGCTTCTTGTCACATAATTAAGATGTCTGTCAATTTCTGCTCTTTTCTCCTTTGTTCTGTTTACCAGCTTATCCGTATACTTGTCAAACAAAAACGGTATAGCAAAAGAAACGATCAAAAGCACGATGATCACGGGACTGAGTGTCGAGATAACGGCTGATATCCCCAAAAAGCCTACAAGCACTCCGAATGTCGTAAAAATCCAGTAGACAAAACTGCCTACTCTTTCTGATCTGAAGGAATTTAACGCTTTTTGCTGCTTTATCCGTATTGACGGAGTCTCAAGCATCTCGTAATCCATATCCATCATTTTTGTGCAAAGCATCATCTCAAAGCGTCTGTTGATATCTTGATTTTTACACATAATACTGACTTCGACGCGTCCCCACACATACCGAGCAAGGATCAGCACCACGCTGATTACCGCTATTGCCGAAAGAATCACGGATACTTTCTCATCTCTTTCAATAAGCGCAATTATGACAGTCGGCATAAACATACCGCCCATTGATAAAATGAGATACATCGGTATGCGGGCAAGATATGTACGGAATACCGTTTTGTCCGTCATATGCATGTGCCTTGCAATAAACCACAGATTCTGAAAAATATTGTGGTGATTGCTTTTCTTTTGTTTACTCATATTGTCACCTCCGACATCACTATACCAAAAAAGCAACCTTAAAAGGCTGCTTTTGCACGAACGGTCATTTACTTTGCACGAACGGTAACATTATTTCGGTAGCAAATACACCTTCCTCAAACTGACGGTTGACAAAGCCGTTATACTTACCTGCAATTGAATCAACACGCATAAGACCGAAGCCGTGATCTTCACCCTTTGAGGATTTGTATACCTTACCCTTTTTGACGGGAGTGCCGATCATAGAGTTAGAAACACTTATGTAAAACTGATTCTTAAAAGCTCCGATATAAACACGGATAAAGCTCTGCGTTTTGTCCTCAATCTTTTCACACGCTTCTATTGCGTTGTCAAGGAGATTGCCGATAATAACGCAAAGCTCAACATCATTGACGCTGCATTCTTCGGGAATTGTTGCAGTAACCTCACAGGGGATATTTCTTGCTTTGCAGAGTGCAAGCTTGCTGTTGAGAATTGCATCCGCCATAACATTGCCCGTTTTGATTAACGTATCAACCGTGTTAAGATCAGCAGAAAGCTCTCCGAGATAGTCGGACAGCTCCGTAAGGTTACCCATCTCAAGCGATGCACGCATTACTTGAATGTGATTTTTATAATCATGGCGCCAACCCCGCATCATATTATAAATGCTCTGCACTTCCTCGCAATGCTTCGTGATCACTTCATTCTGATATTCGGCAATGCGACTTTCCGCCGACCTGTTAACACGTTTTCTTGTGATAACCACGGAAATTACAACAGAAACCGCTATAGCGACTATTGCCGCACCGATTATAATATAATTCATTGATTTGCACCTCTGTAATAATTGATAAATGCAATATTCACATCGCCGTACATCCGTCTTGAAACAGGAATGCTTTTACCGTTATCAAAAACAACATCCGTTTTGGTAATTCTTGAAACATTCCGAAGATTGGCAACATATGAACGGTGACATCGAACAAAGCTCTCATCAAGCATTTTTGAAAAATCGGAAATCGGACTTTTGACTTCATAATCCCGATTATTGCAAACAACACAGCACGAGTGACCGAATGCCTCGATATAAATTATATCCTTAAGCTTCACCTTGAAGCTTTCATTATCAACCGTCAGCAGAATAAACTTTTCCGTTTTACGAAGATTGTCATCAGCTTTATTCAGAACAGAAAAAAGCCTATCCTTTTCAACAGGCTTGATAAGATAATGAAGCGCCGAAACGTCATACCCACGTGAAATATAATCCGTAAATCCCGTAATAAAAACAATCTGCACAGACTTATCCGATTCACGGATTTTTTCGGCAAGCTCTATGCCGTCCATCTCTTTCATCTGAATATCAAGCAAGAGTATGTCAAAATTCTTGTCCTCTTCATATTTAAAAAGAAATTCCTCTGCGCTGAAAAAAACGGTAATCTCCGTTTTGATCCCACAGCCTTCTGCCCATTCATTAACCAATGCGGTTATATAGTCAGACTCTCTTTTCTCGTCATCACAAACGGCTATTCGCAGCATCCTCTCACCTCTTTTTGATTATAAACCATTATTTTTCAATTGTAAAGTTTTTTGATATTCTTATTGCAATACAACACAAAATGTGGTATATTTATACAGTAAAAAATATTAGGAGGCTGTACTAATGGCAATTGCAAAACTCATTATTTCATTTTTCCTCTCGATCGGTCAGATTCTCTCTCCCGTAGTTGCTTTTGTTGCTAACGGCGGCGAGGGTGCTTTCTTTACCGAATGGTCCGAAACCGACACCTTTGACAAGGACGATTACATCGAACTCAAAAAGACTCCCGGTGAAGATTTCGTTGTTCTTAACCTTACAGACGTTCAGCTTAACGATGAAGAAATCTACGACAAAGAAGGTATTTATACCGAAACTCTTATCAGAAAGCTTGTAGAAGAGCAGAAGCCCGATCTTATCACATTAAGCGGTGACAATGCATGGGCTACCATGGCTTATATCGAGCTTATCAAGCTTATTGATTCCTTCGGTATTCCGTGGGCTCCCGTTATGGGCAACCACGACGGTCAGCGCTGTATCAGCGAATTCTGGGCTGCATATCTTCTCTCCCAGGCTGAAAACTGTCTCTTCCGTTTCGGTCCCAAGGATATGGGCTACGGCAACTATATCATCAACGTTACCGAAAATGATCATATCATTCATACTTTCTTTATGTTTGATACTCACGCAAATGACGACTTCGTTAAAGAAGACGGTTCAACGGTCAGCGGCTATGATCACATCTGGGATAATCAGAAGGCATGGTACAAGTGGGCAGTTGAAGGCATCGCAGCAATGGAAGGAAAGACTGTCGAAAGCACTGCAGTCATGCACATTCCCGTTGTTGAGTACGAAAACGCATGGCAGTCCGTAAAGATGGATTCCGAGGGCGCAGAGTTCGGCGTTATCGATCCTCAGTATTCCGAAATCGCTTCGGGTCGCAGACGTGAGGCTGTATGCTCTTCTCCCGTCAACAACGCTTTCTTTACACTTTGCAAGGACCTCGGCAGCACAAAGAATATCCTTGTAGGCCACGATCACGTTAACGATTATTCTGTTTACTATGACGGAATCAGACTTACATACTCCGTAAAAACAGGCTTCGGCAGCTATTGGGACGGCGATATGATCGGCGGAACAACTCTTTCTCTTAACTCGCTCGGTAACATTTTTGTTGAATCTCATTATGTTGATCTTGAAGCAAACGGCTTTGACATTACTGACGAATAATTAACCGAACTCCGATCAACAACAGCACACGGTCTCATCCTTTTGGTGTTACCGTGTGCTTTTGATTTATAACAGTAAAGGAGCTTTTTTATGTTTGAAAAAATCACTCCCGAAACGGCAGGATTACCCTCTGACAACATAAGACAGTTTATTGATATGTTGAACAACGGAGGTTGCGTCACTCATGATATACTTCTGATGAAGGGCGATAAAATCTTTGCCGAATACTACTGGAAACCGTTTAATAAAGACTTTTTACACCGTCAGTACTCGCAGACAAAAAGCTTTGTCAGCATAGGCATCGGTCTTTTGATTGATGACGGAAAGCTGTCTCTTGATGATACCGTTATTTCTCATTTTCCCGAAAAGATTGACAGAGAAATTCCCGAGAATCTTGCAAAACAGACAATCCGTGATATGCTGACAATGTGTACGTGCGGTGCTCCGCAGAATTATTGGTTCGGCAGTAATGATCCCGACCGCACACATCAATATATCAACGAAGCCGTTGCCGATCACACACCGGGGCTTCGTTGGACTTATGACAGTGCAGGATCTCAGGTGCTGTCATCACTTGTTGAAAAGCTTTCGGGGATGCCGTTGCTTGATTTTCTTAAATGCCGTATCTTTAACAAAACAGGAACCTTTAAAACTGCACGTATTCTCAAATGCAAGAACAACGACAGCTGGGGAGATTCTGCAATGCTGTGTACCGCAAGGGATATGGCTTCCTTCGGACGTTTTGTAATGAATTACGGCAAGTGGAACGGTGAACAGCTGTTGAGCGAAAGCTATCTGCGTGAAGCTGTTTCTCCTCTTGTCAACAACAGCGAAAGCGGTTTTGACACCTTTTTCGGTCAGGGATACGGATATCAGATCTGGTGCACTTACGGAGGCTTTGCATTTGTCGGCATGGGCGATCAGCTGACTGTATGCATACCCGATAAAGACCTTATTTTTGTAATAAATTCCGATAATCAGGGATATCCGTCATCACGAAGCATCATAATGTCGGCATTCTTTGAGAAGATCGTAAATCCGATGTCAGATACTCCCCTGCCCGTATCCGAACAGGCAGACATCGGCGAGTTAAAGCTTGCAGGCACAAAAGGAAAAAGCTTTTCACCGATGATGAAAAGCATAAGCAACAAAATATATATCTGTCAGGATAATCGGGCAGGCATTGAAAAGTTTTTCTTTGTATTTGATGAAAAGGGCGGTGAGTGGCATTATACAAATGCACAGGGCGACAAAGTACTGCCTTTCTTCTGGAACGAAAATTGCTTTTTCAAGTTTCCTCAGGACGGATACTCTACCGAGCATGGCGGATTAAAAAACAATGACGGATACCGATACAACTGTGCAACGAGTGCAGCATGGCGCAACGACAGACAAATGACCTTACGTTGTCAGATCATTGATGATTACTTCGGCAATTTTACGGCTCGTTTCGGCTTTAACGATAAAGAAGCAGACGTAACATTCTCAAAGTGTGCAGAAGCATTTCTTGATGAGTATACGGGCACAATATCCGCAAAACAAACAGATTAATTAACAGAATATTTACCGAACTAAAAAAGATTCTTCGCTTTGTCATGGTGATAAGCGAAGAATCTTGATTTTTATTCAGTTGAGTAATGATTTCATTATGGTGAGGTCGGTGGAGTTGACGATTCCGTCACTGTTGAGGTCGGCTGCCTGTTTGTTTATGTCGGAGTATTCGGAATCGCTGCCCGTGATGATGTCACGCATTGCAGAAAAGTCCTCGGCTGCTCCTGTCAGACCGTCTCCGTTTATGTCACCGTCAACGACTGCCGTATATGTTTTGTATACAAATTCGGGATCGGCGTTGACAAGTTCTATTTTTGTACCGGTTTTTACAACTTCGTCCGAAACTCTGATTTCTGCTTCTCCCTCTACATTGAGATATGATTTTAAATCATTTTCAGTCAGTCCGCCTTGAAGTCCCGATATTACATAATCCTCGCTTATGTCAACCGTTTCCGAAGTCAGATATGCGTTCTCTATCAGGTGATATTCGTTATTGATCTCTCCGCTTTTCAGCTTTTGGTGCATTGTGGAGTTTTCAAGACAGTAGATTATTGCATCATCGTTCGGGAAACCTCCGATATGTGTACTATCTTTTTCATAAGAACTGATTTCCATATCCATATTAAGTACTACGAGATTATCACACCAAATCGCACATTTTTCAATATATTTTACATTTTCTCTGACAACGATAGTATCTTGTGACCCACCAATTGCATAATATTCTAAAATTTCGATAGAATCCGGTAACGGAAACACTCCTTCCGAAGCAACTATCATCATTGCAAAAGCGCAGGAGCGTAGAATCTTAATTTTGTCGTTCCATACAATTTTTTGGGGATTACAGACTTCAAAAGCACCCTGTCCGATTTCTTCAACATTCTCTCCAAAAACAATCAGCTGTATGCTTTCTTGATATCCAAACGCCCATTTGCCTATATATCTGACATTATCGCCGATAGTGACAGTATCAAAATAATACATATTAAGATCGACATCCGGTTCACTCGCAAAGGCTCTGTCGGCGATTGCCGTAACAGGATAGCCGTCAATTTCGTCGGGGATTACAAGATCTTTTATACTTGTATCTGCACCGGTGATGATAATTTCTCCGTTACTGTACAAAAAACCTTTGACTCCGTTATCATCTTTTATAAGGTAATCAACAACGTGCCCGTAGTTGGTTCCACCGAAAATATAGTCACTTGCCACAGAAACGGTTGTATCTTCAATTTTTACAGGTTCAGTCATCGGAATAACCGTAGCAGTCGGCATAAAAACAGCAAGTATCAGGGAAAGTATCTTTCTAAAAAGTTTTCTCAACGTAACAACCTCCCATAATTTATATTTTTATTGTAACATAAATATTTCTTTTTTACAATAGTAAATCGCCCTTGCTATGTGGTACAGCAAGGGCGATTGTTCAGTTAAGTAATGATTTCATTATGGTGAGGTCGGTGGAATTGACGATGCCGTCACCGTTGAGGTCGGCTGCCTGTTTGTTTATGTCGGAGTATTCGGAATCGCTTCCCGTGATAATGTCACGCATTGCGGTGAAGTCCTCGGATGAAGCTTTGCTTCCGTCACCGTTTATGTCACCGTCAATTATTACGGTGTAGGTGTTGTCGATTGTTCCGTACTCTCTGTTGATAAGCTCGATTGTCGTACCTGTCGTGATAACATCATCGCTTATCTCCATGATCGCATCACCGTCTACCGATACATAATCCTTTACCGTCTCTTTCGTCAGTCCTGACGGCAGTCCTCTGACATTCAACTCATCATCAATTGTCGCTGTGTTTGATGTCAGATGTGATTCATTGATAATTATAATTCTGTATGATTGCTCATTTAAATCTTTAAAACACTCATATACGGCAGAGTCTTTATAACAACAAATTGTACAATCATACATCATAAACGAGTTACGGTATACCGTTTCTACCGATTTTCCAACGATAATCGTGCCATCTCGAACTCCGCTAACGTCTTTGTAATACTCAAACGCACGATGCCCGATTGTTTTAACGTTTTTGCCTATATATACCACACTTGCATCTATGGCAGAAAATGCATTATCCTCGATTGTCTCTACGGTATCGGGAATTGTAATGGTATCATAACTGTCTGAAAAGTCATTTCCGAAACACAAGCTGTGAGGCCAAGGATCACCGTTCAGTCCACCTATTGAAACAACCGGACAACCCTCTATTGTTTCGGGAAAAATCAATGGAGTCGGCGATCTGTAAATAAATCCGTCATAACCAATCCAAATTTCTTTTGCTCCTGTTATATACGCTTTTTGATCTTTAATCTCATATGTTAACCAGAAAGAGGGATTGTTTAAAAAAAATTCAGTTTCGCTTGAGGAAATATTCCAATTTGGATCTACATCGACAAACTCATCCTCAGCAGTTGTAACACTATCTGTATGTTCTACAGGAACACCGAGCCACACAAAAAGGGACATAATAACGGAAAGAATTTTTTGAAAAAGCTCTATCATTGTCAAAACCTCCCATTCAGTTCTGTTTTTATTATATCACGGATATTTTCTTTTTTCAACAGTAAAACGCCCCTGCCGTTTTGGTATGGCAAGGGCGTGTTTTTATTTGATTTTCTTGTTTATTATCTTTGATGCCGCTATTGCACCGCCGACAAGTGCTGCACCTGCTGCTGTTAGGGCGATATTCTTTTTCTTTTCCATTTCATCCGCATTCATAAAATATCTGAACTTGCTGGAGAAGTTTTCACCGAACATTTCAAAATACGTTATCACCTGCGTTGTGAATGCAGAGGGATCATCCTCATTAAAGTCAAATATTCTGATGCCCCTTGTATAGGGAAGTCCGTAGCATCTGAACGATGCTCCCGGTGATTCGATTACACGGACTCCGTCAACAACTCCGTCAAAAGCGTTGATATGAAGATGTGCAGATACTACGGCATCGACATCTCCGACTCTCTTTATTGTTTCAAGCTGATGTGTATCCTGCTCTTCAAAATCGTATTCGTATGCTATTCCCTTTGCTTTTTCCGTATCAAGGCGATAATGTCTGCCGTTACCGTCATGTGCCGCACCCGGATTCTCTCTTGAGCAGACCTTGAACAGCTCACGGCTTTCGGGGAACGGTACGTGCTGGAACATCAGCGAACGCACATATTCACCGCCGTTTTGCTCCTTAAGCTCGTTCGCTCTTTTTTCGTACCAATCAAGCGACTTCTTCTGTACGCCTATATACCTGTGACCGTTTTTGTACTTGCCTGCCGAGTTCATCATCCAGATGTTATAAATCATTCTGCCGTCGTGTGAGTAAAGAGGGAAATTAAACGTATCGCACGAGATATTCTCGTCCTCGTTAAGTCCGAAAAAGCAACCGTACTCGGCATAGATTGCTGCCTGCTCTCTTTCGGAAAGAGCATTCATACAATCGTGATTACCGTACACAAAAGTAAAGGGAATTCCTCTTTTTTCAAGCGGACTCAAAAGATAGTCCAGCGCCTTGCGAATTCTTTTTTCCGTGAAGCTTTTGGTACGCTTGGGATGCTTTGAGCCGATCGGCATATCGTCAATATGATTACCGAGAATATTGTCTCCTGCCAGAATTACAAGATCAGGCTTGTACGTATCGTAGGCATATGCAAGCATACGGAACATTTCGGGTCTGATTATGTGCATATCCTGTGCATCGCTGACCTGCATTATTCTCAGCTTTTTATCTGCATTAAATTTTATTTTCTTTTCTATTAACATAATTTACCACCTGTTATCTGAAAATTCACAAAATGCCGTCATATTGTTTATCTCTACTTTTGTGCCGTCATCAAGCACTGCCGTGCCGTACCATTTACCGAACACCTGATGACACCTGTTACCGATAAGGCCAAGAACTCTTGACGATGAATAATTGTCATATTCGGGTATCATTGTAAAGTTGAATCTGCCGTCATCCGACGTAAAGTGCCACGGCTTCATATAATCCTCTTTTTGAAGTGTTATTTCACCGATCTTATGAGCCTTACCGTTGAAAAAGATCATATTCTCACTTGCATTGCTCATATCGCCGAAGCCCCAGCCGATCTCGAACCCGAAAACATCACCGCTGTCCGTAACATGGTTACCGTTACCCCAATACCAACAGCACTTATACGGCCAGACACCTCTGCCCCAGTCAAGTATGCAGAAATGTCGGTCGGGTAAAAATTCGGTGCGGATATCGCCTGCTTCGACAAAGCCTTTGACAGGCATGGAATTTATCTTTTCGTTAAGATAAAAATGATAATCGTCCGAGAACGGAACCGCCATTGTCAATGATTCAAGACCTTTCGGAATCTCTGCTTCAAGCCGTACACATATTTTCTCGCCGTGCGATCCCTTTGCATCAAGCGAAAAACAGCGCTTCTTCTTTGAAGTACATATTCTGAACTCAAAGTTCTTTTTGCTGATCTTCAGGATATTGGGATCTGATGCTTTTGACGAAAGACCTGTTCTTCCGAGTGTCAGAAGGCTTATACGCATAGCTTCGACCTTGTTACCGTTTGTCCTGTCAAAAATCGCAAAGTTAGCTCCCGATCCCATTGAGATGTCGGCAACCGTCATCTGAACGGTATATCTTTCGTTTGAAAACTGATAAAAATCCCATTCCTTTATTCTGAAAGGATTCGCTTTAATGTCTTTTCTGTTGTATTTGTACAGATTATTTGTGCAATAACCCGGATCTTTGATTCCGCCCTTTTCGTTAAAAAGCGGTGTTTTGCTGACTATTCTGTGCTGATTCATTCTTTAAAAACCTCTGATGCTATCTTTGCCGCCTGTGCCGCATCCTTTGCATAAAAGTCTGCTCCTATCGAATCGGCAAAGTCCTGTGTTACTACTGCACCGCCTACCATTACAAGGCAGTCACAGCCTCTGCTCTTCAGACAGTCAACGGTCTCCTTCATATACTTTACCGTTGTTGTCATAAGTGCGCTTAAAACTGCAAGCTTTACACCGTGAGAGATCACCTCATCCGCTATCTTTTCGGGCGGTACATCCTTGCCGAGGTCTATCACCTCGTATCCGTAGTTTTCAAGCAACATTTTGACTATATTCTTTCCGATATCGTGAATATCGCCCTTTACCGTTGCCGTTATTATTTTTTCTCCGCCCGACTTTTTGCCTCTGTCGGATTCGGACAACACGTCAAATCCGACCTTTGCCGCTTCCGCAGCCGCTACAAGTTCGGGCAGGAAAAACGTGCCTTTTTCAAATCTGTTTCCGACCTCGTCAAGCGCAGGTATCAGACAGGTGTTGATAATTTCTATAGCAGGTTTTCTTTCAAGCTCTGCCTGTACGGCATCCTTCATCTGTCCCCTGCGTCCGCTGATTACCAATGAAGCAATATCCGTTGATACTTTTTCAGCTTCGGGCATCTGCTTCTTATCGGAATGCTTTGATATATATTCCTTTGATTCTGTATCCTCACAATTAATAACTCTGAAAGAATCAATAACGTCCATATACTTTTTTGACAACGGATTGAGTATCGGCATATTGAGTCCGTTTGCCAATGCACAAGCTAAAAATGTGCTGTTGAGAAGCTCTCTGTCAGGCAGTCCGAAGGACACATTGCTGACTCCGAGAACCGTTTTGAGTCCGAGCTCTTCACGTACCATACGGACAGCCTTCAGCGTCTCGACAACACCCTGTTGATTCGTCGATGCGGTAAGCACAAGACAGTCAACATATATATCCTCTTTCGGTATGCCGTATTTTTCCGCTTCGTTCAGTATCTTTTTTGCAACCTCTATCCTGCCCTCGGCATCAGACGGTATACCGCTTTCATCAAGAGTCAACACAACTACCGATGCTCCGTATTTTTTTACGACAGGCAAGACAGCATCCATACTCTCTTTTTTGCCGTTAACGGAATTTATAATCGGCTTGCCTCTGTATCTTCTGACTGCCGCTTCGACTGCTGTCGCATCCGAGCTGTCTATCTGTAAGGGAAGCGATACCGCCGACTGCAGCTTGTCAACAAGTAAGGAAAGAGTCTCGATCTCGTCTATACCGGGAAGTCCTGCATTGACGTCGAGTATATCTGCATTACAGTCACTCTGATCTATTGCTTCTTTGATTACATAATCATAATCCTTTGACAAAAGTGCTTCTTTAAGCTTCTTTTTGCCTGTCGGATTAATTCTCTCGCCAATGACTGCTATGCCTTTATCAAGATCTATGTGCTTTGAAGCACTTGTAACAAAAGCTCCGCTCTTTACATCAAGAAGCTTTCTGTCCGTGGTATCCGCAATTTTTCTCAGCTCTTTGATATAATCCGGCGTAGTTCCGCAACAACCGCCGATACAAGACACACCCATATGCGCCATTTTTGCGACACATTCCGCAAACTGAATCGGTGACACATCATAACAGGTTTTACCGTCGCACATAACGGGAAGTCCCGCATTAGGCTGTACAAAAACAGGTACCGTTGAATATTTCAGAAGTTTTTCCACAATATCCATCATATCGGAAGGTCCCATTGAGCAGTTTACACCCAATGCCGCAACACCGAGCGACGAAAAGGTTATCGCCGCACATTCGGGAGATGCACCGAGGAATGTATGTCCGTCTGCATTAAAGGACATCGAGACAAATATCGGAAGGTCGCATACTTCCTTTGCCGCTATGATTGCCGCCTTTGCCTCCAGTATGTCGGACATTGTCTCTATAATAACAATGTCTGCGCCTGCCCTTGCGCCTATGCTTATCTGCTCTTTAAAAATATCGGTTGCTTCTTCAAAATCCATTTCACCGAAAGGCTTCAGAAGCGCACCCGTGGGACCTACATCAAGCGCAACATAACGAGGTGACACACTTTTTGCAACGCTTACCGCTTCACGGATAACATCACAAAGAGGCACTTCGCCGTGATACTTGTGCCTGTTTGCACCGAAGGTGTTTGTCGTTATGATGTCAGCACCTGCCGTCACGTATTTACAATGTACTTCCCTTATGATATCGGGAGATGTTACGTTCAGCATTTCGGGCGCCTGTCCGTCCTGCAGAACACCGTCCTGCAGCATTGTGCCCATTGCACCGTCAAGTACCAGAATCTTTTTATCAAAAAGCATTTATAATTCCTTCTTATTTAAGATATTCAAGTATGCTTGTTGCGATCTCGGGTCGGTTCATTGTATAGATATGTGCACCGTCGGCACCGTTTTTCAATAAATCCTCGATCTGTCTTGCGGCATAGTCGATGCCTGCCTTGCAAAGTGAATCGGGATCATTCTCGTATCTGTTTAAAATTCTGATTATCTCGGACGGAAGCGATGCTCCGCACATAAAAATCATTCTTGAAATCTGTGATTTGCCGAGTATCGGCATTACTCCCGTTGTAACGGGAATCGTGATTCCCGCCTTTCTGATCTTTTCAAGAAAACGGTAAAAACGCTCGTTCTCGAAGAAAAGCTGTGTTACAAGGAACTTCGCTCCGGCTTGCTGTTTTCCGTAAAGATGAATAAGATCATCATCGGGCTTTTGCGACTCCACGTGTCCTTCTGGGTAACACGCTCCTCCGAGACACAGCTCATCGTCATCTATAAACTTCATAAGATCGCTTGCGTGACGAAACTCTCCAGGAACGCCACCCGGACTTATATCTCCTCTGAGCGCAAGTATATTTTCTATTCCGTTGGCCTTTATACATTCCACATCTTCGATAATTCTTTTTTCATCTGAATTAATACAGGTAAGGTGTGCACACGCTTCAATACCAAACTCGTTCTTTATTATACCTGCAAGCATTGCCGTGCGATCTCTGTGACCCGTTCCTCCTGCCGAACACGTCACGCTGATATAATCGGGAGAAAGCTTCGCAAGAGGTATCATAGTCTCACGGAATGATTCCAGCGACAGCTCTCCCTTCGGAGGGAATATCTCAAATGAAATCGGTTTTTTGTTTTTGAAAATATCAGATATAAACATTAACTTTTACCTCCTCTTTCCTTTCGGTATACCGACAACCGCCGTCACACACATAACCTCACGTGCACCGCGAATCATCAACATCTTTGCACATTCTGTCAGCGTTGCTCCCGTAGTCAGAACATCGTCACATAACAGTATAGTTTTATTTTTAACGGCATCTCTGTCACAAACATCAAAAACGCCGAGCACATTACCCGATCGGTAACGCTCCTTCAACGAGCGTTGACTCTTTGTCTCGTAAAGCTTTGAGAGTACCTTCCTGCACGGTATGCCGAGATTCTCTGACATCTCATCCGCCATAATCTCCACCTGATTGAATCCTCTTGCGAGGTACTCTTTTTCCGTCATCGGAACATATGTTATCAGATCAAACTTAACTCCTTCATATGCCTTTCTGACAAAAGATGCCATCTCTTTGCCGAAAGAAACCGCTATGTCACGCTCTTTTCCGAACTTCAGTCTGTAAATACTGCTTTTCACCTTTCCTGTGTAGTAGAAAGGTGATACAAAAGCAGTCACAAACCTGTTGCGGTGTTTCTTGCATCTGCATCTCTCTTTTTCCGCAGCGCATCTGTAGCAAACGGGCAACTGTATACGACGCACTTCCTTTTCACATACGGGACATTCGTCTTCTTCGGGAGCGATAACCCGTCCGCAAAGATAACATCTTTTCGGAAACACCATATATTTGAGAGCTTGCACAATATACTTAAACTCAATCATTCAAAAACGCCCTTAACGCAGAATAACGCTTTGCTTTTTTGTCATTCATCGTCATCTCTCTGATCTGACCTTCCTGCCCGACCAGTATCAGCAATCCTTTGGCTCTCGTGACTGCAGTATACAAAAGATTTCTGTATGACAGCTGTGGAACTATTCCTACAACAGGAACAATAACTGCCGGAAACTCGCTTCCCTGACTTTTATGCACCGTTATCGCATATGCCAGTTCAATGTCCTGCGCCTGCTCAAATGTGTATGTAGCGTATCTGCCGTCAAACACAACACACAGACAGCCCGTTTCATGGTTGATCCATTCAAGTATTCCTATATCGCCGTTGTAGACGCCTGTTCCGTTTTCGTCATCCTTGTCCCAGATGATGTCATAATTATTCTTGACCTGCATGACCTTATCTCCTTCACGCAGGATATGGCCTTTTATACGGATTTCACGCTTTCCCTTTGACGGAGGATTCAGTTTTTCCTGCAAAAGTCGGTTGATGTTGGCAGAGCCTGTTTCTCCCTTCCTTGACGGACACAGAACCTGAATGTCATCAATCGCAGAATAACCGTATGCCTTCGGAAGCCTGTCGGAGCACAGCGATACTATCGTCTGCGTCGCCGCATAGGTTGTCCGTTCCATATAGAAAAAATCCTTGTTTTTGCAATGAAGATCGGGCATATCACCCTTTACTATTCTGTGAGCATTCGTGATAATAAGGCTTTCGGACGCCTGACGGAATACCTCTGTCAGCGCAACAACGGGAAGCAGTCCCGATTCTATCAGATCATGAAGAACATTGCCCGCTCCGACAGGAGGCAGCTGGTCGGAATCCCCTACCATAATCAATCTGCAGCCAAGCGGCAACGCCTTGATAAGGCTTGAAAACACATATATATCAACCATCGACAGCTCATCCACTATTACAGCCGATGCCTCGATGGGATTTCTTTCGTTACGCTGAAAATACGGTCTGTCACTCTCGTCCCACTCGACTTCAAGCAAACGGTGAATCGTCTTTGCCTCTCTGCCGGTGACCTCACTCATACGCTTTGCGGCTCTGCCTGTCGGCGCCGTCAGAACAACATCCAGACCCTGTTCTTCATATAAATTCAATATTCCTTTTAATGCCGTTGTTTTACCTGTGCCGGGTCCTCCCGTAAGTATAAGCAGACCCTTTTCCGCCGCTGTTCTGATAGCAAGTCTTTGTTTGCTTTCATAAACGACAGACTCCTTTTTTTCTGCCGCACTTATTTCTTCTTCCAATGTATTTCTGCCTGCAGGCGGAAACTGCAGTTTTTGCTTTATCAGGTCAGCCGCACTTCTTTCCGCTTCATACATCTGAGGCAAAAAGATAAAGTATCTGCCGTCAATCTCTTCTCTGACAAGCGAAAAATTACATACAAGATCGTCAAGCACCGCCGATGCCTGCTCTTCGGTTATATCAAGAAAAGAAGCACACAGCGGCAACAGCTTTTCTGTAGGCAAACACGTATGACCGTTTGCGATATTGTGCTTTACGACATGGACAATACCTGCCGCAGAACGCATCAACACATCGGGATTTTCATCCATAGCGTGAGCTATCGTATCGGCTCGGTCAAAGCTGATTCCGTTTACCGCACACAGCTTGTACGGATTGCTCTTTACAATATCAACAGACAGATTGCCGAACATTTTGTACACCCTGACGCACTCGGAAGATGTCATACCGAACTTTTCAAGTGCGATCATAACCTCACGTACGGCAAACTGCTGCTTGAAGCTTTCGCATATTTCATTAGCTTTTTTAAGCGATATTCCTTTTATTGTTGACAGTCTTTTCGGATCGTTCTCAAGAACATTGAACGAATCCTCACCGAACGCTTCAACTATTTTCAATGCGGTTGCAGGACCTATACCCTTGATGGCACCGCTTGACAGATACACCTTAAGATCTGCCGATGTTGACGGCAGGCGTCTTTCGCAAAGCGTTGCCTTGAACTGTCTGCCGAACGAAGCGTGAAAATCCCATTTGCCGAGAAGTCTCAGCTCTTCCCCCGGAGAGACACAGGGAAGCACGCCTACTACCGTTTCAAGCTCGTCACCGCTGTTGAGCTCAAGAACGGTAAAGCCGTTATCCTCGTTGCGGAACACTATACCCTCAACGCTTCCCCGAAGCTCCGTATTGTCATCATTCTGCAGATAATCCATTTTTGCTGTCCTTTTGAAATTCTGCGATCAGCACACTAAGCCCTTGCGGATCGCATAAATAAATATTCTTTGTCGATGTGCAGAATTCACGGCAAAGGCGTCTTTCTGTTTCGCTCATTCCCGTATCAACTGCAATCACACAGGCATTTTCGCTCTCTCCGCGCAGATCAATCCGCATAAGGTGCGAATACAGCCTGTCACAAACGTCAGGTGTATATGTACTGATATACACCACTATGACATATCTTTCGTCTTTTTCCGGTCTCAACACCTGCAACACAAGCTCATATATCACCGTAAACGAAGCGAGCACAAAGAATGCGAGCATAAAACCGTTAAAAATATCGTTTGTCATTACTATCACCCCTAACAGCATATGCCGTCAGGGGTAAAGCCGTAACTTATTCCGTTGCATTTATCGCTTTTGTAAACAATGGTAAAACACCGTAGTTATCGGGTGTATGCGGCGGAAGCTGATACAGACAATGACCCGGAAATTCATTTCCTTCAACAAGCACGGGTCCGTCGGGAGTGACCGCTATATCCCAGCCTACATAACCTACCTGCGGACACACGAGCGCCGCTTTCTTTGCCGTTTCCACACATCTGTCCCACATCGGAATACGGAAGCCGACAACCTTTGTTCCCGTTACGGGATGATGAGAGAAAACATCATTCATCGCATTAACCGCATCATACATAAGCTCGCCCGTTTCGGTGTTGATTCTGGTCATCATACCTCCGTTGAGGAAGTTGTCAACACGCGCACCGTTGCCCATTCTGCATACCGCCAGAACAAGCGTAACCGCCTTGCCGTTGTTAAGCGTAACCATCCTTAACGTGTTGATCGAATCGGGATAAAGAAGATTCATCTGCGGATGCTGAACTATCGAATCCTCTATAAGTCCTGCGTTTATATCCTGTAAATGATCGTAAAGCTCACGGATGCTGCTGTAGTCGGCAGGATTGATCATTTCGATACCCTTACCGCACATCTCATCACGTGGCTTTGCAACAATTTCTTTTTTGCCTTTACAAAGCTTTTCAAGCTTTTCAAGCTGCTCCGCTTCGTTATAATCCTCACTGTCTCTGCTGACAATCTTCATCCAGTCACGGTGAAGAAAATCACCGAACATCTCGTTGAACTCGTCCTTGTTGACAAAAATGTGTCTGTATGCGGCATCGTTATATCTGCTTACAAGATCATCATTGATACCGCGTGTAACATATGTTTTTCTTTGCTTGCCGTTTGCTCTTTCCATATTGAAAAGCTCATAGTCGGTAAAGCCCGCACGGTAACGCAGACCGCACCAGACCATATCAGCCATAACAAAAAGGCGCGGCTTGCCGCTTCGGTCGGAAACCTTCTTCGCCAACACAGGCATATTTGATGCATTCATCTTTTTGATTCTGCTGATAATATATTTAACTTTTCCCATAAAAACACTCCTCGTAAAAATGAGCAGACCTGTAAGCCGGGTTCTGTCGTTTAAGGCAATCATCTTTCTACGTTTGCCGTTGCCGACAAACTTTCGCCATCCGTCGGAGACTGCGCCGAGCAAGCGTATACTCCAATCGATGTTGCTCCGGACAGGGTTTACATGGCCGTGAAGTCTCCTTCACGCCGGTGAGCTCTTACCTCGCCTTTCCACCCTTACCCGAAAAAATCGGGCGGTATATCTCTGTTGCACTTTCCCTAAGGTCACCCTCGGCGGCCGTTAGCCGTTGTCCCGCTCTGCGGAGCCCGGACTTTCCTCACGCACACAAATGTGTGCCTGCGACTGCCCAGTCTGCTCATTCATTATATTGTAATTTATTTTTATCAATATGTCAAACAATATAGCAAAACTTCCCGATATTTTTTTAAAAATTTTCCGATAAACAAAGCCGTATTAAAAAAATATATAAAAAACATACAAAAAAGCTGTTTTTGCTATTGTATAAAAGCTGAAATTATTGTATTATATGTATTATTAATATTTATTAATCTGGTAGGTCTGACTATTTATGATTGTTAAGATTTTACAAAAGGGGTTCAACTTTTCGCAGGACGGTCCCGGCAACAGACTCGTCTACCATCTTCAAGGATGCACGATGCGTTGTCCGTGGTGCTCCAATCCCGAAAGCATCGCACTGAACGGCTCCGTCATCGCAAAGGACTCTTCTGCCGACGCGCTGTGTCCGTTCGGCAATGTCAAGGACGGCTTTCCCGATGCTGCAAAATGCAACACCTGCACCCGACCCTGCCTTAATACAAACAACCGTTCGTTAAGGCTGAGTTATACAGAGACTTGTGTTGAGGACATTATATCCGAGGTCAGAAAGTCCTCTATGATGTTCTTTGACGGCGGCGGTGTCACCTTTACCGGCGGTGAAGCTACCGTTCAGTTTGAAGCGTTAAAACATCTTCTGTGCGAGCTTCATTCGATGGGTATCAACACGGCTCTTGAAACTAACGGCTCACATCCGTCGCTTCCCGAGCTTTTTGATTCAGTCGATTATCTTATTATAGACCTTAAGCATCACGATCCCGAAAAACACAAAGATACCGTCGGTATGTCAAACGAAATAACCGTAAAGAACATACTGAAGGCTGTCGAAAAACGCAATCAGCTTCTTGTCCGCATCCCGCTGATAGGCGGCTTCAATTCATCACGAAACGACGCCGAAGCCTTTGCAGAACTTCTGTCACCTCTTAAAGATAAAGGACTTTCACTTGAGGTTTTGCGCTATCACGAATACGGTAAGGATAAATGGTATCAATGCGGTATGAAGTATACCGTAAAGGATGCCTTCGTCAGCGATGACGATTTCAGATTATTTTGTAAAATTTTATCGGACAGCGGTATAACGCTTGTCCGCACTTGAAACAGAAAGGAATATTGTTATGATCTATTCTCACGAAAAAATTTCCGCAATGGCAAAAGACCTTTTCAAAGAAGAACGCGCGCTCTCCCGTCTTGACGGCTGGTTTCTTGCGCGTGAGGCAGCAAGACGTGCCGATGAAGATAATAAGTGTGACGACAAAGAAACTCTTGCCGCACTTGAATTTGACCGCATAATTGAGGATATTCCGCTTTCAATCAGCGACAATGCGGTTTTCGCAGGTACTCAGCGTGATGCTTTTGCACGTACATATGCTCTTATCAATCCTGCATTCAAGGTCGAAACTTTCAGCGGTTACTGCGATCCTACCGCAATATTTGATGATATCGAAGTCAGCGATGAGTTCACTAAAGAACGCATTGATTCGCTTCGTACATACACCAAAAACGGTGATTATGTTTCTTCTCTTTCCAAGGTTTATGAAGAAAACGAAACCTACACGGCAGAAGTTGCTTTCTTTATCGAGCAGGTAACCGGTCACCTTATCCCTGATTTCCGTCCTGCACTCAGATACGGTATCAGAAAAATCATCAACGATATCGAAGCACGTATCGAAAAAGAGTCTGACGCAGAAAAGAAAACAACATATGAAGCCATTATTATCACTCTGAATGCCGCAGTAAAGCTCGCCGGCCGTTATGCTGATATAGCAGAAAATCAGATCAAAACTGCCGACAGCGAACGTGCAGAACATCTTCGCTATCTTGCGGCAACACTTCGCAAGGTACCCGAAAACGGCGCAGAATCACTCTTTGAAGCTATCCAGTCATATCTGCTTCTGTGGCAGTGTATGTGCCTTGAACAGGCTCCCAATCCCTTTGCCTTCTCGGTAGGTAACGCTGACAGAATCTTTGAGCCCTACCGTGCAATGAGCGGCGAAACAAGAGAACAGGTTATGGCATTGTTCGAGCATTTCCTCACATTCTACAATGTTGGTGACAGAAGCTGGGCTATCAGCCAGAACATCCTTCTCGGCGGCAAGGATGAGAATGGCAACGACCTTACCAATCCCACAACATACGGCATCCTTGATGCTTATTATGATATGAACCTGCCTCAGCCTATTCTTTCCATCAAGCTTCACAAGAACACCCCCGACGAGCTTTACCGTGAAATGGGCAGATTCTTCTTCACTCCCGGCTGTCTTACTCCCTCTCTCTTCAACGATGATTCCGTATTCACGGCTCTCGGCAGAAACGGTGTTGTCAAAGAGGATCTTTCCGACTATTCCGTAGCAGGATGTCAGGAGCCTCTTATCATGGGCAAGGATAACGCCAACACAACAAACAGCTGGTTCAATCTTCCCAAAATCCTTGAACTCACTCTCAACGGTGGTAAATCTCTCATTACAGGCAAGGAAATCGGTACTGTCTGTGACGAAACGGACGCACTCACTCTTCTCAAGAATATCCGTGACAATTTCTATAAGAATGTTGAGCATTATGCCGATCTTATGACAACTGCCGCCAACGGTGCTTCGGTTGCTCTTTCAAATCTTCGTGTTCCGTTCCTGTCTGCATTCCTCGGCGGTGCCGAAAGCGGTATTGATGCACGTCATCCCTCACGTCAGGGTACAAAGTACAACGGCAGCGGATGCCTCATCCACGGTCTTTCCGTAGTTGCTGACTCGTTCACGGCAATTGACCGCCTCATCGCAGAACGTCCCGAAGATGCAGAAAACCTTATCAAAGCATTACAGAGCAACTTTGAAGGTTATGATGAGCTTCATGCTTTCCTCACTTCCTGCCCGAAGTTCGGCAACAACGATGATACAGCCGATGCGGAAGCTGTAGAGATTGCAAACCGTGTATCCGATATCGTCGCTTCCAAAAAGAACTATCTCGGAAATCCCTTCCGTCCCGACTGGAGCAGTCCCTCCACACACCTTCTTTACGGTTACTGGGTCGGTGCTACTCCCGACGGCAGAAAGTCAAGAGAACAGATCAACTACGGTATCGATCCTCTCTTCGGCGAAGCAGGCAACGGTCTCGGCTTCAGAATCCTTTCCACAATGAAGCTTCCTTTTGAAAAGTTCAACGGCGGTTACGCTTCTCACTTCGGTATTGATCCCAAGTTCTTCCGTGGAGAATCCTACGCTGACAAGGGAATTGAATTCAAGAACAGAGTAATCACTCCCCTCTTCTTCAATCCGCAAAACGATATGGTCGCTCCGTTCTATCTTTATGTAAATGTTACTACTCCCGATACTCTCCGCAAGGTTCTTGCCGATCCCAAAAAGTATGCTCCGAACGGTGTTTACATTATGCGTATCCACGGAACATTCGTCAACTTCCTTGATCTTTCTCCCGCTATCCAGCAGGATATTATAAAGCGCCTTGATCTCGACTCAACTTCCATCAGCTGCTGATAACCGAAAGGACTGTTTTAGAAATATGAATGTAATTGGTCTTGACATCGGAACCACTACAATCTGTGCCGTGGTTACCGACAGCGATACGGGCGAAATCAAACGCTGTATCAGCATCGGCAACGATTCCTTTATCGACGGCAGAGCTTCGTACGAAAAAATTCAGAGTCCGATGCTTATTCTGAAAAAATGTACCGATATCGTTGAAGAACTGTATAACGAATTCTCTCCCATCGGCTGTATCGGCATTACGGGACAGATGCACGGCATACTCTATATTGACAAGGGAGGCAATGCCGTCAGTCCCCTTTACATCTGGCAGGATGAATCGGGCAATCAGCCTTATGATGAAAATCACACCTACGCTTCGTTCCTGACAGAGCTTACGGGATACAAGAGTGCAAGCGGATTCGGTTGCTGTACTTACTTCTTCCATATGAAGAATTCTCTTGTACCTCCCTCTGCTGTCTGCTTCTGCACGATTCACGACTTTATCGCAATGAAGCTTTGTGATAAAGTCACATCCCTGATACATACTTCGGATGCCGCAAGCTTCGGTCTTTTTGACCTTGAAAAGCTGTGCTTCGATGAAGATGCCGTCAATAAAGCAGGTCTTGATATTTCGCTTTTCCCTTCCGTTACAAAGGATTTTGAGATTATCGGCAAGTATAAAGACTGTGTCCCCGTTGCATGTGCCATCGGTGATAATCAGGCAAGCTTTTTAGGCTCTGTTTCCGATATGGAAAACAGCGTTCTTGTTAACCTCGGCACCGGCGGACAGGTATCTTTCCTTACAACCAACAGCTCCGACAGCAGTATGGAGATACGTCCTTGCTTCCTTGACAAATATCTCTGCGTCGGCGCATCTCTTTGCGGCGGCAGAGCCTTTGCCGTGCTTGAAGAGTTCCTGCGTAAAACAGCCGCCTTCGTTACCGGTCAGAATGTTAAAAGCGCTTATCCTGCAATTGACGCTTTTCTTTCAGATGCAACAGAGCCGTCAGATTCTCTGACAGCCGACACACGCTTTGCCGGAACAAGAGAAGAACCCTCTATCCGAGGCAGCATCGGTAATATTTCAGTATCAAATCTTTTGCCCGAAAACCTTATACTTGCCGTTATGAACGGAATGGTTACTGAGCTTTACGATATGTACGAATCGTCCGATCACGGTGACAGAACCACTCTTGTATGTTCGGGCAACGGTCTTCGCAAGAATGATGCGTTGAGAGTTATGTATGCCGACAGATTCTCAATGAACGCTGTCACTCCGAATCACACCGAGGAAGCATCGTTCGGTGCCGCACTTTTTGCCATGACTGCATGCGGTATCAAAAATTCAATCAATGATGCACAGAAACTTATCAAAAATAAGGAGAGTTTATAATGAACAAAGAATTAGGCTTTGAGACAAAATGTCTCCATGCAGGCTATGAACCAAAAAACGGTGAACCGAGAGTTCTTCCGATAGTACAAAGCACCACTTTCAAATACGAATCTTCAGAAGCAATGGGTCAGTTGTTTGACCTTGAGGCTTCGGGATATTTCTACACAAGACTTCAGAACCCCACCAACGATGCCGTTGCAGCTAAGATCGCTGCACTTGAGGGCGGTGTAGGCGCTGTTCTGACATCTTCCGGTCAGGCTGCTTCTTTCTTCTCTGTATTCAACATTGCAAGTGCAGGTGACCACGTTGTAGCTTCTGCCGCTATCTACGGCGGTACCTTTAACCTCTTCTCCGTTACGATGAAAAAGCTCGGCATCGACTTTACTTTCGTATCCCCCGATTCAACGGAAGAAGAACTGAATGCCGCGTTTAAAGAGAATACAAAAGCTGTATTTGCAGAATCTCTTTCAAACCCCTCTCTGACGGTGCTCGACATTGAGCTGTTTGCAAAGGTTGCACACGCTCACGGTGTTCCTCTTATCATCGACAACACCTTCCCCACTCCCGTAAACTGCCGTCCGTTCGAGTTCGGTGCTGATATCGTTATCCATTCCACTACAAAATATATGGACGGTCACGCAACAAGCGTAGGCGGCGTTATCGTTGACAGCGGCAACTTTGACTGGAACGCTTCCGATAAGTTCCCGGGACTCACAACTCCCGATGATTCTTATCACGGTGTCGTTTATACCGAACGATTCGGCAAGGCCGCCTACATCACAAAGGCTGTTACTCAGCTGATGCGTGATCTCGGCTCCATTCCCTCGCCTCACAACGCATTTCTTCTCAATCTCGGTCTTGAAACACTCTTCCTTCGTGTAGAACGTCATTGCGAGAACGCTATGAAGGTTGCTCAGTATCTTCAGAATCACGAAAAAGTAGCATGGGTAAATTATCCCGGTCTGCCCGGTAACAAGTATTACGAGCGTGCTCAGAAGTATATGCAGGGCGGTACCAGCGGTGTAATCTCCTTCGGTATCAAGGGCGGACGTGATGCTGCCACTAAATTCCAGGACAGCCTTCGTCTTGCTACAATCGCAACTCACGTTGCCGATTGCCGTACCTGCGTGCTTTATCCTGCAGGTACTACTCACAGACAGCTGACTCCCGAACAGCTTATTGAATGCGGTGTTCCCGACGATCTTCTCCGTCTTTCTGTCGGACTTGAAAATGTCAATGACATTATCGCAGATATTGAGCAGGCTCTTGCAAAATAATCTTAAATAACAAGTTAAGGAACGTGAGTTAATTGGTTGTTAAACAATGGCAAATTGCCGAATGTGACAAGGATCTTGTCGCTCAGATTGCTCATAAATATAATATTGATCCCATTGCCGCTTGGATTGCTGTTTCAAGGGGTCTTACTACCGATGAGCAAATTGATGAATTCTTTTATTATGATGACATTGAGCTGAGTGATCCTTTTTCATATAAGGATATGGATCTTGCCGTTCAGAGAATCAACCGTGCCATTGATAATTTTGAGCGCATAGCAGTTTTTGGCGACTATGACGCCGACGGTGTGACCGCTACAGCTCTGCTTTGCTCGTATCTTGAGATTCGTGAAGCCAATTTTTTCTATGATCTGCCCAAACGTGAAGAGGGTTACGGACTGTCAAACGATGTCATCGACCGTCTTCACGCAGGCGGCGCAGAGCTTATCATCACCGTTGACAACGGCATTAACTCCGTTACCGAAACCGAATACGCCAAAAGTCTCGGAATAGATCTTGTAATAACCGACCATCACCGTGCAGGTGATATTATTCCCGACGCCTGTGCCGTTGTTAATCCTCACCAACCGGGCTGTACGTCAACATTCAAAGATCTTGCAGGTGTCGGTGTTGCGTTTAAACTCGTTTGCGCTCTCGAAGACGGTGCAAGCGAGGAAATGCTCTATGAATTCTGCGATCTTGTCACTATCGGTACAATCGCAGATATCATTCCGATCATTGGTGAAAACAGAAAAATCATCAGTTGCGGTATAAGAAAAATCGCCGAAGATCCGCGTCCCGGTCTTTACTCGATCCGAAAAAGTGCAGGCAACATCGACAAACCGTTCAACGCTTCTTCCGTAGCATTCACCATTGCACCCAGACTCAATGCCGCGGGTCGTATGGGATCGTCTATGCAGGCGCTTGAAATACTGCTTTGCGAAGACGATGAATCAGCAGAAGCACTCGCTTCCGAGATAGAAAGCGCAAACCAGAAGCGCCAGAAGGTCGAAAATGATATATTGGATCTTGCCGTAGAACAGCTTGAAAGTAATCCTGATATGGCTCTTGACAAAATCATCGTGTGTGACGGCGAATACTGGCACAACGGCGTTATCGGTATTGTCGCTTCACGTATTGTCGAAAAATACGGCAGACCGTGTCTGATCATTTCAAGAGACGGCGATATCGCAAAAGGTTCGGGCAGAAGTCTTCCGGGATTCTCCCTTTTTGATGCACTTACAGCCGTTTCCGATACACTTGTAAAATTCGGCGGTCACACTCTTGCTGCCGGCATCACTCTTCAAAGCTCCCGTGTTGACGAATTCAGAAAAGCCATTAACGAATATGCAAAGAATATAGAAATGCCTTTCCCCGTTCAGCGCATTGATATGCGGCTGAACCCTTCGGTCATTTCAACCGACATACTCTCTGCTCTTGACAGCCTTCAACCGTTCGGCACATCTAATCCTACGCCTGTGTTCGGGCTGTTCAAGATGAAAATCGACTCAATCACTCCCCTTTCGGGTGGCAGACACCTTCGTCTTTCGCTGTCAAAAAACGACACTCACATCCAGGCTGTAAAATTCGGTGTTTCTCCCGATGATTTCCCGTTTCCCGTGGGCAGTACGGTCGATCTTGCCGTAACGCTGGACGCAAACTTTTATATGGGCGAAACAAGAGTCAGCATACTGATTAAAGCCGTACGTTTTTCCGCTTTTGATCACGATGAATACCTTAAAGGTATACGTGCTTATTACGATCTCCGAAGAGGTATAAGACCCTCCGAGCCCTTTACGGCGCTCGTTCCTGACAGAGACTTTACGGGAAGAATATACAAAGCAATACGTTCGCACGTCAACGGTATGTGCGGCTATGACCTGCTGTGCATCGAAACAGACAATCTGCGACGCGGTGTATGTCCCGTGCTTCTGTCTCTTGATGCACTGTGTGAGCTGAATCTGATAACAATTGCCGAAAACGGCAGTATACATATTATTGAAAACGCACCAAAAGTAAATCTTGACGATTCTTCTGTTTTACAAAAAGCAAAGAAGACTCTTACCGTCGAAAACTAAAGGAGGGATACGATGTCTGAAACAAAAATTGTAAACGGAGACAAATTCAAAGAGCTTCGGCAATCTCTCGCCTTAAGCTATCCCGAAGAAGCGCTTGCAGAGATCGACAAAGCTTATAGTATCGCAAAAAGCGCTCACGACGGCCAGCTTCGTTTGTCGGGCGAACCGTACATCAGTCATCCGATAGCCGTTGCTGAGATTCTGTACGGCTTCGGTATGGATCATCAGTCAATTATCGCATCGCTTCTTCACGATACGGTAGAAGATACTTCTCTCACCCTTGATGAAGTAAAGCAGCTTTTCGGCGAAGAAGTTGCTCACCTTGTAAACGGTGTCACAAAGCTCGGTAAAATTCCGCTTGTCACAAAAGAAGAGCAACAGGCTGAAAACCTGCGTAAGATGCTTCTTGCCATGTCAGAAGATATCCGTGTTATGATCATCAAGCTTGCCGACAGACTTCACAATATGCGCACTCTTGCTTTTAAAGAGCCGCAAAGAAGACGTGACATCGCACTTGAAACCATCGAAGTCTATGCTCCCATAGCACACCGTCTCGGTATCCGTCCCATTAAGGAGGAGTTGGAGGATCTGTCCATAAGCTATCTTGACCACGTTGCATATCACGAGATTGAAGAGCGACTCACCGAGCAAAGCACGAGACGCCACGAATTTCTCAATGACATAAAAAATCACATCAGTGAACGCATACAGTCCGTTGTACCCGATGCACGTGTTGACGGCAGAATCAAGAGCGTTCACGGCATATACCGCAAAATGTATATGCAGGGCAAAAACTTTGACGAGATTTATGACATCTATGCCGTCAGAATAATCGTTGACAGCGTTATTGACTGTTACAACTGTCTGGGCATTATACACGATCTTTATCGTCCGCTTCCCGGACGTTTCAAGGATTACATTTCCACACCGAAGCCTAATATGTACCAGTCGCTTCACACCACCGTTATCGGCTCTGAGGGAATTCCTTTTGAAGTACAGATACGTACATGGGAAATGCATCAGACTGCCGAATACGGTATCGCCGCACATTGGAAATACAAGCTCGGTATGAGCAATGCGAAGCTGGAGGACAGACTTTCCTGGCTACGCCAGCTTCTCGATTCTCAGAAGGATTCGGACAATCCCGAAGATCTTGTATTGACGATCAAAACCGATCTTGTTCCCGAAGAGGTTTATGTTTTCACACCAAAAGGCGATGTTATCAATCTGCCTATGGGTGCTACCGTCATCGACTTTGCCTATGCTATCCATACGGCTGTCGGTAACCGTATGCAGGGTGCAAAGGTTGACGGTAGAATCGTTCCCATTGACTATAATGTCAAAACAGGTGAAATTGTAGATATTATTACATCCTCCAACCCCAACAAAGGTCCGAGCCGTGACTGGCTTAAAATAGTAAAAACCAGCGGTGCACGTACAAAAATCCGTGCGTGGTTCAAAAAAGAACGCCGTGATGAAAATATTGTTGAAGGCAGAAATGAAGTCGAGCGCGAATTCCGACGCAACTTCATACGCCTTTCCGATCAGGAGCTTGAGGAATTCCTTCTTGCTCTTGCGGAACGTCAGCATCTTAACTCTGTTGAAGATTTCTATGCCGCTATCGGCTACGGCGGAATCTCGCTTGCCCGTCTTATGCCCAGGATAAAGGACGACTACAACAAGATGATGAAGGCTTCCGAGCCTGAAACTCCCGTTATCGCTCCCGTTCCGAAGAAAAACAAAACAAGTGACGGCGGCGTTGTTGTTGAAGGTATTGACAACTGTCTTATTAAGTTCTCCCGCTGTTGTAATCCTCTTCCCGGTGACGAGATTATCGGATTTATCACAAGAGGTCACGGTGTTTCCATTCATAAGCGTGACTGTACAAACGTACCCGCTGTAATAGAAAACAGTGCCGAGCCTGACCGCTGGCTCAAAGCTTATTGGGGCAATGTTGTCCGTGATGAGTTTAAATCGACACTTCTTATCACCTGCTTTAACCGTGTAGGTATGGTCGCAGATATTACCGTACAGTTTGCCAATATGCACGTTATGATTCACGATATAAACACACGTTCGTTCAAGGACGGCAGAAGCGCTATCGCTCTGACAATCACCGTCAACAGTATAGAACATCTGAAGAGCGTTATCGCAAAGGTCGAAAAGGTCAACGGTGTTCTGAGTATAGAAAGAACGGGTATGTAATAAAAGAAAGGTCATTTATAATATGAGAGCAGTCATTCAGAGAGTTCTTCATTCTTCCGTTTCCGTTGACGGCAAGGTCGTTGGCGAAATCGAACAAGGTCTCAACATTCTTTTAGGTGTTGTTGAGGGTGATTCCGAAGCCGAAGCAGATATTCTTGCCTCCAAAATCGCCAAAATGCGCATTTTTGAAGATGAAAACGAGAAAATGAACCTTTCCGTCACAGATATCGGCGGTTCTGCACTTGTTATATCGCAGTTCACCCTGTGTGCCGACTGTCGAAAGGGCAACCGTCCGTCCTTCTCGTCCTCTGCTCATCCCGACAGAGCAAAAGAGCTTTATGAATATTTTGTTGAGCAATTAAAGCAAAACGGCATATCAAAGGTTGAAACAGGAATATTTGCTGCAGATATGCAGGTTATGATTCAAAATGACGGACCCGTCACCATTATTCTTGACTCTGATATATATAAACAAAGCAGAAGATAAAGAGGTACATTATATGAAAATATCTGTTTTTCACGTTGGCACATATCTCGTCAACTGTTATGTTGCATATGATGACAACGGCAACGCTGTCGCTGTCGATCCCGGTGATTGTCCCGATGAGCTGATCTCCTTTATCTCACAAAACAGCCTTAATCTTACACACATCATACTGACTCACGGTCATGCCGATCATATCTGCGGTGCCGAAAAGCTTCGCACAATGACAAATGCAAAGATCGTCATTCACTCGCTCGACGCATACCGCTTAAAAAGCTCCGATGCCTGTCTTGCCGATGACTGCGGATACTTCTTTTCACCGTTTGCTCCCGATATTCTGCTGAATGACGGTGATGTGATCAGATGCGGTGATATAAGTCTTGAAGTCATGCACACTCCGGGTCATTCCGAGGGAAGTATCTGCCTTATCGAAAAGCGCGAACGTGTCATCTTTTCGGGCGACACTCTTTTCTATACCACCATCGGCAGAGTTGACTTTGAAGGCGGTAATTACTCCGATATGAAAAAATCACTCAAAGCCTTGCGTGATCTTGACGGCGATTACCGTGTTTATCCCGGTCATGAAAGAGACACCACTTTGCAACGTGAACGTGAGCATAATTTTTACATGAGAAAAATCAAGTAAATCTTACGAAAGGAAAAGTACCGTTTCAGACAGGCAAACGGATCTGTATTATATATGTATCTCAGACTCGAAGGTCACGATTTTCATTATGAAGCGGAAAATTTGTGCCGCACGTTTTTTCCCGATGAACGTATAAACCTTTTGTATAACGATTCTGTCCCTGACGGTGATTCATACATTGATACCGTCCTCAAAAGTGACTGTTTTTCCGTCTGTGCAGACATTAACGGCCGCACAGCTTGCGAAAAAGCAGTCATCACTCCCGATTTCGACAATAACCGTAACGAGCTTGAACGTATACTTATTGTACTGATATATAATGTATTATCAAAAATAACAGGATATAATCCTCCCTGGGGCGTGCTGACAGGTGTCCGCCCGTCAAAGCTGATGAACTCTTATATCGAGCTTTTCGGCGAAAAACGTGCAAAAGAGATTTTTACAAACGATCTTCTTGTCTGTGAAAATAAAGCAGAGCTTGCCTCTTGCGTTGCTGTACGTGAAAGCAGAATAATGAATATGTCACGTCCCGATTCGTTCAGCCTTTACATTTCGATTCCTTTCTGTCCGTCACGTTGCAGTTACTGCTCCTTTGTTTCCCATTCGATAACAAGTAATTCCGCAAAAAAGCTTATCGCACCTTATGTTGAACTTTTGATTGACGAAATACGTCAATGTGCCGCTATCGCAAAGGATCTTTCGCTTCGGCTTGAAAGCATCTATATCGGCGGCGGTACTCCCGGTATATTAACTGCCGAACAGATGACCCGCATTTGCGATACCGTCAATAATTCTTTTGACACTACCACTTCACGTGAGTTCACCGTAGAGATCGGCAGACCCGATACCGTTACAAAAGAAAAGCTGATCGCTCTTAAAAATGCCGATGTTACAAGAATCAGCATCAATCCGCAGACCCTCAACGACGATGTTCTGATACGCATAGGAAGAAAACATTCTTCCGAAGAGACTGTAAAGGCTTTCGCTCTTGCCCGTGAAACAGGGTTTGATAACATCAATATGGATCTTATCGCAGGTCTTGACGGTGATACCAAAGAAAGCTTTGATAATACGCTTAACGGTATAATCAATCTTTCACCGGAAAATATAACTGTGCATACGCTGTCGTTAAAGCGATCTTCTTATCTTGCAACAAGCGATACAGGTATTTCCTCGCAGGCTGATACCGTTTCCAAAATGCTTGACAACGCACAGATCAAGCTGACAAACAATGCATACGTACCGTATTATATGTACCGTCAGAGCCATTGTGTCGGCAACTTTGAAAATGTCGGTTGGTGCCGTGAAGGATACGAGTGCCTTTATAACATCTATATGATGGAGGAATGTCATACCGTTTTAGCCTGCGGTGCAGGTGCCGTTACAAAACTCCGTCAGCCGGGTGGCAGCTATATCGAAAGAGTCTTTAACTTCAAGTATCCTTACGAATATATTGACAGATTTCAGGAAATGACTCTGCGCAAAAAACGAATAAAGGAATTTTATAACGAATATAAATAAACACCGATTACTGATAAAGGGGTTGCAAATTATAAACGATCTGAACATTCTTTCAAATATAAACATACTCGCAAAAAACGATCCTAAAACACTTTGCGAGATTTCCGAAAAAAGCTATGATGACAAAATCAGAGAAGTTGCTTCTGCCATGATGAACTCCCGAAGCAAAAAAATTCTTTTGCTTGCAGGTCCGAGCTCGGCAGGAAAAACCACATCATCAAAAAAGCTTCGTCAGTATTTTAACGAAAACGGCATCAACTGCTTTACCGTATCGCTTGATGACTTTTATCTTGACAGCGGCAACCATCCGCTTGCAGAGGACGGCACCCCCGACTTTGAAAGCATACGCGCACTCGATCTGCCGCTTCTTGCCGAAACCACGGAACAGCTGCTCACTACAGGCGAATGTGACTTGCCCGTCTTTGATTTCAACACAAAGAAGCGTATTGTGAACGCCAATCACATCAGTATGGGTTCCGATGATATTCTGATTTTTGAGGGACTTCACGCTCTTAATCCGATACTGATAAACACCCTGCCGCCTGATGCAATCTATAAAATGTATGTCAGCGTACTGTCAAGAGTCTATGACGACAACGGCAACATCATTATGGGCAAGCGCGATCTTCGTTTTACACGGCGGCTTGTACGCGATTTCAAGCACCGTAACTCCTCTGCGGAAACAACCTACGCCATCTGGAAAAATGTCAAATCGGGCGAGGACAAATACCTCTTCCCGTTTGAGGATACTGCAGATATCAAGGTAGACTCTTTTCACCCGTGCGAAGCGTGCATTCTTCGCAAAGAGGCAACAGATATACTGAATACTTTGCCCGAAAACAGTATTTTTGCCGACAGCTGTGCCAAGCTTAAAAGCAATCTGTCTCTCTTTAACGATATTGAGACCGAGCTTCTTTCGGATAATTCCTTACTGCGTGAGTTTGCAGGATAAAATATGTCAGGAAGTGATTTTTTGTCAGAACAAAGAAAAAAGCAGTCAATGCTGAACGGCGCACTGATCCTTGCCGTTTCTACAATAATCGTTAAGGTTATCGGTGCATTATATAAAATACCCCTTACTGACCTTATCGGCGGTGTAGGCAGAGGCTACTTTAACTCAGCGTATAACATCTATACCCCCATATATGCCATTTCAATGGCAGGACTGCCCGTTGCCGTAGCAAGACTTGTTTCCGAAAGTGTATCTCTTAACCGCTTCGGTGAAGCAAGACAGATTTATAAAGTCGCAACAAAGCTTTTCCTTATAACAGGTACCGTCGGCACGGCAATAATGTTCCTTATCTCTTATCCGTACGTAAAGTATGTTGCTCCCGCAAACGCTCTTCCGTCTATCCTTGCAATTGCACCCTCCATCTTCTTCTGCTGTGCCATGTCATCGTACAGAGGCTATTACGAGGGTCTTCGCAATATGACTCCGACTGCCGTTTCGCAGGTTATTGAAGCTTTAGGAAAGCTGCTTATCGGCATCGGTCTTGCTTATGCCGTTCTTAAAACAGGTCTTTCTCAGTTTGAATCAACGGGAACCGTTTTCGGAAAAACTCCTGTTAACATCAACGAAGCTTACAGTATCATTTATCCCTATACGGCAGCCGCCGCAGTTATGGGCGTTACCATCGGTACCGTCGCAGGACTTCTTTACCTTATGATATTCCACAAGGCAAAGGGCGACGGCATTACAAGAGTTGATCTTATCAACTCCCCTTCCGAATGTACAAACAGGGAAATCGCAAAACGCATTATCACCTTTGCCGTACCTATGGTTATCGGCTCTCTTGTTACCAACCTTACAAACCTTATTGACGCCGTCACCATTCAGGCAAGACTTGACGATGCATTTACTGCTGCTCCCGATATCATCAAGTCAATGTACGAATATTCAATTAATATCGCAGGTATACTTGATGAGGATATTTCCAATTACCTTTACGGAACATACGGTGCAGCTCTTGACTTCCGTAATCTTATTCCCACCATCACAATGTCTCTCGGCATAAGCGCCTTGCCCGTACTGTCTGCCGCGTGGGCTGTAAAAGACACAAAACAGATAAAAACAAATGTCGAATCCGTTATGCGTGTGACCATGCTTGTTGCTTTGCCTGCAGGCTTCGGAATGGCTGTTCTTGCTGAACCGATTCTTTCTATTATGTACGGCAACAATCAGCCCGACATCGTTCCCATTGCCGCTCCGATAATGGCTGTTTACGGCTTCGCTACGGCTCTTATGGCTTTGTCTACTCCGATAACAAGTATGCTTCAGGGCATCGGCAGAACCGATATTCCCGTTAAATCCGCTATCGCAGGTGCTGCCGTAAAGATTTTTTGTAACTACATATTCGTCGGCAATCCCAATATGAATATCAAAGGTGCTCCCATCGGATCCATTCTTTGTTACGTTGTTATCGTAGGTGTCAACCTCTTCTACCTCATCAGGATAAGCGGTATCCGATTGAATGTTATTTCCGTTTTATTCAAGCCCTTCTTCAGCGCAGGTCTTTGTGCCGTTTCCGCATGGGGAACATACGCACTTTGCGACAGATTCCTTGCCGATAAAATCCCCCACGCCAACCTTGTTTTTGTCGCACTTTCGGTAGCCGTTGCAGTAGTCGTTTATGCAGTTTCGCTTCTTCTTATCAAAGGTTTGTCAAAAGATGATGTTTCTATGCTGCCAAAAGGTGCAAAAATTGCAAAAACACTTGAAAAATATGGATTTTTAGGATAAAATATTTAATAATCTCTTGAAAAATAAAAGGATGTAGTGTATAATGATTGAAAATTTTGCTTTCAAGGATAAATATGACATTAATGATCTGCTTCATATTATGAAGTGTCTTCGCGCTCCCGGTGGTTGTCCGTGGGATGCCGAGCAGACTCACGAGAGTATCAAAAAGAATCTCATCGAGGAAACTTATGAGGTTATCGAAGCCATCAACAAAAAAGACCGTGAGCTTTTGCTTGAAGAGCTTGGCGATCTTCTGATGCAGGTTGTTTTTCACGCCGAAATCGAAAACGAAATCGACAGCTTTGATTTTGACGATGTATGCAACGGTGTATGTCAGAAGCTGGTCGAGCGTCATCCGCACGTTTTCGGCAGCGTCAATGTAGAAAGCGTTGACGATGTATTGTCAAACTGGGATGCAATTAAGCGCAAGAGCAAGGGTCAGAGCAAGGGCAGCGTTCCGATGCTCTCTATCCCCCGTGAGCTTCCCGCACTTATGCGTGCAGATAAAGTTCAGCAAAAAGCAAAAAAACTCGGCTTTGACTGGCCGAGCATTGACGGTGCTTTTGACAAGGTTATCGAAGAGACAAACGAGCTTCGTGATGCCATCGCTTCCGGTGATAAAGAAAACACCTCGATGGAGCTTGGCGATCTTCTTTTCAGCATCGTTAATGTTTCGCGCTTCCTTGATATCGACTGCGAAGAGGCTCTCACCTCTTCTACGGACAAGTTCATCGCCCGCTTTCAAAAGCTTGAAGAGCTTGCCAAAGAAAGAAATATTGATCTTGAATCCGCTTCCCTGACCGAAATGGACAAGCTGTGGGACGAGATCAAGCTTAACTGATTTATATTAAATATAAATATATTACAAATATTTTTGGAGGAACAATTATGAACAAGACAGAACTCATCAACGCAGTTGCAGCTAAGGCTGAAATTGACAAGAAGGCAGCTGACAAGGTAGTCAGCGCTGTTATCGATTCCATCACAGAGACTCTTGCAGCAGGCGAAAAGATTCAGCTTATCGGTTTTGGTACTTTTGAAGTACGTGAAAGAGCTGAAAAGCAGGCTCGCAACCCCAGAACAGGCGAAGTTATCACTGCTCCTGCAGCTAAGGTTCCCGCTTTCAAAGCAGGCAAGGCTCTCAAGGATACTGTTAACAAATAAGTTTTTGAATCAGGGACATCTTTCAGATGTCCTTTTTTCATAGAAAGGATCGGGCATGCGTCTTGACAAATATTTAAAGGTTTCCCGTCTTATCAAACGTCGTACGGTTGCCAACGAGGTATGCGATGCAAAGCACGTGTCGGTTAACGGCAAGGTTGCACGTGCTTCGTACGATGTCAAAATCGGCGATATCATCGAGATTCAGATGGGTCAGAACCTTTTAAAGGCAGAAGTTCTGAACGTTTCCGAACACGCCACAAAGGAGAATGCCGTACTTATGTACAAGCTTCTCAACTGAAAAGTAATTTTTTATCCCGAGAAACAATATCAATATATAAATCCATATTATCGGAGGAGGTATATGTTGTTTGATGTTTTCTCGGGACTGATTTTTTTTGTGCTTCACTTAAGTCCTGCAGGCTCGTTTCCGCCACCGCTGTCTTCAGCAAAAGAGTCGGAATACCTTGCAAAAGCCGCAGAAGGCGACAGCGAAGCCAGAAACCGACTGATCGAACATAATCTGCGATTAGTCGCTCATATCGTCAAAAAATACTATTCGTCGGGTGACAATCAGGATAATCTCATTTCCATCGGTACAATCGGACTTATCAAAGCCGTAGATTCCTTTGATGCAAAAAAAGGAGCACGACTCGCCACCTATGCAGCAAGATGCATAGAAAATGAAATCCTGATGTACTTTCGGGGACAAAAGAAGATATCTCAGGATATCTCGATGAGCGAACCTATTGATGTTGACGGCGAGGGAAATCCGTTGACGCTGATGGATATTATCTGTTGTGATGACACGATTGCGGACGATCTTGACCTTCGTATCAAATCAGAACAGCTGCACACCTTTATAAATGAAATAAAAGACGACAGAGAAAAAGATATTATCATTCTGCGTTACGGCCTGTACGGTGACAAATTCTATACTCAACGTGAAGTTGCAGCAAAGCTCGGCATCTCCCGCTCTTACGTTTCGCGTATAGAAAAGAAAGTTCTTCACGATCTGCGTAAAAAATTTCGCTGAACGAGATTGTATTTTTTACTGTTATATGGTATGATTATTATAAATCAACAGACTGAACGTTCCGTTTTGTCTGTTTGAAGTAAAAACATTCAGATTATTCTGGAAGGAGTAAAAAAATGAAAAAACGTCTTTTAAAATTAACCTCGTTTGTGTTAAGTCTCATCCTTGTATTCTCGATGACGTTTGTCACACCGTCAGCAGCAAGTGTTTCCGCACAGGCTGACAATTTTGCCGCAAGCGCATTTGACGGTTTTTTGTCAGTAGTATGCAGAGGACTTGATGTCTTCCTTGATGTAATCCTTAACACTATTGTTTCTTTTGTACCGCAGTCAAAGGGTTATGGTAAGCTCTCGGAATACAAGAGCGAAAACTTCTATGAAGGCACAGAAGAGTTCCTTGACGAAGCAGACGAAGATGCAGTCTGGAGTCTCGGTTATGCCCAGCGTGTTCTTACTCCCGTTGATCTGACAAGCGGCAGATACTATATGGGCGGATTTGACGTTGCCAACAACATCGTTGACAAGTTCGACGATATCAAGGTACGTACAATCTGTATTGAGGACGGCAGCGGCAGAGGCAAAGCTTTATTCTCCGTTATTGATGCCATCGGTATTTCCAATACCGATGTACGCAAAATCCGTGCAATGCTCTCGGATTATGCAAAAGAAAACGGCATTGTCAGCATCAATGTCAGCGCAACTCATACTCACAGCGGTATTGATACGCAGGGTATCTGGGGCGTTTTCGGCAAGTTCGGTGATGATCCCACAAACATCTTTCGCGCCATTTTTCCCAGAATCACAGACAGCTACGGTGTCAAGGGCGTTGACGAAGAGTTTATGCAGAGCGTCTTCAAGCTCACAGTAGAGTCAATGAAAGAAGCCTGCGAAAATATGACCGAAGGCGACCTTTACTATAGCGAAAAGGACGGCTCTCAGTACTTCCGTATAAGAAAGGATCCTGCAAACTATATCGGTACAATTTCCCGTTTGCGCTTTGATCCTTTTGTCAATCACGATGACAACGCCGAAAACGATGTTACACCCACCATCATCGCAAACTTCGGTTGCCATCCCGAAACGGTCGGCTTTGCAACAGACGATAACCCCGGAAACAAGATGTCAGCTGACTTTGTCCCCTATATGGAAAGAGTTCTTAACGACGCAGGCTATAATATGCTCTATTTCCAGGGTGCTATCGGTGCTATGATCACAGGCGAAAATCACTACTCAAACGACGGACTTCCCCTTGTACGCTATGAAACAGCTGTTCGTCAGGGTGAAGAGCTCGGATACTTCCTCCTCGGTATGACTCTCACTGAAGAAGAATGTATTGATCAGGTAGTTGATAAGGAAAGAGAAGCAAAGGATCTTGAAATTCTCGGTGAAAACGCAGACAGATATACTCCCTGGTATGCCGATTGGGTAAAGGCAGACGAAGAAAAGCTTGATCCCATCCTCAACGTCGCTCACACAGAAGAAATCGTTTATATCGACAACCCCGTTGTTAAGCTTATCGGTAAGCTCGGCGTAACAACAAATGAGCTTCTTAAGGACAATCTCGGCAGATTCTACGTTGTAACCGAAATCGGCTATCTTGAGCTTGGCAAGAGCGTTAAGGTTCTTATGAGCCCCGGTGAGACTAACCCTGAATTCGTTCTCGGCGGTCGTACCATGGAGGCTGCGACATCACTTCATCGCAAGGACTTTGAGTATGATCCTCTTCTTGAATACTTTGATGAAAACGATCACGTTCTTGTCTTTGACGAAATGAACGACGCCGCAGGCTACATCAACCCCGATAACGACTACGCTCTTCTTGTTGTCCGCTACTGGGACGGTGAATTCGGCTTCAATGCAAACGCTTTCCTCTTCTCATTCGCAACAAATATGGGCTCAACTCTCATTGGAAACTTCTTGGTGCTTGTAAACACAAATAAATAACCGCAAATCAAAACCACCGGCTGAGCCGGTGGATTTATTAATCAAGATATTGTGAAAGCTTTGAGATATCAAGGCTTTCTTTGTTTTTTGAGAAGTCGTACAAAACTTTGAACATCTGTCTGCAACCGCCCTGCGAGTCACTTTCCGCATTGATTGCAATGACGGGATCGTGCACGCTGAGTCGGACAAGAATCCAGCCGTTACCGCTGTTTTTGTCCGTTGAAAAGCGTATACCCTCGTAATTATCGGGAGCTGATGTGTATCCGTCAAGCCTTGAAGCGTATTCAGTCCACTCTTCAATAAAGCGATTACCTGCCGTTTTGAAATCGTCACAAAGAATTCTGTATCGGATTTCTTTTTCTTCTGCAGGTATTCTGAGAGCAGACAGCATATCCTCGATATTCTTTCCCTCTTTACCGAGAAGCGCCATTCGGATAATAATCTTTGTTACAAGATATGCACCGTCATCAAGATTGTAATTATCACGGAATGCGGCATGACCCGATGTTTCAATAGCAAGCGGACAGTTGATTCCGTCGGCATTCAGCTCTGCCATTTTGTTGATGACATTCTTATATCCCCGTTTAAATCTTAAATGCTTGCCGCCAAGCTGTTTTATAAACTCGCAAAGTCCGTCGGATGTTACGGAATCCGTCACAACTGTGCCGCCCTCGTTTCCTTCAAGTGCAATGCAGGATGCAAGCGCTATCAGACGGTTTCGGTTTATCTCCTGTCCGTCCTTGCCGACACAGCCTGCTCTGTCAACATCCGTATCAAAAATTACACCGAGATCGCTGTTGCTTTCAAGTGTTGCTTCGGATGCCATCTTCATTGCCGTTTTATCCTCAGGATTTGCAATGTGATTGGGAAAAGTTCCGTCAGGCTCTAAAAACCTGCTGCCTGAAATATCTGCACCGAGCTTTTCAAGCACCTGTGTGGCGTAAAATCCGCCTACACCGTTGCCTGCGTCAACCGCTATTTTATATCCTGCAAGCGGTCTGTCGTAATTGTCGGCACGTACTTCTTTTTTAATCAGTTCACGCAAGGATGCGGCATACGTTTCCATAAAATTTACATCCCTGCACGAACCGCCCTCTGCCGATTCAAATTCATTTCTTTGTGCCTTGTCAAGAATATATTCGATATCGGACGAGTCAAGACCTCCGTCTTTTGTAAAAAACTTAAGTCCGTTCTTGTCCATAGGATGGTGGCTTGCCGTTATCTGAATTGCTCCGTCACAAGGCAGATCAACCGTTGTCATAAACATTGCAGGTGTAGATGACATAGAGCAACGAATGACATCGACACCCATCGAAACAAGCGCCTCCGTTACCGCATCATCAATGCGCTGTGACGATACCCTTGAATCGTGTCCGACCGAAACGGTAAGCTTTGTTTTTGCTGTCTTTTCGTAAAGCCAGAGAACAAAGCCTTTTGCCATTCTTTTTACGGCATCGTCGGAAAGATACAACGGGTCCGTACAGTCACCAAAACCGATTCCCCTGATATCTGTTCCGCTTTTAAAGCCCATCCAGTTTTTATCCATTTTAAGACACTCCCTTAATAACTTCCTGTGCTGCAAGAAGAATACCTATCTTTGCGCTGTGGAAATTAAGTCCGCCCTGCATCCATACGGCATACGGCTCTCTTAAAGGTGCATCGGCTGAAAGCTCGATTGACGATCCGAGTATAAATGCACCTGCCGCCATAATTACCTTGCTGTCATAGCCGGGCATATCCCACGGCTCGGGAACAACAAACGAATCTACAGGTGATCCGCTTTGAAGTCCCTTGCAGAAGTTAATAAGCGTTTCGGGTTCTCTGAGCTTTAATGCCTGAATTATATCGTATCTGTCCTGAGATGAAGTCGGTGTTGTTTCGAATCCCATTTCTTCAAATAAGGCTGCAGTAAATACTGCCGTTTTAAGCGCTTCACCTGTGACATGAGGTGCGTTAAACAGTCCCATAAAGAGATTTCTGTTCATTCCGAGCGTTGCTCCGACCTCACTGCCGAGTCCCGGAGTTGTCATTCTGTATGAACACAGCTCAACAAGCTCCTCTTTACCCGCAATATATCCACCGTTTTTGGCAAGTCCGCCGCCCGGATTCTTGATTAGTGAACCTGCTATGATATCGGCACCTACCGCCAGAGGTTCACTTCTTTGTACAAACTCACCGTAACAGTTATCAACCATTATAAGAGCATTACTGTTCTCTTTTGTTACCTTTATGATCTCTCCGATCTCTTCAACGGAAAGGCTGTCACGAAGCGAGTATCCTCTTGAACGCTGTATGTAAACAAGCTTTACATCCTGCTTAAGTAATGCATCCTTTATCCCTTCAAGATCAGGCTTTTCGTCTTTCAGAGGAACCTCTGCATACTTTACACCAAAGTCAATAAGCGAGCCTCTGCCCTGTTCACCCGTAATACCGATTGACGGACAAATTGTATCATACGGAGTGCCTGTTACAGACAGCATAAGATCACCCGGACGAAGAAGTCCGAACAGCGCAACCGTCAGCGTATGAGTACCGCAGGCAAAGCTGTGTCTGACAAGTGCACTCTCGGCACCTACCGACTGAGCAAATACCTTGTCAAGCGTCTCTCTGCCACGGTCTCCGTAGCCGTAGCCCGTACTCTCTCCGAAATGAGCTTCGCTGACATTATTATCAATAAATGCACGAAGTACCTTTTGCTGGTTATATTCCGTATTACTGTCTATTATTGCCAATCTGTCGGCAATCTTCAATGATGCCCTTTCGCTGAGATCAAGGACTCTTTTATCAATATCAAAAAAACTCATAAACTCCACTCTCCGTCTCTTTTAAAACCTATCGATTCATAAAAACTTACTCTGTGCTCTTTGCACAGAATATTCACTCTTTTGGTTGTATCGCAAAGTGATAATACAAGATCACCTGCACTACCCCTGCCCCTGTAGGCGGGATTGGTCGCAACTGCTCCGAGATAAACGGCATCCTCTGTGATAAACAGAGCCGAAGCCGTCGATACCACGCTGTCACCGTCACAAACACAAAGCGTTCTCGACACGCCTCTTTTATTACGAACAGCTATATCCGACAGCCATTCGCTGTAATCGGGAAGATCAAACTCACATTCTTTGAGAAGCGAATAAATCTTTTTAAACTCAAACGCTTCATCATCTGATGTAACGATGCCGTCTTTAAGCCTGATTTCACGTGTAGGTGCAACAAATGTCATTACGCTGCCGAAGCTGTTTATCGGCAAAGACAGCCTTTCACGGACAGATTTTTCACACAAGAGGCTTTCGTATCCGATAAAGGACAAAAACTGTGATATCTCATCAAAATCGGCATTGTCCGAACAACAAAGAGTAATGTCCGAAAAAACCTTGCCGATTGCTGCTGTGACCTTGCCGTCAATGTTCTGAACGTAAAACAACGCTACGCCCGAATCCTCTCCTAAAACGCTGAGATACGCTTTTATTCTTGTACCAAAAACATCCTTTTTACAAAAATCGGATAAACCGATCACTTCATTTTTAATCATCGGAGAACACTCCGCACATCAAGGATGCCAGACGGTAACACTCGGTCAGATCGGATTCACCTATCACACATGAAGGCGAATGAAGATATCTGCACGGTACGGAAACAGCAAGCACCTTTACACCGCCTGCCGAGGCTGAGATAACACGTGCATCGTTACCGCCTGCTATGACTGTCTTTGTCTGTGCCTTGATGCCGTTTTTTTCTGCCTCTTCAAAAGCTTTGGAATACAACTCTTTAGGATAGATTGTTCCTCTGTCCATCATGGAAACAACTGCTCCGCCATCGATACTGCAAACCTTCTTTTCGCCCGAAACACCGTTAATATCCGATGCCGTGGTTGCTTCAAGGACTATGGAAATATCAGGTTTTATCGTGAATGCGGCATTTGTCGCTCCCGATGTACCCGTCTCCTCCTGTACCGTGAACGCAAACCAGGTATCATACAAAAGCTCTTCTTTCAGCATTTCAAGCATTATCGCACAGCCTGCTCTGTCATCAATGGCTCTGCCCTTAATAAAACCTTCACCGAACTGAACAAAGTCCGAGTCAAAGTAGGCATAATCACCAAGCGAAACATATTTCTCGGCTTCACTTTTTGATTCTGCTCCGATATCAATGTACAGGCTATCCTTTGACGGATAGATCTTTTCTTCCTCATCCGATAACAGATGAGTCGGCTTAACACCTATAACACCCGATATCTTCTGCTCACCGACAACAACTCTTTTGCCAATGAGCGCAGAAACGTTTATACCGCCCACACACGAGAATTTGAGAAATCCTTTTTCCGTGATATAGGTAATTATCATACCTACTTCATCCATATGTGCGCAAAGCATAACCTTGTTATGCGGTCTGTTTTTACCTTTTTTGAACACAAGAAGGTTTCCTCTTGCATCAACTGTTTTTTCTGCATCTTCGGGGATGCGTGACATTATATACTCTCTGACACTGCACTCTCTGCCTGATCCGCCGTAAAGGGAGCAAAGCTCTTTTAATGTATTAATCAAGCGTCATTCTCCCCTTTCTCAATGTATAACGCAAGAAGCTGTGCCGTGTATTCGATATCGGACAGCTTGCATACCTCAACGGCAGTATGCATATTACGGATAGGTATGGATACAAGACCTGTCTTGCGTCCGCCTTTTGATAATGCATAGTTTTCTGTATTTGTGCCTGTACGGCTGCCCATTACTTCCGTCTCATACGGAATGGAGTTTTCCTTTGCAAGAGAAATCAGCGTATCGCTGACACTTTTTGTGATAACAGGCGATATGCCTACAAGCGGACCCGAGCCGAGCGGTTTTCCCTTTTCGTCGGACACGTCAGGACAGGTGGCAAAGCTGACATCAACTGCTATCGCTGTATGTGCGTCACTCTGATAAGCACCTGCTGTCGCCCCTGCTCCCGTTACCTCTTCCTGTACCGAGAATACTACGGAAACATTTTTATTGCAGTTTCTTTCTTTTAATATGGAAAGCGTTCTCAGAATAGCCGCAATACCTGCACGGTCATCAATCGACGGTGCAGTTATATGGTCGGAAAGAAGCTTTCTTTCGCTCGGTATGAAAGTGACTCTGTCTCCGACAGAAATCAGCTCACGAGCCTTTTGCGCAGACATTCCGACATCTACGGAAATATCCGACCACTTCGGGACGCTTTTTTCATCCTTGAGAAGATGAGGCGGTACAGAAGTAATTACTCCGTAAACCTCTTCTTTTCCGTTTATTACGACTTCGTGCGATGAAAGTACACGCATATCCATTCCACCGCATTTATCAATCTTTATAAACCCGTCATCCGCTATCGCTGTAACGATCATTCCGATCTGATCGATATGTGCATCAAGCAGAATGCTGTCCTTTGCATTCTGCGCCTCGCCGATAACGTTGCCGAGCGCATCACGTCTGACGCTCATATACTTTGAAAGCTCTTTTTCGGCTACTGCAGCTGCATCGCACTCAAGACCCGATACACCCTTACCACCGATAAGCTTTGTCAAAAGCCCGTATACTTCTTTTGTATCAATCATTTAACCGTTTCCCCCTGCTTTGATACAGATCTGCGGATAAGTGCTCCTTCCGAAACAGGGAACGGCACTCTGAACTTGAATTTCATCATCGGATGCGGTACCGACTCAAGACTCTCTCCGTCCTCGTTCTGAAGATCAACTACGGTTACCTCAACAGGAGGCTTGCCCTTTTCAAGTATTTCAAGCACATCACCGCAGAAGAACTTATTCCTTTGCTGACAATGAAGAAACTCTCCGTCATAATACTCTGCAACTGCAGATGTTTCGTAGTAGCGTCTGTAGATTCCTTCATAAAAAATCTCTGCATTCTCTTTAGGATGACCGAAGAAAAAGCCTGTACAGTATTCTCTGTGACTTACCTTATATACCTCGTCAAGAATCCACTGCTCGGGAACGTAATCGGGAGAGGGATTTTTAAGATATCCGTCAATCGCCTGTCTGTATGCATTTACAACAACAGAAACATAATACGATGATTTTGCTCTGCCCTCTATTTTAAAGCTCGATACACCTGCTTCAATAAGCTCGGGGATATGACGGATCATACACATATCTCTTGCGTTGAAGATATATGTTCCGTCCTCATCCTCGCCTACAGGGAAATATTCACCGGGGCGCTTTTCTTCAAGCAAGCGGTATGTCCATCTGCACGGCTGTGCACAGTCGCCTCTGTTGGAATCTCTTCCCGTCAGATAATTCGACAGCAGACATCTGCCCGAAAATGAAACACACATTGCACCGTGAATAAAGCACTCTATTTCCAGATCTTCGGGCGTATTCTCCCTGATTGTGCGGATATCGCGGAGCGACAACTCACGTGCAGGAATGATTCGCTTTGCTCCTAATGAATAAAAAGCGTTTGCTGCTGCGTAATTTGTGATACCTGCCTGTGTGGAAATATGAACATCCACCTGCGGTGCGTGCTTTTTGATAAGAGACAGCGTGCCGAAGTCCGTTGCTATAAAAGCATCGATACCACATTCAGCCGCTTTGGGCAAGTATTCTTCCATCTGCGGCAGTTCGTCATTTCTGGGTAATGTGTTACAAGTCAGATATACCTTTACACCATTATTATGCGCAAGAGTAACCGCTTCTTTGAGCTGTTCGAGCGTAAAATTTGCCGGAGCAGTACGCATACCGAACTGCGTTCCGGCAAGATAAACCGCATCTGCTCCGAAATGTATAGCATTGCGAAGCGCATCCATATCACCTGCCGGAGCAAGAAGCTCCGGCACCTTAAAACTGTTTGTCAAAATATTCACATCCTGTTAACCTGCGTTATTAAGAAGAATCTCGTTTTTGTATCTGTTGTGTTCAGCATTTGTTCTTGCAAGATAAATCTCGCCCTTCTTGTCGTGCTGGAAGAAGTAATAGTCCGTGTCGTCGGGATAGAGCGCCGCTTCGATAGCCGCCTGTCCCGGATTACAGATAGGTCCTGCCGGCAAACCGCCGCATCTGTATGTGTTGTAATAATTCATAAACACGTCCGCCTTGGTCTCTCCGACAGCAGGAACAACGCTGTTTGTAACATAATCGCCCGTCGAGTCACAATCAATTGTCGGATACTGGACGGGATTGTTAAGTCTGTTATGAATTACAGAGGAAATTACCTTCATCTGCTCTGCATTGGCTGCTTCCTTTTCGATGATGGAGGCTATTGTCATTACCTCATCTATTGACAGGTTGAGCTCGGTCGCTCTTTCGGTATATTCGTCCGTCCATTTGTTGTCGAACTGAGTCAGGAACGTTTCAATAACCGTCGAGGCATTTGAGTCAACAAAGAACTCGTACGTATCCGGGAAAAGGTAGCCCTCCAGCAAAAGATAACGCTTGACGCTGTTATTCTGCTTTGCACTACTGAGGAAAGAATAATTGAAATTGACATTCTTTATCGTATCATACAAATAGTCACTGTCACATACTTCATATTCCTCAAGCTTGTTAAATATCTTTTCGATGGTCCAGCCTTCGGGGAAGAACAGCTTTACCGTCTCAGCACTCGACTGATTCTTCTTAATACGGTTAAGCATTCCCTCAAGACCCATATTCGCCTTGACATTTACAAGTCCAGTAACATATTCGGGCTCCTTCGCCTTACGGATCTTGCTCTCAAAATCATAAAAGATTTTACAGAATGTCGGCATCTCGATAAGTCCCTCATCCGCCAGAACATCAATAATCTCGTCTGTAGTAGCGTTTTCGGGAATCTCTATCGTAACAGGTGTCGAATCTCTGCCGATGGCCAGAATATCGTTGACCGTGGAAATGCCGATAAACGACAGCGCCGCCGTACAGATGAATATGGACAACAAAACCTTGATCGATGCAGACAATACGCCTTTTTTCTTTTTCTTTTTATTCTTTTTTGACGGAGGCGGTGTCTGTCGCGTCGGCGAAGACGGTCTTTGCTGTTGCTGTGTGCGTACAGGTTGAGGGCGTGTTACTCCTACCTGCTGATTTGAAGATTTTGAATGGTTCGCAAAGTAAATCTCGCCCTTATACACAGGCTGTTCTGCGTTGTAGGCAATCTGATCGTAATCGGAATCATCCTCGATATGAACGGTAAAGTTTTTTACCTTTTCGCTCCTGTCTTTATAAATACTCTTGTCAGAGCTGTTTATATCATTGATTCCTCTTGATTCGTTGCGCGGGTCACTCATTCAAACTCCTCCTTTCAAAAACTGTATAAACGATTTTCGCTGACAATATAATCAACCTTTTTATCAAAGCGTCCGTGCGGAAGCTCATTCACAACAAAATCGGTATATATAATGCCTATTGTTTTGCCGTTATACGATGACAGAAATCTGTCATAATAACCTTTACCAAAACCGAGTCTGTAGCCGCATCTGTCAAATGCCAGAGCCGGTACTATGCAAACAGAATCGGACAAATCCGTCAGTTTTTCACACTTAGTTACATCCGGCTCCATTATGCCGTATGCACCGCGGACAAGCTCGGACTCGTCATTTACTATATAAAACTCCATTCTGTGCGTTTCGCATATGCACAAGGGCAAAGCTATCCTTTTACCCGCATCCTTTGCGATACGGATAAGCTCTGACGTTCCGACTTCAAGCGGCAAAGAGGAATATGCCAGAACGGTTTTTGCCTCACGGAACGACCACAAATTACACACTCTGCTTGCGATTTTTGCATCTAACCGTTTTTTTGTTTCGCCTGACATCTCTTTACGGCGCATCTTGAAGTTATCTCTTAATTCAATTTTCTGACTTTTGATGTTTACTCGCATTGCATTGTCTTTCTGATTTCTTCCGAAGTTTCTTCATTTGTGAGATATGCGGCTATTGCAAAGCCGAAGGGAAGTGCAACACCTGCACCCTTTGCCGTAATTATATTATCGTCGCAGCAAACGCCGTCAGTGAGCACCTCACAGCCGATAAGATCCGATTCAAATCCGGGGAAGCACGTCGCCTTTTTGCCGTTTAAAATACCTTTGTGTCCGAGAATCGACGGTGCCGCACAAATCGCAGCAACAAGCTTTTTTTCGGATACAGCTCTGTCGATAAAGAACTGTACCTTCACGCTGTTTTCAAGATTTACGGTACCCGGCATTCCTCCCGGAAGAACCACTGCATCAAAATCACACGTGTCGGAAAGCTCGCTTTCTTCCATATCGCAAACCACTTTTATTCCGTGTGTGCTTTCAATTGTTTTTCCGCCGACACCGACAGTCACAACCTCCTGCTTGGCTCTTTTTAAAATATCAATAGGTGCTATCGCCTCTGTTTCTTCAAATCCGTTTGCAAGAAAAACATAAACCATATGTCATTATCCTTTCTATTCCTTCGGAAAAATAACTCTTATATCATCAAAATTCACCGAATCCGCACTTTGTGTCAGCTTAAGAATCATTCCGCCGACTTCTCTTTCCGACAAATCACTTTCGGGTACGGTAACCGCCGTGTCTCCTGATACCATAACAACCGATGTGTCACAAACCGTAAAAATCTGTCCTCTGTACTTATCGAATTCTTCTATGCAATACCGAAGCGTTTTATCATCAAACGAAACTATGTTATCGGTATTCTGCAATATGTGTACTATTTTTTCTTTGTCATATGAAGCTTTTTCAAAAGCATTGAAACAAGCCGGTATGCTTTTGTAAAATGCTTTTTCATACCCGAATCTTTCATAATATCGGTACAAGCTTTCGTTGCCGGGTACAAGGAAAATAAAATCTGCACCGTTATCTTTTGCATAGCTTTCGGCAAACCCCAACAGCGATGCCATTATACCCTGTCCTCGGTATTCGCTGTCGGTTGCCGCCGCATACAGGTAATATCCGGAAATATTTTTAATCCTGCAAGATATCAAAAATAATTGAGAAACCACCTTGCCTTCCTTTTCAAAAACAAGAGTATCAATATCCATAAATCTGTTTTGCAAAAAGAAGTCAATATATTCTTTTTCATCACCGAAAGACGACTGCCATATCTTCGTTATTTCCGGTATATCGGAAGTTTCAGCTTTTCTTAATAATTCACTCATTGATTACCGCCGTATATTTAGTGAGAAGTTTTTCGGGTTTGTACGACATCTTTGCCTTGCGCAGTCCCTCATCGCCCGTATCCTCTTCACGGTTTATATATTCGTATTGCGTCAAAGTACGCTTTGCAAACTCACGGTTGATCATCGGGTATGCACCCCTGATGTCGGCAAAAGCTTTTTCAAAATGTGTGCAGAAGAGTTTTTCATTCATTTCTTCGCCTATCGTGAACGCTACAACCTGTCCGCCTTTTCTCAGTAATGCCCCCGTGAGCTCAAGCTCGTTGAAATTTTCCAACGATGTGACAAGCGCTGTTCTTTCGTTATTGATTTCTACAGGATCCTTATCCGTATTAAAAGCGAGCCACTTTTCGTTCATTTCAAAGCATTCGGAGATGTTGCGGTCGGTTATCTCTTCGTATGACCAGTCGTTATCCTTTTCAAACGCTGCTATGTGATTTCTCTTTGAATGGTACTTTTTACCCGATAATGCTGACAGCTTTTCTCTGCTGTAGATGTAATCGAAGAAGCTTCTGTCCTCTTCAAATGTGAATCTGTCGGGATAAAGCTGTGTCAGAGCCTCTTTATCGGATTCGGTAACACCGTAAAACCTTAAACGTTCGTTTCGCTCTTTTGAATCCGCCATTACGGCATCGATCACCGATTTAAGATCACCCTGTCCCATCGGGAACGCATATGCGGGATTTTTGCCGAATCCCCTGCAGATTAAAAAGTCGTTGAACACGGCAATCCGTGTACCGTATACTGATCCCCACGAAAAAATGTTGCCGAAGCAATATTCGCAATTCTCTCTTTTTGTTGACCTTAAAAGCTGTTTGATAAAATCTTTATCCGAAAGCTCTGCTTTCCTGAACTCCAACATTTTATGATAATGCAGAAAAACTGCATTCTACCTTCCTTAGTCTAAAATTTCACTTTCCGTGATTTCTTTTATCATTTCAAAAATGGTTTCAATGCTTAACGCTTCGCCGTTTTTTGAACACTCTATAACTCTCCAACCGAGCTTTTGAGCAGCGTAAAGTGCGGCTTCACGGCAGGATTTAAGATACTCCACGTTGGCTTCGTGGATGTCTTTTTTATTCTCATCACCGTTGTATCTTTGTGACATCAGCTTCTGAGATACTTCTATCGGCATATCAAGATACAATACAAGGTCGGGCTTCGGTACAGCAATTTTGTTGTATTCAAAATCTTCAAGCCACTGAAGATACTCATCCCACTCACTTCTGTCGAGCTTTTGCATCTGGTGATATGCGTTAGATGTAGTGTATCTGTCCGACAGGATCAATGTGCCGTTCAGATAGTCACTCTTCCATTTGCGGATATAGTTGGCGGCACGGTCAACCGCATAAAAGGATGATGCCGTATAAGCGTTGACATCCTTAGGATCCTTACCGAAATCACCTGCAAGATACATCCTGACAAGCGTGCTTGACGGATCCTCGTAATCGGGAAGCTTGATCTTTTTCAAAGTAATTCCTGCCGATTCAAGATACTTTTCAAGAAGTGATAACTGCGTTGTCTTTCCGCTTCCGTCAAGTCCCTCAACAACTATCAGCTTACCCATTAAACGCTCCCCTTTTTCTGAATATTTTTTCATTTTATTATACAATAAATTAATTAAAAAATCAACACTATCAACAAATCTTAACAATTATTTTGCAATTATATAAAGAATTATCAGACATTGGATAATCATCATTATCGGCAGTCCGATCATAAACCTTTTGTGACGTGTTTTATGTCGGATAATCTGCATGGTTATGAACATCAAGGCACTGCCTCCCGCTGCCGAAACAAAAAACAGCATGCTTTCGGGTATACGGTTACCTTTCGCATATTTTGCGGCTTTCTTGTCATATACTGTAATTATCACCGAAAAAACAGATATAATCACAAGGTAAATTAGTACGCTGTTCATAAAAAAACTCTCCTTAATAAATTTTTGTTGACTTATCAAAAATCGTATGATAACATAATATTGTAGTTTTTTGTGACTGGCGGAAATTGTGATCAACACAGTGGAGCAAAAAACTTTTTATGCCGACCGCCTGGGCAGTTCCTTTTATTGGGACTGCCCTTTTTGTTTATTAAAGAAAAGGAGATTGCTATGAAAACTGACATCGAAATCGCCCAGGCAACCGCTATGAAACCCATTATGGAAATTGCTGAAACCGCAGGTATCGAAACGAAGTACCTCGAACAGTACGGCAACTACAAGGCAAAGGTTGATCTTTCTCTTCTCAAGGATTCTCAGAAGAAGGACGGCAAGCTTATCCTCGTTACCGCTATCACTCCCACTCCCGCAGGCGAGGGCAAAACCACAACAACAATCGGTCTTGCTGACGGTCTTAAGAAGATCGGCAAGAATGTTATGATCGCTCTCCGTGAGCCTTCTCTCGGCCCCGTTTTCGGTGTAAAGGGTGGTGCTGCAGGCGGCGGTTACGCTCAGGTAGTTCCCATGGAAGATATCAATCTTCACTTCACAGGCGACTTCCACGCTATCGGTGCAGCAAACAACCTTCTTGCTGCTATGCTTGATAACCACATTTATCAGGGCAACAGCCTTAATATTGACCCCAGACGCATCACCTGGAAGCGCTGTGTCGATATGAACGACAGACAGCTCCGCTTCGTTACAGACGGTCTCGGCGGAAGAGTAAACGGTACTCCCCGTGAGGACGGTTATGACATTACCGTTGCTTCCGAGATTATGGCTGTTCTTTGCCTTGCAAATTCTTTGACAGACCTCAAAGAAAGACTTTCAAGAATCATTGTCGGCTACACATATGATGAAAAGCCGGTTACCGCAGGTCAGCTTAACGCTGCAGGCGCTATGACAGCTCTTCTTAAGGATGCTCTCAAGCCCAACCTCGTACAGTCTCTTGAAGGCACTCCCGCATTCGTACACGGCGGTCCGTTTGCCAACATCGCACACGGCTGTAACTCCGTAATCGCTACAAAGATGGCATTAAAACTCGGTGACTACACCGTAACGGAAGCCGGCTTCGGTGCCGATCTCGGTGCTGAAAAGTTCCTTGACATCAAGTGCCGCTACGCAGGCCTTACTCCCGATGCAGTAGTAGTTGTTGCTACCATTCGTGCACTTAAAATGCACGGCGGTCTTGCAAAGACTGAGCTCGGCAGCGAAAACCTTGAGGCTCTTGAAAAGGGTATCCCCAACCTTCTTCGCCACGTTTCCAATATGAAGAATGTTTACAAGATCCCCTGTGTAGTTGCTGTCAACCGCTTCCCGACAGATACGGATGCAGAGGTTGAGCTTATCATCAACAAGTGTAAAGAGCTCGGCGTAAACGTTGTTCTTTCAACAGTTTGGGCTGACGGCGGCAACGGCGGTACAGCTCTTGCAGAAGAGGTTGTCCGTCTTTGCGAAGAACCTAATGATTTCAGCTTCAGCTATGAGCTTGACAAGACTATCGAAGAAAAGATCGAAGCAGTTGTACAGCGCGTTTACGGCGGTAACGGCATCACCGTTATGCCCAAGGCAAAGAAGTCTATCGAAACTCTGACAGCACTCGGCTTTGACAAGCTTCCCGTTTGTATGGCAAAGACTCAGTACAGCTTCTCTGATGATCCCACTAAGCTCGGTGCACCCGAAGATTTCACCGTCACCATCAAGGAAGTTAAGGTTTCCGCAGGTGCAGGCTTTATCGTTGTTCTTACAGGCGACATTATGACAATGCCCGGTCTGCCGAAAGTTCCTGCCGCAGAAAAGATTGACGTTGATGAAAACGGCGTTATCAGCGGTCTGTTCTAAAATATAATTCTTGCAGCATCAATCAGATATATTAAAAACACCCCATAACGCGCAAGGACTACACCGTAAGATGCAGTCCTTGCGTGTTTTTATTTCAACGGATTTAATGTCTTGTCCGCATATGTATAATACATAAACTGCGGATATTTTTCGTTTGTGCGAACGGTATACTGTTCATCTGCCTGTACAAGCCACATCAGAAACTGCACAGCTTCGCTCCCGTACGGAAAGTCAAGATGGAGCATATCCTTGACAAACCAAGTATATTCAGGGAACATACAGGTTGAAGCATCAATAACTCTGTCTGCAGAAATATGATTATGACCGCAATCCGTCGCTTGTGTATAGTCATCGGGAAGCGTATCCCCGATGTCGGCAACGACTGCACCGCCACTTGCCAAAGTGGTATCTATCAGCATATCATTGTTTGCCTTATACGATGCGGTAATCGGCACTCCCAATGTATCATAGCTTGCAATAACAGCTATATTGCATCCGTTTTCCTTGGCATCCGATAAAATTTCTTTTGCTTTTTGCTGTACATTATAATGATACGTGTCAATCTTTTTGATAAGCTCTTTATTTATCTCTTTATCAAGCGAGTTTTCCTTTGCCTTTTCGTAATCGGCATCGCACACCAAAGTCCACATTCCCGGCATATACGCAAAGACAGGATAAAGAACCTTTTCCGACAGACCGTCCTCTGTGTTGTCTATGACTTTTTCTGCAAACCTTATAAGAGAATCAACGATATGAGTTTTTGTCAGAAGCTTTTTAAGAAACGCTTCAAAGCCTTCGCCTGCACCGATAAACTGCAGAATATAGTCAATTATGGTCTCCTTATCAAATGCAAACTCAAGATTAAGAAGTTCTCCGACAAGAGTCGTTCCCTGAAATGCGGAATTGTCAAGAATAACTGACCTTACATCATCCGATCCGAACTGACTGAGATATGATAGAGTGATCGCTCCGCCCATACTGCAGCCTGCAAGAACTACCTTGTCGTGTCCCGTTTTGCTCTTGACCTTTTCCACAAAGTCTGCAAGATCCTTTGAATTATCCATAGGATCAAGTCGCCAGTCATAGCTGAAGAAGTATGTGTGTCCCTGCGGTAAAGTATAAACTGCAGTCATTACAAAAGCCTGTTCATCCTTGTTATCGCTTAAATAAAAGTCAGAATGATTATCGGCAGATAACGGATATTTTCGCACCCTGACATTGTGTACGGAATTGCCGTTCACATCACAAAGACTGTTTTTAAAAACAGACATCACCTGCTCGCAAAGCGTGTCAGTAAACTTTGTCCAATTACCTGTAAGACAAAGTCCGACAATGGGAAAAATCAGTTTTAAAACAGCATTTACAATAAGCTTCGACTGTGGCGCCCAGACTTTTTCCTCCGCATCCGTACCCTCATCAAGATACAGCGGAACTGTCGCAAAACCGCTTACAACAATAAGCGGTGCCGTGGAGCAGTCACAATCCTCTTTTGCACTTGCAAAAAGAGTTACCGAGCTTATCAGCGTAGAAAAAACCAGAATAACAGCAATGACCTTGCGAAATTTTTGCATAACAATACTCTCCCGTCAGATTTTTTCAAGCTTTGCAAACTTTGCCATAATCTTTTTTGTTCCTGCACTGTCAAAGGCAATTTCAAGCAGTTGATCGTTGCCCATCGGCTTTATAGAAAGAATGACACCCTGTCCGAATGCCTTATGCTTGACCGTATCACCAACAGAAAACTGTGTTGCCGCAGTCTGTGTTGTCGGTGCACTCTTTGACGATGTTGAAAAGCCTCTGTTTATCGGTGCCTGTTTTTTCTGCATTCCCCTTATCTCGTCACCGCTTGCCATTCTTCGCTTGAACGAAGATCCCGACTGCTCCAGAAGATGAGGCGGTATTTCGTTGACAAAACGTGACGTTGGATTATGTGTTGTCGAACCGAAGATCATTCGACTGCGTGTATTTGTCAATGTCAGGCGTTTTTTCGCTCTTGTGATGCCGACATATGCCAGTCTGCGTTCTTCTTCAAGCTCTCCGTTATCATATGCCGACTGCGCTCCGGGAAAAACGCCCTCTTCCGCACCGACAATGAAAACATTGTTAAATTCCAATCCTTTTGCCGAGTGGATCGTCATCAGCACAACATTGTCGCTGTCTGCGTTAAATGCATCAATGTCTGTCATCAATGCAACTTCTTCCAAAAAGCCGTTAAGTGTAGGCTCTTCCGTCTCCTCTGCGTATCTTACAAGGTTTGACGAAAGCTCTCCGATATTCTCGACTCTGTCTGCATATGTACTCTTATCCGCTTCAAGCGACGCTATATATCCGCTGTCCTTCATAACGTATTCCAAAAGCTCGTTAAGCGGCATTGTTTCGGCAGCTTCAATATATCTGTCAATCATTGCCGTAAATGCTTTCAGCTTTACCGCAGCTCTTGAAATGCTCGGATAATTCTCTGCATTACTTATAACCTCAAACAAGCTGACACCGAGTCCGTCGGCAATCTCTGCGGCATTGTTTACCGTTGTGTCGCCGATACCTCTTTTCGGTTCGTTAATGATTCTGCGAAGTCTTACGTTATCCGACGGATTTCCGATTACCGTCAGATACGCTATTGCATCACGGATTTCCTTTCGCTCATAGAAGCGGTGACCGCCAATGATCCTGTAAGGAATTGCCGCCCTGACAAGCGCATTTTCAACCGTGTTGGAAAGTGCGTTCATTCTGTAGAGAACAGCATTGTCCTTCCATTGACCGCCGTGCGTTTTATAATTAATAATGGTGTTGGCGATGTACCTTCCCTCGTCGGACTCGTCCTCTGCCGTATGAAGAACAATCTTTTCACCGTCACCGTTTGATGTCCAGAGATTCTTACCCTTTCTCTGCTCATTGTTTGCAATAACCGCATTGGCTGCATCAAGAATATTCTGAGTGGAACGGTAATTCTGTTCAAGACGAATCGTCTTTACGTTCTCGTACCTGTCCTCAAAATTAAGGATATTCTCAATCGTAGCTCCTCTGAATCGGTAGATACTCTGGTCATCGTCACCGACTACACAGATATTCTTGTGCCTTGCGGCAAGTAATGTTGTCAGAAGATACTGCGCATAGTTTGTATCCTGGTATTCATCGATCATTATGTACTTGAAGCGATTCTGATAATAATCCCTTATCTCCTCGTTGTTTTCAAGCAATCTGACCGTATTATAAATAATATCGTCAAAGTCCATCGCATCGGCTGTTTTGAGAAGTCTCTGATAACACTCGTAAGCCTGTGCGATCTTTACCTTTCTGATATCCGCACCCGTCTCTTTGCTGTATTCCTCGGGCGAGACCATAGCATCCTTTGCCCTGCTTATCTCCTTGAGAATGGACTTCTTCGGAAGGAATTTGTCATCAATGTCAAGAAGTCTCTGACATTCCTTGATAACTCTTTGTGCATCATCGGTATCATAAATGGTAAAGTGACTTGTATATCCCAAAGCTTCTGCGTGTCTTCTGAGAATTCTCGCACAGGCACTATGGAAGGTACACGCCCATATCTCCTGACCGAGACTGCTTCCCTCTCCGTCATCAAGCTTTGCTATAATTCGCTCTTTTAATTCGTTGGCAGCCTTATTGGTAAACGTAATCGCAAGAATCTCCCACGGTCTTGCCGGTCTTACGGGAAGAAGCTGTGCTACATCAAACGGCATCGGTTCGTCGTTTTCAAGATAGCGCTTCATATACTCAATATCGGTATCGCTCGGCTGATAAACGATTCTGTCGCTGTATGCCGCCTGACCGTACTTGATAATATTTGCGATTCGGTTGACAAGAACGGTTGTTTTTCCGCTACCTGCTCCTGCCAGCACCAAAAGCGGCCCTTCCGTAGAAAGGACCGCCTCAAGTTGCTTATCATTCATTCTGCCGAATTCTTTTTTAATAATCTGCTGTCTTAAGCTCAAAAAAGTATTCGTCATATCGTTTCCTCAGATAGAAATTTCGTATGCGATATCAAAGATCTCTCTGTCAAGAGACTTTGTCATACAAAGTGCCTCAAAGATATCAAGGTCAATGATCTTTTCCTGCTTCATTGCTACAACACGGTTACCGATACCCTGCTGTAAGAGCTTGACTGCACGGTTGCCCATCTGGCTTGCAACAACACGGTCTTTACAGGTGGGAGCGCCGCCTCTCTGTACGTGACCGAGAATAACAGCTCTTGACTCAACCTTAAGATCGTTTTCAATCTTTCTTGCAAGCTCTTCAACGCCACCGATACCCTCAGCTACCATAATGATGAAGTGACGCTTGCCTGTTTTCTGAGTTCTTCTCATTCTTTCGATAACATCTCTTTCGATGTCATAGTCGAATTCGGGAACAAGGATTGTTGTTGCACCGACAGCAATACCTGCGTTAAGTGCAAGGAAGCCTGCTTTTCTGCCCATTACTTCGATAACGCTGCAACGGTCATGAGACTCTGTAGTATCTCTGACTCTGTCAACCATATCCATAATTGTATTAAGACAGGTATCATAACCGATTGTATAATCACTGCAAGCGATGTCATTGTCAATTGTTCCGGGAACACCGACACAGGGGATTCCACGAAGGGAAAGATCACGTGCGCCTCTGAAAGAACCGTCACCGCCGATAACTACGATACCCTCGATGCCGTTATTCTTACAGCTCTGGATAGCCTTCTGAATACCTGCCTCCTCCTTGAACTCAAGGCATCTTGCAGAATAAAGAACAGTACCGCCTCTGTGGATAATATCGGATACTGAACGAATATTCATCGGAATAATCTCGTTATTGATAAGGCCGGAAAAGCCTCTGTTGATGCCGACAACTTCCATTCCGTTTTCACACGCTGTACGAACAACCGCACGTACGGCAGCGTTCATACCCGGTGCATCGCCGCCACTTGTTAAAACTGCAATTTTCTTCATATATATGTCCTCCTAAACCGACTTGATTACTCCTTATAATACACCAACCGAGCAATAAAGTCAAACAAAAATATACATTTTATGATAAAATATCCGCTTATTCCACAAACGCTACGTTATCTTTACCGCAGATTCTGCGAAGCTCGTTAAGAAGCGGCTCATTAGCATCCGTTTTGCATATCGGCTCGCTGTACTTTTTGACATCGCTGTAGTAATAGTATACGGGAACGGTGCCTTCAAAGATATTGATAAATCTGTTCGCCTTTATACGGCGCTCGTCCGACTCTGACGGAATGCGGATAAACAGACCTTTTTTCTTTTTTGATTCCGATGCTGTCGGCTTTTCAACCTTTGTAAACAATCCCTCTTTATGCGGCTCGATACTCATACAGACGATCTTTGTATCCTCGTCCTCTCGTATACTGATTCTGCCGTTTATCAGAACTATTTTTCCCTCCTGTATAAAGCTTCCGCTTTCGGACAGCGTCTTAGGAAAAACGATTACCTCCACAGAACCTGTCATATCCTCTACCGTCAGGAATGCCATGGAATCATTGTTCTTTGTTATCTTTTTCTTAACCGATGTGATTATACCGAGAACCCGCACGTGCTGATTGTCATAAAATGACGTCATTTCGTCCTTTTCCGCTGCGATATCCGATAATCTGACAGCCTTAAGCGCAGCGGCATCATCAGCATACTTTGCCATCGGGTGACCCGACAGATACAGTCCCGTCGTTTCCTTTTCCATCGCCATCAGCTCTTCATGCGGCAGCTCCTGCACATCGGGAGGCGTCGGTTCCGTTTCCTTGATACCCGATACTTCAAAGAATCCGAGCTGTCCCTCGATACTGCTTCGCCTGTCACTTTCAAGACTGTCAAGCACCTCGGGCAGCATCATAAGCATCTGTCTGCGATTAGTCGGAAAGCTGTCGAGCGCACCGCTTTTAATAAGACTTTCAACAGCACGGCGATTAAACTCTTTGCCCTGCAGTCTCTTGCAAAAAGTATAAAAGGATTCGTATCTGCCGCCTTTCTGACGCTCCGTTACTATCTGAGAAATGAAGCCTTTGCCGAGATTTTTGATTGCCAGCAAGCCAAAGCGTATTCCGTTGTCATTAACGGTAAACCTTTCAAAGCTTTCGTTGACATCGGGTGGCATAACCTTGATTCCGATTCGGTTACACTCGGCAATATAGCTTGATATTTTATCGGCTCTGTCAAGAACACTGCTGAGTATCGCCGCCATAAACTCCTTGGGATACTTATTTTTAAGCCATGCGGTCTGATACGCAATATACGCATATGCCGCGGCATGGGATTTGTTAAACGCATAAGATGCAAACGATGACATATCGTCAAAAATGCTGTTTGCCGCCTTTTCGTCAACACCACGCTTTATTGCACCTTCACATTCGACGGTGCCGTCCTCCCTGACCGAACCGTAAAGAAAGACCGATCTTTCCTTTTCCATTACATCGTGCTTTTTCTTGCTCATCGCACGGCGAACGACATCGGCTCGTCCGAAGGAGTATCCTGCAAGCTTGCGGAAAATCTGCATTACCTGCTCCTGATATACCATACATCCGTAGGTAACGTCAAGTATGTCCTCAAGAAGCGGTGTTTTGTATTTTATATTTTCGGGATGATGCCTGTTTTCGATATACTGCGGTATCGAATCCATAGGACCCGGTCTGTACAGCGAAATAACAGCTATCAGATCTTCAAGGCTCTTTGCTTCAAGACCCATAACGGTAGATCGCATACCTGCCGATTCAAACTGAAATACGCCTTCGGTCAGACCCTTTGACATCATTGCATATACATCGCTGTCGCTGAAATCTATCTTTGCAAGATCGAAATCCGGAACCTTCTTTTGTATCATTTTAACGGCATCGTTAATAACCGTAAGGTTGCGAAGACCCAGAAAGTCCATCTTCAAAAGACCCAGCTCTTCCAGAGTCGTCATTGTAAACTGTGTAACAATAACATCGTCGTTGGTCGCAAGCGGAACATAAGTTGATACGGGATCACGTGCAATAACAACACCTGCCGCATGGGTAGATGTGTTTCTCGGCATTCCCTCGATGCTTTTTGCCGTGTCGATAAGATCCTTTATCTGCTCATTACTGTCGTACAGATCCCTAAGCTCCTTTGACTTTTTGAGTGCAGTATCAATCGTCATCTTAAGCTCATTGGGAATAAGCTTTGCCACCGCATCAACGGCAGAATATGACATTCCGAGGACACGTCCGACATCCCTGATTGCCGCACGTGCAGCCAATGTTCCGAACGTTACTATCTGCGCAACGTGGTCGGAGCCGTATTTATCATTGACATAATCTATGACTTCACCTCGCCTTTCGATGCAGAAGTCAACGTCAAAGTCAGGCATACTGACTCTTTCAGGATTTAAAAATCGCTCAAAGAGCAGGTTATATTTCATCGGGTCAATACCCGTGATGCCGATACAGTATGCCGCCATACTGCCTGCACCCGAGCCTCTTCCCGGCCCTACGGGTATACCCTTTTTGCGTGCATAGTCGATAAAGTCATGGACTATCAGGAAATAGTCAACATAACCCATTTTATTTATAACATCAAGTTCATACTGTAGTCTTTCACGGTATTCTTCGGGCGCCTGTGCGCCGTATCTTTCATAAAAACCGTCATAGCACTTTTTGGTAAACCATTCAAAGTGATCAAAACCCTCGGGCACTTCAAAGTGCGGCAGCTTTGTATTGCCGAACTCGATGGTTACATTACATCTGTCGGCAATTTCTGCAGTACGTGTAACGGCATCGGGACACGCCGTCATTACACTGAGCATTTCTTCTTCGCTCTTTAAATAGAAGTTGTCCGATTCAAACTCAAGCCCCGTATCCTCACCTAATAAATGGTTAGTCTGGATACAGATAAGCACCTGCTGTACCCTCGAATCCTCTTTATTGACATAATGCGCATCGTTGGTCGCTACAAGCGGTATTCCCGTTTCCTCAGAAAGCCTTATAAGCTGCGGATTGATGGCAAGCTGTTCACGTATGCCGTGATTCTGTATCTCCAAAAAATAGTTATTCTCACCGAAAATATCACGGTATGTCAGCGCAACCTTTTTAGCACGCTCGTAATCGTCTGCTAAAAGTGCCGATGCAACCTCGCCTGCAAGACATCCCGACAAAGCTATAAGTCCCTCGTGATGCTCCCGCAGAAGCTCCAAATCTATTCTCGGCTTTACATAAAATCCGTTTACAAAGCTTTCAGAAACCATTTTAATAAGATTCTGATAGCCTGTATTATTCTCGCAAAGAAGTACAAGATGAAATCTTTCGTTGTCGATGCCGTGCGTTTTGTCAAATCTCGATCTCGGCGCAACATAACATTCACATCCGAGAATCGGCTTTATACCTTTTGATTTTGCCGCTTTATAAAAATCTATGACTCCGTACATTACACCGTGATCCGTAATGGCAACGCTGTCCTGACCGAGTTCTTTTGCTCTATCAAGAACACGGTTGATACGACAAGCACCGTCAAGAAGACTGTACTCTGTATGAAGATGTAAATGTACAAATGCCATCTCTATAATTCCTCTGCTATTTTCATAATCCTGTTAAGTCTGTGATTTATTCCCGACCGTGAAACCTTACCCTCCATCAGCTCTTCAAGCTCTGACAAAGTTGCTTCGGGATTTTCAAGTCTTACAAGCGCTGTCTCACGAAGATTATCGGGCAACGAATCAAGTCCCTTTTGCTTCGCTATCTTTTTTATCGCTTCCGCCTGTGCCATACCTGCTTTTACGGCACGGTCGATGTTGGCTGTTTCAAAATTAACACGTCGGTTAATGTGATTGCGTATATCCTTGTTTATTTTCACATTGATAAGCAATATTGTTGAATTTGTTGCTCCCATCGCTGTGAGCAGATCCTCGATGTTTTCGCTGTCTTTAAAGTAGATTACGTGGTATCCTTTTCTGATTACCTTTTTGGGCGACAATCCCATTTCCTCAAGAAAGCTGAACAAGTCACCTGACAGCTTCATAAAAGGTACGACAAACTCCAGATGATAGTTCTTTTCGGGTGAACTGATGCTTCCGCACGCCAAAAACACTCCGCGCAGAAAAGCCCCGAAACAGCACTCGCCGCTGATGTTTGCACGGTTGATTCTTAGCGCAAAATCCTTTGGCGAATGACCGAAATAGTCAAGAACCGCACGTCTTTCCGCCGATGTTCTTACCGAAAGAATATTCATTTTGCTGTCATTATCCGACTTTTCGGGCGGTGTTCCGATTATGTCACATATGTATTGTGAATATCTCTCGCTCGTTGCCGTATTTTCCGTTGCAAACGAAACCGAGGACACCGAAAAGCTGCGTGCAAACAAAAGCATACCGTAGCTTTGTGCCTGTATGCAACAGTCCGACATATCGTCTATCGCCAACAATTCGTCCTTGACATCGGTAGAAAAAGACATAGCCTGTCCATCCTTTCCTTTATTTGAAAAACTCCGACAGCTGTTGCCGACGGAGAAATCATCATTTGGTTATATCCCTGTGATTGACTGTGGAAAGCAATCCGCAGCTGAGCATATGCGCATTGATGCTCTCTGCAAACACGACAGAACGATGTCTGCCCCCCGAGCATCCAATAGCAATAACAAGCTGAGTCTTGCCCTCTTTTTCATAAAGCGGAACAAGATAGTCAATAAGGTCATACAGCTTTGCAAGAAGTGTTCCCGATTCTTCCCACTTCATAACATAATCTCTGACCTGCGGTTCCAGTCCCGTATGCTCACGCAGCTCCTCTATGTAGAACGGATTCGGCAGACATCTGACATCAAACATCAGATCGGCATCCGCAGGTGCTCCGTGCTTAAAACCGAAGGACATACAATGGATGTGCATCTTTCTTAACGGGTTTTCAAGAAAAAGCGTCGCTACCCGTTCCTTGCACTCCTTAGGTGACATATGAGTAGTATCAATGATGCAATCTGCAATTCCCAATGCAGGACGAAGCTGTTTCTTTTCAAGCTCGATCGCATCCATAAGCATTCCGTTACACTTATCGGAAAGCGGATGCTTGCGCCTTGTCAGCTTATATCGACGCTGAAGCTCGTCGTTTTCTGCCGTAATGAACAACACTTTGTACTGAATACCGGCAGAATTCATATCATTGACACAAGAAGAAAGCGTTTCTGCCGAAAGTCCTGCTCTGATATCCGTTACAACCGCAATCTTTTCGTGCTGTTCCTTTGATCCGAGTATAAGCTGTATAAATGTCGAAATGAGCCTCGGCGGCATATTATCAACACAAAAGAATCCTATATCCTCCAGCGCATCGACAACCATCGACTTTCCGGCACCGGAAAGACCCGTTACTAAAACCAGTTCCATTCAGACCACCGTTAATCCGAAATATATTTTATTTCCGATTCGAGCAATACGCCCGTTTCTTTTAAAACAATTTCCCTTATATGCTCCGACAAAGCAATAACATCCCTTGCCGTAGCTTTTCCTTTATTAATAATGAAGCCTGCGTGCTTTTCGCTGACCTCGGCATCACCTATATGAAAGCCCTTAAGACCGCATTGCTCGATAAGAGCACCTGCGAAGTAACCCTCGGGACGCTTGAAGGCAGAGCCTGCGCTCGGGAAATTAAGCGGCTGCTTGCTCTTCCTTTTCTCCATCGTCTCGTTCATTTCCTGTCTGATCTGTTCCGCATCACCATCCGAAAGAGAAAATGCGGCAGAAAGAACGATAAGACCTTTTCTCTGTACGGCACTGTTTCTGTACTCAAATCCGAGTTCGTCACCGGACAGCGAAAATGTATCACCGTTAATATCCGCAACAACACAAGATGTTATAACATCCTTGACCTCTCCTCCGTATGCGCCGGCATTCATATAAACGGCACCACCGACAGTACCGGGAATCCCGTATGCAAAGGCAAGTCCCGACAGAGAATTCTTCTGTGCCGTGACACAAAGCTTTGACAGCAACAGTCCTGCACCACACTCGATAACGGTTCCGTCAACCTTACAAAAATCAAGCTTTTCCGTACACAGCGTAACACCCGACAGACCTGCATCGGATATCAAAAGATTGCTTCCGTTACCGAGGATAAACGGCGCAACGCCCTCACTTTTACAAATCTTCAATATCGCCGTAAACATTTCCTGCGTTTCGGGAAACAGCATCAGACGTGCAGGACCGCCGATTCTGAATGTCGTGTATCCGCACAAAGGCTCGTTTTCCCTTACCTCACATTTGTTTGACAACGCAAAATCTCTGATTCTTTCGATTGCCGTCACGCCATAACCTCCAAAGCTAATGCTCAAATATTATTCGTCAAGAAGTGCCGCACCGAAGATACCTGCATCGTTGCCGAGTTCTGCAGAAACAATCTTTGTCTGCTTCAACGAACGAAGGCTGTATCTTTCTCTTTCGACCTGCTTGCGAAGCGGTACAAGGAGATTCTCCTTTTCGTGACCTACACCACCGCCGATACATACAATCTCAGGCTGGAAGATGTTGATTACGTTTGTAATACCTATTGTAAGATAGTATATGTACTTATCAACTACTTTTTGCGCAGCTTTGTCGCCTTTTCTCATAGCATCAAAAGCTGTTCTGCCTGTTACGTTTTCATAGGAATTGTTTGCAAGATCCCACATAATGCTGTCGGGATTGTGCTTCATAGAGTCCTTTGTCTGTGCAATAAGAGCTGTTGCGGAGGAATATGATTCCCAGCAGCCTCTTCTGCCGCAGCTGCATCTCTTGCCGTCGATACAGATAACCATATGACCCATTTCGCCTGCTGCAAAGTTTACACCTGTAACAAGCTTGCCGTCGATAACGATACCGCTTCCGACACCCGTACCGAGAGTGATTGCGACAAAGTTCTTTACACCGTGGCCTGCACCTGCAACAGCCTCTCCGAGTGCCGCACAGTTTGCATCGTTATCAAGATAGATATTCTTGCAAGGAAGTCTTTCAAGAAGCATGTCTCTTGCAGGAACATTGTAAAATTCAAAGTTGTTTGAGAATTCGATCATTCCCGTATCCTTGTTGATCGTACCGGGAGCACCGACACCGATGGAGGAAACCTCATCAAAAGAGATTCCCGCATCCTCAACCGCCATCTTGCAAGCCTGTGCAATGTCATCAAAGATAGGTTCTGCGGCTCTGGGCAGATTTGTTTTCATATTGCCTCTGCCGATAATTTCCAGCTTATCGTTGATAACACCTACTGCGATGTTTGTTCCACCGAGATCCACACCGATTCTATACATATTTTTTACCTCCAAAAATTTATTAGTCATGCCAAAGCTCAAGTTCTCTTTCTTTGGGCATAAATTCTTCATCAGTCATTCCGAGATTGTGCAAAAGCTCTTTTGCGGCGTTGTATCCGAGCTTTCGCTGTCTGTTGTTCATTGCCGCCGCTTCAATAATAATGGAAAGGTTTCGACCGGGTCTTACGGGAACGACCGTAACGGGAACCTTGTTTCCGAGAATCTCGACGTACTCGTCATCAAGTCCGAGTCTTTCGTAAACCTTGTCCTTGTCCCATTGTTCAAGCTGTACGATCATATCGATCTTTTCGGTAAGCTTGATAGCACCCATACCGAAAATTCTTCGGGCATTAATAATTCCTACGCCGCGAAGCTCGATAAAATGCCTGATATTGCTGGGTGCAGAACCTAAAAGAGTTGTCGAAGATACCTTTCTGATCTCGACAGCATCGTCCGCTATCAGACGGTGGCCTCTTTTTATAAGTTCAAGTGCGGTTTCGCTCTTGCCTACTCCGCTGTCACCGAGTATCAGCACACCCTCGCCGTATACCTCTACCATAACACCGTGTCGCGTTATGCGCTCGGCAAGCTCTACGCTGAGATACGATATAAGCTGCGACATACATCCCGATGTCGCTACCGATGACCTGAGAACGGGAACCGAATATTTGTCGGCAAGCGTCAGCATACCGTCGGGACATCTGAGATCCCTTGTTATGATTACGAGCGAAGGTTGCTTTTTGAAAAGCAGCTCCATCTTTTCATAACATTCTCCCGACGGAAGACTGTTAAGATATTCAACCTCGTTAAGTCCGAGAAAATTGACTCTTGAGCTGTCAAAATATTCATCATATCCCATAAATATCAGCCCGGGACGGTTAACTTCCTTTGATGTGATATAAAGATTTTCCGTCTCACACGGAGTATATACCACATCAAGCTTTATATCCTCGATCAGTTTCTTTAACGAAACGGAATATTGACTTTGCACTCTTGTCACCTCAAATCCTGTTTTGCCTGATCACACGTGCAGGGACTCCGACAGCCGTACAGTCGCCTTCGATATCACTCACTACCGCAGCACCCGCTCCGATAACCGTTCTGTCCCCCAAGCTCAGACCCTGTATAATATTGCTTCCGACACCGATTTCACACTCTGTACCGATATGCACATTGCCCGACACGTGTACGGCAGGATAAAGCGTTACGAAGTCGCCGAGTACTGCATCGTGCCCTACGTTGCAATGATTGCTGATAAGCGCAAAATCACCTATCTCTATATCAACGGTCATACACGAGAAAAAACCGATAATACAACCTTTGCCGATCTTTACCCTGTCAGAGCATACCGCTCCGGGAGCCGTAACCGTGGGGAAGCAGATATTTTTGTTTTCTGAAATCTTATTGTATATAAGCCGTCTGATATGCGGCTTTCCGACAGCAATAACAACGCACAGCGGTGAATCATAATTCAACAGATATTCACTGCCGCCGAGCACGGGATAGTCCGAAAGACTTTTGCCGTGAAGTGATGCATTATCATCACAAAATCCGAGTATATTATACTCTGCAGATATTTTGTTCTGTTCCTGTAACTGAAACAAAACCTCACGTCCGAGTCCGCCGCATCCGAAAATAACAATGTCTTTCATACTACTCACCGATGCAACCGTTCTGCAGCTTCATAAGCTCAGATATACCGGATTTGCCGAGCGAGATAAGCTGAGAAAGCTCGTCATCGCGGAAGGCTCTGCCCTCACCCGTACCCTGCAATTCGATAAACTCACCCGATTCGTTCATAACGATATTCATATCCACCTGTGCCGCGGAATCCTCCTTATAACAAAGATCAAGCACAGGAACATCATCAACTATACCGACGGATACCGCCGCCACCTGATGGATTACGGGATCAACGGCAAGCTTACCTTCTTTGAGCCATTTGTTGATTCCGAGACGAAGTGCTATGTAAGCGCCCGTAATCGATGCCGTACGCGTACCGCCGTCAGCCGACAGAACGTCGCAGTCGATCCAGATCGTGTTTTCACCAAGCTTTTCGTAATCTATTGCACAGCGCAGGCTTCTGCCGATAAGGCGTTTTATCTCAGTTGAACGTCCGTCAGGCTTTGATGTTTCACGCTTTTTGCGCTGACCGGTCGATGACGGAAGCATCGCATACTCTGCCGTAAGCCATCCCTTGCCCGTTCCTGTCAGAAAAGGCATTGTTCCGCTTTCAAGAAGTGCCGTGCACAAAACCCGCGTTTTGCCCCAGTTGATAAGAACCGAACCGCCGTTTGTCTGTGTAAAATCGGGTATAAGCGTTATCTCTCTCAGCTCGTCGGGACGTCTTCCATCTTCTCTCAATTCACCCACTCCTTAAAATACCAAAACTATATTAGCATAATAATATCATATAGGGTTTACAAAATCAATACATTTATTATGCGTTGATCGGTTTTGTCCAAAAATGCAAAAAACTTTAGTTTTATTTCGTCATTTTGACAGTCTGTTTTTTGTTGATTTTTGTTGAAAACACAAAATAAAAGTGATATAATCCAATATACTATGAATAAAGTAAGGTGTATACTTTGAAGATAGCAAAACTTGCTGTAACCGCACTTGCAGTATCAGTACTGTTCAGTGCTTGTAATATAAACAGAATTGATAATACAGTTACTTCCGAAACAGAAACAACCGTTGTTCCGACCACGGCAGAAACCACTACCGAAACCACCACGAATCCGCCTGTTGAGACCGAAACGGAAACAACCGAAAAAATCGAAACCGAAGCTCATACAGATGAGGAAGTTTCCTCTGCCGAAACTCAGACCGGAACAACTGCGACGGACAATCCGTTCCGCATTGATACAAATCTTCTTGATGATCTGAGGGATATGCTGACGCTGTCACGACCCGATAAGCCGTCACCCGACTTTTTTAACGATGCCGTTTTTGTCGGCGACAGCGTAACGCTCGGTCTTAAAAACAGAGCCGTATCCGAACGCAACAAGGGCAACGAGTTTCTCGGTGAAGCTCAATTCTTGTGTGCCGGATCACTTAACTATTATTCGGCGGCATCATCCCTTTCCAATTCTTATGCCATTCACCCCACATACAAGGGTCAAAAAGTTACCGTTCCCGAGGGAATCAAAAAAAGCGGTGCTGAGAAAGTCTTTATTATGCTCGGTATGAATGATTTTTCAGGATCGGCTACCGAAGTATGGCAGAGTAATATCAACAAAACCTTTGATAAGATATTGGAGCTTTCGCCCGACGTTACGATATATGTTCAGTCGGTAACGCCTATCGCAAACGGCTATGAGTACGGCAAGTTCACCAATGAGAATATCGCCGTGTTCAACAACTATCTTGCATCCGTCTGCAAGGAACGCGGCTTCTATTACATCGACATCAATTCAGTTCTTGCCGACGAAACAGGCTATCTTAACAAAAGCTATTGCGGCGACCTCGGCAGCGGCGGTATGGGAATCCATATGAGCTACCCCGGTACAGATGCCTGGGCAGATTATCTTGAAAATACATTCTGCAGATAAAGGAGAAACGTTATGAAAAAAATATTTTGTTTTGCTCTTTCCGTTTTAATGCTTTTTGTCTTTGCTTCCTGCGGTAATACACCTGTGGAAGAATCTTCCGACAAGCAGTCGCTTCCTCTTTCCGAAATAATGGCAAAAATAGAATCACAGATCACCCTCCCCGCCATGATATCTCTTTCAAGCGCAGATTTGTCCGATTTTTACGGCATTGAAGAAACGGAATATTCCGAGTTCTGCGTTTCTATCTGTGAAAACAGTCTTCAGAAAGATCAGATTATAATGTTCAAGGCTGCAGATGAATCGTACGTTGACGGTATCAGGGAAAAGCTCAACACCATACGTCAGGGTGCTCTTGATGAAACAGAAAACTATCTTCCCGAGCAGTTTGATCTTGTTTCAAAAAGTGAAGTAAGGGTAAACGGCCTTTACATAACACTTTTTGTATCGCCCGATCTTGCCGCTATCAACGAGATTTTTGACAACTCCATCTGAATTATCAAATCAAATATCAATACAAAAAAGGTGCCGTAAAAAACGCAGTTTTTTACGGCACCTTATTCATATAGTTTTATGCGATCTGCGCTTTTTGCATCCCCATTTCTGTTTTATACAATTATTTTTGCACTGCTTCCTCCGCTTCGCTCTTTTGTAATGATTATCTGCTTGTCAATCTTTTCTTTAAGCTCTGCAACGTGAGAGATTATTCCGACAAGTCGGTTTCCCTCGCTAAGATCAGACAGTGCACGGAAGGCAAGATTCAACGATTCGGGATCAAGCGATCCGAAGCCTTCGTCAACAAACATCGTATCCAGCTTTATCCCGCCCGACGATGACTGTATCTCATCCGCAAGACCGAGTGCAAGCGACAACGATGCCTTAAAGCTTTCTCCGCCCGAAAGAGATTTAACGCTTCTCACCGTTCCGTTATTATGGTCAACTACCGACAGATCAAGTCCGCTTTGTCCCCTGTTGCTGTCTGCCGTTTCACTTCGCTTAAGCTCGTACTGACCATCCGACATCTTGCGAAGACGGATATTTGCACGTGCAATGATTCTGTCAAAATACGTCATCTGAATATATGTCTCAAGCGAAACCTTTTTGCCCGATATTTTTCCGTTTGCCGTATCGTTAAGCGAATTTATGCAGGTACGGCGTTTTTCAATTTCGGCAAGCTGAGATGACTTTTCCTGTATTCTTTTCAACGTTTCTCTGTTTGATGAAATACGGAAGCCGGTTTCTTTCTGAATCTTTGAAAGCCGTAATTTAGTCTGTGTCAGCTCATTCTTTTCTTCTTCAAGCAACAATACATCAATCTCCTCCGATTGTGACAGTTGCTTTTTCAGAAGCTCCATCCTGCCCTCCAACGCATTCAGTCCTTTTTCCGTCTCGATGCAGTTGCTTTCTGCTCTCTCAAGCGCCGACTTCATAGCGGCAATATCCCGCTTTATGATATCTGCCGCTTTCTGCGCCTCCGGTTTGCTCTGATATGTAAGACTCTGCGATAAAGATGCAATCTGTTTTTCGGTTTCGGTATATATCGCGGTAAGACTTGATATTTCCTGTTTTCTCTGCAGCGAATCGGCTTCAGCTTTTTTGATCTTTTGCTCTGTAACCGGAATCTCGGCATCAGCCTTCAGTTTCCTCTTTGCCCTGTTTTCTTCCTCTGTGATCAGCAACCCGACTTTCGCAATATCCTCGGACAGCTTTGCCGCTTCTTTTTGCGCTTCATCCTTTGCCGTATCAAAACCGATTTCGCCGAACAGTTCGGCAATCTGAAGCGATATCGCTTCTTTTGCCGTTTCCTCTCTGCCCTTTATCATACCTGCACGGCTGCTTTTCGCTTCAGCTTCACTTTGCAGCTTACCGTACTTCTCTTTCGCCTCATTAACCTCGGCTTCGGTCGGTGCAGACTCCGACTTTGCAGCAAGATGGGGATGGGATAACGATCCGCATACGGGACATGGCAGACCGTCGGTCAGATCGGATGCAAGTATGCCTGCCTGCTCATCAAGAAATGCTCTGTACTTCCCCTCGTATTCCGCCTTGGCAATATCTGCTCTTTCCTTTGCCTGCATATACTCCTTTTGCGCTTTTGCCAGCAATGCTTTCAGATCTTCATATTCCGAAAAACGTTGCAAAAGAGATGATACTGCCGTCTTTCTTGTATTTATCTGTTCCGACAGCCTGAGAAGCTTTTCTTTCTGTTCGCCTGCGTCCGACAAATCTTCCTGTTCATGTTTTAACTTTTCAAGAGTCTGTGAAAGGTTTTTTAACTCCTGTTCGTCTCTTTTAAGCGCCGTACCGTTTTCTTTGATAAGAACGGAAAGACGTTCTCTTTCTTTTCTTTTTGCATCAAGCTCGTCGTATCTTTGATACTGCGACTCAATAACGGCAACAGCACGTTCAAGCTTCTCTCTTTCCGGAATCCTGTCTTTTTCTTTTTTAAGCAAAGCCGTACCGTCATTCAATATTTCACGGACCTGTTCAAGCTTTTTTTCGGTAAGCGTGAGATCGTCCTTTGCTTTTTTGCGTTCCTGTGCTTTCGTCAGCAACTGCGTTATCTTTTCGAGCGATTTTTCGGTTTTTTCTGTTTCCTTCTCTGTTGCCGCCTCTGTATTTTCGTCCTTTTCGATTATTGCTGCGATAAGTGCAACCGTTTCTTCGATCAGCAATTCACGGTTTTTTGCCCGGGTAAGATCGGCAAACAGCGCATCGTTAACATCACATTGAATACCGTCAATATACTGGTTAACGCTGTTTTGTGCAGTATCATATTCGTCCTTGACCGCCGAATACTCTGATTTGATTCTTTCCTGAAGCTTTGCATAAAAGTCCGTTCTGAACAGCTTTCTGAATATTTTCTGACGCTCGTCCGTGCCGGCGGAAAGCAGCTTTCTGAACTCTCCCTGCGCTATCATCGCTATCTGCGAAAACTGATCGCGGTCAATACCCATAATTTCGGTTATCGCCGTGTTGACATCTTTTATCCTTGTTACAACTTTTCCGTCAGGATATTTAAGCTCGGCCTCAGCCTTCTGATTTGTTATGCCGCTTCCGCTCTTCTTTGCACGGTCATATTCGGGATTTCTTTTTACCGTATATATTTTGCCGTCATAAACAAACACAAGCTCGACATATGTCGGTGTTGTATCATCAGCATACTTTGACCGAAGCATTGACGTTTCGCGCAGATCACCGCTCGGTTCGCCATACAGCGCAAATGCTATCGCATCAAAAATTGTCGTCTTTCCTGCACCCGTGTCACCCGTGATAAGATATAATCCCTCTTCACCGAGAGAATCAAAGTCAATTTCCGTTACTCCTGCATACGGTCCGAATGCAGACATTATAAGCTTTATCGGTCTCATACATCCTCCCCCGAAAGTTCCTCAATAATCTTTTTTATAAAGCTGCATTGTTCATCGCTTATCGGTCGGTTGTTCTGCTTTTCAAAAAACTCCGAAAACAGCTCAAGCGGCGATTTCTTTTCATTATAATCAAAGCCGTCAAGCTTTACCGATGCACGAGTGCGCTTGTTGTCATACTCAAGCTTTGCGAGATTAGGATAAATTACACGAAGCTTTGACACAGCATCCGGAATATCATCCTCGTCTGTCAGTATGATCTGTACATAATCATCATTCGCATTCCCGTAATCCTCACGGATATCGTTAAAGCTTCCCCTGATAACACGCATATCACGCATCGGGGTGAGCTTTACCGTTCTGACGGTAAGATTTCCTTTTTCTGAAAGTTCGACAACCGTAACGGACTTTTCGTGATTCACTTCGGAAAATGAATACTTAAGAGGCGTACCGCAGTATCTGGTTTTTTCGCTTCCGATATTCTGAGGAGCGTGAATATGTCCGAGTGCAACATAATCGAATCCGTCAAAAACGCCCGAATCAACGTTGTCTGTTCCGCCTACGGAAATTTCTTCCGAATCACTTCTGACAGCTCCCGTTACAAACTGATGGGTTATTATTACGTTTCTGCCGTTTTTATCAATATTCATTTCATCAACGGCAACGCGTACTGCATCAGTATAGCTTTCGATATCCGCATCCTCAAAAAACCTGCGGACATTGGACGGTTTTACAAACGGAAGCATATAAAAGTTGACTGTGCCAAAGCTGTCAGTCAGCACAATCGGTTCAACTTTTCCGTCATAGACAGGCGACATATGAACGCCGCTTATATCCATCAGTCTGCCGCCGAACGCTATTCTTTCAGCCGAATCGTGGTTACCGCTGATTACAAATGTGTGCGTATTCCTCTTTGACAGACTTACCAAAAAATCGTCAAAAAGTTGCACGGCCTCTGCTGACGGTACGGACTTGTCATACACATCGCCCGCAATCAGTACGGCATCGGGCTTTTCATCATCAATAATATCCGTTATCCTGTCAAGTATGTATGCCTGATCCTCCAGCATCGAGAACTCGTTAAAGCGCTTGCCGATGTGAAGATCGGATAAGTGAATCAGTTTCATTTACAACCTCCGAAAAAGTTTGTTAATATCGTTAAAACATCAGTTATCGTTATACTGTGTATCGCTGACGCCTTTATTGTGCAGTTTGTGAAGAAGAAATTCAAGTGGCTTTTTGCAAAGCGCTTTAAACAATTTTTGCTCACCAAAGACTTTTACAAGCCAAGGACTTATTGCATAATAAAACCTCACAAAGATTCTTCCTGCTGCGCTCTGTCTCAGATAATCATCCCGAAAGCGACGAAGCATCCATACCTGAGGGCAATCATATGACCCGTACACACAAGTTGCTATATAGCATCCTTCAGCTTGTGACGAAAAGCTTTCTATCGTCAATGATTTTGTACATCTGTATCCGGGTTCATATCTCACAAGCTTTTCGTAATGCTCTCTTGCTCCTTCAGGTATCCGTTAACTGTAATGCCGTAAAAATCAGCGAACACATAAGACCCTTTGTAATCTCCTCAACATCAATATCCGATGTTACGCCTGTTGCCCGATCCGCATTTTTCACCAATGCCCTTCCCATCCTGAAAATCCGATTCTTTTCAGATTCAACATTGAAACGATACTCCTTTGAAATGGTTACTCTTGAATCCGCTGACTGCCGGTCTCTTTTTTCTTTTTCCTGCATCTCTTCCTTATGCTGCTCTAAAGCTGCCATCGTTGCCGCAAACAATACATTCTCTGCAAAATTCATATTAAAACCAACCCTCTTTCAAAAGTTTACCTTATTATACGCCTATCATTGTACAATAAACGGTACATTTTTTCAAGATTGCTGTAACATTTGCAAAAAATAATTTAATTTTAGTTTTAATTTTTGTTGCAATTATCAAAAACAGTGGTTATAATTATTCTGTCAACTGCAAAAATCAGGGAGTTGAAAAAATGTTGAATTCCAACTGGATAGGTATACGAAAAGGTGAAATCAATTCCTGGCCCGAAGAGGGTTATACAACCGCTATGGCCGAAGAGCTGAAAGGCAAGGTTCGCGTGGAGCGCAGATCTCTGCTTTTCAGAAAACAGTTCGTTCTCAACAATAATATTTCTTCAGCTACACTCAGCGTCTGCGGACTCGGTTTTTACTTTGCTTTTGTCAACGGAAAAGCCGCAGATTCCCGTATGGTTCTCGCTCCTCTTTATAACGATTACACAAAACGTGTTTTTTATGACGATTATGACGTTTCAGATCTTTTGAAAAACGGTAAGAATGTCATCGGCATTGAAGTCGGCGGCGGATGGTTCTGTCCTCCCGAAAAGTGGTGGAGTTGGAGAAGTGCCTGGTACGGTAATCCCCGTATGATCGCAGAGCTTACCGTTAATTACACAGACGGCACAAAAGAAACCGTCGTCAGTAATGACGACTGGAAATATACATACGGCGGAGTTATTGAAAGCTGTATATATGACGGCGAAAAATTCGATGCGAGAGAAGTTCCCGACGGATGGAATACATACGATTTTGATGATTCCTCGTGGCAGACAGCCGAAGTGGTCGAAGCACCCAAGGGCAAGCTTCAGAAAAGACCTGCTCCACCCGTACGCATAAGGCGTATTTTAAAACCCGTCAACGTTCTTCGCATAGATGAACTTCACTATATTTATGATTTCGGTGAAAATAACAGTGCCCTGCCCTGCATTACCGTCCGTGGCAAAGAGGGCGACAGCGTTACATTGAACCATTCAGAATTCGCAAAAGAGGACGGCACTCTTGATACACGTTCCAACAATCTTGCTCTTTGTGAAGATTGCTATACACTTTCAGGCAAAGGTGACGAATCATACCGTCCTCACTTTACGTGGCATTGCTTCCGCTATCTGATGGTAACTCTTTCATCTCCCGATATTGAGATTATCTCTGCCGAATCACACGTTCTGCACTCCGACGTTTCCTCCACCGGATCGTTCTCCTGCAGTCGTGACGATCTCAACAGAGTTCACGATGTAATAACACGTACGGCACTCGCCTGTCTCATTGCTGTACCGCTTGACTGTCCGCAACGTGACGAACGTTTGCCATGGCTCGGTGACGTGCACGCTTCAAGTGAAGTTTTCCTGTACAATTATGATATGGAATCGCTTTATGACAGCTTTCTTGAGGATCTTCGTCTCAGCTGTAACAGCAGAGGTACAATCCAGATAATCACTCCGCGTCCGTATGTTGAGGATACATCCATCGACTGGAACGTTGCTTATCCTGCTCTGCTGCTTGAATACTACCGTCGCTACGGCAATAAAGAATTGCTTGCAAAGCATTTTGAAACGCTCAGGATGCACACAAACCACTATGTATCTGTCTCCAAAGACGGTCTCATTGAAAACTGCTGGTTCGGCGACTGGTTCTCGGTTGACCAGATTCCCGGTGTAGAGAGAAGTGCAGGCTTCAGAACCTCTGAAGAGGGCGATAATCAGAATCCTCCGTATAACGGCAGTCTTTTCTACTATCTGACACTTAAGCTCTCTGCCGAGATCGCATCGTATATCGGTAAGAATGATGACGCCGCATATTGGGAAGAGCTTGCAGAAAACACTCGACAGAGCATTATCAAGACCTATTATGATGCTGACAGCGGTATTTTCGGCCGTGGCGGACAGTTCTCCCAGACTTTCCCGCTGGCATTGAATGTTCTTCAAGGCACAGACCGCGAAAAGGCTTTTGCACAGCTTCTCAAAGCATTTGATGAGCACGACGGTCACAGCGTTATGGGCGTTATGGGCGTTCGCAGAATCTTTGATCTTTTCATTAATGAAGGTCATCCGGAACTGGCATATGAGCTGTTGACCAAAGAGGGTTATCCCGGTGTTCTTGACCACACATCGCACGGCCGTACAACATTGCCCGAGGGTCTTGCGGGTAACGGCAGCGGATGCCATATTATGTTCGGACATCCCGATGCCGTTCTTTACAGCTTCCTTGCAGGAATCAGGATAGACCGTACCAAAGATGCTGTCATTACCATCAATCCGTACGTTCCCGATGATCTGACATATGTAAACTGTGAGCAGATTCTGCCCGAGGGAAAGGTTGTTGCAAACTGGAAAAAGCAGGATAACATCGTTAAATATCACATAGAGATTCCGACAGGTCTTAAGGCAGTTTTTTGTATGTCCGGCGAAAAGGATTTTCGTGTTCTTGACGGCGGCACATATGATTTTTGTAAAAACATTTAGAAAGGTGTTGTATTATGGAATTTTTTAATCTCAACTTGTTCTTTCGCAACTTTTTCTCGTCAATCGACTATTTCTTTTATGATATAGTAGTATGGCTGAGCAAGTTTTTCCCCGGACTGAAACGATAACTAAGGAGTAACATTATGAAAAAAGTATTTAAAAAGATTCTTGCTGTTTCTCTTTGTGCGACACTCTTTCTCAACGGCGGTGCATCCGCTGCCGCTGCTGATGAAACAACAGAAAAAGAACCTCTTGATTTCACAATTACAAGCCCCTATGACGGAGTTGACTGGGACAACTGGAAGCAGTATAAGGCTTCTCTGCACTCGCACACGGATGCCAGCGACGGTGCACAGTCAATTGCAGAAAGTGTAAAAAGCCACTATGATCTCGGATTCCAGATTCTTGCCATTTCGGACCACGCAGTTGTCGGTAAGCAATGGAACGAGGTTCCCGATATGGTTCCTCTTTACCGTCTTTTCAAGTTCGGTAATACAGGTATGCGTGATCCCGTCATACTGACCGATGAAGAGCGCGAACAGATCATCAACGGCACCTACGAAAGTGCTGCTCGTGATGCCCTCGGAGAACAGCTCGGTTACGATTTAGGCGGAATGCTCGAAATCACACAGGCTTGCGAAGCAAACGGCGCCACACCTATCAACGACTGTCACATCAACACGTTCAATGCACAGAGCGTTCGTGCAAAAATGGGTATTTACGGCGACTTTGAAACAGTCGTCAAGGACTGTGACAAAGAAGGCGGCTTCTCTTTCCTTGACCACACGGGCGAATATGTCGGCAGATATGTCGAGGATGAAGAGAGAGCTTATCACCCCTTCTATTCCAATAAGTTTGCAAACATCTTCCTTGATTACGATTCTTGCGTAGCCTTTGACGTCAACAGCACACGTTATGATTCGGTCATCTGGGATGAAATCCTCAAAAAAACCATTCCTCTCGGCAGAAACGTTCCCGGTATCGCTTTCTCGGACTCTCATCGTGCAGGCGATGACAACGACTGGGCATTTACAATGATGCTGATGCCTGAGCTGACTCAGGAAGCTTTTGAGAACTGTATGTGGAGCGGCGCTTGGTTCTCCATCGGTCGTGTTGATACGTTGTATCTCGGAGACGAATTCAACGGCACAGGCAATCTTCCTCCTGCAGTAACACGCATCAACGTAGATCAGGAAAACGACACAATCACTATCGAAGGCAATCAGTACAACAACATCCAGTGGATCTCTGACGGCAAGATTATTGCCGAAGGCCCTGATATGACAACCATCGACCTCAACGATTACGAGGACGAGCTCGGATGTTATGTCCGTTTCCATCTGACAGGCCCCGGCGGTATCCTCTATTCTCAGCCGTTCGTCACGATGGCAGACGGTGTTGAGTACACATCCGATGTTTACAAAACATTCGATCTTGCAATGATTTTCCGTGCATTCGCAGATTTCCTTACCTACACAATCGGTCATACGTTTATTGTTGTACTTATCAAGAGAGTTCTTTGGAACCATGTATGGTAATAATGGAGGTAAAAATATGAAGTCTTCATTCAAAAAATATCTTTCGATATTCTTTGTACTTCTGCTCGCATTCAGCTGCTTCACAGTAGTTTCCTTTGCGGCAGACGGCGAAACAGCAACAGAATCCGTCAGCACAATTCAGAAAATACTGACATTCCTGTTCGGCGAAAACGCATACGCAGACGGCAGCTTTGACTTCTCGTCAATCTTCCACACGATTGTATATAAAGATTCGCCCATATTTATGAAAATATACGATATCTTTTATTACTCATTCTGGGATGCACTTATCGGCATACTGAATCTTTTCACAAAATAATCCGGTAACCGTACACACCGTGTTCTCATTTTCAGGGCACGGTCTTTTTTTGCGAAATATTATCAGCCTGCACCGATTATCAAAGTGCAGGCTGATACTGTTTGATTATTCTTTTACCATTACTGCAATTGCAGTAAAGTTATCGTTATTTTTGTTTTCCGTTCTGAGTAGAATTCTTTTGATCATAAAGCTGAGCCAATCGCGTGAATTGGCAGATTTGGTAAGATCTATCTCCATCTCCTGCTCAAAAACATATTCCCAGAATCCGTCAGAGCAAAGCAGAAAAGCATCTCCCGGCTGTACAGGCAAAGCAGGATAAAGCTCTTTGATCTTAAGATTCTCGCTGTTACCTATAACCTTAAGCAGTTTGTTGCGATCCTCGTTAAAACGTATATCCTCGTACCGTATCTCACCCAGCTTTGCAACGGCTGCAGAAACCGAATGATCCTCTGACTGTGCAACGATACTGTTATTCTTAAAATAATAGATTCTGCTGTCTCCGACATTGGCGAACTTCAGCTCTCTGCCGTCAGTTACGGCAAAAACAAGAGTGGTACGCATAGCAGATGACGTGTCATTCTCTTTTTGCAGATTCAGGATATTATCATTAACTTTGTCGATAATACCGATGAGTCCGTCATCATCAAGCGGTTCGTTCCCGTTTTTCCATAGCGAAACGGTATCCTTGACTGCAGCTGCGGAAGCAACCTCGCCGCAGTCGTGCCCGCCTAATCCGTCAGCAAGCGTCCAGATACGTTCTGCACACTTGTACGCATCCTCGTTATTGCTTCTGCCGCCCTTATTGGTATATGCAGATGTCTGAAAATACATATTCAATCAAATCCGATCCTATTAATATCTGACTTCAAAGAGATTCTGCTTATCACCTACATAGAATCTCTCGCCGCTCTTCAGTACAACGGGAAGGTTTGGTTCAAGCTTTGTATCGTTACCGATAAATGTGCCGTATGTAGAACCGCAATCCTTGATAGTCAGAACTGAATTGTTTCTTGTAATTTCACAATGGACAGAGCTGACACCCGGCTGATCAGCAGGGAATACAACGTTACATTTTTCGCTGTTACGTCCGATAACCGCACGGTCATCGATTGAATACTTTTTGCCCTCGAACTTGCCGCTGACACCGATAAGATAATACTTACCTGCCGCGGGTGTTGCGGGAGCAGCGGGTGTTGCGGGAGCAGCCGATGTTGCTGCCATAGCAGGTGCTGCAGCCTGAACCGGAACAACAGGAGCCGGTGCAGGTACCGTGGGAGCATTTTTCTTTTTATTGCTTACCAACACAATAACAACGATAATTGCAACAACAATAACAGCTGCCGCAGCTATTCCGATATAGAGTCCTGCATCTGAAGATCCTGCAATCTTATAGGGAATTGAGTTTGCATCAAGAAGCTTGATAAGCTCATCGGATGTTACGGAATAATGAGTCTTGTTGCTTACTTCATCCCAGTTGATAAATGCGTTGATACCGATAATGTTACCATCTTCATCAAAGAGAGGTCCGCCCGAATTACCGTGTGTTACATCAGCATCAATCTGGTGCACGTAATACTGAGTTTTGGAGCCGTGTGTTCCGTAAGTGAGAATTGTGTTTGAAACGATACCCTTTGTTACCGTGGAATCCTTGTAATCCATTGTTCCTTCGCCGTCAAAAAACCTTGATGTACTGGGATAACCGATAGCATATACCGTTTCTGCTATTTCAACATTTTCACGCTTTTCAAGCGGTCTTGCGACAATTTTGTCTGTGGGATCAGATGCCAGCTTACAAACAGCAACATCACAGCCTACATCATAAGCAATAGGCGTAAGCTCTACATAATCTCCGCTTGAACGCGAAAAATACGCTCTGAGAGAAACAGTCTCAACATTGAAAAAATCAATCAATACGGTATTGTTACCGCTTCTGCCTTTTTCAGGATAGCTTGTTCCTTCTTCCTGCGGAACAAAGTCAAGAATCTCGCCGTCCGAAGAAACAAGTAAGCCGTATACACCGTCTTCTTCACCTATACAATGATAGCACGTAGCCACATACTGTACAGGTTCGCCGGGATTTCCTATAGCAAAGCCTGTTCCTGTCCATCCCTGCTGGAAAGAAATGTCAAAATTAGGAGATGTATACTCAACAATGGTTTCAAGATATACTACACTCTTTTTCATATCCTCTACTTTTACGGGAGCCGCAAAAGCTGTACAAACAAGCGAGGATGCCATAATCAATATCGCAATTACAACTGCAAATGCTTTATAAATTTTTTTCATATTCTTTCACCTTTCTCATACGAAATAACAATAGCCGTTAAGTTATCCTGATTGGCAAAGCCTTGGTTCAGCACCGCTGTTTCGATCGACTCGGCAGCAGTCTGCGGATCTTTATCCAGAAGCTGATTGATAAGCTCTGTCGGTATTGCGTTGTAAACTCCGTCAGAACACAGCAGAAGCCTGTCACCGCTTTGAAGTGAAAAGCCCGACACACTGTAATCAACCCGTGGCATCTGCTCATTGCCGAAACAGCTTACCAGAACATCCTTCTGCGGATCCGAAAAAGCCTCATCAACCGAAATTTCTCCGCAAATCGCCCTTGAAAGCAGATCATTAAGATAGTCATGATCTTCGTTTACCTGATAGATACGAGAGTTTCTTTTGAGATAAAGCCTGCTGTCACCGACACAGATCCAATGAAGAATACCTCCTGTGATCAAAGCACATACAAGCGTTGAGCCTGCTTTTATGCTGCCGTCAGGACAGAACCGACTGCATATCTCATCATTGATACGCCTTGCCCACTCATACAAGTCAGCACCGCCGGTACACACTGTATCAGGACGATTGAAAAGCTCCAGCAAACGGGATACAAGCGTACTGCTGACCTCTTTACCGTTTGCAAGACCACCCATACCGTCTGCCAGTACAGCCAGAATTCCTTTTGAATTCATAAGCTCTGAATTGCCGAGATCAGAGTAACCGCAGCTGTCCTCCTGATAAGGACGCTTTCCCTGATGCTGGGCATTGCCCAACATCAAAACAGATCCGTCAGCTAACGAGAACGACGGTGATTTGCACTCCTCAGGGCTTTCCGTTCTGGGTACCGAAGATGTTGTTTTTTGTTCGTTTTCGCGTATTCTTCTTTTAAACAAAGGATCACCCACATTCAGACTTAATAGTTAAATGTTGCGTTGCAAAGAGATCTGAAAACAAGCTTTGTCGAACCGATTTCGATAATATCATTATCGTTGATCTGTCTTGCATCAAGAAGAATCTGATTATTGATATAAACGTTGTTCTTGCCTTCGCCCGACTGGATAAAGAACATATTGTTTCTGTCATCATAAATTATCGAAACATTGTTTTCTTTTGAAACACCGCTGTCAAAGTCAAAACAGACATCGTTATTCTTTGAACGTCCGATTGTATTCTTGCCTGTATGAATTCTGAAATCCATACCGAGCTTTTCGCCCTCGATAACAACAAGCCAACCTCTGACAGGCTTGATTTCGGAATTCTTTGCACTGTCAAGGAATGTTGTAACCATCTGATCCTTCGGCTGATCCTTCGGAGCTACCGTTACAGACATATCGGGCGAATTTGCAACTGTCGGTATATGACCGAGTGCCTCTGTTGCATTGAACTGAACAGCGTTTCCGCCTGCTGCAGGATTACCCAGCGGAATTGTCTTTCCTATTGCGCTTTCGCCTGAACAATAGGGACAAGCTGCTGATTTGCTGTCATCATAAAGATGTCCGTTTGCGCATTGTTTCATTGCCATTTCAATTTTCTCCTTTTTATTTAATCGTTAACTAAAACATCCGTATGCTTAATCAAGTGAAAAACTGACGTATTTTTTGTTTAAAGCTTCCTTTGTTACTTCCGTTTTGTACAGGCGGAGATTGCCTTGAAATATTATTTGTGTAATCAACCGTATTGATCTGATATGGTTGTACTTCCTGCCGACTCACCTGCGTCTCCTGTCCTTGTGATGTCATCAGTATTGATCTGAACAATTCCTTTTTGAATTCCGCTATGCTCTGATAACGATCTCCTATATTCACCTGCATCATTTTGTTGATAACATTAAAGATAGGTACAGAACAGGTAACGGGAAGCTGCGGATTATTGATACGCTCCATAGCTGATGCAGGCATTTTTCCGCTTAAACAGTACAGCATAGTCGCACCAAGTGCATAAATATCCGTCCACGGACCCTGATTGCCGTATCGCTGATACTGTTCGCCCGGAGCAAAGCCCTGTTTGAGTATAACCGAATATCCGTCTCCGCCGTTTGCGATCATACTTCTTGCCGCACCGAAGTCAATCAATCTGACATCACCGTTGCTCCTGATAAAGATGTTATCGGGAGCGATATCCCTGTGCAGAAGTCCTTTTCCGTGAACCGTCTGGAGTGCTTCCGCCACACAAGCAATTATCGGCATAAGCGCTTCCTCACTGATACAGCCTCCGCTTCGTGCCACAAAATGACGAAGATCGCATCCGTCAAGATATTCCATTGTATAAAAAGCCGTCCCGTTTTCGTAATAAAGGTTATATACATTAACGATGTTGGGATGAGACAGCTGTGATATCATCTTTGCCTCTTCGTAAAAGCCCGTAACGCTTCTTTTGAACATATCGACCTTGTCGGGAGAGATAATATGCACCTGCGAATCGCCGCTGTTACGTGTAACAATCATATCAGGAAAGAACTCCTTGATCGCAACAATCATATCAAGCTTGTTATCGTATGCTTTATATGTAATGCTGAATCCGCCCTTACCAAGCACCTTTCCGACAACATATCTGCCGTGAAGGATTGAGTTAAGCGGTAAAGCTGAGGGTACTCTCACCTGAGGCAAGGATGAACATTCGCCGCAAATACCGTTCACTCCAACGGGAGCAAAGCAGTTCTCACACATCATTTTATTGTTAAGTTGCAGCATTATCTCACCCCACAAAAACCGTTTTTCATTCTATATCCAGAGTGAAAAATTCGTATTCGTCTCCGTACATATAAAAGAAGTATGCCGTATTGTTTCCTGCGTAAAACAAGGAAGTACCATCGCTGCGGTAGTTAGGAAGCTTGTCAATAAACGTTTTATTCTCGCCTGTTATGCTGATTGAATAAAGACCGCCGTCCTGCTCGGCATAATATATTGTGCCGTCACTAATTGTAAACTGATCGCAATCGGAAGCAAGCTTCGTAACCGAATTCCCTTCAAGATCGCATACACAAAGGCTGTAATCGTCATCGCAATAATAAATTTTGTCATTAACGATAACCAGCATACCGATTGCTTTTTCGATCAATACCGTTCTTTTCATACCGTCAGTATCTCTGCGGCACAGATAGCCGTCCTCTTTATCAATATAGTAAATAAATCCCTTGTAATATGTGCAAAGAACATTGTCGGAGAACAACGATACTATCTCAAAGGTTGTCAGATTGATCTTGTAAACCTCATCATCTTTTTTTGAATCCTTATAATACAGCCATTCACCGTCGGTTCCGAGATTATACGGTACCGCCTTATGAATCAGCTTTTTGTTATTACCGTCAAGATCACAGGAATAAAGATAACCGTGATCCTCTGCATTCTGAAAAACGAGCATATCATCATTTACTGCAAAAATCAGATTTGCCTTAATACCGCTGAGATGCTTTTTCTTTCCGGTTGCCGCATCAATTCTGTATAGATTCTGATTGTCAAGATAATCCGTATAGAAAGTATACCTGAGCGTTCCGTCAGAGTTATACAGATCGGAAAAGAAGTTAGAAACATTGTCAGAAGTATCGTCCGGATGATAATACTTCTTTTTAACCGGAGCAACCGACTCGCCCGAAGAAGTGCCGATACCCGACCACTCCGAAACGTTGCATTGGCCGTCACCATTCTCGCCTGTTGCTACAAGGGTACCGTCTTTTTTTAGTCCGACCGTATGACTGAACCCCTTTGATATCGCAATTATATCAGACCATTCAGATACTCTGCCCTCCTGCACCGAATATTCGCCGATTGCCGTAACCGTACCGTCTTCTTTCAGTCCGACTGTATCCCAGAATCCGCACGCAACCGCTTTAATATCCGTCCATGCGGATGCATCACACTGTTTCTGCTTGTTATATCCTATAGCTATAACGGTTCCGTCGGCTTTTACTCCTACCGTATGATAATAACCTGCCGATACAGCCACGATGTCCTTCCATCCCGATACCTTGCACTGATTGTATAAATTGCTGCCGACAGCAACAACCGTACCGTCTTTTTTAAGTCCTACCACATGGTATGTTCCCGATGACAGCGACGTTATATCCGTCCAGTCCGATACGCCTTTCAGTTCCTCCTCTTCACACGCAATCACAACCGTTCCGTCAGACTTCAGTCCCGCAGTATGATACTCACCAGCCGATACGGCAACAATATCCGTCCAGCCTGACAAATCACATTGACCCTGTTCATTGTAGCCGACAGCTACAACCGTTCCGTCTTTTTTAAGCCCTACCGTATGATAATCGCCTGCGGATACAGCGACTATATCTCTCCAATGCGATACATCGCATTGGCCGTTATCGTTCTGACCTGTCGCAAAAACCGTACCGTCATTATTTACAGCAACGGTATGATACTTGCCTGCTGACAGCAAAGCTTCACCCGTTGTATAAGGTATGCTTCCCTGTATGTTTCCGATATCGTTAAGATCTATACCGCCGTCTTCATCAACTATTCCGTTCTGCGGAATATCGGTTTCGATATCGTCACCTTTCGGAACAGCAATAATAATGACAATCAGGGCAACAAGCACAGCCGCCGCTATACCTGCTATTGTCAGAATTTTCTTATTCGGCTTTTTATCCTTGAGAAGCGGAGGATCAACTTTCGTTTCAGGTGCTTTTATCTCGATATCCTCCGTTCTGATATTCACATAGTCCTGTTTTTCCTCTTTTACAAAAGACGGCGTTTCTATCTTTATCTCTTCGGGTACTATCGTTAATGCGGAAAGATCGCCTTTCAGTTCAAAGACATTCTGATATCGGGATTTGATGTCAACAGAAAGCATCTTTTCGATTATCGCTGCAAGCTGAGGTGTCACGTTCTCAGTTTCAAGAGACGGATCCTCCAATCTTGACATTGCATCATCAATAATCTTGCCTGTCAGCGAATAGTAAAATGTGGCACCGAGTGCGTATATATCAGTCCACGGTCCCTGATTACCCTTTTTCTGATACTGCTCAAGCGGAGCAAAGCCTTGCTTTAAGATTACCGAAAGACTCTTTGACGCTTCGCCGACAACCTGTCTTGCCGCACCAAAGTCAATAAGCTTTACTTTGCCGTCTGTACACAAAAAGATATTGTCAGGCGATATATCACGGTGCAGAACACCCGTACTGTGAACTATCATCAATGCTTCCGCCGCTTTATTCATTACGTACAGAGTCTGCTCTTCCGATATTCTTCCGCCGTTGTTTCTGATATAATTCTTCAGATCAATACCGTCAAGGTATTCCATTACGAAGTAGGCCGTATTGTTTTCATAAAAGAATTCGTAAACGCCGATTATGTTGGGGTTGCCGTTAAATCTGGAGACGAGCCTTGCTTCCTCATAAAACTTTTGTGCGCCTGCCTTGAAATATTCCTCACTCTCTCCACCGTAGGTCGAAACAACTGTCTCGCCCGTGTTACGGTGAATCAGAGAATCGGGAAGATACTCCTTTATCGCAATCTTTTTCTGTTCTTTTGAGTCATAGCACAGATATGTAATACCGAAACCGCCTTTACCGAGCACTCTGCCGACAACATATCTTCCGTTAAGAATGGTATTTTCGGGCAGGGCGGTAGGATACTTTGAGTTGTTGCTCTCAAATGAACAAGCGCCGCAGATGCCGTTTGCCGATACCTCTTCAAAGCAATGCTCACAAAGGTTTTTACCATTTATATTTACCATCAGATCAACCCCGATTCAATACAATTACTCGCAACAATAAGGACAAGCACTGAACTCCAGATACTCTGCGTAATTTACGTTAAAGATAAAGAAAGACTCTTCATTGTCGAAATTACTGCAGCTCCATTTGTGATAATATGTATCGTCAATATCCTGTACGAATACCGCATACTTAAGCAGAACATCCGCTCCGTCTTCGATCAGATAATCGTAGGCTTTAATATCTTCCTCAAGCTCCGCTACTTCTTCCTCAAGCTCATCAACCTGCAGACTGAGCGAAGAATTTTCGGTGCGCTCATCGCTGTAGTCATCCCAAAGGCTTTCATATTTACCGTTCAGCTTTGTATATGATACGGAAAATACAACTATTGAAACAACAAGTAATACGGAAAGTACGGCTGTCGCAATCTTTGAAATGCTTAACTTTTTCTTTTCTTTAGGCTTTTTCTCGGTTACATTTGTTGAATAATTATAGCCGCATGAAGAGCAGACACCGTTCAGGATGTCTCCACCGCACTTTGAGCATGCCAGCACGTCAGGCAGAGAATCAACCGAGCTGAGCTGCTGTGTCATTTCCTGTGAAGAAGGTGTATCTACCACCTGTCCGAGTTGCTGTGTTACCTCCTGTACCGGCTCTGCCTCTGCCACGTTACCGCATACAGGACAAAACTTGCTGATGTCAGGAATTTCATTTTTACAATGTTTACAAATCATTTTTAGTCCTCCTTAACCTTATGACCACATTCCATACAGAACTTTCCGTTATCCAAAAGCTTTGCACCGCACATCATACAAAAGCTGACTTTTCCCGTTGCAGCCGGGGGTGTCGGTATCTGCTGATACTGAATATTCTGCCGGATCTTTTTTCTGTTATTAGCTTCTTTCTTCTCTTCGATAGCTGATGCTATCTGTGACTTCTTCTGTTTTAAGTCAGCCTTCACTTTTTTGAGCGTCTTGTCACCGCTATCCTTTGCTGATGCCGCTACCGCTGACCATATATTCTTAATCTCGTTACCTATGTTTTGCGCGCTGTCCCTGATATCTGAACTACCGGAAGTATTAACGGTGACGGAATTGATTTTGTTTGTATACTCCGACGTGCTTTCTATTTTCTCCGAAGTTTCTGCATACGATACCTGTATCTGATCCTCCTTTTTCAAGGAAAACTCACGCCCTATGATTCCGATCGATGAAAGCGCCGCCTTCAGCTCGAACACCGTCTGATATCTGTCCGACGCCTTTACTTCAAGCATCTTTTTGATAATGTCGGCAAACTGAGGCATAATACCGTCCGTTTCCAGCGAGTCATCATCCATCCTCGACATCGCATCATCAATAACCTTGCCCGACAGGGAATAATAGATGGTTGCACCAAGTGCATAGACATCCGTCCACGGTCCCTGCTTCCCCTTTTTCTGGTACTGCTCAAGCGGAGCAAAGCCCTGCTTTAATATTACGGACAAGCTCTTTGACGCTTCGCCGATGACCTGTCTTGCCGCACCGAAGTCGATCAGCTTGACTCTGCCGTCACGACACAAAAAGATATTGTCAGGCGATATGTCACGGTGCAGAACATCTGCGCTGTGTACAACCATCAGCGCCTCTGTCACCTTGTTAAAAATATAAAACGCCTCATCTTCGGGAATTCTTCCGCCATTATCTCTTATATATCTCTTCAGATCTGTACCGTCAAGATATTCCATTACAAAATAAGTCGTATTGTTTTCGTAAAAGAATTCGTAAACACTGATGATATTCGGATTGCCGTTAAATCTGGAAACAAGCTTAGCTTCCTCATAAAACTTCTGTGCACCTGCTTTGAAGTATTCCTCGCTCTCTCCGCCGTAGGTCGAAACAGCTGTCTCACCCGTGTTGCGGTGAGTCAGAGAATCGGGAAGATACTCCTTTATTGCAACCCTTGCCTCTTCTTTAGAATCATAGCACAAATACGTAACACCGAAGCCGCCTTTACCGAGCACCCTGCCGACAACGTATCTGCCGTTCAGAATTGTTCCCTCAGCAAGCGAAGTCGGATACTTAGCGCAGTTCAGGTCATATGCACAATTACATTTTCTTGTCGGTGAAAGCTCTGCAAAACAATGCTCACAAAGATTTTTGCCGTTTATGTTAAACATCAAATCACCCTGTTATTTCACTTCAAACATATTATTGGGATCGCCGAGATAGAATCTTTCTCCGCTTTTAAGTGCAACGCTTCTGTCAGGAGTTACACGGATACCCGACTGAGTGAAAGTTCCGTAAGTGGAGTTTCTGTCACTGAGAATAAACATACCGCTTTGCGGATTGTAGGAAACGATGCAATGAAGTCTGCTGATTCCTCCGGAATTTTTGAAAACAACCTGACATACGGAAGGGTCACGACCGATAAGAATTCCGTTCGGAAGCATCGGGAAAAACACTCCGGCAACCTCACCGGATACACCTACAATACCTCTTCCGACTGCGCCCGATGTGCCCGCACCGCTGACAGGTGCAGAAACACCGTCAACTACATATGTGTTTGCCAGCTTGTCGTGAAGAGTCTGTCTCTGATCGTTAAACAAAGCGATCAAAAAACCAATGCCTAAAATCAGTCCCGAAACAATACGGCAAAGATAACGTATCGTCGCCTGACCGTAATCAATGCCGACGCCGTTCGCATCCACAACCATTATGCCCATTGCCTTTTTTCCGAGAGTCGCGTGCCACGCACCGCCTTCACAAATAATATAATACACCGCACCGAGAACAGGTGATGCAATAGTCAATGCATATCCTCCGAAAAGAAATGCAAAAATACTGCCGACTGCATTAATTGCAAGTGAATCAATCAATGCCGCAAGAAATCTTTTTCCTATTGTGCTGTAGTTCATAATTTTTCCTCCGTATATATTGTTATTGATTCGGCTATTTCGCTTTGCGAATCGTTACTGTGTCCTTTGGTAATTGCCAGAACAGCAACAGTTGCGATTATCACAATCAAAGCGCAAACAGCAATAATTATTTTTAATCTGTTATCGGATATCTTTTTTGCGGACGGATGTGGGACTGATGCTCCGTATAGACCGTGTTTTTTAAACAATCCCGAAGCATCCGCAGAAAGCTCCGAAACACTCTTATACCCTTCGCAGTTAATTCTGCACATCTTTTTGATAATGCGCAGAAGCTCTGTATCCGAAGTACTGCTTTCAAGTGCCGATATATCAAATTGGGCTTCGCACTCGAAAGGTGATGAGGGAAACCTCGCAGTCAGCATCGTATACATAACGGCTCCTGTTGAGAATATATCCGAGCTGATGTCCCTGCCTCTTTTACCGAAATCAGAGGCGGACATATAGTATGATGTTCTGTTGAACATCATCGTCTCTCCCGTCAGCGATGCAAAATCATCCTCGTTAGGTTCAAATCCGTCAAAAACGATTCTGTCATTTGTGATAAATGTATTACCCGCCTTTATGTTGCCGTTATAAACAGATGCTTCACTCATCGCGGACAAGCCTTTTATCGCGGCATCAAGACTCGCAGCCACGACTTTGTCCGACATTCTGCCGTATGCCCTTACATAATCCTCAACCGACATAAGCGAATGGTTTTCCATCACAAAATATGCCGTAGAATTCTCATAAAAGGCACCGATAACATTAATAAAGCAGTCTGAATTCGTCAATCTTTGCGGTATCTGCATCAGTTCTATAAACTTTTGCATAGAAGTATTGTATGAGTCAAGATGCGAGTCGCGCAAAAGAGTAACATTCTCTGTTCCGACTCTTGTAACAAACACCTTAGGAAAGAACTCTTTGACAATCACGGTGCTGTCAGTTTGCGAATCGAAGCAGAGATACTCCTTGGTTATTCTGTTTTCGCGTATACATCTGCCGACGAGATATCTGCCGTTAAGTATCGCGCCGACCTGCAAGCAGTCGGAAGGATTTGCCGAAAAACCGCAGCCGCATTCATTGCCGTCATTCACTTTGTTAAAGCAAAATTCACACAATTGTTTGCTGTTTATTTCGATCATCAACGCTCTCCTTTCCGATGCAAAGATATATTCTTATATATATATTATAAATATAACTTATTCAACAATAGTTTGTCAATCAGAAACAACAAAAATGACAATTTTGTAAAATATCCGACTCAAAAAGACAAAGCCGGAATTGTAACAGCATTACAATTCCGACTTTTTTATAAATTCAACAATTATTCTTTTTTCAGGAAAACGAATTCGTTATCTTGTACGGTACAGAAATACGAGTTGTTTGCGGTAACCGTACCGTCAAGCATCAGCTCGGACAGCTTATCCTCTATGTGTGACTGAATCGCCCGCTTCAGGGGTCTGGCTCCGTATACGGGATCAAAGCCCGCATCCGCTATCTTTTCTATAGCTTCCGAAGAAAAACCAAGTGTTATGTCAAGGAGTGCCGTTCTTTTTGACAGATTGGCAAGAAGTCTTTCGGCAATTTCTTTGATATCTTCTTTGCTGAGCTGCCTGAAAACAATTATATCATCAACTCTGTTAAGAAATTCTGGTCTGAGTGTTCGTTTCAGTTCACCCATAACGGCATCGTGAATTTTCTGCTGATTCATCAATCCACCGCTGTCATCGCCCGAAAATCCGAGACTTCCGCCCTTACCTGTGATAAGACTTGCACCGAGATTGGATGTCATTATAATTACACAGTTTTTGAAGTCAACACGTCTGCCTTGAGAATCCGTCAGTATACCGTCGTCGAGTATCTGCAAAAGCACGTTGAATACATCGGGATGCGCCTTTTCTATCTCGTCAAACAGTACTACCGAATACGGCTTTCTTCGTATCTTTTCGGTCAGCTGTCCGCCCTCTTCAAAGCCTACATATCCCGGAGGTGAGCCGACAAGCCTTGATACCGTGTGTTTTTCCATATATTCCGACATATCAAGACGGATCATCGCATTCTCGTCACCGAACATGGATGCCGCCAACGTTTTGCAAAGCTCAGTTTTACCTACACCCGTAGGACCGAGGAATATAAACGAGCCTGTCGGTCTTTTGGGATCCTTAAGCCCTACTCTGCCTCGTCTTATCGCTTTTGCGACGGCAGTAACAGCCTCGTCCTGTCCGACGATTCTGCGGTGAAGCTCATCTTCCATATGAAGCAAGCGTTCACTTTCCTCCTGTGTAAGCTGCAAAAGCGGTATCCCTGTCCATTGTGAAACAATTTCTGCAATCTCTTCGGTTGTGACTTCATCCACACCGTTTGTTTTCTCTTTCCAGGCTTTCTTTTCGTTTGAAAGCTTTTCCTGAAGCTCTTTTTCCTCATCACGAAGCTTTGCCGCACGTTCAAACTCCTGTGAGTTGACTGCCGAGGCCTTCTCTTCGCCGATCTCCTTGATACGGTTTTCAAGCTCTTTCAGGTCAGGCGGCGCAGTAAAGGCACGAAGCCGAACTCTTGATGCCGCTTCGTCAATAAGGTCGATCGCCTTATCCGGCAGAAATCTGTCGCCGATATATCTTGATGACATCTTTACTGCTGCTTCGACAGCTTCATCTGTTATTCTGACCTTATGATGTGCTTCGTATTTGTCGCGGATTCCGTGCAGAATTTCGATAGCTTCTTCTTCACTCGGCTCACCTACGGTTACAGGCTGAAAACGTCTTTCAAGTGCCGCATCTTTTTCGATATTCTTTCTGTATTCATCTATCGTTGTGGCACCTATTACCTGCATTTCACCTCGTGCCAAGGAAGGCTTCAGGATATTTGCCGCGTCAACGGCACCCTCTGCAGAGCCTGCTCCGACTAACGTGTGTATTTCATCGATGAACAGGATTACATCCGTAGCTTTTGTTACTTCCTCAATAGCAGACTTGATTCGCTCTTCAAAGTCGCCTCTGTACTTTGTTCCCGCTACCATTCCCGTAAGATCAAGCGCTATGATACGCTTGTCACGAAGCGTTTCGGGAACCTCTCCCGTAGAGATTTTAAGAGCAAGCCCCTCGGCTATTGCGGTTTTACCTACACCCGGCTCACCGATAAGACACGGATTGTTCTTTGTCCTTCTTGACAGAATCTGAATTACTCTGTCAATCTCGGTACTTCTGCCGATAACAGGATCTATCGACCCTTTGCTTGCCAGCTCCGTCAGATCTCTTCCGAACTGATTAAGTGTAGGGGTATTTGCAGCAGTTTTTGCCTTTTTGGATTCTGACTGACTCTTGTATCCGCCGCCGCTGCTCATCGCCTTTGTTATCTCCGCCAGCATATCCTGCACCGAGGCATTAAGATTTTTGAGAATTGTTACTGCTGCGCTGTCGTTCTCTTTCAGTATAGCCGATAACAGATGCTCCGTACCGACATAGGAATGTCCGTGCGCTCTTGCCTGTGTTACGGCTGAATTCATTATTATATTCTTACTTCTTGGAGTAAAGTCGTTTGGCGACAGTACTGTCGATACACCGACTCCCACAAGATTCTTTATTTCATTCTCTACCGACTCGGCAGTTACACCTGCGTTTGCAAGTGCTGCTGATGCCACGCCGTTGTTTTCGCTTGCAAGTCCGTACAATAAATGTTCACTGCCTATATATGCGTGACCCATGCCCTCGGCTTTTTCTATCGCCGAATTCAAGGCTGCGTTCGCCTTTTCAGTAAAGCCCGTGAACTTATACATCATAATTCATCGTCCTCCTTTTCCCGCAAAAGTGTTTCTCTGACTTTTGCCGCTCTGATACTGTCTCTCTCAGACGGATCAAGCTCTCTGCCCTCCGATGCATTGACCGTTGCAGGCTGCATCATAACTATAAGCTCGTTTACTTTTTCCATCTGCGTTTCAAATATATTCTGTGCAACGCCTACTCTGACAAGCGAGATAAGCTCCATAAACTCGTCACAGCTGAGAAGTCTTGCACTCTTTAATATTCCCATTGCACGCCAGATTTTATCAATCTGTACAGGATTTTTCAGAAGCGATTCCTGCGCTGCACGTTCCTGCGTGATGATCTGCATTGTGATGGCATTGAGATTTGCTATAGCAGCCTGTTCTGTTATACCGAGAGTGATCTGATTGCTCAGCTGATAGATACTGCCCTTTGAAGATGAACCCTCACCGTATGCGCCTCTTATAACAAGTCCGAGCTTTGATACCGTTGCAGATATACCGGGGATTCTGCCGAGTGCCGTAAGTGCCGGCAAATGCAGCATAACGGACGCACGCATCGCCGTTCCGAGATTAGTCGGACATTGTGTCAGATATCCCATTCGCTCGTCAAATGCATAATGAAGCTTTGCATCTATCATATTATCAATCGAGTTTGCGATATCATATGCTTCATTGAGAGCAAGACCCGACTTCATTACCTGCAATCTGATGTGATCCTCTTCGCAAAGCATTATTGAAACACTCTCGTCCTGTGTCAGCAAAAGAGCTCTGCCGTCACGGTTTGTTGTAAATTCGGGGCTTATCAGATGTCTTTCGGCAAGCGATACCGCCTGTGACCGCGTCAAAGAGTTCATCTCAATATAACCGAAGGTTCCGCTGTTGTCGCGAGTTACGGCATCACGTACCGTTTCGTTGACTGCCTTTTTGCCTGCAAGGTCAAGCTTTGACGGAAATGCATATGCATCAAGATTTCTCGCAAAGCGTATTCTTGTACTTAATACGATATCGCCCTGATCGCCTTTTTCAATATACCACTTATTCATTACCGCCACTCCTTTCAGCCTATTTCCTTAATCTCGTCACGAAGCTTCGCCGCAAGCTCAAAATTCTGAACCGATACTGCTTCGTCAAGCTGTTTTTTAAGAGAATCAATCTTCTCCTTTTTTAACTGCTCGGGAGTCTTTGTTTCCTCACTTGTAACGATCCTTGATACCTTTCCGTTGTGGTGAGTTCTTCCGTGGATACGCTGGAGTGTAGGCACAAGCTTGTCATAGAATGTTCTGTAACAATCTGCACATCCCACTTTACCGTCTCTTACAATATCGTGCCACGAGTTTCCGCACTTTTTACAGCGTTCCGCAATTGCAAGCTGATTCTGTGCCGCCTGTGACTCGGAGAACATTCCGCCGAGAAGCTCCTTGAATCCGAAGCCGAGTCCTGAAAATACATCCGAATAGCCGAGTGCCGATGCACACTCCGAACAAAGATGACTCTCCGACGTTTCGCCGTTGACGACCCTTTTTATATGTGTTCCTGCTTCTCTTTTACCGCAATTCTGACATAACATTTTACATTCTTCCTTTCCGTTACATTATTGATAATAACAACTGTTTCAATACCGATGCACGTACCTTGTCACGCTCTGACTGTTCCAGCATACGGTAACATTTGTCTGATGTAGCCGCAAGAAGCATCTTTGCCGTGCGGTCATCCAAAACATTGCTGTATAACAAGTTGGTTACATACGCTCTGCAGGTCTGTTCGGGAAGCGCCTGACCTACCGTATTGATTATATGCATCAGCGTAACATCCCTGTCAACGCTGACACGGCTTATACGGATATATCCGCCACCTCCGCGCCTGCTCTCTACAATATACCCTTGTTCGGGCGTAAATCTTGACGAAATAACGTAATTGATCTGACTCGGAACACATCCGAGTGTCTGTGCAAGCTCATTACGCTGGATTTCGGTATATCCGTCCTGCTCAAGAAGTTCCAGAATCATTTTTGCTATACTGTTGCTTAAACTCATAACGTCACCTCTTTGACTTTGACTTTCTTTGACCTTGACATTATTATATATGTTTATGTAAAAAACGTCAAAGGTCAGTAAAGGTCAAAACCAACCATTGACGTTATATTTTATCCTGTTTTCTTTAATATTCTCTTATTTTCTCATTTTTTCTTAATTATTCGTATTATTTGAATCCTTGCGCAATTTTGACCTTCTTCCGATAGTTGTCTTCATTTCTGACCTTGAGACTCTGATTCTGATGGGTTGAGGTTCCTCTGAAAAGGGATCGGGAGTCAGCTCGTCGCTGATTTCATAGTTTCTGTTGTCGTACGGTGTTTTACCGCCGAAGCCGCTTTGCTTCATTATAAAGTCTCCTTTCTGTTCGGTATTATTAGCATTTCCCGATTATAATAAATTTTTCATTTTTTGTAACACATCTTTTCCTTTCACATAAGATGACAATGAAGACAATCGAAAGGAGGGCGACATAATGGGTTGCGGATGCAATAACACATGGATTATTCTCCTTGTCATCATCCTCTTATGCTCCGATTGTGGCTGCGGTAATAACGCTTGCGGTTGCGGCAACGGCTGTGGATGCGGCAACAACGGTTGCGGTTGCTAACTGATGCCAAAAAATATCGGGAGAGTCGCTAAAGCGATTCTCCCGATATTTTATTTTGAGTTTCTTATTACTTCTTCTGCCAATGCCTTAAGCTCGTCCATTGTTGAGAGCTTTCCGATGCTGTTTCTGTACGATGCCGCACCCTTGATACCTTTTATATACCATGCGGAATGCTTCCTCGCTTCACGCATACCGATATAGTCACCCTTATACTCACAAAGCTTTTCTATATGCGACAGCATCACGCTCATTCGCTCTTCGATAGGCGGATCGGGGATAATCTCGCCTTTTGTGAGATATGCTTCAACCTGTCTGAACACCCAGGGTCTGCCAAGTGCTCCCCTGCCGATCATTAAAAAATCACAGCCAGTTTTCTCCAGCATCTCTTTTGCGCTTTTTCCGTCAACAACGTCTCCGTTGCCTATAACTGGTACACTTACCGCCTGCCTGACGAGTCGGATCATATCAATATTAACGGGCGGTGCATACATCTGAACTCTTGTTCTGCCGTGTACAGTTATTGCAGAAGCACCCGATGCCTCGCACATTTTCGCAAGCTCTACGGCATTGAGATGTTCATCATCCCAGCCTGTCCGCATTTTTACCGTTATCGGTACAGGCGCGGCTTTTACGCACTCCTTAACAATACTTGCTGCAAGCTCGGGGCGTTTCATAAGTGCGCTTCCTCCGCCGTTACCTGCCACCTTCGGAGCAGGACAACCCATATTGATATCTATAAACTCAGGATCATATCTCAACGCCATTTCTGCCGCCTTCGCCATAGTCAGCGGTTCATCGCCGAATATCTGCACACCTGCCGGTCTTTCCTTTTCGGATATTGACAGAAGCTCCCCCGACTTTCGGTCATTCATACTGATTCCTTTTGCGCTTGCCATCTCTCCGATGACATACGAAGCTCCGTACGAAACGCACAGCTCACGAAACGCTCTGTCGGCTACCCCTGCCATCGGTCCGAGCGATGCACATCCTTTTATTTCAACATTTCCGATTTTCAACTAATCACTTACCTTTTTGCTTCATACCACGTTGTACCCATGCCGACATCGGCAAGAAGTCCTACTTTCATCTTTGGTGCAACATTTTCCATCTCATATTTCAGAATCTTTGCCGCTTTTTCCGCTTCGTTTTCGGGAGCTTCAACTATCAGTTCATCATGCACCTGAAGAATGAGACGTGCTTTCATTCCCTCATCCTTAAGCCTTTTATGAACTCTTACCATAGCAAGCTTGATAATATCTGCCGCTGTACCCTGAATCGGCATATTGCGCGCAACTCTTTCACCAAACGCTCTTAAGTTTCCGTTAGAGGAAGAAAGCTCCGGCAAATATCTGCGTCTGCCGTAGGTCGTCTTTGCATATCCGCTTTCCTTCGATTCAGCTACAACCTGTTCCATATAACGCGCGACACCCGAATAGTGATCAAGATATCCTTTGATATAACTGTCTGCTTCTCTTACCGTAACACCGATGTCCTTTGAAAGAGAAAATGCGCCGATTCCGTATACGATACCGAAGTTAACCGCTTTTGCCCTGGAACGCATCAGCGGAGTTACCATCTCGGCAGGCATTGAAAATACCTGTGATGCCGTAATGGTGTGAATGTCATCTCCGTCATTGAAGGCTTTTATCATTACGGGATCGTCTGCTATATCAGCAAGTACACGAAGTTCAATCTGGGAATAGTCGGCGTCAACCAGCACCCCACCCTCTCTCGCTTTAAAGAACTTTCTCATCTGACTGCCGATTTCCGAACGCACGGGAATATTCTGCAAATTCGGCTCGGTCGATGAGATTCTTCCCGTTCTCGTCTCAGTCTGGTTAAAGCTTGAGTGTATTCTTCCGTCATGTAAAACAACCTTTAAAAGTCCGTCACAGTATGTTGACTTTAGCTTTGATAATGTTCTGTACTCAAGTATTTTTGATACTACGGGATAATCATATGCCAATGACTGCAGAACCTCGGCATTGGTGGAATATCCGCTTTTGGTCTTTTTCTTTGCAGGGATACCCATCTTTTCAAACAACGCTTCTCCGAGCTGTTTGGGCGAATTAAGATTAAACTCAAACCCGATCTCATCAAATACACTTTCTTTAACAGAATTAATCTGTTCTTCAAGCTCCGAACCGAATATTTCGATTCCTTCAGAATCAACACGGAATCCGTATACCTCCATATCAGCAAGAACTGCTGCAAGAGGAATTTCAATATCATAAAGAAGTTCTTCCTGACCATTCTCTTTTATCTTGGCAAGCATGGTTTCAAAAAGCTTCGGCATCGCTGCTACTGCGGATACTTTTTCGTTATCCGATTTTTGAAGCATAACCGAATACTCCTGTGCCAGTCTGTCAACGGAATAGCTGTTTGCCGAAGGGTTAAGCACATAGCCCGTAAGCATAAGATCGTTATTAACCGAGCATACATTTATGCCGTTTCTGACAGCGTACGCATACAGACTCTTGCTGTCCGTGACATTCTTTTTAACATCAGCATCTTCAAGAAAACTCTTGATAAATGTCGGGAACATAAGACTTGCACACGCCGTTTTGTAAACGGTTTCACCGTCAACAGTCAGCAAAAGCTCAACTATATATCCGCTTTCATATTCACAATCAAACCATACTTCACCCGATTGCTTCAAAGTCTGAAGCAATGAATCAAGATCATATTCTTCAATGAGTGCTATCTGCTTTTCTTGGATTTCCTCTTCTGAAAATCTCATTTCTGCCGCAGGAAGATTCAGCTTTTCGATCATCGAGAACATTTCAAGCGACGTCAGAAGACTTGTTGCGGCAAAAGTATCGGGAGTTTTCATAAGATATGATTGAAGATCCGTTTCGATAGGCACCTCACAACAGATCGTACCGAGTGTACGGCTGAGATATGCGCTGTCTTTCCCGTTGCGAAGCTTTTCTCTGACGCCCGACTTTATTTCCAGCTCATCAAGATGTTCATAAATATAATCAATATTTCCGAATTTGCTGATAAGATCAATCGCCGTTTTCTGTCCGACACCTGCAACACCGGGAATATTATCCGAGCTGTCTCCCATTAACGCCTTTATGTCAATAAGCTGTTTCGGTGTGACGCTGTAATCCTCCAAAACCCTGTCCGGTGTATAATGAACGGTAACAGGACGTCCCATTTTGGTTGATGCCAGAAAAACAGTTGTTTCTTCATTAACAAGCTGAAGACTGTCTCTGTCTCCCGTAGCAATGACGCACTCAAATCCGCTGTCCTCGCAGCAAAGGTGTGACAGTGTTCCGAGAATGTCGTCAGCCTCAAACCCTTCTTTTTCAAGAACCGTGCAGCCGATAGCTTTTAAAAGCTCCTTCAGAACAGGCATCTGCTGTGCCAGCTCATCCGGCATCCCTTTTCTGCCTGCCTTGTACTCGCTGTACATTTCGTGACGGAATGTAGGCTTTTTAAGATCAAATGCTACAACAATACCGTCAGGATTGCATTCGTCACGAAGTCTCAACAGTATTGTCATAAACCCGTATATTCCGTTAGTAAACCTGCCGTCCTTTGTCGTCAGAAGCTTTATTCCGTAAAAAGCTCTGTTGATTATACTGTTGCCGTCCAATACCAAAAGCTTCATTCAGCATACCTCGTTTCAATAAAAAAAGCTGTACAGATTATTATTTGTACAGCTTTAAGAAATATTTCATTGCTTATGTCAAAAGATCTGAATAAAATTATCGTAAAGATTATTGAGAACTTCCTGAACAGGATTACCGCCCATAACTTCTTCTTCAAAAATTACGGGTTCGCGAGTAGTATCAGACGGCTTTTCCGTAGTCGGCTCTTCCGTAACATCAGGCACAGAAGTAGTATCCGAAATGCCTGTAGAAAACTCTTCAGACACGGAAACATCGACATCAGAATAAGTCTCTTCCTCGGTAACCGCGGCAGAAACCGTGATGACATCCTCTACTTCAAAAAACTCGATATTCAGTTCAGGTTTTCTATATACTCTCAATTCAATCAACCTCTTAAAAAATTAAACTGGAGCATCCGAACGGATGCATATATATGAACAAGCACTAAGGCTCGGTAAAAAGACCGGTCCGTGGCAGACGGCAAGCCGTCTGCCAAAGGGGACATTAGTTGAAATCAACAATGATAGGAGCTGTTGATCCGAGAACTTCGTTATCAAGGATACCAGGATCCTGGTCTTCATCTACAACTGCAGATACAGTGATAACGTCTTCTACATCGAAACGCTCAATATCAAGTGCCGGCTTTTGATATTTTTTCATCGAAAAATCCCCTTTCATTATAAATTTTATATCATATGAGGACTACGTAATTCCTCATTAATATAATCTTAATTGTTGTTAAACGGATCCTCGTAGTTATCTCCTTCAATATTACCGACGAAAGTAGTGTTAACGTAGTCAGCACAATAAATCGGACTGTAGTAAGTCTCGGTTTCGCCTTCGGCATTACGAACGATTACATACGATCTGACAAAAACAAGCGGATAATAATCAACTTCCTTACCGCCGCTTATCATTGTTCCGTGCCAGTTACGCAACGTAACGGAATATGTACCTGCACGGTAGGTGTTGCTTGACGTACCTTTTTTAATAAGCGGTTCATCAGAATTAATGACAAAGAGCGAATCATTGTTACCGATTGTCAGATCCTGTGTCAGAATCAGGCCGTGCTGAAGAATCGTATAATCGGCAGTAATGCTTCTTTCCGCATTAAAGGTGATTGCAGAATCCTTAAAGTTAGGAATATCGCCTGCAATTCTTGTTACGATGCCGTTACCGTCATCCTTGCCGTATTCGGCATGAACCGTCATATCTGCAGTGATAATAAACTCGTACTCCGAGTAATAGCTGACAATCTGAGGATCGTCAATCAGCGGATCTTCGGGATAAATAATCCAGTATGAAAAATCCTCGCCGTTTAAGGTTTCGGGGGCAGAAATCGTCATATTGGTACCGTACTGACCCTCTTGCTGAGAAACAACGCCGTCGATATAGGTTGTTACGGTATAGCTTGCAACATCCGTATACTGCGGATAGACATAAACAGACCCTACCTGTGAGGCAATATCCGCGATGCTCATCTTCCATCCGTTCCACGTCTTGCCGCCGACAAAGATTTTTTCCTCAGGTTCTTCATAGCTGAGGTCGCCGACTGCCCAGAAGTCGGACATAATAATGTTATTACCCTCTGACAAATAGACAACACGGTGATAGTCGGGATCAAGATATTCAAAAACAGCTTCAATAACCGCATATGTAGCTACCGTAAAAGAATACGTATCATCGAAAGAAACGATTCTGTTGGTTTCCACATTAACCCAATAGAGAAACTCCCAACCGGAATTCGGAGTAGCAGTATAGCTGACAACGGTGCCTATCGGATAGGACAGATCCGCACCGTTAACCTTGTTACCGTCAGTATCGGCAACAGAACCTATTCCGGAGACGCTGATGCTAATGGGAGCGTCCGCCGCCTGCGCATTGGCGCCAAACGATACGAACGAAAAAAGCAATGCCGTAAACAGGACGATAGAAATCGCTTTTTTAAAATAACTCTTCACACATCAACCCTCCAAACAATACTACGGTTAATACTTTACCTATATACATTTTGGATTATATCACATTATAAAGCACTTGTCAACACAAAGAGTTTACATAATTATTACAGTTTGTTTCTAAATATCAAAAATCAAAGATATTGTGATAGGGAACAAAGATCTTTCGCTGTTACGGTAGGCTTGATATGCGACTGCTCCAGCATTTTTTCGTCCGTGACTCCGCTTAAGACAAGTGCAGTCGGTATACCGTTATCAAATCCGATTCTGATGTCCGTCTCAAGTCTGTCTCCGACGAAAGCAAGCTCGTCAGCGTTGCAGTCAAGCAGCTTTGCGATGTATTCAACAGTATGAAGCATCGGCTTGCCGACAATGATCGGCCTTTTGCCCGTAGATGCCGCAAACAGTTCGATCATCGCTCCCGTATCAGGCATAAAGCCATCCTTTGTGGGACAGTTGACATCGGGGTGTGTTGCAATATACACTGCCCCCCTCGCTATATAGTTGCATGCCTTATTTATACGTTCATACGTAAGATCTGTATCAAACCCCAGGACGACAACATCGGGATCCTCGTCGCAAAGATTGATACCGCCGTTTATAAAGCAATCATATAGATTTTTATTTCCAAGCAGATAAACCTTCTTGCCGCAGTAATTTCTGTTTATATAGTCAACAGCTACATCGGAAGAGAGCACGACCTTTTCATCCGGTACGGGGAACCCGATTTTTTTCAGCCTGTCACAGCAAAGTCTTACACTGTTTGATGAATTGTTTGTAAAAAAGCAGAAATCGCGACCTGTCTCTTTTACCCTTTTTATAAACTCATCCGATCCCGGAATCATATTATCGCCGAGATAAAAAGTTCCGTCCATATCGATAATAAAATACTTTGTCTTTTCAAAAGTCCTCATTAACATCACCGCATCACAAATAATCCGTAGCCTTTAAATCGACCACAGATATAAAGTATACTTGATTTTGCATAAAAATCAACACTTTTTAACTTTTTTCTAAAATTGTTGACATTATGTTTTTATTCGCTATAATATATTTCGGAGGGATTTATTGTGAAGCTTAATGAATGTTTGAAAAAACTGCGCCAATGCAGCGGTTATACCCAGCAAAACGTTGCCGATGCTCTCGGCATCGACAGATCTTCTTATACCTATTACGAAACAGGCAAAACGATCCCACCCCTTTCTACGGTCGCCAAACTTGCGAACCTCTACAATGTCTCCATTGAAGAGCTCCTCGGTAAGCAACCTGAAAAAAAGGGTCATACGTTAGTTCTGAATGCTCCCAAAATGTCCCGTCCGCTTCAGCACGATCTGGAAAAGTTCAAAACACTTTCCAAGGACGAGCAGTCAATTATCCTCGCATACCGTGCAATGAAGGATAAAGCAAGGTTTATCGACTTTATGAACGATTATATTGTACGCGAAGTTTCCGAAGCCGATTACTTCTTCGGCAACGACCTTGATGACCTCCTTAATAATAATTCTTAAACGGCATACTGCCAAGAAAAATTGGAGAGATTTTCTTGTAAAAAAAGCCGCAGCACGAACCTCTTTCGTGTTGCGGCTAATATATTATATTTTTATCAAAAATTCAATAGAAAATGCAAAATCGTATCTAAAAATGACAAAATTGTACGTTTTTAATATTTTTATTTCTTATTTCCCACTAAAAACACCTGCCGTACGTTGACCAAAATCAGCGTATGACAGGTGTTTTTTTTTGATAATTTTAAAATAACCTTTTATACTCCGGAATAGGCGGAGAAGCCACCGTCAACAGGCAAAATGACACCTGTTATGAATGCGGATTGTGATGAATCGCAAAGGAACAGAAGTGCTCCCGTGAGGTCTTCGGGCGTACCGAATCTGCGAAGCGGTGTATGTGTGATGATCTTGTTCGATCTGGGAGTCAGGCTTCCGTCCTCGTTAAAGAGGAGCTTGTGATTCTGATTTGTTGCAAAGAATCCGGGAGCTATGGCGTTGACTCTGATACCGACATCGGCAAAGTGAACCGCCATAAACTGTGTAAAGTTGGAAACTGCCGCCTTTGCCGCTGAATATGCGGGGATCTTTGTCAACGGTCTGTAGGAGTTCATCGAAGAAACATTAAGGATACAAGCATCCTTTTTGCCAACCATTTCCTTTGCGAAGCACTGTGTGGTAAGAAGAGTTCCGAGGAAATTAAGATTGAATACGAATTCAATTCCCTTTGCATCAAGGTCAAAGAAGGTCTTTACGCCTTCAGCCTTTTCTGCTATATCGCAAAGTTCAAGCGTTTCTTTTGTAGTTGTTCCGAGCGGAGAATTTCCGCCTGCACCGTTGACAAGGATGTCACAAGTACCGAGCTTTTCATTGATAATAGCTCTTGCTTCTTCAAGACTTTCCTGTTCAAGAACATTGCACTTGACTGCAAGTGCCGTACCGCCGTTTGCCGTAATATCATCGGCAACAGCCTTTGCCGCATCCTCGTTAAGATCAAGAACTGCTACCTTTGCGCCGCATTTTGCAAGATCTCTTGCAAAACCGCTGCAAAGAACGCCGCCTGCGCCTGTGATTACCGCAATTTTTCCGTTAAGATTTTCGTACATTTATTTCACTCCTTAATAGGACTTTGACATATCTGTCTCGCCGCTTGTTTCGTTAACATTTGTTTTATCTGCACTTGTTGCAATCTTTTTGTTGAGCTCTGCAAGGAAAACTTCTTCATCGACGGGAAGCGCTACCTCTTTACCGAGCCATGAGGAAAGATGTGCAGCATTGGAAATCATCAATGAGTTGATGCCTTCTGCACCCTCTGCAATCATCTTTTCACCACGGATAACATTTGCCGCAAAAGCGTTAAGAACGCCTACGTGCTGTTCGTTCATTCCGTCTGTCTCAACCTCGACAAAATGTCCTGAAGGCTTATCGAATCCGCCCGGATTGTTCGCGCAATGCTCGCTTGTCATTTCATCAAGCTCATAAAGAGTGATCTTCTGTCCGTCTTCACAAATAATCTTTGCACCGTCCATTGTAATCTCAAGGCGGTTTGAACCGGGAGCATCGCCTGTCGATGTAACGAATACACCTGTAGCACCGTTGGGATACTCGGCATAAATTGTAACGTCATCCTCAACCTCTATATCGTGCCACTTTGATTCGTGACAGAAGGCTCTGATCTTTGACGGCATTCCGCAGATCCATTGCCAAAGGTCAAGGTTGTGCGGACACTGATTAAGAAGAACTCCGCCGCCTTCGCCCTTCCAAGTGGCTCTCCATCCGCCCGAATTATAGTAGGACTGTGTGCGATACCAATCGGTGATGATCCAATTCACTCTTCTGATCTCGCCATACTTGCCGCTTGATACAAGCTCCTTTACCTTGCGGTAAACGTGATTCGTTCTCTGGCAGAACATAATTGTATAAACTCTGTCATGTGCTGCTGCAAACTCATTCATCTCACGAACCTGCTTTGTATAGACACCTGCAGGCTTCTCGACTACAACGTGAAGACCCTTTTCAATTGCATAGCACGTAAGCTCGGGGTGCGAATAGTGCGGAGTCGCAACGATAACAGCATCGCAAAGTCCGCTGTCAATAAGCTCTTTACCGTCCGAGAATGTTGCAACATAGGGAGAAATCTCCTTGTTGACCTTAAGTCTTTCTTCTCTCGGATCTGCAATGGCAGTAAGGCGCATTTCACGGATTTTACCGTTTGCAAAGAAGCGGTTATGGCTTGTACCCATATTGCCGACACCGATAATGCCAAGGCGGATAGGCTGAACAAGCTCTATCTGATGATGAAGTGCCGAGGCTGCTGCCGCAAAGCTTTCATCACGGCTCGCATATGTAAATTCACCCTTACCCTCTAAAAGTGCACCGGATCCGCCGTGCTTTTCAAGCTCTGCAAGACCTTCAAAAACTGCCAGATGCGGCTCAAGAGTCAGGAAGTGAGCACCGTCCTTCTTTGCGAATCTGCGAAGAAGCTCCGTAAACTGTGCATCGCCCTTGCCTGCAGGAGTAACGACACCGTCTGAATAACGTGCATCCTTGACGTGAAGATAATCAATGTACGGCTCCAGCATCTCGTATCCGCTGAGAATGTCGGCTCCGCTGTGGATATAGTTGGCAGGATCGAAGATTCCTCCGAGCTTGTCACCGAGTGCCTTGTGAAGGTCAAGACATCTTTCGGGGATATCGCCATAGATGCCACATTCGTTTTCGTGACAGCATCTGATACCGTGCTCTGCCGCATAGTCACAGAAAGCTTCTACTCTGCGGATAACCTCGTCTCTGTATTCGTCATAGCTTTCGCCCTTGCTGAAGTAAAAGCTGAACATACGGATATTTTCCGTACCGAGGATTTTGGCTACCTCGACGGTATTCTTGAAAGCTTCAAAGTGAGGCTCAAAATCATCGGTAATCTCAATCTTGCCGTAGCCTGAACCGATTGCCGATACCCCGATGCCACCCTCATCAAGAATTTTTTTAAGCTCTTTTGCCTCGTCAACGGTAATGCTGTTAATGCTCTTTCCGTCATCAAGACCACGAAGCTCGATATGCGTGATACCGTTCTTTTTGCAGACTTCAATCTGTTTTCTGATCTCCCTTGAAGCCTCATCTGCAAAAGCAGAAATGATAAATCTTGCCATAAAACTACCTCCGATTATTTATTGAATACTTCCCATTGTTCTGCTGTATAATTACGGATTTTTTCAAAAATTCCGTTTTTATCAAATTCTTCAAATGCCTTGTCGTACTCTTCGACCTTTGACTGTATTACCGATGCCGTCTCGTCATCGTCGTCAAACATTTTATAAGCCTTTGCGAAAACTACAGCTTCATTGCCACCTACTATTTCGTCAAAAGCTTCTTTTGCCGCTGTTGTAAGAGGCTTGCCGTTAAGTCTGAAAAACGAGCTGAGCGAATCGGCATCCTCAAAATAAACATAGTTGAGCGCATATATATACTGCTGCGGTTTTTCGAGCGCTTCAAATGCCGACTTTATATCTGCCTGTTTTTCGATCCTTATCTGAATATTGGATGTGAGGCCTTTTATAATCTCTTTACAGTCGGAGTTCAGAAGTTTTTCCTTATCAACCGTTCTGAACTTTTCACGCAGTCTGACTTCTTCTTTGATTTTCTGAAGCTCGGCATTTCGTTTTTTACTCATTTTTGACGATGCTCTGCCTGCCATTATACAAACAAAAACAGTCAGAATAACCGCTATAACAAGTATAAATGTCAGTTTCGGGTAATCCTTGAAAGCCGTTATCATATTCTTTAAAAGATCCATACAATGCATCCTTTCTTAATCTTCCGTTATAAGCTTGTATACGTCACCCTTTTTAAATCCGAACTCTTTTGCCGCTTCCTTTGCCGCACTTGTCGGTGAAGATCCCGATTCCATAAGATCCCTTGCAAAGGCTACGGCATCACCCAAAGTTGACGGTCTTTCTTCTGTTTCCGTATATCCTTCAATTACCAGAACAATCTCGCCCTTTAAGCCGCCGTCACCGTATTTTTCGGAAGCCTCTTTCAGGGTTGTTCTGATAACCTCTTCATAAATCTTTGTAATTTCACGTACTATGGCTATATTTCTGTCACCGAAAGCTTCGTACATATCCCGAAGCGTTGCAGACAGCTTGTGCGGTGCTTCATAAAAAATCATAGTCCGCTTTTCTTTTTTAACCTCATTAAGATGCTCACGGCGACTCTGTTTGTTAACGCTTAAAAAGCCTTCAAACGTAAATCTGCCAGAGCTCATTCCCGATATAGCGATTGCCGTAGAGAATGCACACGGTCCCGGTACCGCCGAAACGGTTATTCCGCTTTCGTGACAAAGCTTTACAAGATCTTCGCCGGGATCGGATATTGCAGGCATTCCCGCATCCGTCACCAAAGCACAATTCTCCCCGTTCATTATGCGTGAGATGATTCCCTCGGCACGCTCAAGTCGGTTGTGCTCGTAATAGCTGATCATCGGCTTTTTGATACCGAAGTGATTAAGAAGCTTTAACGTAACTCTTGTATCCTCTGCCGCTATAAAATCACAGTCACAAAGCGTATCAATCGCTCTTTGTGAGAAGTCACCGAGATTTCCTATCGGCGTTCCCACCACGTAAAGTTTTCCACTCATTGTTTTCACCTGTAGGCTCCGTACATCGAAAGAGCCATTTCCGTATATGTTCCGTCATCATTCCGAAGTATCATATCGGGTTCGATAACAACTCCCGATGATGCGCCTTTTTTGCCCTCAACCATAATAAGATTTGCACTCTTGCCGACCGTATGAACGAGATAGCGGATTCTTTTCGGTTCGATACCGTTTTCTCTCATCGAGCAAATAACATCCGTGAGTCTTTCGGGTCTGTGACAGACGCAAAGTCTGCCTCCGAATTTAAGAAGCTTTGCTGCAGCTTTTGTAACGTCATCAAAAATACACATTACCTCGTGTCGTGCGATAAGAGCAGACTCGGTAAGATTTGTTATGCCGGCACCCGGTGCCTTGTAAGGCGGATTCATCGTCACAAGATCAAAGCTGTACAACGGCAATTCGTTCTCACTCAATGTACGCAAATCGTGATTTACAACATTGAATTTATGAGAAAAACCGTTGATCTCAACCGCCTTTTCTATCTGTTCACACGCATTTTTCTGTATCTCGACAGCAGTTACCGATTTACACAGTCCGTCACGACAGAAAAGCATCGGGATTATTCCGCATCCCGAACCGAGATCGCACGCAACGGTATTCCTTTTAGGTGCGCTGAAATGAGCCAGCGCTATCGCATCGGTACCGAAGGTATGATCCTTTGATACGCAAAGAAATGTGTTGTTGCCGAGATTTTCAAGCTGTGTTTCCATCAGTTTCTCCATATCAGATAAATGCTTCAAATGCGTAAAGATTGCCGTAGCTCCACCTGTTATCGGGATCGGCGTTATGCCTGTCAAAGGTAAGCCACACAAGACGTGTCATATTGCCGTACGGCAACGGCACTATCGTTCCCCATCCTCTGAAGCCTCCGTCATCGTGGTCAAAGCGCATCTTTTTGCACTCTGACAAATCGGAAAGTGAGTACGCATGATAATTAGAACGCAAATCTCCGTCTGATCCGCAGACAAAGTATAACTCGTCATCAACACGGATAATTGATCCGCCCGTATCCGAGCCTGTTACTGTTTTATCCTTGAAGGTATATCCGTCAAACGGATTGTCAGATTCAAACAGAAAATACCTGTATCTGTTTCTGTCACCGCAGTTTACGCTTCTGCAAACGGTCAGATACCATTTGTTTGTTTTTTCATCATAAATAAAGTCGGGATCCTCATCCGAGGACTTGCCGACAAAAAGGCGGTCTTTTTCATCCTCGCTCAGCGAATCATCGGATATGGGCTCCATCTTTGTGACGCTGACAAGATTGATACCGTAGCGAAGATCAGCCGTTGTCTTACCACGTATCAACATATGATCGTGCGTAAAGGATACTGCCCAGACATACCATTCATTCGTCTTTCTGTTAAAGATTACCGAAGATGCTATATCAGAATACCAGATACCGTCTCCGTAATCAAAGAACAAAGCACCCTCAAGACAAAAATCGCATCCCGACGGATTCCACGAAAGAACAGCCTGATATCCTCCGCACTTTTCACGCACGGAAACCGTAAAAAACAGTTTGCCATCCTCTGTGATCGGTGTTCCGTCCTCGAAACGCAAGCTTCGGATATCCGCCTGAGTCATTCCGCCGTCAAGGTACGAGCATACGTTGCAGACACTGATGCTTGCACCGTCCTTTGCACAAACATACAGTGCCGCCGAGGTTTTTGTAAAAACGCTCTGCTTTGCGTAAATCATATCAGTTTCCGTAAAGCTGAAAACACAGATCGGTTTTTTATCCGTTTTCAGATATACAGCAAAGCCTTTATTACTGCAAGTGAGCGTAAAGGTCATAGATTCTTTAAAACTGAGGTCTGCTTTCTGAACGTATGTATCCGTGGTAAAACCATTGCAAACAACCTCTCTGACAACGCTGAGACCGTTCTTTGACTTGCGCAAAAACACACGCAACGTTCTTTCGTCATTGATCAGCGAAAAGCCCGCTTCCGAGCCGTCATCCATTGAGAGCAATTCAAGCTCATACGAGCAGTACGGAAAATGAGTTGTGATAAGCCTCTCCGCAAAGGACTTTTCAAACCGGGAATATACCGAATACGAGCAATCGCATATTTTCTCGGTCAAAGCTGTTTGTGACGCGCCTATCAAAGGATACGGATCACCGCCCGGCTCTGAAAGCCAGTCTCTGTAAAAATCCATTCTTGAAAGCGGCATCTTGAGCGTTTTATAGGGATTGACACTGAACCTTCTGTGAAATATCAGACTATCACTCAGCAGACCTTTATTATCCATACAGCGTGCCTCACTTATTTATTTATTTTACGGGCGGCAGACACTCAAGAACCGTCAGCTCACCTTCGATAGAGAAGTCCTCTGCCATAGCAGGTACAAAGAGACATTCGCCGCACTTGACGGGAATACCTGCAACGGTACCGCTGCCCTTTGTGATAACGAAAGCCGAGGGTTTGCCGCTTGACTTTCTGTCATAAGCTCCGCTGACCTCATACTGTCTGAGCGCAAAGCAGGTTGTCCTGTTATAAGAAATCAGCTCGGTTACAACAGCATCGTCACTCTTTTCAAGAGTTGTCGGCTGAAGCTTGAACTTTGAAAGAAGCTCCTCTTCGGAATACTTTATATAATTGAAGCAATCAAACATTTTGTCAAAGCCGAGTCCCATATGGCAAAGGAAATCGGGAAGCTTCTCACCCAATGTGTTGCACTTTTCAAGGCTGATCGTATAATCGGTAGGCTCCTGTACCTCAAGAAGGAAGCATCCCGAACCGATAGCGTGCGGTGTACCGCCCTCGATAATGAATACATCGCCTGTTTTTACAGGGATCTTGTGCATAAGTGAAGCCATACCTGCGATGTCCTGCTTGTCAAAAAGCTCTTTAAGAGATTCTTTTGTAACATCTTCCTTGAAGCCCAAAAGAATATACGGATCCTCGCCGTCTATCTTTCTGCCGTTAAGGATATACCACGACTCCGTCTTGCCGTAATCAGAGTTAAAAAGCTCTCTTGCCGCCTTTTTATCGGGATGAACCTGAATGGGAAGTCTCTCGGCAGAATCAAGGAACTTTGTCAGCACTCCGAAGTTCTCACCGAAATCCTTTATATGCTCTTCACCGAGAAATCCCTTTGGATCTGCATCGATCATATCCTTAAGATATAAAATACCGTCCTCTGTCTCAACACGGCTTAAGCCCTCTCTTTCGGGAGCATCGTCTCTTTCGGGGTTATTCGCCGTTACTACCGATGCCAGCCAATCCTCGGGAAAATAACCGTCCTTTCCCTCTTCCCCACGAAGCTCGTCGAGCAAAACTCCGCCGAGGTATATTCTCCATACTCTGTTGGGTAACATCTTTAAAGGCTTCAAATTTTTCACAAAAATCATCTCCTATAATTTATACCAGTCTAAAGTATAAACCTATTTACACAAAAATGCAATATCTCATTACGCTTTTGTTTGACATATTACATAAATAATTGTATAATTATTCTATAATAGTATCGGAGGTTTTTATATGAAAACCATTCTTGTTACGGGCGGTGCAGGATTTATCGGATCAAACTTCATCAGATATATCCTCACATCTTCCGATGAATTCAATATTATCAATCTCGATGCACTCACTTATGCAGGCAATCTGCGCAATCTTTGTGACGTTGAGAGCAACCCTCTGTATCGTTTTATCCACGGAGATATCCGTGATAAGGATACGGTTGACCGCATCTTTTGCGAAAACGAAATAGACTATGTAATAAATTTTGCCGCAGAAAGTCACGTTGACCGAAGCATCACAAACCCCGAAATCTTTCTTTCAACAAACATTTTAGGTACAGGTGTTCTGCTTGATGCCGCAAAACGCCATTGGAGTCTCTCACCCGACAACAAGTACTGTCGCGAGTACCGTGACGGTGTAAAGTTTTTGCAGGTTTCGACAGATGAGGTTTACGGCGCACTCGGCAAAGAGGGCTTTTTCAAAGAGACTACTCCCCTGTCTCCCAACAGTCCTTATTCCGCATCAAAGGCAAGTGCCGATATGCTTGTCCGCTCATACGGCGAGACATTCGCTCTTCCCGTAAATATCACACGCTGTTCCAACAATTACGGACCCTACCAATTCCCCGAAAAACTCATTCCTCTGATGATCAACAACTGTGTCAACGAAAAACCGCTTCCCGTATACGGCGACGGACTTCAGATAAGAGACTGGCTTCACGTCAGCGATCATTGCAGTGCCATTATGACCGTACTTTTAAAAGGCAGGGCATCCGAAGTTTATAATATCGGCGGCAACAATGAAAAGGCAAATATCGAAATCGTCCGTCTGATTCTTGACGCTACAGGCAAGGATGAAAGTCTGATCAGCTATGTCAAGGATCGTCCGGGTCACGACAGACGGTATGCCATTGACAATACCAAAATCACCACAGAGCTCGGTTGGAGTCCGTCATACACCTTTGAAAACGGCATACGTGAAACTATCCGCTGGTACCTTGACAATCCCGATTGGGTCAAAGAGATTGTCAGCGGCGATTATATGAACTATTACGAAAAAATGTATGGGTGATTGATCATGCGTGTTTATGACATTATTAAAAAGAAGCGTGACGGTATGGCTCTTTCGGAAGAGGAGATTCGCTTCTTTGTCGAAGGCTATACGTGCGGCGCAATACCCGATTATCAGGCATCCGCGCTGATGATGGCAGTTTATTACAAAGGAATGACTCCCGATGAGACTGCCGTTCTCACCGATGCTATGGCAAAATCGGGAGATACAGTCGATCTGTCCGAAATAACAGGTCCCATCGTTGACAAGCACTCAACAGGCGGTGTCGGTGACAAAACAACGCTTGTTGTCGCTCCGATAGTTGCCTCTTGCGGTGTAAAAATCGCAAAGATGTCGGGTGCGGGACTCGGACATACGGGCGGCACCACGGATAAGCTTCTGTCAATACCGGGAGTCAGACTTGATTTCAGTAAAGAGGAATTTATATCTATCGTCAATTCCTGCGGTGCGTGTGTATGCAGCAGTACTGCATCCCTGGCTCCTGCCGATAAAAAGCTATATGCTCTGCGTGATGTGACCGCCACGGTTGACAGCATCCCTCTTATCGCGGCAAGTATTATGAGCAAGAAGATCGCATCAGGCTCCAAAAACATCGTGCTCGATGTCAAGGCAGGCAGCGGCGCTTTTATGAAGCGTTCTGCAGATGCCAAAGCTCTTGCCCGTGAAATGGTCTCGATCGGTGACAAAAACGGACTCAACGTTACAGCTCTTATCACCAATATGGATGCTCCTTTAGGCTATGCTATCGGTAATTCGCTTGAAGTAATCGAAGCCGTACAGACTCTCAAGGGGATCGGCCCGTCGGATCTTACAGATATTTGTCTGCACCTTTCATCGGAGCTTCTCTATCTCGCAGGAAAGGGTTCCCTCGATGAGTGCTTTGATATGGCAAAGAACGCTCTTTTCAGCGGACTTGCGCTTGAACGCTTTATATGGATGGTCAGCTCGCAAGGCGGCGATACAAGCGTTATATCAAACACCTCCCTCTTTCAAAAATCCAAGTATTTCCGCACGGTCAAGACACGTTCAAGCGGTTACATACAACGCATCAATGCCGAAAAATGCGGTATTGCCGCAATGCTTTTAGGTGCAGGCAGAAAAGCAAAGGATGATGTGATCGAATACGGCGCAGGCATCATTCTGGATGTCAAACCCGGCAGCTTCGTAAAAACAGGTGACAGAATCGCAACTCTTTATGCAGAGAACGAATCACTCTTTGACAGCGCAATTTCAATGCTTTCTGATGCTTTTGATGTCGGCGAAGAATGTCCTGCCGAAATCCCTATGGTAATCGACAAATTTTCAAACAGATAAGGAAGGATGTTTATCATGAAAAAATCTATATTAAAAACACTTTCGGTCCTTATGGTTCTTGTCACTCTTTTCAGCACGTATTCCGTCTTTGCTTTTGCACAGGCAGAAAACTACAGCCTTATCGTAACAGATACGATTCCTGCAAATACAGGTGTTGATGTTTCGGATGCCTTGCAACAGTTGATTGACGACAATCCCAACCGCACCATTTACTTTCCCGATGGTGAATATCTTCTTTCAAAGCCCTTAAAGACTCCTGCAGACCCCAAAAAGAGCGTTTCACTCCGTCTTGCAGACTATGCCGTAATAAAGGCTATCGGTGACTGGACTTACGGTGAAGCACTTATTCAGCTTGGCGGTAAGGATCCCTACAACACAACAAGAGTCAACGGCAGCAACTACGCACTTGAAGGCGGTATCATTGACGGCAGCAATATGGCAAACGGTATCTCGATAAACAGCGGCCGTGAAACCGCAGTACGCAACTGCTCGATCAAAAACACCGTTGTCGGTCTTCACATTATGTACGGCGCCAACAGCGGTTCGTCCGATTCGGATATTTTCGGAGTTAATATCATCGGCACAGGCAATACGGACTCTGTCGGAATGCTCGTTGAAGGCTTTGATAACACTATCACGAACTCACGCATCGGAAATGTCTTTATCGGTGTTCACGTAAAATCAGGCGGTAATATGCTTCGCAACATTCACCCGTTATATACAAGTGATTATACAGATTTTCTGAACAGCTGCGGGTTCCTTCTCGAATGCGGTGACAACTGGCTTGATTACTGCTACAGCGATCAATTCGGCATCGGCTTCCGTATAACGGGCAATCACCGTGTTACACTTCACGACTGCTTCTGTTATTGGTATTCTCCCAACGGCGGTACCCATACGGCAATCAAGGCTGATCAGCAGTTTGAAGCAGCCGTTACAAACTTCAGAGCAGGCTTCCAGAAAGAAACAGATGAAAACAAAATGCTGTCTGTCGGAAAAATCGGCGGTACAGGCACCATAACCAACCTCAGCGTTGCCTCTGACAGAGTAAAGGATCACTCATATAAGGCATACGTTACCGACAACACCTTTATTGAAAGAGTTTTCGGTTTCCTTTTGCTTCTGTTCAGTTTTATCAAGTAATTCAATATAAATCTATGCCCGAAAGAGACTTACATACATCACTTTCGGGCGTTGCTTTATTTTATTTTTACGGGACCCAACAATCCTGACGGAGGAAGAGGGGTGTATGACGAAAACCAGTCAACATACCTTTCTCTGTAGGTCGGATTATTGATAACATCCAGTCTGATTTCGTTGATGCCGTGCTTCACCGCATCGGATATTCTGAATCTGTACGGCGGTGCAACTGTTGTACCGATGTCCTTGCCGTTAATATAAAGATGCGCAATCTCGCCTACCGTACCGAAATCGATATACTCCTCATCTCCGTTCAGCTTCACTTCTGCCGTGTATCTGATCGTACCGCAGAAATATGACTCTCTGTCATATGTATTGAATCGAATCGGCTTTTCCGTTTTGGTACAGAATGTGAAATCCTCCGCATCGGCAGCCTTAAGACTGATGTCCCATACGGGAACGATCTGTCTGTCACATTCGCTGTCATAACAGAACGGCGGAACATCGTCCGATTCGTTGCACAGCATTATAACCGCCTGACCCGGATACAGCTTTATTCTGACCCTGCCGTCCTGTTTCTGCGGCTTGCTGATTTCATTATTCCATACGTCATAAAATACGGGAGTAACGACATTTTCAAAATAAACATAGCTGTCTACCGTAGTCTTGTCTTCATTGAATATACTGTAAACCGTACCGTCCTCGGTATCCGTTCTGTAGATGCGAAGTCCTCGGCAGTTGTCATCAGCCAGAACGTGACAGCATCCGATATCACGAAGATACTGCGCCAACAATTCTGTCGGAACGCTCTTTGATATGCTGTCAAACGCCTTTCCCGTAACACTCTTTTTCGGCAGCCTGTTTTCATATATAACCGCAAGACCTTTTCGCTCAATCGACAAAAGCATTTCCTGTATATCATCAGGCAGAATCTCGCTGTACGGCACTACCAAAGCCCCGTAGGTCTCTTTATTTATACAAAGTCTGCCGTTATTCACCTCAGATACCTTCAGCACGTCCTCCGGAACAATGTCAAAGTCGATATGACCGAACCGAAGCGCCTGACATACATTCGACTGTGTATTGTGTTTTCCGCCCGTCCACTCTGCCTGTGCGTTATAGAATACCGCAACATCAGCCTTATGGATACCTTGCGACAGAATATGCGCCGTTTTTTGCATATATTCAATAAGTAACCCGAATGCCTTTTCTTGCGGATTCATACCCTTAGAATGGAAATACGGCGGGCATGAAGGATCGGGGTACGGAATACTGTATGCGTGCGGAACAAACTGATTGATTCCGCTTGACAGCATAAGGTCGGCTATATACTTCATATATCCTACGCCCTCTGCCCAACCGAATGCTCCGAAAACCTCGCACATTGCCTTGTTATTCGTTTCAGGTCTTATATGTGCACCTGACGCCCCGAGCTTCGGCAAAGTATGCTGGAAGAATGCGGGATCCGCTCTGTGTCCGCATATGGGCGCTGAGTGAGGTGTATCAAGGTTGTACGGCATAAGCTGCTTCAGAACAATATCAATTCCCGACATATCCTGTCCCTGCAACGCTCTGAAAAAGTGACCTCCGCCAAAGCCGAGACGCTGATGTGCATCCATATCCTCGATAACGTGACCTATGTACAGAACATTTCTCTCTCTGCACCAATCGCCGAGCATACGTGAAAAATTGTCGCGGTAAAGACGGGTTACAGCTTCCATATATTCACATCTGACCGCCTTGCCCATACCGGGAAAATCGTGCCATAATGTGCCGAGATACAACAATACCTCTCTGCTGCTCATACCGAGCGTTTCGCCGATAATCGACGGAAGATCCGATCTGTAGGGCATAACTATTCCATCGGATCCTACCATATGAAGATAGCTTCCCGATGCATTCTGGAACGACGGCTCATCCGAGAAGAATCCTCGGAACGTGTTGCCGAAGTATTCTTTGAAATGCTCATAATGAGGCTCGTAAACAGCTTTCAGCATTGCGTTACACGATTCCTCGCTCAGCATATCAATATATCCTTTTCTGTTTTTGAGCGATCGTTTGCTTTCGATAATATAATAAACTCTGTAAAAACCTTCCGGAACAGCCCAATCGACTATACCGTCGTGAACCTTATCGGTAAGATCTATCGGCTTTCCCTTCAGCGAAAAGAAACCGTTACCTTTTTTCCACGCAGATACACAAATAACCTTCTCTTCGTCTTCCTCCTCCAGCTCAGGCACAAGAAGTGACGAATACTCGCACGGACCGCAAAAATCCCTGTATTCGTAACGAAGCGTTTTCGGTCGAAGCTCAGGATTCGCCTCCACATATCCGTTGGCATAGCCTGTCGGGAAATGCTTGTCGTCAAGAAGCCATACTCTCATGCCTTTTTGCTTTGCATATTCCAGAATGTATCCGAAATCGTCCCACCATCTGTCACCGCAAAAATGCTCGTAAGGTCTGCTCTCACAGCAGAATTCACGGCATCCGTCATCATAAAGGGCATCTATTTCTTCCTTAAGCTCTTCTTTCGCTTCCTCTCTCATCCATAAAAAAGGAAAGATGTTATCTCTGTTTTGTCTGTTTTCAAGACAGTCTTTCAACGCTTTATTCATTATAATCCCTCTTTTGTTTCAAGATTCCGACTAAATAATAACATCAATTAAAAAAAGAAGCAAGAAATAATTATATAGAGAGTTTTATCGTACACCTTAATGTTTATAATCAACTTACAGAACAATTTGAAAGGAGCATCCCTATGGCAAAAGGTATGAGTCTGGAAGATTTAAAAGATTTTATTGAAGAAGAAAGCTTTGATTTACCGGAAATATCCGACAAATCAGCATTACGTAAATACTCCAAAAACATCGCTCTGACTATAGGCTTTTTGCTGGGTGTTCACGAAGAACAGCTTGTAAGACGCCTTGAATTTCCCGATGAGTTTACTCCTGTTAAAGAAGCTGTTTTAAAAAATGAGGATGCCGTCGCCATAAGACACCTTAACAACATCCGTTCCAATCTTATGCTGCACTTCAAAGATGTCAGTCGCAGCCTGCGAAACCTTAGTGCAAGCTTTACACCGCTTGACAAAATGGAGCTTTTTAAGGACGATTTTAAGGTTATCAACAAAATGTCAATTTCGATCATTACAGGCAAAACCGATATCAACGAATATCTCAAAAGAATCAATACAGAAATCGTTAAACGTATTGACAAAACAGAATCTCTCTTCCCCGAATGGGTTCGATTCAAACATATCAGAACAATGTTCTGTATGCCGTCAAATATTGAGGAGGAGTCAAAAAAGTTTCAGTCAAATCAAAGTCTGTATCCGTTCCAGCGATATTTTTACTGGCGCGAACCGTTCGATTGCGGATATATTCTTTCCACCGACTTTGATCTTTTAAGTGTTATTTACCGTAACGGCAATGAAACCTTTAACGATACCGACCGTGTCTGCGATGCAAGCGACAATGTCAAAAACAACATAAACGAATTTATTAACAGAGCATCAAAGATTCAGGTTTTTATCGACGGCGAAAACGCCGATCCGTACAGATTTGCTTCCGCTATAGAAAGCCTTAAGGATCACGAAATAGAAAAAATTAATAAAATCGTTGTGTATTATGACAGCGAACACACTACGAAAGCTTGGACAATGCTGAAGCATTTTACATACGGCATTGAGGTTGAGGCAATCCCCGTTGACCGTGTAACCGAAAGCAAGTCACTTGTCGATCACCGCCTCGTTTTCGGTATTTCAAAAGCAATTTATAAAGAGGATGTTGACTCGGTTATACTCGTTTCCAGCGATTCCGACTTCTGGTCGGTTATTGATGCCTCGGATGATGTCAGATATCTCGTAATGGTTGAGAGTGAGAAGTGCGGATTTGAGTTCAAGAGCCTTTTGTGGGATAAGGATGTCTTTTACTGCTATCTCGACAAATTCATAACTCCCGATGATGACAGATTCTTCAATCTCGTTTTCAAGTCGGAGCTTGAAAAGAAGCTGAAGGAACGCTTCACCCTCGGCAACGCAAAGGAGCTTTTGTCCTCCGTACTCTTTGCCTGCAGAACAACCGTCTCAAAAGCAGAGGAAGATATGCTGTTTGAAAAATATATAAAAAACATCGTGGTCAGAATCAACCACGACGGCGACTTCATTCTTGAAATTCCCGATTAAACTCAATACCAATAAACTCTCGGGTGTTATCTTGATAAATCAAGATAACACCCGAGAAACTTTTGTAACTCATATTATTTACTTCTCTTTTTTTCCACGATTATGACGAGGAAGACAACCACGGCGGCAACCGCAACTATTGATGCAATCCAGACCGCCTGTCTTGCCACTTCGTGTTCATTGACGGCATCGTCTTTATTCGCTTCCTTTTCTTCGGGAGTCGGTCCGTCAAACTCGGCTGTGATAAAACAGTTTTCCTCCGCCGTAAAGGTAAGCGTCAGCTCTGCCGACAAAATCTCACCTTCAGAATCGAACCACGCCTTGAAGTCGTGCGTACCGTCGGTTTCTGCGGTCAGCGTGACAGTGTCACCCTTTTGAAAAATCCCTCCGCCCGTAACCTTACCGACACCTTTTGTAACAACTCCGACAAGCACAGATCCCGGCTCCGATACAAATTTCGTCTCGTTCTCTGCCGCAAAAGCTGTTGTGAAATATGTAAAAATCAATATAAGACAAACAATAACGGCAGAAGCTCTGCAAACAAGTGCTTTCATAAATTTCCTCCGACTATTTAGAACTTACTGTTTTGTTACCGAGAAACGGCTCCATCGTAACCGAATTTTCGGAAGTGATGCCTTCCTTTTTGATGATTCCCGAAATGGTTGAGAAAACAATCTTTATATCCATTGAGAATGAAAGATTTTCAACATATTCGACATCTTTTTCAAATCGATCCTCCCACGCAAGGAGGTTTCTGCCGCTGGACTGAGCAAGTCCCGTTATACCGGGTCTGACATCGTGACGCTTCTTCTGACGCTCGGAATACAGCGGAAGATAACTGACAAGCAAAGGTCTCGGTCCTATAAAGCTCATATCGCCTTTAAGCACGTTAAAGAATTCAGGCAGCTCATCAAGGCTTGTACTGCGAAGAGCTTGTCCGAACTTCGTAAGCCGCTTCTCATCGGGCAAAAGATTGCCGTTTTCGTCACGTTCGTTTGTCATCGTTCTGAACTTATACATCTTAAATATCTTGCCGTCCTTGCCCGGTCTTTCCTGACAAAACAGTACGGGCGAGCCGTGACGGATTCTGACAGCTATTGCAATAACAATAAACACCGGAGAAAGCAATATCAATACTGCCAAAGATATGATAATATCAAAAAAGCGCTTAAAAAAGCTCGCATAAATGCCCTTTTTCACAAAAGCAACCCCTTAAATCATAAACCAATTATATCAAGCAGATTGTGAACAATAAAATCCAGCTGTTCATCGGTAAGCGCATCTCCTCCGGGGAGACAAACGCCTCTTTCATAAAGCTCTTCGCAATGATATTTTCCGTTTTCATAGTGGGCAAACGAATTGCATCCCTCGAATATCGGCTGACAATGCATCGGCTTCCACGTGGGACGGCACTCGATGCCACGGTTATTCATTTCGATACAGATGTCTTCTGTATTCGTTTTTATGTATTCGGGATCAATCAGAACAGGTGTGATCCAGTTATTGGACTTGCAATCCGAAAAATCAGGGAAAAAGCTTACGGGTGTATCCTTGAACGCTTTTCTGTAATAATCCGCAATGCGTGCACGCATTGCGAGCTTTTTATCAAGAATCTCCAGCTGACCACGTCCGATACCTGCGCAGATATTTGAAAGACGGTAGTTATATCCGACCTCTTTATGCTCGTAATGCAGGCAAGGCTCCTTTGATTGTGTCGCCCAGAAGAGCATCTTTTTATACTGTTCTTCCGTTTTGCAAAGAACCATACCGCCGCCCGATGTCGTTATGATCTTGTTTCCGTTAAACGAAAAGATTCCAAGCTCACCGAAATTGCCGCAGAACTCACCCTTATACCGTGAACCGAGAGCCTCGGCGGCATCCTCTAAAATCGGAGTATCATACTCTTTACATATAGCCGTTATCTCATCCCACTTTGCGCTTCTTCCGTAAAGGTCAACAACGATAACCGCAGCAGGTCTTATCCCTTTTTCATCATAATAGCGGAATGCACGGCGAAGTGCATCGGGAGACATATTGGCGGATTCGGGTTCGGAATCAATAAACACGGGAATCGCCTTTTCATAAAGAACGGCATTACAGCTTCCGCTGAAGGTGAACGATGAACAAAAAACAATGTCACCCTCTTTTACTCCGAGATACTTTAAGGAGAGATGGATAGCCGCCGTTCCCGATGATAATGCAAGCGGATACGGTGAACCGAAATATTCGCCCATTTCTTTTTCAAAGCCTGTGACATTCGGTCCCAAAGGAGCAATCCAATTAGTGTCAAAAGCTTCTTGCACATATTTTCTTTCGGAACCGCTTAAATACGGAGGACTTAAAAAGATTTTAGCCATACGTACCACATCCTTGCACATAATTATACAAGTTATATTTTAAATCTGAAACGCTGTTTTGTCAAGCGTTGACGCATCTGTTTTTAAGATGATGTATGCCCGAAGCTTCAGAAAACCATGTAATATCTTCACGTGTGAGAGTCGAAAATCCGTACAGAAACAGCACATACACCATAGCCGTCATTACTATTGCAACGGCAAGCGTGAGCTCTGTATATATTGCGGTGAATCCCGTCAATGTGCAAAGAAGCGAAACGCTGCACGATGAGCAGATAATACAGCATATCGGAACAAAAATTTCTTTAACCGGTCTGACATCAACCTCGCACACTTTCATCAATCTTTGTATGCTGAGGAAAAAATTAATTATCTCACTTGCAAAAAGAATAAAGATATAGCCTTTAACCGCAAATTTCGGCAACAGCACGGCAACAAGCACTACACAAAGAGCAGAATCAATAATGTTGTACCACATCGAATACATCTGCTGATCCATTCCTTTAAGAATTCCGTCAACCGTCATATCACAATACATAACGGGAATCAACACCGACAGCATACGGATATAATCCGCACATTCGTAAGAATTGTAGATTACATAAGACAGTCCGTCAGCAAATATATAAAAAATTCCTGCCGTACCGATTGAGAATATCAGCGTTATTTTCATAACTCTGGCGATTATGTATGTAATGCGTGAATCCCGACGGTTTTCACGGTGCGAAGCGATTTCGGGAATCAGCAGACTTGACAAGGACGATAAAATCGCAGACGGATACAGTATCAGCGGAAATACCATTCCGTGAATGTTACCGTAAACAGAAAGTGCCTGTGATGCGGATGATCCCGATTTCTCAAAGCCTTTCGGTATGAGCAGATGCTCTATCGTCAACAAGACAGACCTTGCCCCTGCCCCCGATACATCAGGTACCGCTATGTGCAAAATTCTTTTTAATCCCGAATTTTGCGCTTTTTCTCTGTACTTTTTCTTTTCGGTGTTGTATAATATGATAAGAAGCGTAAAAGAAAAGGCTTCGGACAGCAATATTCCAATGATTATCGCAATGCTTCCGTATTCGATACCGTACGGCAACAGTCTTGACATCAGGAACATTACGATTGCGATTTTCACTCCTTGTTCGGCTATTCTGACAGCAGAGTACCGAAAAACCTTTTTAACTGCCGTGAAGTAGCCGTTAAGCGCCGATGACATAGAGACAAACGGAAGCGACAGCGCAAGAATTCTCAAAGGCGCAGCAGACCGCATATCCGATAACCAGTATTTTGCGGCTATGTCCGAAAGTGATATCAATGCAAACGCAATCAGAGTTCCCGTAACAAATGCGTATTTTATGCAGGTCACAACAGTTTTTCTGACGGATTCCCCTCTTGCTTCGCTCTCAACGGTAAGTCTCGTCGCAGCAAGACGTACACCACCGCATCCAAGCGTTACCGCAAGATTGTATACTGTCATAATGAGCTGAAACAATCCGATTCCGACAGATCCCATTCGTGCGGTCAACCATACGTTGAACGATACGCCTACCGTTTGCATCAGGAATGATGCTCCTGTCAGTAAAAGCGTATTTATCATAATTTTTCCGGCATTTTTCATATTCTCACCCCTCGGTGATTTATATGAAAAACAAAAAGAGTTAATTCCATTTCCCGAAAGGAACGTGAATATATGAAAAGCAGAGCTTCAATGGATTTCCGTTTTAACCGTAACGGCAAGTTCCGTATTCTTGCTATCGGTGACAGCCACGACAAGTTTACTTATAATGAAAAAACAGAGGATATGCTTAACCTTTTAAACAAATCTGCTGAGATGCTGAAGCCCGATATTGCAATTTTTATGGGCGATATCGTTTCCGATTGGATACGTGAGGAAAACCGTCCCGCTACAGAAGATGAGCTTTTTCACGAGATCGACAGAATCTGTGAACCGTTTTACAGCAGAAATATCCCGATCGGAATTACTTTCGGTAATCATGACGGCGAGCGCACCGATTCAAAGCGTTATCTGTTCTCACTTTTCAGCCGTATACCGGGATTTATCAATACCGATACATCCGGCGTTACGGGTGTGGGCAACTGCTATGTTCCGATCTATGATAAAAAGAACGAGAATATGCTCTTTAATCTCTGGCTTATAGATTCAGGCAGCAGTGCACAGGACGGCAGCGGTGGTTATGCGTGGGTCGATAACGATCAGATAGATTGGTACGAAAACACCTGTGACGAGTTAACAGCATCAAACGGCGGCAAGGTCGTTCCGTCAATAGTTTTCCAACACATTCCCGTATGTGAAGAATATTTGCTTCTTAAAGAAACAACTTTCCTGAATCCTTACAGAGTCAGAGGTAACGGCAAGTACTCAAAAAATTTTTATACCAAGGGCATTGACTGCCACGGCTATCTCGGTGAAGGTCCGTGTGTTCCTGCAAGAAATAACGGTCAGTTCCGCAGCTGGAAATCAAAGGGCGACGTTGTAGCCGCAGTTTTCGGTCACGATCACCTTAATGCTTTTCAGGGCGAAGTCGAAGGAATTCTTCTTTGTCAGACAAAGTGCAGCGGATTCCATATGTACGGTGACGGACTGCATCAGGGCGTAAGACTTATTGAGCTTGACGAAACACGCCCTGCCGATCTTACAACCAAAATGTACTATTACCGTGATTTCTTCGGAACAAAGTGCAATTCAATTAAGGGCTATGACCTGCTCACGGATCGCTGGCATACTAATTTCAAGATAACCCTTGCCGTTCTCGGCACAGCAACAGCACTCACCGCTGCCGGAATCACCGCAGAAAAACTGTATTCACATATAAAAAAGTCAAAACTCTTAAAAAAATAAAAATTTATTAAAAAAGACTTGACTTTATCAACATTTGTGATATAATAGCTTTCGTTGAGTTTCCCACTCAACACTTTTCCGGGTGTGGCGCAGTTGGGAGCGCGCTTGACTGGGGGTCAAGAGGCCGTGAGTTCAAGTCTCGCCACTCGGACCAAAAAACAGTGTAGTCGTCAGACTGCGCTGTTTTTTTATTGTAAAGTGCGAGACTTGAAAAGGAGGGAGCATAGCAAGGCTATGCGGAAGAAAACAGTCCGGTGGACTGTTTTCGCCGACGGGTGCGTGTCGACGACGACAGTCGTCGAGCAAGTCTCGCCATATAACAAAAGTCACCGTATCAACCTCTCTTGTTGATACGGTGATGCTTTTATTGAATTGAAAACTTTGCTTTGAGTTCCTGTTTGGTTTCGTTCGGTTTTGTTACGAGCAAGATTGCAAGGATGATTACACACAATGCCACTACCGCACACCACAGATACGGAACGGTATTTCTTGTTATGCCGAGCGTTACTGCCACTACAATGCTGACAGGCATCATAAGAACGGGATACGATGCGGCACGTTTGTTTTTCTTTGGCTTTGCGATAACGAGTATCAAAAGAACTGCAAAAACCGCTAACGAACATATCGGAAGATATGTCATAAGGCTTTGCTCATAATTTCCGTTCATCAGCTTGTCAAAGACCGTACAGGTCAATGCAAACGGAAACAGATTCATTACAATAAAGTTTCCGTGATAAAACTGTTTTATCAAAAAAGGTCTGACAAACAATGTCCAGATGCAAGGTATCAGGCAGAATACAAAAGCCGACACATCTGCCTCGATAATATTCAGCTTTAAAAGCAAGAACGATATTGCCGACAATCCGAGCCACACGATTACGAAAACCGTGAACGGATTTCTTTTGAAGGGTTTCGGCTGTGCCTTGGGATACTCTGCCGTGCGTATGCCCTCTATCTTCAACGGGTCATCAGAAGGCTTTGCTCCGCACAACGGACAGGCAGTATAATTATCGGGAAGATCTACATTACATTCTCTGCATCTCATAATACCTCTCCCTCCCAATCGCTGCTTTCGACTCTGACACGCATACCGTGCGACGTCAATGTTCTGAAAAATGTACGGATAACATCAGTTTCCTTTGAAGTAATAGTAAAGCCTATCGTAAGCTTATCATCAATACTGTTTATCGCACATCCGTTTGCGTTTCTCGGTCCTCCGACAAAGACATCCATACGGTCTATATGCTCCTTCATCTCGGGCGGCATTTTGCATACCCCGAGATTAGTCAACGTACACGCAAACTTCTGCTGTCCGTTCTTATAACCGATTTTCAACACGAACTTTTTGATTCCGTTCGGAAGTACTCTGACAATGGGATTCTTTGCCGTCGATACATTCATAGTAACATTACGTTCAAGTACTTCTTTTTCCGTACCTTCTTTGATCTTTCCCTTTATGCTCTCAAGAATACTCTCGACAGTATATGTTTTGTCGGGATTAAGATGTAAACCTACATTTGTAAACAACGAAAAGTTTCTCATCGAATTAATCATAAATATCGGTCGAAGCGATACAGGCACGGAAATCTTGATAGGCTTTTTGTTGCCGGCCGGTGCGTTCATATAAAGCGAATATATGAATACGGCTGTCAAAAACTCCGTTATCGTAACATTGTGTTCTTTACAATAAACCTTTACATCCTCAACAGGTACAATACCCTGGAAAAAACGTGTGTAATTAGGTATTGCCTTTACTACGTGCTGATAGCTGTTCTTCTCCTTGCGGGTCATACCCTTTTTGGACTTATCGTAGACTTTTTTAAAACAATCCACGGTTTCGTCGGGATGCGGTTCTTCTTCGATATCAATAATATACTCGCTCTTCGGGATATCAACACCCTTGAGCCTTAAATAGTGTGCCGTAAGCGCCTTCATAACCTCGATAGTAGCACCACCGTCAGCAATACCGTGAAATACTTCAACTACCAATCTGCGCTTGTAATAAATAAACTTCAATGCAGGTACATCCGTATACCAGCGAGGTGTCGGCAATACGGGTGGAAGATACTCTTCCTCGATTATCGGAGGTTCTTCCGCTTTTTCAAGATACGGCCAGAAATATCCGAACCGAAGCTGTACAAAATACGACGGAAATCTCGGAATAATGTCCTTTACCGCCTGTTTTAAAATCTCGGGATCAACATCTTCTTTAAGCACAAATCCGATACGGTATCCGCATATCCATTGTCTGTTAGACGAATACGGATAAATTGTAGCGGCATTGTCAAGCTCATACCACGTTCTTTCAGCCATTCTGTGATTCCTCTCTCTGAGCTTTTGTTTTTGAAACAAGTCGCTTAGTAATAATACCTGCGATAACATTAAACACAATAATAACAACTACAGGTATCGCAACAATCCAACGTTTTTCGTCAACGCCCTGAAGCAGACATCCGAAAAGTGTGTAAACAACAACCAAAGGAAGCATACCGAGATTGGAGCCTACCATATAATTTTTGTACGAAATACCCATTGCTCCGAACAGAAGGCTTGACAGATCGCCCGGAAGTATTCCCGACAGCTTGACCGCAAAAGTCATTGTAGTTTCGTTTGCTCCTGCAAAATCATCAAGCTTTTTGATCGCTTTGAAACGCTTTTTGAGTGTATCAACCATACTCGCTCCCGTAAACTTGCCGAGGAAATACGGTACGGACAGGCTGAGAAATACCGACACAAGATTGATAAGAAGTGCTATCCAATAGTTGGGCATCATATATCCGCATATTGCAAAGATGACTGCGGGCGGAAATACAAGTGCAAACGACTTAACAACCGAAAACAGAATTATACCGAATCCGATTGCCATTGTGCCGCCTTTGATCTTTTCGCTGAGTTCAGGAATGTTGGAAACCTTGATGTCATACTTCTGAATAAGTATAACGCAAAGTACAACCATCGCTACCATAAAAATACCTGCTGCTATCTGCAGGACTTTAACAAGCTTTTCATAATTTTTCTCTGCCATAATAACCCTCTTTCATTCAAAATCATAATAATTATACATAATCCATACAAAAAAAGCAACCGAATTTATAAAATTATACAAGATATACAAAAAGCCCTGAAATGTACAAATACGCACATCTCAGAGCTGTTTTAACTATTCAACTGCAATTATATCCCACGGTGTGATTATTCCCAAAAGCTTTTCGTCAGGTCTTCCGTTTGCGGTAATAAACGCCATTCCTATTCTTTTACCGCATCTGAACGCTTTTTCGAATATATCTTCAAGCTCGTCAACAAAGCCTTCACTTGCAAAGAAAACAGTCTGCTGTTCATTACTGTCATCAAGCTGTAAAAACTGTCCGATATCTTTAAAGATCAGGTCATCCGATATGTAATTGCTTTCGGATGAAGCCAGATAGTTGAATAGCGATATTTCATCAAATACGCCTTTGACAATGCCTTTTTCAATAATCGGTACTTGCGTGTACTGCCTTTTCCGCATGGTTATGACAGTCTCTTTTACCTTTCCGTCAAACGGTTGCCAAAAGATATTTTTGTATTCAATCCAGATTTCGCGGCAAAGAGGTCTGTTCCTGACTTTATTTATCAGATCCGATATGAAGGTTATCATTTCTTCACTCGGCTCTACCGCATATGCTCCGTTGATCTTTTTTCTGTGACTTAAAAGATTGCGTACATCCTGACAATATCGGATATCCTCTTTATACTTGCAGAATTCTGATTTTCTTGTCAGATAGTATGATACTGAATCACGTTCATCAAGATTGTATGCAGTGCGTACTGCAGATTCAAGCTGTTTGTATTTATCTATAAATAAATCCGTTCTGTTCATTTAAAGCTCACCTCAAACCGCACAAAGAATATTCATATTGCGTATTCTGTTATCGGTTATTCTGTCGTTTACCGCATACGCTTGCTGTTCCGTTTCAGAAGAAGCGCTTTCGGTTATATTACACCTTTTAAGCTCCATACCTAGCATAAGACATACGCCTTCGATAATTTCGGTTTTATCCCCCGATGTGCTTTCATCGTTGGGACTTGATATCAGATATTCGAGTATCTGTGATATTTCGGCACATTCCGTTGAGATTTCCCTCAATGCTCTGAAGCTCCATTTGTAGTACGGAACATACTTTTTATTGATCAGAAAAATGGCGTTTATCGTACTTTTTACAAACTCATACAATGATAGCTGTGCTGCTGCAGTCTCGCCTCTTTCGATACATCTGCTATAGTTATACTGTCCCGACTGACCCATTAACAAAAGATTACCTGCAAGCTTTTTAAGTCTTATATCCTGAGGATAATGTTTAAGACTCTCTCTTATCCGTGTAAACTCACCGTAATTGTCACAAAACACTTCACCGTTGACCGCTTCTGCAAGAAAAAAATCAGAAAGCGACAACCACTGTTCCGTCGTCAGATTACCGTCGGGGCTACCTGTTTTAGCATCAAAAAAGTCCGACGTTCTGATAACTCCGTGTCTGTTGCCTCCGACAGCACTTGTTCCGCTTCTCTTGTAGCCTTTATACTCTGTCGGCAGTGCTGAATATGCTCTTTCAAGCTCAAAAGCCGTTTTGCGGTCGATAATGCTTTCATCAGGCAGAAAGATACAAAAGGCGGGTTCAAAGTCGTGATCCTGTGATATGTCATCATCATAGCCGAAGCATTCTGATCCGCTTCCGACAAGACCTGTTGCCAGATATCCGAAGATATCGGTAAACTTCTCTTTCAGCATAGGTTCACCGAATTCTTTATAGAACTCTTTTGCAAGCTCAAGACCTTTCATAAATCCTCCCGTAGCGCTCTTCAAGCTCCTTTTTATATGAGAAATATCCGTAATAATCAAATACGGGTGCACACTTTTCGCATACAAACGCATAATCTCCGTCAGTACGGTCAGAACACGAATCCAGAAGTCGCATTGCCTCCTCGGTGTATCTGATTATGTCATCCTGTGCATCCAATATACCGTATCTTGCCTCTGCGGCTGTTGCCATATTAAGATATGTTATCGCCTGCTCAGGCTCTGCATTTTCGACATTCTGCATTACTGAAATCGCTTTTTTGTATAACGCTTCCGCTTCATCGAAGCGTTCAAGATCGACCATTGACAAAGCCATATTGTTATAAAGTCCGCCAAGTCGCTCGTCATCCGATGACAGATTCTGCTCGTAAATCGCTTTTGCCTTTTCAAACAACGGTATCGCATCCTCTGCACGGTCAAATGCCTTGTAAACCGTAGCACAGTTGATGTAGGTGGTTGCCGCTCCGACGTTGTTGTGTATGTTCATTTTTTCGATCTGACTTAAAGCCTTTTGTGCATACCCTATCGCCTGCTCACCCTCTGACAGCTTTCGGCAAAGTCCCATAAGCTCGTTACTGAAAAGCAGTATATTGTTGCCGTCGGCAGTCATCTCTGCTTCGGAAAGCCAGTACAACAAATGTCTTTTGGCTCCTGCATAGTCATTCTTGCTGAAATATTCATCAAGCTTTTCAAGCACTCTTTTTACGGGTATTGCCATATATCTCACTCCATTAAAAAACTATAAATACTATATCACCTTTTTGACATTCTGTCTACTTTATATAAAAAAATATAAACCGCTGAGCACTGTACTCAGCGGTGTCCTATGTATATTATTTTATGGTAACTACACCTACATAGTCCTCGATCAACTCTTTCGAAAACAGTTGTTTGAAGAATCTTTCAAACCACATAAACTGTCCTGCTATCATAAACATTCCCGGCATCGTAAAGCCTATCAGCAATCCGATCGGAATAACGTAAACCGAACGCAGACATTGCTTGAATGAAATCCACAAGCTGTCTTTTTTTGCCTGATCACGTGATACAACCGTAAAGCTGAATGTATCATAGATAAAATCATTGACCTTTCCTTTGACTGTATGTTCACCGCATACACCTGCACTGACCGTCAGCTCTGACTGTTCGCCGTTTTCCGTAAAGGTTATTTCTTCACCTGTCCAAGCCCAGTTTGCGCTTGTATAGCGCATTTCGGAACCTTCGACGACTTTATATTTTTTTACATTAGGATGAGAGCCTATCGGGAAACGGGTATCGCCATACTTGTATGTATCAAGAATTTTTGTTTTTGCCGCAGCAACATCTTTAACCTGTTCCCAATCCTTTGTTGAACGGCTTACGTTGTCAGAGACGCTGAGGACTCCGTAATACGAGGGCGAAAGCTCATTCTCCTCTGCTGTAAATGCACCCTCAGAAACCGTCAGAATTGACGATGTCGGTATTGTACTGTCCTTTTCATCGCTGAGATATGACGGCAAACAAATAAAAAGCTGTGCTCCGGCTTCGTGAAATTCTCTGAGAATTTTGTCCTCTGCAATTGTTTGTACGTTGTCCTTTTCGATCGTGAGCTGAACCTGCAGATTATCCCCGATTTTTGTAAATGACTTGTCAAAAGTCATTATAAGTACGGTACATTCAAGATCTTCATTGTCAAAGCATTGCAGAAAAATCTTGTCCTTGTCAGCCGTTGCCGCATCTGCAAGCATCACGGAACATGTGCATATCATCAAGGCTGCAGTAAGCAGGATTGATAGCATCTTTTTCATGATAACCCCTCCTAAAAAATCAATCACTTGTTTAACCTACAATCAGATTATAACGGTTATCCTATTAAAAAAACAGTATCAATCACCTTAAGATTTTATTAAAAAAGCACCCACTTTTGTGAGTGCTGTCAGACTGTCGATAAAGGCACCGAGAACACGCACATTATTAAAAAAAGCAATCGGAATTTGTAAGAGGAAAACCGATCGTGTCATTCTGAGGCGAAGCCGAAGAATCTTTTGGTAATTATTTATGTGCGTTTGACGTGTTTT
>JAFQIG010000009.1 GCA_017397655.1 Clostridia bacterium | reverse complement strand
GATCCAAAGGTCAGTGTCCTTTTCGGCCTCAACGGTGATGTCAAACTGAATAGAGCGCATCATACAGGATGCGGAAAACAGACACATATCCCGATCAAACAGACGGTAAATGGTGATTTCCCGTCCTTCATCGGAGAAAATATAAGCTCGAAGCTGACCGGACTTTACCAGCAAGAGCCCTGTGCAGTCATCTCCGCCGTTGTGGATCACCGTTCCTTTTTTTACCGTGCGGGTGATCAATGAACTGAGTATATGTCCTTGGTGAACAGAGTTTAATTTATTCCATATGGGGAAATAGTTTTGAAATTCCATATAAACCATCCTACCCTTATCCGCTTGTAAGTACGGAGCATATAAGGAATATGTTTTTAATTTATTATACACAATTTGCTCCAAAAATTCAATACAAATATAATTGATTGTAATTTATAATTGTATGTGATATAATCGGTTCGATAAGAATTTGAAAGGAAGATTCGATGCTTCTGAAAATAGTTTCTTTTATTGCTTCAATATTGTTGTTATTTATTTCATCGACAACACTACCCGCAGAATCAGATGTGCTTGTTGAAGAACTCGTCAATTTAAGTGAAAACAGAACGGCAGACGAAATAAACGGTGCAAACGGAACAAAATTTTATATTCAGCGACCCAAAGCTGATAAATTGAACGAGGTCAATGCCGCTGATTTCGGACTTTCTGAAGAAAACGAAGATAATTTTGCCGCTTTTCAGAGTGCACTCAATTATTGCTCACAGCATCCACAGACGAAGCTTGTTATTGATAAGGGTACATATTATTTCAGGAGTACAAACGGTCTTGATGCAAACAACTTCACCGATTTGCTGATTGAAGGCAACGATGCAACCTTTGTTTTCTCTTCAACCGATTACAGATTTTTTATCAGAAACAGCGACTGCGTTGAAATACGTAATCTCAATGTTGATTGGAACTGGAAAGAAAGTCCGCTTGCATCGGTTGTTACCGTTCAGAACAGCAATGCGGATACCAATACTCTTGACCTTGTTTTCAAGGATGCGGAATACTGCGATGAAAGCTGCCGATTGATGGCGATTACTCAATGCGACCCCGAAACTTATACTTTCGGTGCAAAATATTCGTCAAAAGAGGTTTATCTTTATCAGGACGAAACGAATATAAAATCCTTTCAGAAGATTTCCGATAACACCTTGCGTGTTACTCACAACGGTTGCATGAACGGTTTTGAAGACGGAGAAACATACATACTCAGGCACTATGTCTATAACGGAACGGTTTTCAATCTCCGCGATTACAGTAAAAATATAACCTTTGATAACGTCAGCATTTACGGAAGTTCGGGTATGGCTTATATCTGCGAGGGTAACAGCTCGCATTTTCAGATTATCAACAGTTTTATCGGAGTAAATCCCGAACACAAAGACAAACGTTGTGTGTCCCTGACTGCTGATGCGATTCATATTGTCAACACAAACGGTTGCTTCAACATTTCGGATTGTGACATAAGCGGTATGGGTGATGATTGCATTAACGTTCACGACGGTCTCGGCTATGTTTCTGCGGTTAACGGTAACACACTTACTCTTATTGCTTCTGCAATGAGGCTTGAAGCGGGCGATACTCTCGGCTTTAAGAATGATAAATTTGAGAATACTGATTTAACTGCAAAGGTTGTTTATGTCAAAGATCTTGACTGGATAACAAAAGAGGTTGTTGTTGAAGGTTTGCCCGAAACTTTATCGGTGGGCTGGACCGCATATAATACGGAATGCAACAGCGGTAACTACGTTATCAGAAACAATTATTTCCATGAAAACAGAGCAAGAGGTCTGCTTCTTCAGTCCTCAAACGGACTTTGCGAAAACAACCGATTCTATAAAACAATGGCTCAGGCGATAAAGGTTGTTATGGATATTGAACCCACTCTCTGGCAGGAAGGCACGGGTGTTGATAACCTGATTATCCGCAACAACACCTTTGAAAAATGCAATTTCAGCGACTGGGGTTCTGTAATCGAAATCGGCACTAACATTGTAGGTAAGTCTGCCGAAACTGCCGTTTTCACAAACATAGAAATCAGTTCAAACAGCTTTAAAGATATACCGTCAACACTTATGAGAATAAACAACATTAACAGACTTGTTCTTTCGGAAAACACAGTCGATACGGGTGATTTCTTTGACAACTCTTCCGTACAAGGCAGTCTTTGGTTCGGAGAATACTGTTCAAACGTAAAGTACACGGATAATATTTTTGTTAACAGCGGATTTATGCAAAACAAAGAAATTGCAAAATCAGACAGCATCCGTGTCTGGGCTGAGATTAATTCTCAGCTTTGAATTAACAGCAGAAATTTGCAGAAATCCAATTTGTCGGACGGTCAAATAAGAATTTGTACGAAAGGATAACAACCTATGTTCAGAAAAAGTGCGGCTTTGTTGCTTGTTTTTTCTATGCTCATCGGATTGCCGTTAGGAGCATCTGCCGAAGACAGCGCTCCTGAAAAGGAAGGCTATGTACTTGATTTCAGCACCGAATTTAATGATGGCAATTTAAATACAGAATACTGGTTGCCGCAATATCTGCCTCACTGTACTACCAGCACAGAAGGTTCCTCTGCAAGATATAAAATTGAAAACGGTTGCCTTAACCTTTTTCTCACAAAAGATTCTCCTAATTATTTCGGCGGTCAGCCGGGCTCTGCCGATCCCGATAATCTTTTGTGGATAGCCAACGGTATTCAGACTTGGGAAAAGAATCATTTGCATCCCGGCGGTAGTCAGCAGATGGAAGTTGAGGCTTATGAAGGATATGCCACACAGTACGGCTACTTTGAGATACGAATGAAAATGCCTGATACCGGCGGTGGAGGATACGCTTCGTGGTGGCTTATCGGGGCTCAAGATGACGCCCGTCCCGACGGAACAGGTTCTCAGCAGAATGGTGAAATAGATGTGTTGGAAACATTTTTTAAATCTCCGGGAGTGTTTGAACCCAAGGTTCATTCATGGGATGACCCCAATCTTGACGAATGGGCAAGCAGGGTTGAATTGGATGGCGACCCGATGGATTATGTAAATGCATTCCACACCTATGCTATGGACTGGAGACCCGAAGGAATAACCGTTTATGTTGACGGAAAAGAAGTGGCGCAGACGAGGCAATCACCCCAATACAGAATGTGTATGATTCTGTCTGTGTATATCAATTCTGATTTCAGCGGTTGGGATGAAACTGATAATGTCTATCCTATAGAATGGCTTATTGATTATGTCCGTGTGTATAAAGATAAAGACGGTTATGACGAGAACAACAGACTTACAGAATTTGAACGTTTTATGAAAGATATGTGCGACTCGTTCACTGCACTGCGGCAATATATTTTATCATTTATTCAAGATCTCTGTACGCAGTGTCATCATTTCTTTGAGCGTTTATTCAACCCGACATCTTGAAAGATCGGAGTTTCTGAATGGAGGTTTTGTAATGAAAGAAAAAGTTCTTGTTGCACTTAAGAATATTTTTTGTCTTCTGACTGTTTTATGGTCTCTTTTGATGCTGTTTGAATATACTATTATTCTTATAGGCGTTCCCCAAATAAGTGGAATTTTATATGAAGTTTTTGACTTTTGTGTTTTGTTTCTTTATATAGGAATTTTTGCAGTCCCATTATTGTTTTTTGTTTCTGCAATATTGATGGCAGTAGTTAGAGGAAAATATCAAAAAAAGAGTATTGAAAGAATTTTGAATGTTGTAACTGTTTTTTTGCCTATTATTGTGGGGACAATAATGATTTTGACAGATTTTAATTCTCGTTTACAATAAACAGTAAATGTGCTTAGTGCATCTATGGTTATAAATTGAGGCGTACCGACAAACGAAATCCGTTCACGAAAGTGGGCGGTTTTTTTGTTTGTATCATTCATTATTCATTTATGCAGAACGGATTTTAAATGGATAATGAATAATGAATAATGAAGTCGCTTCGCTGATGAATAATGAATAATTATAGGCGGGACACCCGCACTTGATTGTAATTTCAGATGGTGTGTGATATAATTATTCAGACAAACGTAAATTTTTTAAGGAGCTTTTTATGGGTTTATTTGATATTTTCAAGAGAAAGAAAGCCGACCTGACAGTAGAACAACTTAAATGGAATAAAATGTGGGAATTGTGGGCTCAGGAGGAAGTGGTTTCTCCCTATTTGGAATTGATGACTTATCAAAGTGAAGTTAACAACGGAGGTCACGGGCAGTATTTTTGCAATGTTGAAAACATCGGTGATTTGAAAAAGGAAATGTCAGTATTGAGCAGTGTTTTATCCGACAAACTTGTTGAAAATTTGATCAGAGCTTATGAGGCACATTTGATTTTAGACAATAACGAGGACGATGAAAAGGCTGAAGAAGTTTTAGAGAATTGTGATAGTGTGTTTTTTGAAAATGAAGAAGAAATTAATTGTAAATTAGAAGCGTATGCTAATACGATTCAATTATAATATGGGTTCAAAATGAGGCATAACCCGATTGTAAATTCTGATTAAGTGTGATATAATCAGATCGATTAATAAGAGTTTATGTGGTACATTATGGCAAGTTTTCTTTTAATCGTTATTTATATTGCATTTATCGGACTTGGTCTGCCGGACTCGTTATTCGGGACTGCTTGGCCGGCAATTTACTCTGATTTTAATCTTCCGATTTCTTACGGCAGCTTTATTTCTTCGACAGTTGCTTGCGGAACTATTGTTTCAAGCCTTGTCAGCGCTCGTTTAATTCACAAATTCGGTACGAGCAAGGTGACGGCATTCAGCACACTGCTCACCGCAACAGCTTTGATCGGTACAGAGATTATTAAAAAAGAAACACAAAAAATAATTAAACAGACTGTTTTAAGCAGAGTGAATTAATTGCTGTTCAGGTACGGGAGGGTTTAAAATGTATTACCACGCATCTCAAAATCCTGATATCAAGATATTAGAGCCGAGGATATCAAACCACAATACTCCACTTATTTATTTTTCAACCAAAAGGGAAAATGTTTTAGTCTATCTCAGTAATGCTGTTGAAAAATTCTGTAAGGAGACCGGTTTTGTTCACGATGGCAAATGGCATAAATGGGCGAGTTACGGATTTGAGTCTGACGGTACTTTAAGATTGGACGAATATTATCCCAAAGCAACAGAAGACACTTACAAAGGGGTATCGGGATATATTTATTCAGTTGAAAACATCTGTGAAAGCGGTGACAATATAAACATCTGTGATGCCGTTACAACCTCAAAGCCCGCTGATGTTACAGAAGTTGAGGTTATTGAAGATGCATATTCGGAAATACTTAAAGCTGAAGATGCAGGTCTGATAAAAATCCGAAGATATGAAGATATGAGTGAAAAAATGTTAACCTGGATTAAAAACACAATTAAGAACGAATATGCTGAGGCGGAAAGTGAGCCTGATTATAAACATTTTTTGAAGGCAAAATTCAGCTTTTTGGATTGATAAAAAAGTATGAAAACTTATGGTGAAGAAATGATAGGAATTATTGATGTTGGCGGCGGATTAAGAGGAAACTATGTTAGCGGTATTATTGATTATCTCCTCGACAATTCTGTTGATATTGATTATTGTCTGGGAGTTTCCGCCGGCAGTGCAAATCTCGTAACATATATTGCAGGACAGCGCGGAAGATTAAAAAGCTTTTATGAGGAATACTCCTTTGAAAAACAATATATGGGTATAGGTAACTATTTCAGCAAAGGAATGTACATTAACCTTGATTATATTTATTCCGATATAACGAACAGTTACGGCAAAAATCCGTTGAATTTTTATGCTGTTACAAAGTCTTCAAAAAAGCTTGTTGTTGCGGTAACTGATGCGTATACGGGAAAACAGAAGTATTTTGATAAAAGTGATTTGGAATATGACAATTTTACTTTGTTAAAGGCAAGCAGTGCGTTGCCTATAGCAACTCGTCGTCCTGTTTTGTTCAAAAACGGAAGATATTTTGACGGCGGTATCTCTGATCCGATTCCGTATAAAAAAGCTTTTGATGACGGATGTGAAAAACTGATTATCTGTTTGACGCTTCCTGTCAGCTATAAGAAATCGGCTTTTCCGAAGCGGCTTGTCAATTCATTGCTTTTCAAGTATCCGCAAATTGCAAAAGCCGTTACAATGTCACATATAAAATATCAAAACAGAATAAACGAGATTCTTGAACTTGAAAAACAAGGGAAGGTTCTGATACTTTATCCTGAAGATTGTTGCGGGATTAAAACAGCAACAAGAAATAAAGCAGGGTTAAGCAAATTGTATGAGCTCGGATATGAGGATGCGAAAAAGATCGGCGATTTTTTGAATTTATAAGCATCAGATAAGTAAAAGAGGCGGAATTATGAACAGTCTGGAAAAATATATAGAAAAAGTTTTTTCTGACAAGCTTGTTTCAAATTTGGCGATAAAAGTCGGGACGGGAAATACTGCTTTATACGAAACCTATCGTTCGGATGAAGAAAGAATTGACGGCCATACGCTGTTTGATATGGCATCGATAACGAAAATATTAGCAACAACCACTCTTTGTCTTATTGCTGCAGATAAAGGTCTGCTCGATTTTAATACAAGTGTAACAAAGTTTTTTGGAAAAAATAGTGATAAGCAGAGTATGACTGTTTTTCATTTACTGACTCATACGACAGGTGTCTCACCAAAAGGGCTGAATATTCCCGGAATCAATAATGATAATATTTCGGATTACATATTGAATATTCCGTATGAGATACCTCTCGGAAGTGAAGTGATGTATAACTGTCAGGGTTTTATATTGCTTGGGAAAATTTTAGAAAAGGTTTTCAACGAACGTCTTGACATCTTGTTCCGCAACTTCGTCTGCGACCCTCTTGGAATGAAAAAAACAACTTTTTGTCCCTGCGATAAAATCAATATCGTAAACAGTAATTTGAGTGAAAGTGAAATCGGTGTTGTCAATGATCCTAACAGCAGACATCTCGGCGGTGTAGCGGGGAATGCCGGTATATTTTCAAATGTAAGTGATTTAACAAAATATATTCAGATGCTCATAAAGGAAGGTCAACCGATAATAAGCAAAACGGCTTTTAATCAGGCTGTAAAAAACCACACATCACATCTTTCGGAATCGAGAGGATTGGGTTTTTTGTATGTTGATGATCGTTATAAGCAAACAGGCGGTTTGTTTTCCGACGGAAGTTTTGGTCATTGCGGTCACACGGGGCAGAGCTTTTTTGTTGATCCTAAAAGCGGACTTTATGTAATTATTCTATCTGATGCGACAATATCAACTGTAAAAAAATACGGAAAAGAGAACTACGAAGAAGTAGTAAAAATGCGCTCGGACATTCACAATGCAATAAAATGTGATCTTCAGAAAATATAAAGCTGATTTAAAAATCCGCGACTCACTTTTTAAAAGAGAGTCGCGGATTTTTATATTTTTTATTTCATTAAAATGTCTACGGCTGCTTTGATTTCAGGCATATCGACCGCCTCAACGTCGCCGTGGTCAATCTGCGGTGCGGCAGATGATCTGATGGGAAGCTTTGCAAGCACGGGAACACCGATGGATGCTGCAACCTCATCGACTGAGCTTTCACCGAAAACAGAGATCTTTTTGCCGCAATCGGGGCATTCAAGATAGCTCATATTCTCGACAATGCCGAGTACGGGGACATTCATAAGCTTTGCCATATTATACGCCTTTTTGACGATCATCGTAACGAGATCCTGCGGAGTTGTTACAATAACAATACCGTCAATCGGAAGACTCTGGAAAACAGTAAGAGGAACATCGCCTGTTCCGGGAGGCATATCAACAAACATATAGTCAACATCATCCCAGGCAACTTCCTGCCAGAACTGCTTGATAACGCCGGAGATTACGGGACCGCGCCATACAACAGGCTGATCTTCACGTTCAAGAAGGAGGTTTACAGACATTATCTTGATGCCCGACTGTGAAATTGAGGGAAGGAGTCCGCGCTCATCAGCTTCGGCACGGGCAAAAATACCGAAAGAACGGGGGATTGACGGACCTGTGACATCGGCATCAAGAACTGCAGTCTCTGCACCGCGTCTTCTTGTTTCTGCGGCAAGCAACGATGTTACGAGTGATTTGCCTACGCCTCCTTTGCCGCTGACGACAGCAATTACTTTTTTGACGTTGCTGAAGTTACCCTGAGGAATATGGAGATCCTCTTTTTCGCATTTGGATGAACAGGTAGAGCAGTTACCTGAACAGCCGTGTGATTCTGACATAATTCTACAGACCTTTCATAAATTATTTAAGAAGTAAACCGACTTTTTTCTGAGCTTTCTGCAGGGTCTTTTGTGAAACCCTGAGAGCACGTTCGGCACCGATAGCGGCTGCTTCGGTAATGAACGCTTTGTCGGCAATGATTTTCTGATAGTTTTCACGAAGGGGACGAAGCTCCTCGATGACTGCTTCGGCAACGGCAGCTTTGAAATCGCCGTAACCCTTGCCTTCAAAGTCTTTTTCGATTTCGTCATAGTCAAGACCCGTACAACACGAGTAGATCGTCATCAGGTTGTTGATACCGTCTTTGCCCTCGGCATAGCGAACACAAGCTTCGGAATCGGTAACGGCACTCTTGAACTTCTTGACAATGACATCGGGAGTATCGAGTACGGAAACGGATGCCTTGGGGTTCACATCCGACTTGGACATCTTTGACAACGGATCCTGAAGAGACATAATTCTTGCGCCCTTCTGACCGATAAAGGGTTCGGGCACCGTAAACGTCTGACCGTGAGCACCGTTAAAGCGATCTGCTATATTACGTGCAAGCTCCAGATGCTGTTTCTGGTCATCGCCTACGGGAACAAAATCCGACTGATAAACAAGGATGTCCGCCGCCATAAGAACGGGATAATCAAACAAACCAACGTTGATGTTGTCGGCGTGCTTTCTTGACTTTTCCTTAAACTGAGTCATTCTTGATGCTTCTCCGAACTGTGTATAGCAGTTGAGAATCCATGCAAGCTCTGAATGAGTGTGAACATGACTTTGAACAAAGACAATGTTTTCCTGAGGATCAAGACCCAGCGACAAAAGAAGTGCCAGCATCTCGGTAGTCTGACGGCGAAGTGTTGCGGGGTCAACGTGAACCGTGAGTGCGTGAAGATCTGCTACACCAAAAATGCAATCATAGTCCTTTGACATCTTCTGCCAGTTTTTCAAAGCTCCGAGGTAGTTGCCGAGAGTGGGAATCGATGTCGGCTGAATAAGGCTCAAAACTCTTTTTTTACGTTCCTGAATGATTTCTTCCATTTGGTATTATTCCTTTCGGACTTAATTTAAACTATTTTATTATAACACACTTTTTTAGTATTGTAAATCATAAATTTATATGATAAAATTACGAAAAGCAGGTGATGATATGAAATCTCGATTTGATTCGGTTATATTTGATTTTGACGGAACGATTGCTGACACGGCAGACGGAGTATTTGCGAGTATCCGTTATGCTTCTCAGAAGCTTAACAAGCCGTATCCCGACGATGAAACGCTTCGGAAATTTATCGGTCCGCCCTTACTTTTTTCTTTCAGAGAGTATCTCGGCTATTGTGATGAGGATGCAGAAAAAGCTGTTGAGCTGTACAGAGAGTATTATTCCGACGAGGGACTTTTCAGACTGCGTTTTTATGACGGAATTCTTGAATTGGCAAAGCTTTTGCGTGATAAAAAGGTAAAGGTTGGTATTGCAAGCGCAAAGCCTGATGTTTTTATTCAGAGAATATTGGAGCATTTTGATATAAAAGGTCTTTTTGATTATGCAAAAGGCATTTCGCTCGAAGATTATTGCACGGACAAGTCATATCTTTTTGAAAAGGTGTGTCGAAATCTCGGTGCAAATGATAAGAAAAAAGTGTTGGTTATCGGCGACAAGTGCTTTGATGTTGACGGAGCAAACGAAATCGGCGCCGTATCGGCAGGTGTTCTTTTCGGTTACGGTACCAAAGAAGAGCTTGAAAACTCACATGCAACGTTTATTGCGGAGAAGACAAGCGATTTGATGAAACTGATTTTTGAGGAGGAGTGAATAGAATGATATACGAAAAGGATAAAATTGCAGGCGAAGTTTATTCAGTTAATTTTTCGGATTTTATACCGAGTGCTGAAAATATCGAGCCGGTCACAAGAATTACAAATTTTATGACATTGGGTCCTTTTGTTGCACAGACTGATGCAGGCTTTGAAACCGAATACTTTTATCACCGTAATAAGGTGCTCGATATTGACTATCTTAAAAGCAGCGGCGGCGAATGCAGTATTACTCCGTACATCGGACAGAAGGTCAAAAATGATTTTTACGGCGAAGACTATCTTCGTTGGATAAAAGGACTTATCAAGTGGGATGCGCTTCGCTTCGACGGTGACGAAAATACCGACTGCGACGACGCTATTTTTGCAACAGAGCAAAAAAACTGTGTTTTTTACGCAGCTGTATATATTGATTGCGATAAGGAATCGCGAGCCGTTCTTTGTTATAACACCTCCGGTTGTTCAACATTCCTTAACGGAGAAATGGTTGATTATCTTCCTTACGGCAGAGTCAAGGGTATAAAATCTTACGGAAGGCTCACTCCCGTTACTCTCAGGCAGGGTCGTAATCTTTTGCTGTTCAAACTCAGAACAGGCTATATCTGTGATTCGTTTGACCTTGCAATCGACAATTGTATGCTTCTTCCTGTTATGTGTGACTGCGGTGATACGGCGGTAACCTTTCCTGTGCGCAGCGGCGGATACTTCGGAACGAAAGAAGAGCCGAGACAGATTTTTAACGTATTTGCCGCGAGCTTTGCTGACAATGACGGTTTTTCTCTCGATTGCAGTGCAGGCGGTTTTTCTGAAACGCTGACGGCTGATCCTGCATCAAAAGGATGCGTTACGGTTCTTCGTCCGTCTTTCCCTGCAAACGGCAGAAAAGAAACTGTTAATTTTTGTCTGAATTATAAAAACGAGCGTAAAGCTTATGACTTTACAGTGATTACCGATGAGTATATCGGCTTTGACGGCAAGGAGTTTTGTTTCTCTGATTTTCATTTTGATACAACATACCATCAGGATCAGAAAACTTATGCTATGGGTGCGTTGTTCATTACCGATGAAATGGTAAAGCGTCTGAAAAGCGATCCCAATTTCAAAGCTGTCTTGTCCGAGGTTGATTATCTTCATCCCTACTACTCACTTTTCCCCGATAGCAGAGAAACTCTCAGAAACGCTTTTAAAGAGGGCAGAGCGGAGCCTGACTGCTTCTATAATCAGCCTAACGATCTGACATCATCAGGCGAAGGTTTTGTCAGAAATATGATTTACGGACAGATGTATCACCGTGATGTGCTCGGCAGAATCTGTTCCGTTTACAACCCTTGTGATGTTTTCGGTCATTTTAACCAGATGTCACAGGTTATAAGCAAGGGTGGTGCGCAGTCGGCGCGTTGGAGCAAGCTTGTCTGGGGACTTGACAGAGTTGTGAAGCATATGTCACCCGACGGCACAACGCTTATCCACGACAAAGGGCTTGATAAAGAAACAGCTGTCCGTATGAATCTTGACTGTTGTGCAGAGAGCTCAGGTTCCAACAACAAATTGCCTGCATACTCTCAGGACGGTGACACATCCTGGCGTGAGAATACTCTGACGAAGGCAACGGACGCTGTTATGTCAGAGCTTGCAAACGCACTTATAAGCTGTGATAAGGAAAATATCGAAAAGAGCGGTCGTTCGACAATCGGGCTTACTTCAAGGGATCTTACGCAACACCACAGCGGTGTTCTGCTTACGAGAACCGATTTCAAACAGGCTAACAGACTCGGTGAAAATCTCCTTATTTCTGCCGAAAAATTTTCTGTAATAGCGTCGCTTCTCGGTGCAAAGTATCCCGATCTTGCACTTGATAAAGCTTGGAGACAGCTTCTTTGCGGTCAGCACCACGACTCCATTACAGGTACCAACAACGAGGTGTCGTTTGTTGATCTTATGATAGAATACAGAGAAGCCGTTGAAACTGCAAGCGAGATTGTTGACGGTGCCATCGGCTATATCTGCTCTCATATAGACGGCGGTGATGCAGATTATGCCGTATTTAATCCGCATACTTTTGAAAGAACGGATGTATGCGAAATCAATCTTCCGAAAGACAAGGCGTATAACGGTGCAATGAAATCCTCCGACGGTACGGTGTATCCTCTCAGCGTCATTGCTGAAACTGAGGATGCAGTCAGATGTGTTTTTACTCCTTGTATACCTGCACTCGGTTATGACTGCTTCAGCGTTATTTCGTTCGTTAACGAACAAATAAATGATGAATCCGACTATATCGAAAATGAGTTTTATAAGATAACGGTCGATAAGAAGAGAGGCGGCGGAATTGTTTCGATTTTTGATAAGAAAAATAACCGCGAGCTTGTCGAAAACGGTGTTGACGGACCTGCAAACAGACTTGTGATTCTGAAAGAGGACACGCATCGTTGTGAAACACAGCACGAGCTTTACACAACAGGTCATAAGATGTTTTCAAGCGACTATAAGGCAACAGTTAAAACTGTAAAGAATAATACTTTACAGAAGCTTATCTGCAAATATAAAATGGAAACTGTTGCCGATATTTGTCAAGTAATTACACTTTACAACAATATCGACAGAATAGACTTCAAAACATACGTTGATGATTATATCGACCGCGATGATCTGTTTACGGTCACATTCCCGATCAACCTTAAGGGTGTCAAGCCTGTCTTTGATGACAGATTTGCACCTCACGTAGCAGGAAAATCAAAGAATAAATTACAGTATCAGACTCATCAGTTCTTTAATTATTCGCATTCCAGAATTCTTCCCGTCAATCAATGGCTTGATCTCGGTCCGACTGTTACAATCAGACTGAAAAACGGTTCTTTTAATATCGGAATGACATCAATTATCAGAAAGGATGACGGTTCGCTGATCGATGTTTCCGACAAGCTGTTGTCTGCACTTACCAAAAAGGCTGTTCCGGTTACTCAGTTCTGCGACGAAACACGTGTTCTCGGCGAAAGCACGATTCATTATAACGAGGATATTCGCGATTGTGATACACGTTTTGTCCTTACTGTAAAAGGTGACGGTAATCTCTATGCCGAAAAGCTTCTTGAATCTGTTTCTGAAGAGACAAAATCTGCTTTTAATGCCGCTTCTGTCGGTGTGCTTTATCTTAAAGACAGCGATAATCTGTTTGAGAAAGAGATTGATGTCATACTGATTCAGGCTGACAGCTCAAAGCTTCTTTCTGATTGGGTTGACGAGTTTTCAAGACAGCTTGAAAGTGACAGATTTGCCGATATACCTGAGGCTGTAACAGATGAAAAGATGTCGGTAAGTGATGATTACGGTGTTGCTCTTCTCAACAACGGAAATATTTCCTGTTCGGTTGACGGCGAGAATCTTCTCAACATTATGTTGTTCCATACTGCCGACTTCTACGGAAATATCGGCAAAACTACGGCAACGGCAAAGGGACTTATTCCTGAAAACAAGTCACATTGCTTTACGTACTCTCTGTGTCCTCACACACTTTCTTACAGAGAAGCGGAAATTTATAAAAAGGCGTTCTCTTTCAACGATCCGTTTATTTCTTCGGAGCTTAATGACGCAAACGGTTCACTTTCACAAAAGAACAGCTTTATTGAATGTGACGGAAGCTTCGCCGTAACATCTGTAAGACTCGGCGGTTATCCTCTGGCATCGCTCAGAAATGACTTTGGCAGCGTAAATGACAGGGGAGTCGTAATCAGAGGCTTTGAAACTGATGGCAAGGATAACACCTTTACAGTCAGATTCCCGTTTAACATTGTAAGAACGGAATCTCTTGATCTTCTTGACGAAGCGCAGAAAACAATGGATTGCACCGGCGGAAACACCTTTACACAGACAGTCGGCTCTCATTCGATCGAGACTGTAAGATTCACGCCGGAACCGATAGGAAACTGCAATGAGACAACGATCGTATCGGAGTGTGAAAAGGTTCAGCCCGTTTTTGTCCGTTCGTGGGAGCATAATGTCGGATCCATGCCTGTCGGATATCTTTCACTTGTAGGATCAATCTCCAGAAAAATTGAAAAAATCGATGACTGCAACTTTGATTTGTCTGTTTCGGTCGTCAATAACAAAACTGACTGTTCTGCCCGCGGTACCGCATACCTTACCGTACCCTGCGGCTTTACATCGGAAATGACGAAGTTCCCTTATGACCTTGAAGCAAACGAACACGTTGTATATAATTTCAGAATAACGAGAGAGAACAAGGAACAAAACGGTATTTTCAGACTCAGATATGAAGACAACGGTCAGACTTTCGAGGATATACTGGAATTCGGATTCTTCAGTCCCGATGTATATCTCTCAATCAACGGCAATGAAATATCTGTAGAGGTGACAAACCCCACTGAAGAGAATCTCAACGGAACACTTGCGGTTGCCACTCCGTTTGAAACGTGGGAATACGGATGTCATAACAGAAATGCTATCTGCGGAATCTCTCCGTCATGCTGTTCCGTTAATGTTGAAAAAGGCAAGACAGAAAAATACATTTTCAGAATAACTAAAGGAACAGGTGAAGTAACGGATACATTCTGGGCTGTTGCAAAGCTTATGGTAAACGGCAGAATTTTCTTCTCACATGATACCAACGAGTCCGTTCATCACAGCTGCTGGACACACCACTTCTATCCCGATGAAGTCGTGTCAAACGGAAAATCGCTCAGGAAGCTTCTTGAAATGAATTGATACGGAGGAAAAAATGAGAATCGGTCTTTCATTACCAGCGAAAACATTTATGCCTGAAGAAACTAAAGGTATTGATGCGGACTTTAATCCGTTTGAGAGTCTTGTCTACGGCTACAATACCGCAATAAAAATCGGTTATGACTATATAGAAGCAGCTGTCGGAGTCATCAACGATCTGACCGAAGAGGAGATGGAAAAGCTTTGCGGAATGATTGATGAAAAACGCTTTTCGCTTGAAATATGCAATTGCTTTATTCCGTCGGATATACCTGTTTTCGGTACCGATGACAAAAAAATGCGTGAATTTGCAGAATCGTCAATGAAAAGAATGTCACTGCTTAATGTCAGAAAGGTTGTTTTCGGCAGCGGTGCCGCAAGAATGGTTCCTTGTGATGTGTCAGCGTCTGATGCGGATAAAAAGCTTTGCGATTTTCTGAAGATGTGCGGGGAAGTCGGCGAAAGGTACGGCATAACGACTGTTCTTGAACCGCTTAACAGTACCGAGACAAACATCATCAATACTTTGTCAGAGGGAGCTTGTGCGGTAATGGCGGCAAATTGTGCCAATGTTTCGTTGCTTGCCGATGTGTTTCATATGTCGGTAGAGGGTGAAGATGTCGCTGATGTTAAAAAGTTTGATAATCTGATCTCACATTTTCATGTTTCGGAAGCACCCGGCAGAGTTTTCCCCGGAAAATTCGGTGGTGAATATATAAAGAAATTCGGCAATGTCTTAAAAACAGCAGGTATCGACAAGGATATTACGGTCGAATGTGTTTTTGATGATTTTGAAAAAGAAGCAGCAGAATCCTTTGCGTTTGTCAAGGAGGCAGTGTTATGAGTTTTAAGATAATACAGGATGGAAAACGCTTTAATATTTACCGTGGTGATTCTCTTTTTACGGTTTGTGACTACAGCGAAGATTATATCAGACCTTTTATGGGTCCTGTTTATACATCGTTCGGCAAATCGTTTACACGCTTTAAACCGTTTCACGAGGAACATCCGCATCAACGGTCTGTTTTTGTCGGAATCGGTGACATTAACGGTGTTGACTTCTGGAATGAAAAAGGTGAAGGCAAAGGAAAAATGGTCTTTGATTCCTTATTGACGCTTACGGACGGTGAAACTGCCGTTTTGTCGGTAAAGCTTGTTTGGAAAAGTGTCGAAGCTGATGAACCTTTGCTTGACGAAATCAGAACAATAGCATTTTCCGTAAAAGATGATTGTGTTGCCGTTGATTTTTCGACGAAGCTGACTGCATCATATACAGCCGTGTCGGTAGGAAAGACAAAAGAGGCAGGACCTCTCGGAATACGTGTCGCGGACGAGTTAAGAGCTGACAAGGGCGGAAGCTTTACAAATTCCGATGGTGGCGTCAACGAAGAATTCTGTTGGGGTAAGGAAGCTCTTTGGTGCAACTACAGCGGAACAATCGATAACAAAATTGTTGGTATCTGCTGTTTTGATAAATCAACAAACGAGAGATACCCGACGACGTGGCACGTCCGAAATTACGGACTAATGGCACCTAACAACCTGTTCTTCAAGGGTGGTTATGAGCTTCGGCATGATGATACGATTGAGTATAACTATCTGATCTGCTTCTGGGAAGAAAGCTTTGATCCCGAAAATTATATTTAAAATCAGATGAATTAAACCTTCCGTTACAGGCAATAATCTTGCTATAAAATAACGGGAGGTTTTCATTTTGCAATACAGCAAGGTCGAAATCTGCGGAGTTAATACCGCAAAATTAAAGGTGCTGAAGGAAAGTGAAAAAACAGAGCTGTTAAAGAGAATGAAAGATGGTGATGCATCTGCAAGAGAACAGCTGATAAACGGCAATTTAAGACTTGTTCTGTCCGTTATTCAGCGTTTTTCAAACAGAGGAGAAAACCCCGATGACCTGTTTCAGGTGGGGTGTATAGGGCTGATGAAGGCGATCGACAACTTTGATGTCACACAAAACGTCAGATTCAGCACATATGCAGTACCAATGATCATCGGGGAGATAAGAAGATACCTGCGCGACAACAATTCCGTGCGTGTCAGCAGATCTGTCCGCGACACGGCATATCATGCAATGCAGGTAAAGGAGGCTTTGATAAATAAGCTCGGCAGAGATCCGACTGTTGAAGAAATTGCAAAAGAAATGGACAAAGAAAAGGAAGAGGTTGTTTTGGCGCTTGAATCAATTGTTGAGCCTGTTTCTTTGTACGAGCCCATATATTCGGACGGCGGCGACACGATCTATGTGATGGATCAGATAGGTGACAAGGTAACCGATGAAAGCTGGCTTGAGGAGATACAGCTGAAGCAGGCAATAAAGGAGCTGCCGCAACGTGAAAAAAGAATTTTGTATCTGAGATTTTTGATGGGTAAAACGCAAATGGAGGTCGCAAAGGAAATAGGTATTTCACAGGCTCAGGTCTCAAGACTTGAAAAGTGTGCAATTAAACAAATAAAAGGACAATAATCTGTCATTTTTTTGCGATTTACTGTTTACAATCGGGTTAGAATTTGATATTATTATATAGTAAAATATTGAGTCAGACTCAAATATCAAGATAACTTTAGGAGTGGAGTAAAAAATGCAGATTTTAACCTTTAAAACTACCGAAGAAATCGGTGCGGCAGCAGGCAAGCTTTTTGTTGAAACAGTTCAGAATAACCCCAAGGCTGTTCTCGGTCTTGCGACGGGTGCTACACCCGTACCCACATATGAATATATGGCAAAAGAGTACGAAAACGGCAATGTAAGCTTCAAGGACGTTACCACCTTTAACCTTGACGAATACTGCGATCTTCCCAAGGAGCATAAGAACAGCTTCTATTCCTTTATGGTGGACAACCTTTTCTCAAAGATTGATGTAAAGGATGAAAACATCAACTTCCTTGACGGTAATGTTGAAGATCCCGATGCAGAGAGCAAGAGATATGCCGATGCCATCATCAACGCAGGCGGCATTGACATTCAGTTCCTCGGTGTAGGCAGAAACGGTCACATCGCATTCAACGAGCCGGCAGATGAGTTTACGGATGAGGCATTCAAGGTTAAGCTTACCGACAGCACAATTGAAGCAAATTCTATTTATTTTGACGATATTCCCATGCCCCGTTACGCAATGACAATGGGTATCGGCTCTATCATGAGAGCGAAGAAGATCGTCTTTGTTGCAACAGGCTCTTCCAAGGCGGAAGCTGTCCGTGCAATGGTCAAGGGAGAGGTTACACCTTCATGTCCCGCTTCCATTCTTCAGAATCATCCCGACTGCTATGTACTTCTTGATGAAGCGGCAGCAGCTTTACTTTAATAATGATTTTTCACGTTAATCCGTCACTTTCGTGGGGTGCGGTTTTTACCGTGCCTGCGGTAATAGCAGATAAGTATATCAAGTTGGCAAGCCCGGAGCAGTTAAAGGTACTGCTCTGGGTGCTTCGTCATGCTTCGGAGCAACCGACAGTCGAAGCAATTGCCGCAGAAACAGGCATATCTCACGAAGATATATCGGAAATACTCAGCTTCTGGATATATGAGGGGATACTTGTGTCTGAGGATGTAAAGATCGTCAAAGCGGCGGAACAGGTAAACACTTTTATACCCGAAAAGACCGTACCGCCCAAAAAGGATCTGCCGTCTTTGCCTGAGATAAAGCCGACGCAGGCTCAGATTATAGCAAGGACTAAAGAAGCAAACGAAATCAATGAGCTTTTCAAGGAAGCGCAGAAAAAATTCGGCAGAACACTCGGCTATGACGGTCAATGTACTCTTCTTATGATGCATGATCAGTACGGACTTCCTGTTGAAGTTATTCTGATGCTGATTGAATACTGCGTCAGCATTCACAAAACCTCCAATTCCTTTATAGCTGCAGTTGCGAAGAACTGGGCGGAAGAAGAAATTGATACTCTTGAAAAGGCTGTTGAAAAGGTCGAGTATTTACAGCAGTGCCGCAGCTTGTGGAATAAGTTCAGACAGGCTACAGGCCTGACGGCACCAAACCCGACATCCTCACAGGCAGAGTTTTTGAGAAGCTGGAAGTACGATCTCGGTTTTGACATTGATATGATTCTGCTCGCCTATGAGGAAATGGCTGACAGATGTACAAGACTCAGTTTTCCGTACATAAACAAGGTTCTGACTGCCTGGAAGTCAAAAGGTTACACAACACCCGAACAAGTATTTGAAGACAAAAAACAGTTCTCACGGAACAAGAAAAAACAAAACGAGGACTCTGTTCCTGCTTCTTACGATATTAACGAAATTGAAAACCGTCTTATGCACGGACCGATAGTATATAAAAAGAAAGATGAGTAGGTGTTAGCGTGGGTTACAGCGAACGAATTTATCAAAGAGCATCGGAAACTCTTGAAAAGAGAAAGGCTGATGCGGAATTCACTGCAAAACAGAATAAAATGCACGCAGAATCATTGATACCGAGACTCAAAGAGCTTGACAGAGAGATTTCAAGTCTCGGTCTCAGCGTTATCAAGGCTATCGGAATGAAGGAAAATGCCGAGGAGTTTGTTCAGCGTCTTTCTCAAAGAAGTCTTGAGGCACAGGAGGAAAGACGTCGTTTGCTTATTGATGCGGGCTTACCCGAGGATTTCCTGACTGTCAAATATTCATGCAGCAAGTGTTCCGATACCGGCTTTGTGGGCGGCTATCGCTGTGAATGCTACGGCAAGCTTCTTAAAAGCATTGCGTACAAAGAGTTGTGTGATAACTTTCCGATAGAAAAAAGCACGTTTGATACCTTTAAATTAGGTTTTTATTCTAAAGCAACCGATCCTCATACGGGAGTGGTTCCTCACGACAGAATGAGCGATATACTGAATTTTTGTAAAGCTTATGCAAAGGATTTTGATCTGCGTTCTCAGAGTATATTTATGTACGGAGAAACAGGTCTCGGAAAAACGCATCTTTCGCTTGCGATAGCAGGTGAGGTTGTCCGTAAAGGATACGGCGTAATTTACGGCTCGGCGCAGAATCTTTTCAGTAAAATTGAAAAAGAGCATTTTTCCAGAGATAATGACGAAGATGCAGCCTCGGCGGTTCTTAATTGTGACCTTCTGATAATTGACGATCTTGGGGCTGAGTTTTCGACACAGTTTTCCGTATCGGCGCTGTATAACATTATCAATACACGTATGCAGAGCGGTTTGCCTGTTATTATCAGCACAAATCTTCCCGTTAAAGAGTTTGAATCACGTTATACAAGACGTGTTACTTCAAGAATATTCGGATCATTTACAACTCTTGCTTTCTGCGGAAGTGACATCAGACAAATTTTAAGATAAGGATTATAGAAATGGATATTATCAAAACGCTGACAACCGAGTTTTCCCTGCAATCGTGGCAGGTTGAAAACACCGTAAAACTTATAGATGAGGGTAACACGATACCCTTTATTGCACGTTACAGAAAGGAAGCGCACGGTACGCTTGACGATCAGGTGTTGCGTGAGTTGTCCGAACGCCTTGAATATCTGCGCAACCTTGACAAGCGCAGAGAAGAGGTTCACGCTTCCATAACTGCACTTGAGAAAATGACACCGGAAATTGAAGCGGCACTTGATAAGGCGGTAACCCTTGCAGAGATTGAGGATATCTATCGTCCGTATCGTCCGAAAAGACGCACACGTGCCTCCGTTGCAAGAGAAAAGGGTCTTGAACCGTTGGCTGATGAGATTTATGCACAAAAGGCTGATTCTGCTGATCCTCTGACACTTGCGCAAGCGTTTATTGATCCCGAAAAAGGTGTTGAAACAGCAGAGGATGCACTTGCCGGTGCTATGGATATTATTGCAGAAAATATTTCTGATGAAGCTAATATCCGCAGGAGACTCCGTAATCTTTTCAACCTCGTCGGAGTTGTCAATGTAAAAGCTGATGATCCCGAAAAGGACAGCGTTTACAGAATGTACTATGATTATCAGGAGCCTGTCAGCAGAATTGCCGATCACAGAATTCTTGCGATCGACAGGGGAGAGAAAGAAGGCTTTTTAAAGGTCAGCGTAACTCTTGATGCCGTTAAAGCTGCTAATGTTATTGCTTCGGTTACGCTTAATCCCGAAGGCTCGCCCTGTACAGAAACTGTCAGAGATGCAGGCAAGGATGCATATGACAGACTGATTTATCCGTCTGTTGAAAGAGAGACCAGAAATACAATGACTGACAGAGCTGCATCATCTGCCATCAAGCTGTTTTCCGTTAATCTTCACGAGCTTTTGTTACAGCCTCCCGTCAAAGGTAAGACGGCAATAGGTCTTGATCCCGGTTACAGAACAGGTTGCAAGGTTGCAGTTGTTGACGAGACGGGAAAAGTTCTTGACACAAACGTAATTTATGTAACTCATTCGGATGCTCAAAAGAATTCCGCAAAGGTTCTTATCAAGAATCTTATCAAAAAGTACGGAGTTGAAATAATCGCTATCGGTAACGGTACTGCATCCAAGGAAACGGAAATCTTTACCGCGGAGTTATTGCGTGAAATTCCCGATAACAATACTTCATATATGGTCGTCAGCGAAGCGGGTGCTTCCGTTTATTCAGCATCAAAGCTTGCCGCAGAGGAATTTCCGCAGTTTGATGTATCGCTCCGAAGTGCTGTTTCTATAGCAAGAAGACTGCAGGATCCGCTTGCAGAGCTTGTAAAGATTGATCCTAAAGCGATCGGTGTCGGACAGTATCAGCACGATATGCCTAAAAAAGAGCTTGAAGCAGCGCTTGACGGTGTTGTAGAGGATTGCGTTAACAGCGTAGGCGTTGACCTTAATACAGCATCACCCTCGCTTTTGCAGCGTGTTTCGGGCATCAACGGTACCGTTGCAAAGAATATTGTTATTTACCGTGAAGAAAACGGAGCTTTCAAGAACAGAACACAGCTTAAAAAAGTACCGAAGCTCGGTGATAAAGCATATATTCAATGTGCAGGATTTATGAGAATTCCCGAAAGCACGAATATTCTTGACAGAACAGTCGTTCATCCCGACAGTTATTCGGTAGCAAAGGATCTTCTGACAATGTGCGGATATGATCTTTCTGATGCAAAAAGCGGTAATTTAGGCGATTTTGAAGCAAAGATTGACAGCCTCGGCGGTATCGAAAAGGTTGCCGAAAAGCTTTCTTCGGGTGTTCCTACGGTTCAGGACATCGTCAAAGAATTGCTTCGTCCGGGCAGAGATCCCCGTGATGAGCTTCCGCCTCCGCTTCTTCGTACCGATGTTATGGATATGAAGGATCTTGTACCCGGTATGGAGCTGAAAGGTACAGTCAGAAACGTCATCGATTTTGGTGCATTTGTTGATATCGGTGTACACCAGGACGGACTTGTACACATTTCACAGATTTCAGACAAGCGTGTCAATCATCCCTCGGATGTCCTTAAGGTCGGCGAGGTCGTAACGGTTTGGGTTCTTTCCGTTGATGTTGACAAAAAAAGAATCGGTCTTACAATGAGAAAACCTTCAGAAAACTGATCGGAGGAATCAGATATGCTCAGAACACGTTGGTTTGAACAGGTTAATCCCGATTGTCCTTTGCCCGAATATCCGAGACCGCAGCTTGTCCGTGAGAGCTGGCAGAATCTTAACGGCAGATGGAATTATGCTATCAATAACAGCGAAAGAGAATATCCGTCTGATTTTTCGGGTGAGATTATTGTTCCGTTCGCTGTTGAATCCGAGCTCAGCGGTGTTTGCAGAAAGCTTATGCCGAATGAGCGTCTTTGGTATAAACGTAAATTTACGCTTGACGAGTGTTTTGACGGCAAGCGTTGCATACTTCACTTTGGTGCGGTTGACTGGAAATGTGCCGTGTATGTCAACGGCAAGCTTGTGATCGAACATACAGGCGGATATTGTCCGTTTTCTGTTGATATTACAGATTATCTCAGAAGTGAAAATTCACTTGTTCTTTGTGTTTATGATCCTACAGATGCAGGTTGGCAACAGAGGGGCAAGCAGTCGCTGAAAAGCCACAGCTTCTGGTATACGGGAACCTCGGGTATATGGCAGACGGTCTGGCTTGAACCTGTTAATGAGTTACATATTGATCGCATAAGACTCACTCCCGATATTGACAGCGAAACTGTTTTTTTGTCGGTCAACGGTCAGTTTTCCGAAAATACCGTTATTAAGGCTACCGTTTGTGATGGCGAAGAAACCGTTTTTTGCGGTGAGATATCAGATAATTGTCAGATTTCTGTACCGTCTTGCAAGCTCTGGAGTCCCGAAAATCCGTTTTTGTATGATATTACCGTGGAGCTTTCTGTTGACGGCGAAGTTCCTGACAGCGTTAAATCATACTTTGGTATGAGAAAATTCAGTACGGGCGTAGTTGACGGAGTAACAAGGTTGTTTCTGAATAACGAGCCGTATTTCCAGAGAGGCTTGCTTGATCAGGGATATTATCCCGACGGAGGGCTGACACCTCCCACGGACGAAGCGATGATTTATGACATCGAAAAGATGAAGGATCTCGGCTTTAATATGCTTAGAAAGCACATCAAAGTCGATCTTGCACGCTGGTACTATCATTGTGACAGAATCGGTATGATTGTATGGCAGGATATGGTCAGCGGCGGCAGATACATCGGCGATTTTTATGCAGGTGTTGTATCCAACATTGCAGGCTTTTGTCCTAAGCTCTTTACACTTAAAATTAAGGATAACAAGGATTATTCACGTTTCAGCCGTGATAAAAAAGAGTGGCGTGACAACTTTGAAAAAGAGCTGTTTGAAGTTCTTGATACATTGTACAACTGTGTATCGATTTATTGCTGGGTACCGTTTAATGAAGCGTGGGGACAGTTTGATGCAAAGCGCATTGCAGAAGCTGTAAAGGCATATGACAGCACCCGAATCGTTGACCACGCAAGCGGCTGGTACGATCAGGGTGCAGGTGATGTTCTCAGTATGCATAAATACATTCTGCCGATACCTGCGGTAAAGCTTGATACACGTGCTTTTGTTATCAGCGAGTTCGGCGGTTACAGCAGAGTGATCGACTCTCACGTCTGGAACAAACGCAAAAGCTTCGGCTATATTATGTATAAAGATGAAAAATCTCTTACGTCAGCTTATAAAAAGCTTATGGAAAAGCAGATTATGCCGCTTATTCCGAAGTATCTCAGCGCATGGATTTACACTCAGGTATCTGATGTTGAGTTTGAAGTAAACGGTATGCTGACTTATGACAGAGAAAAGGTTAAGCTTGACGAGGCTGTTGTAAAAGAATTAAACGATAAAATGAAGTATTAAGGAGAGATTTTAATGGCAGTATTTAATCCTTTCAAAGCAGTTCGCCCCATTCCTTCGCTTGCCGAAAAGGTAGCAGCTCTTCCTTATGACGTTATGAACAGCGAAGAGGCGCGTGAAATGGTAAAGGATAACGAATATTCTTTCCTTCACGTTGATAAGGCAGAGGTCGATTTGCCCGAAGGCACAAACCTTTATTCTGATGAAGTTTATGCCAAGGCTAAAGAGAATCTTGAAAAGCTCTACAGCGAAAAGATTTGTGTTGAAGAGGACATGCCCTGCTTTTATATTTACCGTCAGACAATGAACGGCAGAGAGCAGACAGGTCTTGTCGGATGTGCTTCTATTGACGATTATATCAACAATAATATAAAAAAGCACGAGCTTACCCGTGCTGATAAAGAGGCGGACAGAATCCGTCACGTTGATACCTGCGATGCCAATACAGGACCGATTTTCCTTTGCTACAGGGACAACGAAAAACTTTGCGAAATAATCAATAATTGGAAAAAAGATCATGCACCTGTTTATGATTTTATCGGAGCAGGGGATGTCCGTAATACTGTATGGGTAATTGACTGCGAAAAGACAAACAAGGAGATTTCCGATATTTTTGCGACGGTTGACAGTCTCTATATTGCTGACGGACATCATCGCTGTGCATCTGCCGTAAAGGTAGGTCTTAAGCGTCGTGAAGAAAATAAGGATTACACCGGCGATGAAGAATTCAACTTCTTCCTTGCTGTTTCCTTCCCTCAGAGCGAGCTTGAGATTATGGATTACAACAGAGTTATCAAGGATCCGGGCGGTCTTGATAATGACAGCTTTTTTGCAAAGCTGTCCGAGAAGTTCGATGTTGCCGATGCACCGTTTTCACCTTACAAACCGGAGGCTAAGCATACCTTCGGAATGTATCTTGACGGCAAGTGGTATAAGCTGACGGCAAAAAGCGGCTCGTTTGATGAGAATAATCCTGTATCACGCCTTGATGTGTCGATCCTTCAGAAGAATGTCATTTCTCCGATTTTCGGAATTGAAGATCCCAGAACAGACAAAAGAATTGACTTTATCGGTGGTATCAGAGGTCTTTCGGAGCTTGAGCGCCGTGTAGCTGTCGATATGAAGATTGCGTTTTCGATGTATCCCACAACGATTCAGGATCTCTTTGACATCGCTGATGCGGGCGAGATTATGCCTCCGAAGTCTACATGGTTTGAGCCGAAGCTTCTTTCAGGACTCTTTATACATCGCTTATCTTAACTCCCGTATAGTAGTGCTTCAGAATTTCTTCATAATCTGCGCCTTGCCTTGCCATATAGTCAGCTCCGTACTGACTCATTCCGACAAAGTGACCGTAACCGACTGTTTTTATCGAGAATCCCGATTCGGAACGGCTTACGGAAAAGGCGCTGCTTCTGAGGTCAAACAGATTTCTGAACTCTTCACCGCTTATTGATTTGTTACCGATGTTGATGCGAATTACCGTACCGACATCGGTTTTTTCTGTTTCACCTATCCATTCTGACGGATCATCACCGAGTACAATTTTGTCTGTTCCCGATAATATTTCTTTGAACTGTTCCTCGGTATAGCTTATCTTTTTTGAATAATCGGGCGAAAGCTTGTCACTGTCGCTTGTTACGCTTTTAAGATAGGGGAGAGACTGACCGAAAACTGTTTCGGCATCTTCGGTTTTGCCGGGACACATCGAAAAAAACGTTGCCATAATAGGCTCGTTTTCGTATGTTATTACCGTGTTACACATTTCTTGTGCAATGCTTCTTAATTTGTTTTCGTATATCTGAAAGTTGTCGCCCCATTTTTCTTTTCGTTCATTTCTTGAAATATAGTGCTGGTGTGAGAGGGGAGAATCGGTGATATCTGCACCGCCTTTTATATTTGTTCTGTTATTTATGATGTACTCAGCATAGGTATTACAAGCCGCAGCCTGTGCTTTTAAAGCTTCGTCGTGATACGTTGCAGGCATTTCTCCTGCAAGTACGCCCGTGATGTATTCAACCTTGTCAACGCTGAGGATTGTTTCTGTCTGTGTCATAAATACATCAATATATTCCTGCGTTGTATTTTCGGTAACGGATACGTTTTCCGAAACAATAGGTATGGTATTTTGTTCCGCTTTTTCTTTTGTCAGAGCTGCAGCGGGAACAATTATCATTATCAGCGCCGTCAGAATTGTCAAGAGTCCGTAGAATTTCATTTTTTTCACTCCATTACTTTATTATTGTGGTTTAAACTATTGACTTTTATGTGTGTTTTGGTATAAAATTTATAGGTATAAATATTTACTGTTAGGTTGGTGTTTCATGTCAAGTATCATTTCATCTGTTTCAAACGATGCTCTTTCATTCTTATGCGAGGAGCTTGTTAAAAATACCAGAATCAACCAGGATGATTTTGCACGATACGATGTCAAAAGAGGCCTGCGTAATGCCGACGGTACAGGCGTTATGGCAGGTATCACGAGAATATGTTCCGTTGAAGGATACTATATCAGCGACGGCGAACGAGTTCCCAGAGAGGGCAGACTCAGATACAGAGGCGTCGATATCAACGATATCATCAATAATTGCGAAAAAGAAAACCGTTTCGGATATGAAGAGACGGCCTGGCTTCTTCTTTTCGGAAACCTTCCCACAAAAGATCAGCTTGAAAAATTCTGTAATATTCTGGCGCAGTCAAGAGAGCTTCCCGATGACTTTATCGAGGATATGATAATGAAAGCCCCGTCAATGAATATTATGAACAAGCTTTCACGTTCGGTTCTCGCAATGTATTCTTATGATCAGAATCCCGAAGAGCTTTCTGTCGAAAATGTTCTTCGTCAGTCGATTCAGCTTATTGCTCAGATGCCGATGATTATGTCATATGCTTATCAGGTAAAAAGAAGACATTATTATCACAAGAGTATGCACATTCATCAGGTAAAGCCTGAGTTCCTGACCGCACAGACCGTGCTTCACACTATCCGTTCTCACAAGGAGTTCACGGACGAAGAGGCGAAGCTCCTTGACCTTGCCCTTATACTTCATGCCGAACACGGCGGCGGTAATAACTCTGCTTTCGCGACGAGAGTTCTTACATCGAGTCTTACCGATACATATGCCGCAATTTCTGCAGGTATCGGCGCTCTTAAAGGAGCGAGACACGGCGGTGCCAATATGAAGGTCAGAGAGATGATATCGTTTATCCGTGAAAATGTTGACGATATTACGGATGAGGGTCAGGTTGCCGATTATATTACAAAGATTATTCATAAAGAGGCAGGTGACGGAACAGGTCTTGTTTACGGTATGGGACACGCTGTTTATACCTTGTCCGATCCGAGAGCTGTAATCCTTAAAAAGCATGCCAAGCAGTTTGCTGAAGAAAACGGATTTTCTGATGAATTCAGACTTCTTGAATTAGTTGAAGAACTGACTCCCGAGCTGTTTGAACGTGAAAAAGGCAGCAAGAAAAAGATCTGTGCCAATGTCGATCTTTACTCCGGTCTTATCTATGAAATGCTTAAGATTCCCGAGGATCTTTTTACTCCGCTTTTCTGTGTTGCACGTGTTGCAGGATGGTCTGCGCACAGAATTGAGGAGCTTCTGACGGGCGGTCGTATCATCAGGCCTGCGTATAAGAGTGTTGCTACTCCCAAGCAGTATTATTCGCTTGATGATCGTGTTGATGATTACGTAACAAGCCACGAGTACATCCCTTCGGATGAACGTTGATTATAATGGAAAGGTGAGTTTAATATGAATAAAAAGTACGAATCAGTCAATCCCTTTATACTCTTTGTCTTTTTTATTGCTGCTGTCATCATCAGTCTTCCTCTTCGTGTTTTCCAGCTTATGCAGAATGTTGAGGCTAACACAGGATTCTGGATCAACCGTGACAGCATCACCGTTTACATTCTTTACGCTGTACTCGGCATAGGCATTGTACTTCCGATCCTTCTTTCTCTTATTTATAAAAGAGGTCTCGGCAAGACTGTCGAGGTTGGCGAAAAGAAGCTTCTCGGCGGTATTTTCTCCTTTATTCTCAGCGCAACGCTGATTGTTAATGCAATAACTCGCTACGGTGATTTTTCTGATGCATTTTTCAGCATCAGCAATTCTGCAAATATGTTCAGCGAGTTATCAAAATCAGGCGGAATCGCAATGGTGCTTGAAGCTTTCTTTGCGGTTGTTTCCGCAATATTCTTTATTATGTACGGTATCGCACAAATTAACGGCAAGAGCGCATCTGAATACAAGCTTCTTGCAATTATGCCGCTTTTTTGGTCTGTTTTCAGAATACTTCATCGATTCATGCGTGAAATCAGCTTCCTTAATGTTTCAGAACTTTTCCTTGAGCTGCTTATGATTGCATTCCTTCTTATGTTCTTTATGGCATTTGCACAGGTAACTGCAAAGGTAAACGGCAAAGGAGTGGAATGGAAACTGTTCGCATATGGTCTTCCTGCCGCGCTTCTGTGTCTTCTGTGCTTTGTACCGAGAGTTATTGTTACAATTCTCGGCAAAGGCGAATTTATTTACGCTTTGTCATCCATCGAGTTCTGTGATCTCGGTGTTGCACTCTTTATTATTTACGTTCTCGTTGACCGTTCAAAGGTATTTAAACAGGAAATCTTAGAAAAGAAGAATAAAAAATAATTTTTCGGTTGGTGCTCAATGTTTTTTGACAATATGATGATAGCCGCAAAACAAGTTACCATTTTATATATACTTGTTGCGGTTGGTGCTGTTGCTGACAAGACAAAGCTTTTTTCTGAAAAAACGGCAAAAGCGTGTACTGATCTGCTGTTTTACATTATTTGCTTTTGTGTTATTGTTCAGTCATTTCTGCAAATGGATAACAACAGCGAAAATACAAAAAATCTTTTTATAGCCATCGGATGCGGTATGCTGATGCATCTGACCGCGGCACTTATTTCTGCACCGTTTTTCAGAAAGAACACTCCGGGAAAAAGAGCCGTTTTCAGATATGCCAGCGTGTTCGGTAATTGCGGATATATGGCGTTACCTCTGGCTCAGGCAGTTATAGGCAACGAAGGCGTGTTTTACTGTTCTGCAGTTATAGTATCGTTTCAGATTTGTGCCTTTACGTACGGCATATATCTTATGTCTGCGGATGCTGACGGAAAAACGAAATTCGATATCAAAAACATCATTTTCAATCCCGGTGTAATTGCGGTTATTGTCGGATTGCCCTTGTATCTGTTGAAAGTCACCGTGCCTGAAATACTGATGCAGCCGGTTTCCTATCTTGCTTCGATGAACACTCCGCTTGCGATGCTGATTTTCGGCACTTATCTTGCAAACACTAATTTCAAATCAATGTTCAGAGAACCGTCAATTCTGATAGTTTCTTTGTTAAAGCTTATCGTTTTGCCGCTTATTCTGCTCGGTGTATATAAGCTTTTCGGTATAACGGGAACATTGCTTGCGTCACTAATACTGTCGGCAAGTGCTCCCTCTGCGAATAACACCGTTATGTTTGCTGCAAAGTATAACAAGGATACAGGTCTTGCGGCACAGACGGTAAGTGCCGTCAGTCTTATCTCTATAGTTACGATGCCCGCTATGATTGCGCTGGCTATGACGATTAAATAACGAGGTGCTGTTTTGGATAATTTCTGTAAAATTATGAACGATGTTTCCCCGCTGTGGGGAGTGTGTTCGTTTGCGGAATTTTCCGATCATCTGATTGATTGCAGGTCAAAATCATATATTCCCGACGGAACAAAGAGTGTGATAGTAGCTTTGTTTCCTTATTATCTGGGCGAGGATGCTTATGAAGGGTCGAACATTTCCCGCTATGCGGTTGTGCCCGATTACAACGATTTTATGAAATACCGTCTTGACAGAGCGTCAGAGAAGCTAAAGGAATTTTATCCGTCAGAAGAGTTTGTTGCATTTTGCGGCAATTCTCCGTTTCCTGAGGTTTCGTTGGCTCAAAGAGCAGGTCTCGGATCAAAAGGACGCAACGGTCTTCTTCTTACCGAGAAGTACGGTTCGTGGGTTTTTATCGGTGAGATTGCGACTACTGCATATATTGAACCGTCGGATAATACTCTGAATCTGTGTGACGGTTGCGATCTGTGTATCAGAAACTGTCCGACAGGCGCCCTGTTTCACGGTGGTTTCGACCCCGATCTGTGTCTTTCTGCGATAACACAGAAAAAGAAGCCTCTGACCGCCGAACAGGAAGATCTGATCAAATCCGTCGGCTGTGCATGGGGATGTGACATCTGTCAGAAATCATGTCCCAAAAATAAAGGCGCACAAAGGACCGAAATAGAAGAGTTTTTAAACGGCGTAAAGCTTTGTGCCGAATACGGTGATGACTTGACTGATCGTGCATACGGTTGGCGCGGCGCAAAGGTTATTGAAAGAAACCTTGATTTACTCAAATAAATACAGAAAGGATCTGTGATTATGAAACTTTTAATCGCTATTATTAATAATGATGATTGTCCCGCTGTTCTTTCTGAAATTACAAAAAAAGGCTTCAGTGCAACAAGACTTTCTACTTCCGGAGGTTTTTTGAGAGCTGGTAACTCAACGCTTCTCGTCGGTGTCGAAGAAGAGAAGGTTGACGATCTGATTGATATCATAGGCAAATTCTGCAGCAAGAGAAAGCAGATTGTTCAGACAAATTCGGCCTTTTCTTCGGAACTTTTTGTCTCTCTTCCTGTCGAAATTTCAGTCGGAGGAGCCACGATTTTTGTTGTAGATGTTGACAAGTTTATAAAGCTTTGATATGAATGATATTTTATTGAATCAGATTTTTGATATTCTAAACAGAAATAAACTGTCCCACGCCATACTGATTGAATCAGGTGACGAAGAGTCACGTCTGAACGTTGCAAAACGTATCGCACAGGCGATTGTATGTTCTTCGGAGTATAAGCCGTGCAACAGCTGTTCAAACTGTAAAAAGGCTGCGGGCGACGTTCATGCAGACATTGCGCTGTTTGAGGGAGGAACAACAGTCGGAAGTTTTAAGGTTGACTTTGTCCGTGAAATCAGCAGAGATGCGGCAATTCTGCCTAACGAGGCGGACAGGAAGGTCTATATTCTGAACAGAGCGGAAACAATGTCCGTTTCGGCACAGAATGCGCTTTTAAAAATATTGGAGGAGCCTCCTGCGTATGTCAGCTTCATACTGTCGGTACCGTCAAAATCAGCTATGCTCCCGACTGTGCTGTCACGTGTTACCGTCTATTCGCTGACCGAAGAGGTGACCTCATACAGTGCGGATGCAGTCAAGGCGACAGAAACTGCTGACTCTGTTCTGAGTGCGGTGATCAAAAATAATGAGCTTGAGCTGTTGAAGATTGCAACGGAATTTGAAAAAGATAAAAACGCACTTAAAATGTGCTGTGCCGAGATTTACAGAATATGCTCGGAAGCCCTTATTTCAAAGCTTACCGACAAAGATTCGGAAAATCCGGAGCTTGCACTCAGTCTTTCATCAGCAAAACTTATAAAAATTACAGAAATTTGTGATGAAATAATAAATTCGGCTAATGCAAATATGAACGGTAATTTGCTGGCTACATTGTTTTGCTCAAAATTGATTTCTTGATACGGAAGGAAAATAATTAATGGCAGAAGTAATCGGAATAAGATTTAAAGAAGTAGGTAAGGTATACTATTTTGATCCCTGCGGCATAAGCTTTTTGCAGGGGGAACACGCCATTGTCGAAACGGCAAGAGGTGTTGAATGTGGTGAAATTGCTACCGAAAATAAGGATGTTTCAGATGAAGAGATTGTTCATCCTTTAAAGCCTGTTATCAGAAAAGCTACGGAAGCTGATCTTCGGACCGTCGAAAATAACAAGGTCAAAGAGGCGGAAGCCTTTAAAATCTGTGAACAAAAGATTGAAAAGCACAAGCTTGAAATGAAGCTTGTTGACGTTGAATACACGTTTGACGGCGGAAAAATCCTCTTTTACTTCACAGCTGACGGCAGAGTTGACTTCAGAGAGCTTGTAAAGGATCTTGCATCTGTATTCCATACCAGAATCGAACTTCGTCAGATCGGTGTCAGAGATGAATCAAAGATGCTCGGCGGACTCGGAATCTGCGGACGTGAGTTTTGTTGCAGCAGCTTTCTCGGAGAGTTTCAGCCTGTATCCATAAAAATGGCAAAGGAACAGAGCTTGTCGCTCAATCCTGTTAAAATCAGCGGTACTTGCGGAAGACTGATGTGCTGTCTCAAATATGAACAGGAGGCTTATGAGCATCTCCTCAGAGTTACTCCGAAGCCCGGTGCTATTGTTTCTACACAGGAGGGTAATGGTGTTGTTGTCGAAAATAACCTTCTGACAGGCACTTTAAAAGTAAAGCTTGATTCACGTCCCGATGCTGCACCGTTCGTCTGTAACAGAAAGAATGTTAAGATAATCAAGGATTCACAGATCAGAGTCAATAAAGAAGAGCTTGAATCCTTGAAGGGAATTGAATAAGTTTTTATTATTTTTTCTTAAAAGTATTGCTTTTTTTGCACGATGTGCTAAAATAGTTAAAAATAAAAGAAGGAGGTTTGTAATAATGGCATACATTATTTCTGATGAATGCATCTCCTGCGGAGCTTGTGAGGCTGATTGCCCCGTTGGTGCTATTTCAGAGGGTGACGGCAAGTACGTTATCGATGCTGACACTTGTATCGACTGCGGTTCTTGTGCAGATTCTTGCCCCGTTGGTGCACCTCAGGCTGAATAATTGACTTTTTGGTCGAACATAAATAAGCAGTTACCCTTTTTTGGGTGACTGCTTATTTTTTTATGAGACAACCTGTAATATAAGTCCGAAATGCAACATAAATATTGACAGAAAGGACTGATCAAATGTTTAAAATTATAAAAAGCAGGCGTGCTCGGATCAATGTGTATTACGGAAACCAACCGCAAAAAGATAAGTATATCAGACAATCAGTATTGTTGTTGCTGTTTACGACGGGTATGGTTGTCGGTTCGGTCGTTATACGAAAAGGCGCAGGGGAAATACTGTCAGACATACTGAACATTTATTCTGATTACATAAGTGCAAAAGCAGGGGAATCGGTGTTGACAGGATTTTGCAACTCATTTTTTATTGTGCTGATTTTATTGATAATAACTTATTCGCTGGGATTATGCGCAGTAGGTACACCTGTAATATACCTGATTCCGTTAGTCAGCGGCATCGGTACCGGTACTGTCAGCGCTTTTATGTACAGCAAATATTTACTGAAAGGCATCGGATACTGCGCATTGATATCGTATCCGGGAAAAATTATCTGTACAGTAGTAATGATAACTGCATGTGCTGCAGCCGCTGAAATGTCAACAAAAATGCTGAAAATACTGACAAAACAGGACGAAGGTGTTGATTATAAGGATTATAATCTCCGATACCTTATATACGTCGGTTTTGCCGTATTATCAGCATTGACTGATACCGTACTAAACTTGTTGTTCGGTAATTATTTTATTTTCAGATAGAATCATCAGAAGGGGAGAGGTCATTAAGAGGATTAGAGTCAAGCGCCTTTTGTAATTGAGAATTTACTACGTGAGTGTAAATTTCGGTTGTGGACAAAGACTCGTGACCGAGAATTTCTTTCAGTAGTCGGACATCAACATCACCGTGTTGATACATTAAAGTAGCAGCTGTGTGACGAAGCTTGTGTACCGAATATCCCTGACCGTCAAGACCTGCTTTTTTTAAAAACTTGTCAACGATATCCTGAACTGCACGCTTGCTGATTCTGCGCTTATTACGGCTGATAAATACGGCATCTCTGTCAGCTACACCGTCTGCAGGCCTGACACGCAGATATCTGTTAAGAGCTGCTGTGCAGGCGTTATTAAGGTAAATTATGCGCTCTTTATTGCCTTTGCCGAGAACTCTGATTGTACTGTCGTTACGTATATCGGTAAGATTCAGGCCGACAAGCTCAGATAAACGCAATCCGCAATTGAGAAATAATGTCAAAATGCAGTAGTCACGTTCCCTGAAATTCCCATCTACGCAAGACAGCAGATCAAGACTCTGATCAAGCGTCAGATACTTAGGTAAGGATTTTTTTATTCTGGGTGATTCAAGATCCGCTAAAGGATTTTCGTCAATAAACTGTTTGTTAAGAGCAAGAAATCTGTAAAAGCGTTTGATTGCAACAACTTTACGCGCACGTGATGTTGCATTGTTTTTTCGTACGGTTGTACAGTAAGCTAAAAATGCATACGCTTCATTAACCGTAACTTTTTTTAAAAAATCTATATCAATATCATCAATTCTGATATCATCAAAGTCCGTATTTTTTGAAACGATGTTTCGATGGAGCTTTAAAAATCTGAAAAACATACGAAGATCAAGCGCATAGCCTGATACGGTCAATTCGGACTTGCCGTTGACCGTGATAAGATAATTAAAATAGTATTGCGCTGATTGCGGATATGCGCTGAAATCTGCCATTTTTTTTTCGATTACACTCCCCTCAACTGCACAAAATAATAATTATGCGCAGTTAATAGTGCTTAATAACTTAAATACATCAGCCGATCAGAGCTTCAAAAGCTTGTCTTATGTTGCTGACCCCTACAATCTCAATTTCATTAAAAAGCTCTTTTGATACGGATTTAAGATTGAATTTAGGTATAATGCATCTGGTGAAGCCGAGTCGTGCCGCCTCCTTGATGCGCTGCGTACAGGAATTGACTGCACGGATTTCGCCGCCAAGACCGATTTCTCCGAACGCTAAAACATCTTCACGTACAGGAACATCTTTAAGACTTGAAACCAAAGACAAAGCAACTGAAAGATCAGATGCAGGCTCGTCCAGCTTCAAGCCGCCGACAACGTTGATATAAGCATCCATATTACCGAAAAAGTAGCCTGCTCTTTTTTCAAGAACAGCCAAAAGCATCGACATACGGTTATAATCAAAACCTGTTGTCATTCTGCGAGGATTGCCGAAGCCTGTCTGTGTTACCAAGCCCTGAACCTCTGCAAGAATCGGTCTGGAACCCTCCATTATGCACGCAATGCATGATCCTGATGTATTTTTAGGTCTGCCTGAAATCATCAGTAACGATGGATTTTCGACTTCGCTCAGTCCCCTGTCAAGCATCTCAAAAACGCCGATTTCATTTGTTGAACCGTATCTGTTTTTGACAGCTCTTAAAATTCTGTATGATAAATTTCGTTCGCCTTCAAAATATAATACCGCGTCAACAATGTGCTCAAGAACCTTCGGACCTGCGATGTTTCCGTCCTTGTTTACGTGACCTACGAGGAAAATCGGGATATTAAGTGATTTTGCAGCTCTCATCAACAGATTTGTAGATTCTCTGACCTGTGTGACACTTCCCGGCGATGACTGCAGTTCATCAATACACATCGTCTGGATAGAGTCAATTATTACAAGACCCGGTTTCTCTGTTCTTATATGCTCGGCTACAAGCTGAGTATCGGTTTCGCACATAACTGACAAATTATCGGTATCCACACCGAGCCTGTCAGCACGAAGCTTTATCTGATGTGCCGATTCTTCGCCCGATATATAAAGTATTTCGAGTTCATTACCTAGAAATTGACAGATTTGTAAAAGAATTGTTGATTTACCTATACCGGGATCACCGCTCAGCAGTACAAGTGAACCTTTTACAATACCGCCGCCGAGTACCCTGTCAAGCTCTTTGAGTCCTGTATGATATCGATGTTCGTCCTGTGCCGATATTTCGCTCAATCTTTCAGATCTGGCAGATGAGGAGGAAACGGCCTTTTTCTGAGAGGCAGGCGCCGTATTTCTCATTTCCTCCGTCATGGTGTTCCACTCATTACATGACGGACAGCAACCGTACCATTTTTGTGCTTCATAACCGCACTTTTCACATATGTAGACTGATTTTATCTTCCCTGCCATTACAGAACCTCCGAACTGTCTGAAATGAATTTTAATATACTGTTTGCAGTTATTGCAGCAATTTTGGTCTGATATTCATCACTTTTCAGCAACTCCGTTTCCGATTCGTTTGACAAAAAACCGCATTCTATCATTACTGCGGGACACGGTGCGTGATAAAGAAGATAAATCTGTGTACCGCTTTTTTTGATTTGCCTTGTATTGTCGGGCTGCAAGGATGAAACAATATCCTCCTGAATTATTTGCGCAAGTGCTCGCGAGCGCTCGTTGTTCGGAGAATAAAAAACCTGTGTACCTGTATATTTTGACTGAGTAAAATGATTCTGATGTATGCTGACGAAAACAGGATTTTTTGCATCATTAATTATCTTTAATCTGTTTTTGATATCAGATACTTTTTTCTGTCTGACTGTTTCCGCATCAGAGCTGTGAATTGACATATCGCACTCTCTCGTCATAACGGTATTTATACCGAAAAGCGTGAGCAGATCATTCACTTTATGAGCAATCGACAGATTAATGTCCTTTTCGAGGGTGCCGTCAACAGCTGTTGCTCCCCCATCGATTCCGCCATGACCCGCATCAACAATTATTGTATAATTATCGAACGGTGAGACGGATGCTTTCAATGCTTCGTTATTCCTTTTTACGGTAATAAAAAACAGCAAAACAAACAGTAAGGTTAAGGAAGCAAAGAATATGTATTTTCTGATGCCTTTCATGCAATCACCTCTAAAGAAGTTTATGCATAAGAAGGCAAAAAATGAGACTAATTAAAAATTGATTTTTCTTCAGATTTTGTAATTAACTGTCGGATTTTATCAAAAGCTATGCATATAAAGTATCCGACATAGAAGCCGAGACTGTTCAGAAGCACGTCGTCTACATCGAGATTCCCGTTTTTAAGCAAAAATTGTGATACTTCAATCAGTAATGACAAAACAATCGGCAGAAGCACCGTTTTCAGTATGTCCCTGTCTTTTTTAAAGACTTTGAACAGGAATCCGAACGGAAAAAAGCACAGAAAATTCCCCGTGAAATAAAAGAGTCTCTCATAAAGCGAAGTCGAGCTGCTGATATATGTCATTATCATATTAAAAGGTATCAGATTTACACCTGACTGTGTCTGAGGTGAGCGCTGTAATACAAAGCAATAAAGTAATACAAAAGCATAAAAGATAATGAACCCTTTGCTTGCACGCCTTAAAAACAATGTGAAATCAGAACGAAATTCCGAATAATTGTCTGTGTACGGTAAAAAGAGTCTTAAAACCAATACAATCAAAAAGACTGTTCCCCACACTACGGCAACCGTCAGAGGTTTATCGTAATAGAAGGTGTATAACCATCCTTCGCTGAAGGGTTTTTCCATTGCCATCTGAGCTTTTATCTGTTCATAAATTGCAATTAAAAGCATAACAAGCAAAAAAACGGTTGAACCGTCAGCAATAATTTTTAACGATCCTTTGAATAGGATGAAAAAAACTGCGGTGCAAATCAATGACAAAACAGCCGCAGTTGAAATCTGAAAGGCAAAGTGACCTATAGAGCCGAAAGAAGGCAGACAGCAACCGCAAAGAAGCAGTGCGAATACCGCAGAAAGTATAAATTTAAGTATAGGAGAAGCGTCTTCGGACGACTTATATACGATTCTCATTGTGGATTCTCCTGTAATCAATATATGACTGAAGTATAATTACTGCTGCAACGCTGTCAAGCACGTTTTTACGTTTTTTGCCGAAAGTACCCGAATCGTTAAGAGCATGCATAGCGGAAACAGTCGAGAGTCTTTCGTCCCAGAGCACGGTGTCAACACCGCTTAATTCTTTAAGCGAGGATGCGAACTCCTCGCATTTTTTTGCCCTGTCCCCTATTGTTGCGTTCATATTTTTAGGATATCCGACAACAATCAGTTCGGGCTTTTTTTCTTTTACTATTTCATTTACCTTTTCAAGTATTTTCGGAAAATACTTTTCAAATACGGTTGTGACCGGTGAAGCCAGCGTTTCCGTCTTGTCACAAACGGCAACGCCGGTTCTGCTGTCACCTAAATCAATTGATAATATAACCATAATTTATCATTCCAAAAGCTCTAAAATTCCGGTATCCTCAATAAGCTGTTCGAGATCATCAAGTATAGGTATTGACGTACAGCTCGAACATTGCTTCGGAAGATAGCTCGTTTTATACCAGCCCTGACCGCCGACGGGGCAGTGTTTTCCTGCGATAAGTCCTGTATTTGCGCAATATGACTTCTGAATTGTCTTGCCGCTCTTTGCAAAGTCCTTCATTTCAAGATTATTATGAATCTTGCTGAAAACATCAAGGAAGATCTTGCCGCAGGGATTGAGCGTAGTGTGCATATTCTCGGCAATGTCATAACCGTACCAGATAGCACATACATAATACGGAGTACCTGCGCAGAACCATCTGTTCTTATCCTCGTCCGTTGTACCTGTCTTGCACATAATCGGGAATTTCTGTACAGAGTAACCTGAGCCGTAGCTTGATGTGGGAACAGTCTGCAACAGCTCGCACATGACATCGGCGGTATCCTCTTGAATTGCTCGTGTAGCAACCGTATTTTTATTGTTTTCAATAATGTCTCTGAGAATTTCTTCAGTAGAGCGTTTTTCTTTCTTTTGAGACTCGTCTTTAGGCGGCAAAATGACTTCGCCTGAGCTGTCAACAACAGCGTAATATGAATACGGCTCGTAATACATACCGCCGTTACCGAAGGCTGCATATGCCGCAGCCATTTCAAGAGTGGTTGCGCCGTAATTCATTGCACCTACGGTCATCGGAGCCATATCTCTGTCGCCTTCCACTATGTGCTTGAGGTGGAATCTGTCTCGAAGATATTCAAACGCAGTTGAGACTCCGCCGGGTAAGGTGTTACGGAGAATCTGAGCAGGAACAGTATTGAGAGATACCTTTATGGCATACTGAACGGTTTTCTTTGTCCCGCTGGGAGCGCCGTCAACATTCTTTGGCCAGCTCTCACCGTTAATGATAAGCGGCGAATCGCTTACAAGAGTAGACCACGTGATAACATTTTTATCAATACCGGGAGCATAGGTTGCAAGCGGCTTGATACTGGAACCGGGCTGTCTCGGCGAATCGGTAGCACGGTTAAGTCCGCGGTCCTGCTTCTTTTCGCCTGCCTGACCGACAATCGCAACAACTCTGCCGCTGTAGTCCATAATAGTCATTGATGACTGAACGGCAGGATCGTCGGGAGTGTCGTTTTCGTTGGGATTCGGGAAAGCAGAGCGTGTGCTGTAAACTTTTTCAAGTATGGACTGAATATTCGGATCAACGGCAGCATAAATCTTAAGTCCGCCGTAATAGATCATCTTGGTAGCCTCGGAAACTCCGAAGCCGAGATCGTTGACAAGATCGTCAATTACCGAATCAACGATATAGTCAACATAAAAGTTCTTTATATCGTCATCATTCTTCTTTTTAAGCTCGGTTTCGGTATCCGCAACATAACGTGAATCGTTGGTAAAGATAATATCGGCATTGAGTGCAGAGTTATACTCAGCTTTAGAAATCATCTGTTGAGTCAGCATTTCGCTCAGACACCAGCTGCGACGCTCTTTGTTTGATTCGGGATTATAAAGCGGATTGAATGAATACGGAGCTTTTGTGATCGAAGCTAAAACCGAACACTCGGCAAGAGTCAGCTCGTTAAGATCTTTACCGAAATAAGCTTCTGAAGCCGTCTTTACACCGTAACAGCCGCTGCCGAGATAAACCACGTTAAGATATGCTTCAAGAATGTCATTCTTGTCATAATTTTTTTCAAGATTGAGTGCACTTAAGATTTCGTTATATTTTCTTACAATAGTGACTTCGTTCTGACCTGTAATGTTTTTGATAAGCTGTTGAGTAATGGTAGAAGCGCCCTGCTCAAAAGAAAGAGAAGAAATAACACCGCCGAGACGGTACCAGTCAACACCCTTATGCTCGTAAAAGCGCTTGTCCTCTATAGCGACAAAAGCATCAATAAGGTCTGTCGGCATATCCTCAAGGTCAACCCAGATACGGTTGATTTCTCCGTGGAGTCTGCTGTATTCAAAAGGCTTTCCCTCGGAGTCGTATGCATAAATAAAAGATGTCTGGTTCTGATTGTTTTTCTCATCCTCAAGGCTGATAACAGCGTCACCGTTGATAACCAAAAAGGCGTTGGTCAGCACGTAGCCTCCGATGATACAAACGGTCAAAAAGCAGATCAGACAAAAGGAAAGTATAACCGACAAGAATGTATGCTTTTTCTTGCGTTTTTTCTTTTTATGTTTTTTTGAAGTTGTTTTCGGTGATGTGTTCGTATCACGAACGACATGCTTGTTGTTTACCGAGGAATCATTCATTTGAAAAACCCCCTTATCTTTTATATTATATCACATAATTTCAGATTTGTTTAGTGTTTTTATAAAAAATATTTAATTTTTTAAGAAAATATTTACAATTTGTTCAGAAGTTTATTGTTGAAAAAGACTATATGTTGTGTTATAATGCAATTAAAGGAGGTAAATGGATGAATATCGAATTTTCAATGTCTTTATTCTGGATTGTATTGACGGTTATTCTTGTTGTTGCTGAAGTTCTTACTGCTCAGATGATAACAACCTGGTTTGCGATCGGTGCATTTGTTGCCTTGATTGTTAGTGTTTTCAGTACTCCTTTTTGGTTACAGGCGGTTATCTTTGTTTTTGTATCGCTCGTTTCTCTGATACTGACAAGGCCTTTAGTCAAAAAACATATCGACGCTAAAAAAGTGCCCACTAACGCAGACAGAGTTATCGGAATGGTTGGTATAGTTACGGAAGCTATTGACAATAATAATGCGGTAGGTCAGGTTAAAACCGACGGCGCTGTTTGGTCGGCAAGATCTGTTGACGGATCGATAATTAATGTCGGTAATAAGGTGCGCATTATCAGGATTGAGGGCGTAAAGCTTATTGTATCAGAAAAATAATTTTGGAGGGTTTATTTATGCTTTGGATCTTTTTATTGATAGTTGTTCTTATCATTGTTTTTATTGTTGCGAATATCAAGATTGTTCCGCAGTCACGCGCTTTTGTCATTGAACGTCTCGGTGCTTACAAGGAAACATGGCAGACAGGTCTTCACGTCAAGATTCCGATTATCGACAGACTTGCAAAGAATGTTTCTCTCAAAGAGCAGGTCGTTGACTTTCCGCCTCAGCCCGTTATCACAAAGGATAACGTTACAATGCAGATTGATACCGTTGTTTTCTTCCAGATAACTGATCCCAAGCTCTATACTTACGGTGTTGAAAATCCCCTTTCGGCTATCGAAAATCTTACGGCAACGACTCTTCGTAACATTATCGGTGATCTGGAGCTTGATCATACGCTCACCTCACGTGACACTATCAACGCTCAGATCAGAGTTATCCTTGATGAAGCTACCGATCCCTGGGGAATCAAGGTAAACCGTGTTGAGCTTAAAAACATTATTCCGCCTTCAGAGATTCAGGATGCGATGGAAAAGCAGATGAAGGCAGAACGTCAGCGCCGTGAAGCGATTCTTCGTGCAGAAGGTGAAAAGGCAAGTAAGATCCTTGTTGCTGAAGGTCTTAAAGAAAGTCAGATTCTTGCTGCTGAGGGCGAAAAGCAGGCAACCATCCTTCGTGCCGAAGCTGTCAAGGAAGCCAAAATCCGCGAAGCCGAGGGTGATGCGGCAGCAATTCTTGAGCTTCAGCAGTCAAATGCAAAGGCTATTGAGCTTATCAATCAGGCAAATCCCGGTGAAGGCTTTATTACACTCAAGAGTCTTGAGGCTTTTGAAAAGGCTTCTGACGGACAGTCAACAAAGATTATTATTCCCAGCGAAATTCAGTCAATTGCCGGTCTTGCAACAAGCGTTAGCGAAGTGTTGAAAAAATAATCCGAAGCACCCTGAAAATGGGTGCTTTTTTACTTGACAAGAACGTAAAAATACTTATAATTTTATTGTAGGTATTTTTATGAATCGGAGATTAATAAATGAAAAACAACGGTAATTTTCTGAAATTCAACAAGGACGGCAAGTTCAAAATATTACAGCTTACGGATATACACGGTATTTACAAGAAAGCCCCCGATACCATTCGTCTTATCGAAAAAGCTTTGGACAGCGAAAAACCCGATCTTATTGTATTTACGGGAGATCAGATCAAGGGTTACGGTCTTTCTTTCCTGACGGGTGATAAGAATGTAAAGGTAAGACAGGCTATAGATAACTTTTTAAAGCCTGTCAGCGATCGTAACATTCCCTTTGTGGCAACATACGGTAATCACGACCCGCAGGTCGGACTCAGCTTTGATGAACAGCTTGCTATTTATAAAGAGTACAACGGTTGTATAACGGCAGACAGCGAATATACATACGACGCTTCGACATTCAGCGTTCCCGTTATGACTTCTGACGGCTCCGATACAGCTCTTCAGCTCTACCTTATTTACTCGGGTACTTCCTCTTCTGACGGTTATGAGCCTGTTGCTCCCGAAAGAGTAGAGTGGTACCGTACGGTCAGGGATAAGCTGTTTGAAAAACACGGCAGATATATCCCCTCATTTGTATTTCAACACATTCCTGTCAGAGAGACTTATGAGCTTTTTGATGAAGTATCTAAAAAGCATCCCGATGCCATTAAGGCTTTCAGAACTCATAAGGGTAAGTATTACAAGCTTAAGGATCAATACAGTGACGGCAAAATCAAGCTCTACGAACCCCCTGCTGTTTCGGATATAAACACAGGTGAGTTTGACGCTTTAACAGAAAAGGGTGATGTTGTCGCATTGTTCTTCGGTCACGATCACCAGAATAATTTTTACGGCAACGTTCGCGGTGTTGATCTCGGTTACTCCCCTGCCTGTGGCTTCGGGGAATACGGAAACGGTGTTGAGCGCGGTGTCAGAGTTTTTGAATTTGATGAAAAAGATGTCAGGAATTATAAGACACGCATCGTAACCTACCGTGACTACTTCGGCAAAAAAGTTATAAAACCGCTTAATAATCTTTTCCTTAAGATCATTCCTGCTTCAAAGGATGCGGCTATTCCCTTTGCCATGAAGTGTGTCGGTATTCTTTTGGCTGTTATTGCGGTAATTGTTGCGATTTGCAAATTATTTTAATAAAAGAAAGGATTTTTAAAAATGTCTGCTAATTCATTTACAACCAAGCATGCCGAACTTTGGAAGTTCATTAAATTCTCTTTTGCCGGAATTATTTCTACGCTCATCGAATTTGCCGTTTACTATGTACTTCTTTTTACTGTGTTTAAGGACAGCAAGGGTGACAAGTTCGTCCTTATCGAGGGCGTTCTTGAATATGACGCAAAAGGTGTTTTCTGGGCATTTGTTATCTCCACAACTATCGGTTACATCATCGCATTTCTCATCAACAGAAAGACTACTTTTGCCGCGGATTCCAATGTTTTGGTCAGTGCAATAATTTATACGGCAATGGTAATATTCACAATAGTTGCAACATCGTTCATCGGTGCGTGGATTATGGATTTCTGCATTGAGCGCGGACAGTCTCTCGCCGTTCAGCAGACAGATCTTACACAGATGCAGGTCATTATTGACAGATGGTCAACCATCGGCAGTACAGTCGGTAAGCCCATTGCTGCTGCTCTTGCAACCTGCTGGACATATCCTCTCAACAGATTTGTTATTCACAGAAAAAAGAAGGATCAGTAAAGGATTAATTTCTTATGAAACCTATCGGATTTATCGAATTTTTCGGTGATTGCATAAATGATAAAAGATTGCTCGCTGTCTTTACGGACGGCGAGCTTCTTGACATTTCCGCAGACATTAACAAGCGCACACTTTCGATGTCTGCACGTTTTCCGAAGCCGTTCCCCTACTCTGCAAAGCAGAACCTGATTTCTGCATTGAAAAAGCAGTTTGATCTGAATTCTGCTGTTTTTGAGTATTCTTTTCCTTCGCAAACGCTGGATGCAAAAGGTCTTGTTTCGGTAGTTCCCGAGCTGTCTCAGTCCGTCCCGTCCGTCAACGGCTTTCTGAACGATGCGGAGTTTACCGTTAACGGCAAGGAAATAACGGTCCTGCTTCTTCATGGAGGTAAGGATATTCTTAACGGCTGTAATGCCGATAAGAAGCTTTCTTTGTTGCTTAAAAAACGCTTTAACGTCGAAACTGAAGTGTTTTTTGAAGAAAAAAATAAAATCGACATCAACAACGAGCAATACATTGAAATACAGGAAAGCGTAAAGGAGCTGCATATTGCCGTTCCCGAGCCTGAACCGCTTCCTCCCGAAAAAGAGTTCTTTGACGCTGAGGGACTTCCCATATCTTATCAGGATGCAAAGCCTATCTACGGCAACAGTCTGATAAAATCAAAACCGCAGACAATAAAGAGTATTTCTGTTCTGTCCGATACCGTTGTTGTGTGGGGCGATGTTTTCGGACTTGAAGTAAAAGAAACTAAAAAAGGCGAACATTATATAATCACCTTTAACATTACCGACTATACAAGCTCGTATACCGTAAAGGTCTTTGAGAGAAAAGAAAATTGCGAGGAGCTGATCTCTAATCTTAAAAACGGCAAAACCGTACTTATCAGAGGTCTTGTCCGTGATGATGAGTTTATGCACACTCCGCTTATTAATGCAAAAGCGATTACGCTTGTAACAAAAATCAAAAAGACTGATAACGCACCGAAAAAGAGGGTCGAGCTTCATCTGCATACAAATATGTCAACCATGGACGGTATAGCGAGCGCAAAAGACCTTGTTTCAAGAGCCTCGGAATGGGGTCACAAGGCTATAGCCATAACCGATCACGGTTGTGTACAGGCTTTTCCCGAAGCGGCATCCTCTGCCAAGGGCATCAAGATTATTTACGGCATGGAGGGTTATCTTGTTGACGATATGGTTCCTGTTGTACACGGAACCTCCGATATAACGTTCGACAAAACATTTATTGTTTTTGACGTGGAAACAACTGGTCTGTCAAAATCAAAGGACAGATTGACGGAAATCGGTGCAGTCAAGGTAGTCGGCGGTGAAATCACCGATACCTTCAACACTTTTGTCAATCCTTTGATACCGATCCCCGAAAAGATTACAAAGCTTACAGGCATCACGGATGAAATGGTAAAGGATGCCCCTGTTGAGGACGATGCCATCAGAACTTTCTTCGAGTTCTGCGGTGATGCTCCTTTAGTTGCGCACAACGCACCGTTTGACACAGGCTTTTTGTCCGAAACGTGTAAGCGTTGCGATATTCCCTACTCGTATACATCAATTGATACGGTGCCGCTTTGCCGCAGTCTTTGGAAAGGGCTCAAGAATTATAAGCTGGACACGGTAGCAGATTTTTTAAAGCTTCCTAAATTCAACCATCACAGAGCTTGCGATGACGCACGTGTTCTTGCAGATATTTTTATTCACATTATCAAAGAGCTTGATGATAAAGAAATAAACAAAGTTTCAGAAATCAACGACGGGCTTGTAACCGATGATGTCAAGAGTCTGCCGTCTTATCACATAATTCTGCTTACAAAAAATCTTGTCGGACTTAAGAATCTTTATAAGCTCATCACAATGTCAAATCTTGAATATTTCAAGCGAACTCCCAGAATTCCTAAGTCAAAGCTGATTGAACACCGTGAAGGACTTATTCTCGGCAGCGCTTGCGAAGCGGGTCAGCTGTACCGTGCAATTCTTGACGGTAAGAGTCGTGCAGAGCTTCTGGATATAGCAAGGTTTTACGATTACCTTGAAATTCAGCCTTCGGGCAATAATCAGTTTATGATTGCGTCCGATAAGCCCGAGCACTCTGCCGTTAACTCATTTGAGGATATCGAAAACATCAACAGAATGATAATCGGTATCGGTGACGAAGTCGGAAAACTCACGGTAGCTACGGGTGACGTTCACTTTATGAACAAAGAGGATGATATATTCCGTGCTGTTATTATGGCATCACAGGGCTTTTCCGATGCCGATAATCAGGCTCCTCTTTATTTCAGGACTACCGAAGAAATGCTCGCTGAGTTTTCATATCTCGGTGAAGAAACGGCATATCAGGTTGTTGTTGAAAATACAAACCGCATAGCCGACCTTATCGAAACATTTCCTCCGTTCCCCAAAGGCTCTTTTCCTCCGCACATTGACGGATCCGAAGAGAATCTGACAGAGCTTTGCTGGCAGAAAGTTCACAGAATTTTCGGTGAAGATGTACCGAAATATGTCTCTGACAGACTTGAAAAAGAGCTTAAATCAATCATCAAAAACGGATTTGCCGTTTTGTATATCATTGCACAGAAGCTTGTAAAGAATTCAGAAGATCACGGTTATTATGTCGGTTCGAGAGGTTCTGTCGGATCATCTTTCGTTGCTTTTGCGGCAGGTATATCTGAAGTCAATCCACTGCATCCTCATTATGTCTGTCCGAAGTGTAAACACAGCGAATTTTTCCTAAAGGGCGAATATGAATCGGGATTTGATATGCCGCCGAAAGACTGTCCGAATTGTTCGACACCAATGACCAGAGACGGTCATAATATTCCGTTTGAAACGTTCCTCGGCTTTGACGGTGACAAATCTCCCGATATCGACCTTAACTTCTCAGGTGAATACCAATCAAGCGCTCATAAATATACAGAGGAGCTTTTCGGTATCACTCATGTTTTTAAGGCAGGTACTATCGGTACTGTTGCCGAAAAAACTGCATATGCATACGTAAAAAAATATCTTGAGGAACGCAATATAATATTGCCGAGAGCCGAAGAGGAACGACTCAAATTCGGCTGTATGGGTGTCAAGCGTTCTACAGGACAGCATCCCGGCGGTATGGTTGTTATTCCGAGTGACAAGGTCGCCGAGGACTTTACACCGATTCAGCACCCTGCTGATGATGCAGGCAAGGGAACGCGTACTACACACTTCGACTTCCATTCGCTTCACGATACTATACTGAAGCTTGATAATCTCGGACACGATGTTCCCACTATTTATAAATATCTGGAGGATTCCACAGGTATTTCCGTTATGGATGTTGATGTTTGCGACAGAAAGCTTTATGAGCTGTTCAAGAGTCCCGAACCTCTCGGTGTAACTGCCGAGGATATCGAATGTGAGACGGGAACGCTGTCCCTTCCAGAAATGGGTACTCCGTTTGTACGTCAGATATTTTTGGACGCAAAGCCTACTAAGTTTTCAGATCTTCTGCAGATTTCAGGACTTTCTCACGGTACCGATGTCTGGCTCGGTAACGCACAGGATCTTATTAAAGAAGGCGTGTGTACAATTTCCGATGTTATCGGAACGAGAGACAGTATTATGACATACCTTATCCAGAAAGGCGTTCCCGATCTTACCGCTTTTACAATCATGGAAATTGTCCGTAAGGGTAAAGCTAAAGAAAAGCTGACTCAGGATCACATCAACGCAATGAAAGATGCAGGCGTTGAAGATTGGTACATTGATTCGTGTATGAAGATCAAATACATGTTCCCGAAGGCTCACGCCGCCGCTTATATCATAGCTGCAATGAGACTTGCGTGGTACAAGGTATACCGTCCGATCGAGTATTACGCATCTTATATGACGGTCAGAAGTGAGGATCTTGAAACAAAAGCCATCCTTGCAGGAAGATCTGCCGTCAAACAAAGAATGAAGGAGATTCTGAATAAAGGTAAAGAAGCTACCGCTAAAGAAGAAGGCACTTACACATCATTGCAGGTCGTTAATGAAATGATGGCGCGCGGAATTCAGTTTTTACCTGTTGATATTTATAAGTCGGACGCTTCCGTTTACAAGATAGAGGACGGAAAGATACGACTCCCCTTCTCTGCATTGGCAGGCGCAGGCGGTGTTGCGGCGCAGTCTTTGCAGGCGGCACGTGATGACGGTCAGGGAGAATTTCTGTCGATCGAGGATTTTCAGGAGCGTGCAGGCGTGTCAAAGAGTGTTATAGCGGCACTTGAAGAGGTCGGAGCGTTCAACTCTTTACCAAAAACTACCCAGATGAGCTTGTTTGATTTTTAAATGCTTGAATAATCCCCTAAAGTGTTGTATAATTAAACATAAACTATTAATAACAAGGAGGCTGTTACCTTGAAAACTTCTAAAAAGGTAATTCTCGGCGCAATAGGAGCACTTACCGCTGCCAATATGGTAAAAGCGGCTCTTCACCGTCCCGAAAAGAGAGATTTCGGCGAAAAGGCAGAGGAAGAAGTAAACGTTGACCGCGTGGCAAAGCATCTTTCCGAAGCGATTACTTACCGTACAATCTCAAATGCTGATGCAACCAAAACGGATTGGTCCGAGTTTGAGCGTTTTCACGCTTTTCTTGACGAGGCATATCCGCTTATTAAAGCAAATCTTTCTAAAGAAATTGTCGGTGAAGCCAATCTGATTTATCGTTGGAAGGGTAAAAATTCAGAGCTTGAGCCTATAGCTTTACTTTCACACCAGGACGTTGTTCCTGTTACCGAAGGTACTGAAGATGATTGGGAGCATCCTGCCTTTGACGGCTTCAATGACGGCGAATTTATCTGGGGTCGCGGTACTCTTGATATGAAAAACCATCTTATCTGTGTTATGGAAGCCGTTGAAACACTTCTTGAAGAGGGTTATGAACCGGAAAGAGATGTTTATCTTCTCTTCGGTCAGGATGAAGAAGTTGTTGCTTCCGAATACGGCGGAGCAAAATCCATTATGAACACTCTCAAAGACAGAGGTGTAAGACTTGACAGCGTCCTTGATGAAGGCGGTGCGATTCTTCCTTTTAAGGTAAAAGGTATTGCGAATAAGCAGCTTGCAGGTATCGGTATCGCTGAAAAGGGCTACTGTGACATTGAGATCTCGCTCAATCACAAGGGCGGTCATTCTTCAAGTCCGCCCGTACATTCAGGTCTCGGACATATGGCTACAGTTATTCAGGATCTGGAAAATAATCAGTTTGATGCTAAGATTGAGCCTTTCCTCTTTGAGCTTTTCAATAAAGTCGGAAAGAATGTTTCTTATCCTGCAAAGCTTGTTACCTGTAATCTTCCTATGCTTATGCCTGCTGTCAAGCAGATTCTCAAGTACATTCCTGCCGCCGCAAGTATGATCCGCACTACTACTGCAGTTACTATGGCTCAGGGCAGTCCTGCCGCAAATGTTCTTCCGCAGACTCCCACAATTACGGTCAACTTCCGACAGATGCCGGGTACTACTACCGAAGATGTTATCAATCATATCAAAAAGGTTGTAAGATACAAGGATATCAACATCCGTGTTCTTCGTACTAAAGAAGCTTCAAAGTTCTCTCCTACCGATTCAAGAGCGTTTAAGGTTATTGAAGAGATTTGTATGCAGAACAATCCCGACAGCGTTGTTGCGCCCTACCTTGTTATGGGCGGTACCGATGCTTGCTTCTACGAACCCATCTGTGATAACATTTACCGTTTTGCTCCGTTTATCGTTGATCTTTCACTTCTTCTCAGAACACACGGAACAAACGAAAAAATCCCGATTTCTGCACTCGGTGAGGGTGTAAAGTTCTTCAAAACGTATGTCAGAAAGCTGACAAACGACTGATATTAAAGGGTGAAGATTTTGAACGATCTGATTTCCGTAATCATACCTGCCTACAATATTGAAAACTATATAATGTTTTGTTTAAAGTCGATTGCAGTCCAGACATACAAGAATTTTGAAGTTCTGTGTGTTGATGACGGTTCTACGGACAAAACTGCAGATGTTATCCGTGTCTTTTGTGAGAGTGATGACAGATTCAAGCTTTTACAGAAAGAAAACGGTGGTGTTTCGTCTGCCAGAAACTACGGTATTGAAAACGCAAAAGGAAAGTATATTGCCTTTATAGACGGTGATGACTATATTGCCGAAAACTTTCTTGAACGTCTGCACTCTATTATAACAGAACATAATGCCGACATTGCGCGCTGTAACGGCAGAGGGGTAAAAAGCTATGATTATAAAGAGCCTGTTCCCGATGAAAAGCCGTACGTCGTAACGCGGAACAAAACAGAAGCCTTGTCAATATTTTATGATAATGTTTTCAGAGGCTGGTACGGTGACGATGCTGTTTCATCGTGTATGTCTCTGTATTCTGCCGATGTTTTAAAGAATGTACGATTCAGCACTCTGCTTAAAAGAGCAGAAGATGAATGTTTCACTCAGATGGCTATTGCGGAAGCTGAAAAGATAGTGTACTGCGGTGACAAAATGTACTTTTATTATCGAAGAGAAGGCAGTGCAAGTCACACTTTTACTCCTAAAGATGAAATGCTTCTTTGTATGAAGAATCTTTACGTAACACGTGACGAATTCTTTAACGAAAAAGGTCTTTCTGAAATTGCCGAATTAAATGCAAAAGCAGCCTGTGACAATTTTATCGGTTTTTGTATTGATAAAGAATGTGATCACAAAACTAAAAAAGATGCTTCGGATCTGTTCGATATCTTTTACCACAAGCAATCGAATCCGCCAAAGCATCACAAGCTGTTTAATCTGTCACCTGTAGTTTATTCGTTTTATACCAAAATAGTTAAATAATTAAAACGTGCTTCACCAAAAAAAGTGAAGCACGTTTTGTTATTTAAAGGTTATTTACGTACCAGTCAATAGCTAATTTTAATCCGCTTTCAAAGTCGTATTCGGGATCATAACCGAGAAGCTCTTTAGCTTTACTGATATCGGCGTTGGAATGTTTGATATCCCCTGCTCTGTCAGGACCGAAAATCGGTTCGATATCCTTGCCGAGTGCTTTTGTCAATGCATAATAAATATCAATAAGATACTCTCTGCCTCCGTAGGCGATGTTAAACGTATTGCCTGCGACTTCACTCGGTGCAAGGCAGGCTCTGAGGTTTGCTTCAATAACATTGTCAATATACGTAAAATCACGTGACTGCTTGCCGTCGCCGTTGATTGTCGGTCTTTCGTCATTCAGAAGCATTTTAATAAACTTCGGAATAACAGCAGCATATGCGCCGTCAGGAGACTGACGTTTGCCGAAAACGTTGAAGTAACGAAGTCCGTATGTGTCAAGACCGTACAGCTTTTTGTAGAGCTTACCGTATTCTTCACAAACACGCTTTGTCAATGCGTACGGAGACAGTAATTCGCCCTCCTGACCTTCCTTTTTAGGAAGCACGGGATGATCGCCGTATACGGAGGAGCTGGACGCATAGACAAACTTTTTAACCCCTGCCCTGACAGCGGCTTCCATCATATTGAGTGTACCACGGATATTGACCTCTTCATAATAAAGCGGCATCTCAATACTTCTCGGCACACTGCCCCATGCTGCCTGATTCAAGACAAAGTCAACACCTTTACACGCCTCTTCGCACACCGAATAATCGGTAATATCGCCCAAAATGAACGTGTAATTGGGATTATCGCTAAATAAATCAACATTTTCCTGTTTTCCTGTAGAAAGATTGTCAAGGCATATCACTTTACAACCCAAGCTTAGTATAGCTTCACAAAGGTTGGAGCCGATGAAGCCTGCACCGCCTGTGACAAGGAAAACACTTGTCGGGGGAAACTTAAGATTTTTATAACTCATTAGAAAAAGCTTCTTTCGTTAAGATCAATAAAGTGCACCGACTGAATCGAGGATAGCGTGTACTTCGTCGATATTGACATCACGTACATCGGAAAGGCTGTTCTTGACAGCCAGAGATGCTGCAACACCTGCACCCTCGCCGATACAACAACAGATCGGCATAATTCTGTAAGCGGACTGTGCCTCGTGAGTTGTGGAGATACATCTGCCTGCAACAAGAAGATTCTTCATATCTTTAGGAATTAACGAACGGTACGGAATAGTGTAATACTTTCCTACGGGAATCTTCTGAATGAGAGTACCTGTTCCGTCGGGACTGTGAATATCAACGGGATATGCACCGCGCGCCACGGAATCTTCAAACTGTACACACTCAAAGAAATCTTCGACACTGACGGTATATTCACCCTCGATCATACGGCTTTCACGCACGCCGATTTCGGGTGCAGCAGAAATAACCTGAGCATTCTCGCAACCGGGAATATTCTCACGGACAAAGTTGATGAATTCAAGCATCTGTTCACGTGCAAGCGCTTCTGCTTCTGAAAGTCCGATAATATCAACGGGATTTTTCTTTACAACTCTTGTCGTATTCAGGTGAACAACGCCTTCTTCGACAAGATGGAATGAAAGTATGTTTTCACGGGGATTAAGTAATTCGCCGTTTGAAAGTTTTTCTTTCCATATTTTCTGAACATCTTTAAGGTTTTTCCAGTATGATTCTGTATCAATTTCGCCCATTCTGAAGCAAAGAGTCATAGGCTGACAAAGGTTATCTGCGTCTCTGCCGAGTCTGCAGTTACATCCTGCCATATATGAAAGATTTGCATCGCCTGTAGCGTCAATGAAACAATCCGCCTCAAAGGTGTATTTGTTTCCTCTGCAAGCCACATTAATTGCAGAAATTCTGTCATCCGCTTTGACAACATCCGTGACGTAAGCGTGAAAAAGAACACTCACGCCTGCATCCTTGCACATTCTGTCAAAAATAATTTTGAGGATTTCCATATTAAATGCAGAACCTGCTTTGCGGTATGCACCGTAATTCATAAGTTGCTGCCTTACTTCCTCAAAAATGCCTGCATTGACAACAATATCCCTTTCGCCGTCTTCCGAGCTCCTGATTCTGTATTCGCCCATAAAGGGATTGACGTATGACATTGCAGCAGAACCGCTGAGATAACCGTTCTTTTCGACAATCAGAACATCTGTACCCTGTCTTGCTGCTGCAATGGCAGCACCCATACCTGCAAAACCGCCGCCTACGACTATAAGTTCATACTTAGTCTTCATACTCTCACTCCTCGAAAAAATTAAACATCCTTTTTAAGTCCAAGCTTTTCTGTAGAGATTTCAACCATTTTGTATTTAAGAATTTTTCCTGCAGCGTTCATCGGAAACGAATCGACAAACTCAACATACTTCGGAACCTTGTGACGTGCCATATGAGAGAGAACATAATCCTTGATATCCTGTTCAGTGAGTGTCTCGCCTTTTTTAAGAACTACCCAGGCGCATATTTCTTCGCCGTATTTTTCATCGGGAACACCGACAACCTGTACATCGGATACCTTCGGATGAGTGAAGATAAACTCTTCAATCTCCTTGGGATATACGTTTTCGCCGCCGCGGATAATCATATCCTTGAGTCTGCCTGTTATACGGTAATATCCGTTGGGCATTCTGCACGCAAGGTCACCTGTGTGCAACCAACCGTTTTCGTCAATAGCGGATTTGGTTGCCTGAGGCATTTTATAATATCCCTTCATTACGTTATAACCGCGGGCTACAAATTCACCGTTTTCGCCATCGGGAACTTCCTCGCCTGTTTCGGGATTGATTATTTTACACTCAACACCTGGAAGCGCATTACCGACAGTACCTACACGAAGATCAAGCGGAGCTTCCCAGTCGCTCATTGTACAGCCGGGAGAGGCTTCGGTCTGACCGTAAACTGATGTAATACCGACCATATTCATCTTTTCGGCAACTTCGCGCATCAACGCTTCGGGACACGTACTGCCTGCCATGATGCCCGTACGAACGTGAGAAAAGTCTGTTTTTGCATAATCGGGGTGATTCAGCATCGCAATAAACATAGTCGGCGCACCGTGGAATACGGTAACTCCCTCCTGATTTACACAAGCGAGTGAGGCTTTTGCCGAGAAATAAGGAATCGGATGAAGCGTTGCACCGTGAGTCATTGCCGCAGTCATTGCAAGAACCATTCCGAAGCAATGGAACATAGTGACCTGAATCATCATACGGTCAGCTGTTGACAGATCCATTCTGTCGCCGATACATTTACCGTTGTTAACAACATTATAGTGAGTGAGCATAACGCCTTTGGGAAATCCTGTGGTACCTGAAGTATACTGCATATTGCATACATCGTCTTTTTTAACATTGGATGCTCTGCGATAAACCTCTTCGATCGGAACGGAATAAGCAAAGGACATAGCTTCGTCCCATGTAAGACAGCCCTGCTGACTTGAGGAAATATTGATAATATTACGAAGGAAAGGCAGTCTCTTGCAATGAAGCGGCTGTCCCGGTACAGCGTTCTGAAGCTCAGGACAAAGCTCGTTCATAATTGCAACATAGTCGGAGTCAAGTGCACCGTCACACATAATGAGAGTGTGCGTGTCAGACTGACGGAAAAGATATTCTGCTTCGTGAATCTTGTAATTGGTGTTGACTGAAACGAGAACGGCACCGATCTTTGTAACAGACCAGAATGCGATATACCATTGAGGCATATTTGTTGCCCATACGGCAACGTGATCGCCGGGCTTTACTCCGAGAGCAATCAATGCTCTGGCAAAGGTATCTACATCGTCACGGAACTCTTTATAGGTTCTTGTGTAATCGAGTGTAGTGTATTTAAAAGCATACTGATCAGGAAATTGATCGGCAACCTTATCCAGAACCTGAGGAAACGTCAGATCAATAATTGATTCTTTCTTCCATATGAATTTGCCTGTATTGGCTTTGTTGGAATAAAGAGACGTTGTTTCAACGGTACTTCCTGTAAAAGTGCTCATAAAGTTCAGGAAATGCGGGAAAACAATTCCGCTGTCAGAAAGTTCTTCAAGCCAACCGGGAATCCATTCAAGAGAGATGAATCCGTCAAAATTGAGCGAATCAAGAGCACGCATAAATTCATCTACAGGCATATCTCCCTCGCCCATCAGTCTGTACTCTGTTTTGTCGCCTACCTTCTGAGAATCCTTGATGTGAATATGCTTGATATATGCGCCAAGATTCTGAACGGTTTTTTCGGGTGATTCGTCAAAGAGTCTGTACGGATGATGAATATCCCACACAGCACCGAGAAAATCCGAAGAGAAGTAGTTGAGAACATCACAAAGACGTGATGTATCGGCATAAATACCCGTTGTCTCGATGAGCAGAACAACGCCGCTTTCTTCGGCAATGGGAAGCATTCTCTTTAAATATTCAATGACCGCATCATCCTCGTCGTCGGCGGTTTTGCCGTCCTGAGGCATTGCATAAATGCGTATGTAAGGAGTACCGAGCTTTGAAGCTATGGTAATATACTCTTCTGTATCGATACAGTTTTCTGTCAGCTTATCTGAATCTGCAATGTCACAGACAGCGTCAAAGCAAGGGATTTTAAGATCAAGCTCATGAAGTTTTCTTGATGTTGAATAAATGTTTTCAAGCGAAAACGGAGCTTTATGTGTGCTGAACGGCAAGCTGTGGATGTCGTGAACCTCTATTCCGTCAAAGCCGAGGTCCTTTGCCATAGAATAAAACTCCTGCCAGTTGAACTCATCCCAGCCGTTTGTTGAAAATGAGAGCTTCAAAAGGATTCCTCCTCATGAACGATTTTATTCAAAGCATTAATATATGCGTAGATGCTTGCACCAACGATATCTGTTGATGTGCCGATACCTGAATAAAGCTTGCCGTTGTTGCGAAGCTTAACGATAGCTTCACCGACAGCCTCACGACCCTCTGTTACCGACTGGATCTGGAAGTCATCAAGCTCGAAATGATGGCCGAAGGTCTTTTCGATTGCAAGGAAAGCGGCATCTATCGGACCGTCACCTGCACTGAGACCGCAAAGACGGTTGCCGTTCTTTTCAATTGTAATATGCGCCGTGGGAGTAAGTACGTTACCGCTGTTGATAACATAACTGATAAGCTTGTATGTAGGCTTAACCTGCTGTGCAGAGCTTGCAACGATCGAATCAATCTCTTTAGAGCTGACCTTTGTCTTTCTGGAAGCTACTGACTTGAACGCTTCGTAAACCTTCATATTGTCATCTTCCGACAGGAAGTAACCCATCTTTTCAAGAAGCGAAATAAATGAAGTAACGTCAATATCAGAATCGGCAAAAACCTCGTCCGCCGAAGCTTCAACAACACCGTTATCAAAAGCGGATGTTTCACTTCTTCTGGATTTGAGTTGCTTGATAAGCTTGCCGACAACCGTATTAAGCTCGGTGATATTAATATTACTTTCGATACCGAGCGATTCGCCGCGCAGAGCAATTGTGTGACCGACAGCATCAAGTGTAGGAGTGGAAACACCCTTGATGGTTGTCTTGATACTGAAAGCACCGATCTTTACCGCAGAAATTGCGCAAGCCGATGCCATACGAAGCTCGTTACTGCACTGTACGGTATATTCGACATCCTTCATACAAGGAACTGAGTTAACAGTCTTTTCGATGAAAGCGGAAATTTCATCCGGAAACATTGTGCCCGATGTATCGCTGAGAGTGATGTACTTTGCGCCCGATTCTACGGCAGCACTGATTACGCTTGCAAGGAACTTTTCATCGGCGCGTGTAGCATCAACGGCAGTGAACTCAACCTCATCAGTAAATTCACGGCATTTTCTGACAAGGTCAGAGATAAGAGTCAGCATTGCGGGAGCCTTGATTCCGCAGATATATTCCATCTGAACAACAGATACAGGCAGAACAACGTGAAGCCTTGCCTTAGCAGCCGAAGATACAGCATTCCACGTCAGCTCAACGCTGTCAACGGTATTGCCGACAGCAGCTGAAACAATACTGTGTTTGACAGCAGTCGCAATCGACTTGATAAGCAAGGTGTCTGCTTTTTCGTTTTCGATGGGAGCTACCTCGATAACATCAACCATAAGACGGTCAAGCTCTTTGGCAATGTCAATCTTTTCACGGAAGCTGAAGAGCATATTTTTACTGACACCCTCTCTGAGGGTCATATCACAAATTTTTATATTTCTCATTGTATACATTCCTTTAAGTCAAATTATTTGGTACCGAAAATTCTGTCGCCCGCATCGCCGAGACCAGGAACAATATATCCGTGGTCGTTGAGCTTTTCGTCAAGTGCGGCACAGTAAATATCAACATCGGGATGAGCAGCCTTAAGTGCCTCAAGTCCCTCGGGAGCAGCAATTATTCCCATAAACTTTATTGATTTAGGTGAACGCTGCTTAATAAGAGATATTGCATCAATTGCAGATCCACCTGTTGCAAGCATAGGATCAAGCACGATAACCTCTCTTTCGCTGATATCGCCCGGAAGCTTGCAGTAGTATTCGACGGGTTTTAGTGTTTCGGGATCACGATAAAGTCCGATATGACCCACACGGGCCGAGGGAACTAACTGCAAAACGCCGTCCACCATTCCCAAACCTGCTCGTAGGATAGGCACAAAAGCCAGCTTTTTGCCTGCAAGTGTGTTGAATTCTGCCGTAACAAGAGGTGTTTCTACCGTAACGGGTTGTAGCGGTAGGTCTCTTGTTGCTTCATAGCACATTAGCATGGCGATTTCGCCGACAAGCTGACGGAACTCCTTGGAGCCTGTGTTTTTGTTTCTCATAATCGTCAGCTTGTGCTGGATGAGAGGATGGTTTGTGATGGTAACGTTTGACATATCTTTAACCTCCTAAGGTAATTTACATTAAACCGTTTTCAATATCTTCGAGCATTTTTACTCTTCTCAGATGTCTTTCCTCTGTCAGGGCTTCTGTTTTAAAGAAAATCTTCGTCAGTTTTATTGCAGTATCCGTATCAATAACTCTCGCACCCATACAAAGAATATTTGCATCATTGTGCTTTCTCGTCATTTCAACAGAGTATTCTTCCGTACAGCAAGCGGCACGGATGCCCTTAACTTTATTGGCAGCGATCGAAATGCCTATTCCCGTGCCGCAGCACAGGATCCCTCTTGAACACTTGCCGTCGGCTACGGCGTGAGCTGCTTTGGCAGCATATATCGGATAATCAACCGATTCCTCGCTGTCTGTTCCGAAATCTGTATATTCTTCGCCTATAGAGTCGAGATATTTTTTTATTTCTTCTTTTAAAATGTACCCTGCATGGTCACACGCAAGTGCCGTCATTTCCTTTTACCTCCAATTTTGCTTTTCTTTCACGCTCTGCCTGTGACAGTCGAAGATAAGAGACCGTTAACTTTTCGGGGGTCAGAGCATCATCATAAAGTTTGTTATCAAATACTGCCTTTGCGAGGGAAGAAGCGCGCTGAAAACGAATATTTTCGCTCGGCAGATGTATATCGGACAGAGTATCCTTAAATCTGTTGTAACAAAGTACTGCACCGTCACCGACAAAGTATATCGGTCTTTTGATAAGTGACAACTTTTCGCCCAAATCATCCAGACTCATTGCATCATCATCGGTGATTCTTTTAATGCTTGTACCGTCAGACTCAAACAGCGCCGTGTAAACCTGATTACATCTCGCATCCATAACAGAACATATAATCCCGCAGAAGGACTGTAGATTGTACGCCATTGACAGCAGAGTCGAAACACCGATACACGGCTTGTCCAAAGCTTCTGCCATACCCATAACGGACGAGACACCGATGCGCACACCGGTAAAAGAACCGGGTCCGTTCGTGACTGCAAACAAATCTATGTCAGATAGTCGTAAATCGGCTGTATTCAGAACAGATTCAATCATACTCATAAGCGTTCTGCTGTGAGTGAGACCTGTGTTGAGAAAGAATTCGGCGTTTAATAAACTATCATCTGCAACGGCAACACTCGCCGTGACAGCAGAGGAATCAATTGCAAGAATTTTCATCTTTAACTATAATCCGCCTTTCAGAATCGGTGTTTCCGTATTCGATCTTTATACTGACGGTGTTTTTCGGCAGATAATCAACGATGTTCTCGCTCCACTCCACCACAACAATTCCGCCGCAGTCAAGATAGTCAAAAAAACCTGTAGAGAAAAGATCCTCAAGAGAGTTGATTCTGTACATATCGAAATGGTATACAGGTACAGGTGCGTCATATTCGTGAACAAGGGCAAAAGTCGGACTGCTGACTTCCGATGTAACAGATAATCCTTTTGCCAATCCTCTGACAAAAGCTGTTTTTCCCATACCCAGACCGCCGAACAAAGCGACAACATCTCCCGCAGAGAGAGATTTTGCAAAACTTTCGGCAAATACTTCGGTTTCTTCCACAGAGTGCGAAACAAACTCTGACATACAGTAATAAATCCTTTCTCACCTATATTCATGTTATTATAACACATAATTTTAAAAATTAAAGTCTTTTACTTGAAAAATCTTGATAAAAATTGTATAATATTAAAAAAATATCTAAGGAGGTGTATTTTTGCGCTTTTTTGACTCAATAAAAAACTTTTTGAAGGAAACGGATTTTTCTCTGCTTATTCCTTGTATGTTATTATCGTCATTCGGAATACTTATGGTACACAGCGCAACACTTCGTACTGTATCGGAAGGTTCGATCTTTGCCCGTGATGTTATTGTTATGATTGCGGCTGTCGGTTTCGGCATAGTTCTTTCTTTGATAATTTCTCTGTTTGATTATGAATTTATCATCAGACTGTGGCCTGGAATCGCCGGTGTTGCCTTACTGCTGATGTTGGCGCTCTTTAAATGGGGCGACAGTCCGCAAGGCAGAGACGATGCCTTTTCCTGGCTATATATCAAGCCGCTAAAAATCAACATACAGCCGTCGGAAATTTTAAAAATCGCCTTTATTATTACATTTTCAATGCATATTGATATGCAAAAGGATAAAATAAACGAGCCTAAAACAATGCTGTTTCTGCTCATTCACGCATTTATTCCGACAGGTCTCGTTATTGTTACGGGCGACCTCGGTTCCGCGCTTGTTTTTGTTATAATTTTTGTCGGTCTTTTGTTTGTGTCGGGTGTTTATCTTCGTTATTTTGCGGCTGCGATAAGCCTTATTCTTGCAGCTTCTCCTGTTTTGTGGATGTTTTTCTTTTCAACTTTCCAGAAAGAGCGCTTTCTTGCAATCTACTATCCTCAAGCGCTTGACGAGTACAACTACGAGAAAAACATTTTTCAGCAAAAACAAGGACTCAATGCTATCGGTTCCGGCGGACTTACAGGTTCCGGCCTGTTTGAGGGGTATTATACACAGCGCGGCATTGTTCCTGAAAGTAACAATGATATGATTTTTTCGGTTGTATGCGAGGAGCTCGGTCTTTTGGGCGGTCTTTTGATGCTCGGACTGATGGCGTTTATTGTTTTGAGAATCGTTTTGGTTGCAAAAAACACTCACGATGGTGTTTCAAAGCTGCTCTGCTGGGGTGTTGCCTTTATGCTGTCGGGTCAGATTTTTATCAACATCGGTATGTGTCTGAAGCTTTTGCCTGTTATCGGTATTACTCTGCCCTTTATGAGTGCAGGCGGTTCCTCAAACCTCAGTGTTTACTTGGCGCTCGGTCTTGTTTTCAGCGTTTACAGATTCAACAAAACACGAGCACCGATGGACTTCAGATTAGGTCATGTATATATACCGTTCAGAGACTGACAGAAAGACTAACTATTAAAAGTCAAGCCCCAAAATAGAAAAAAACAAAAAATATCCGTCGCCCTTGACAAACAGAAATTAAATGCATTTCTAAATCAACGAAGGTGAAGGATGACAAAGCAAAAAGACGTAACCACCTTC